>DAOUQJ010000033.1 GCA_030625685.1 Oscillospiraceae bacterium
AGTATTCGGTTTCTTTGTCGGACAAACCATGAAAGCCTCGCAAGGAAAAGCTAACCCTGGTGAGGTCAACAAGATTTTGAAAGAGAAACTAAAGCGGTAAGACAACCAAAAATAACATACGATAAAAGTCAAATACAATAAGGACCAAGAGAAATTAAGATCCTTTTTTAATGACTATGGCACCATTAATTGCTGGAAACTATCCAGAGCAGAATGTAACAAAACTGCTCTGGAATTATATTACAGTTCTGCCCCATAACTCTGTGGTGCCCCAACCCAAATAATTAGGTAAATGCGATTGATACACCTGATTTAGGTGCATCAATAATCGTTGCTCTACAGAGTTCGACATCCTTTCACTTCAAAGCCTTGTCCAACGAGCTTCATCACATTTTCACCTGTTTGGAAATTTCTTTATAGGTGAGTTTATTTCTATTTACGAATAGAACAATTTGAGCTCGTTTGACTATGCTTTGTGCCGTTGAGTGCCGGCGGATCAATTTTTGGAATTCAACTTCTTCGTTATTTGATAGGCCCACCCAGCATTTTGGTGGTCTAATTATTAAATTTCAGAATGTAACACTAAATCTTAATGTTTTTTGCTATATTTGCTGGGGATTGAACGAGTCAAATATTCCTTCTGTAAAATAATATAAATATCGTTTCTACCTAGCCAATGGAGTAAGGAGCAAAAGCTTAAGACTGCTTGCTTAACACGTTAAAGGTAATGTCCCCCTTCACACTTCTCCTTCAATAACAAACCCAAAGCGCCCTATGAAGAGTGTGCGGTTATTTTTTAAAAAATGAAAGCCATGAGTCAGGGTGAAAAACCAGCATGTCTTGCTTTAATTCGACTTATAAGAATTATTGGCACAACTTAAAAAACTTATGCTCACCAAAATCCATCTCGATCTGTTCATGTACCCAGGCATACATTACTCTCAAGTCAGGCCGCATATCATCTAGCATAGATTGAGTTGTAAAGAAATAAGGCGCTCTAATGCCATGATAATCCATATCGCCACCAACTCTTTCGACGGACATACCAGAACGTTGAAGCAAGCGAGGAAGGAAAGGCTCCATCATGGCAAAGCCATTGGTTTTCTGGGTTAGCTCAGATAAGGCAGTTGCAGCTAGTAAACATGACAATGCAATCAATGAAAATGTTCTCAACTCTTGTTTTGTGCAATCCACGCTGTCGACTTCACCAAACCGTGTAGCTTTTTCACCTAGTCTACGCCTAAATGCTCCATCAACAGCTAATCGCGAAATCTCACATTCTGTATCTCTTTGTAGCTTGAAACTATCTATCAATTCAGTATCCAGACTTTGTTGACAAAATTTTTCAAATGGTAATAAACCCTTTTCTTTGTCCTTACACGCAGTGACTAAACGCACACAGCCTGCTGCTCTTTCTGTTGCCTTATGGACAATCAGACAATGTAGTGATTGCTCGTCAAACTCATCAATTTCTAATTTATCAGGAAACACATCCGTTGCTTCATACTTAAATTCTTCACAATAAACACGGTACCTAACACCATATACCTTCTTTGCTTGCT
>DAOUQJ010000014.1 GCA_030625685.1 Oscillospiraceae bacterium
CCATCAGTCAAGATGAATTTGATGCATATATCGATGATTATGAGTTATTTGTTAAAGAAATCAAGAATGAAATGGGTGATATTGACGCAACGTATGGATTGTCAGGTATAGCTGCACCATGGAAAGATAGAAATGGTACAGTATTGTTAAAAGGTGGCGCAGAACAAATCGTAATGCCGTTAAAAGGACGTACGCTTAAAACACTTGGTTTAATCATTGAAAATTAGAGGTGAGACTATGAAAAGAGAAGAATTTGAACAGCATTTGAGTTCAGGAAGATTAGACTTAAAAACTGCAACTATTGAGGTTGGTGAACTCTCCAAATGGCCATATACCATTGGGATATATGAAAGAGATGGGTTGCATTATGTCTATGAGATAGGAGAAAGACAAAATTTTGCTTTAAATAAGAAATTTGACAATGAAGAGGAAGCGTATGAGTATTTGTATAAACTCATTCTGTTTGAGCAAAAACTTGAAAATGAGTAATTGAACAATGAACAATCAATGTCGAAACAGTGAGTGATATTGATTAAAAAAGCGCGATGCTATGATAGCATCGCGCTTTTTTTGTAACTTGAAACTTAGATAAATAAAGGATTTAATTCGGTGAACTCCTTGGGTCAAAACATAGGTGGCAAGTACAAAGACGGCAAGATAACAATTGCGCTAGACAGTGCAAACCCAGTGACAAATGTGCTGACGCATGAGCTGACGCGTCACATCGAGAGCACAGGTCAATATGAGAAACTCGCTTAAATGGTGCAAGCGTAGATGGAAGATACATTTGGCAGAGTAAAAGCAGAATACTGGCATCAGTAAGAGGGAAGCGCTTTTTATAATGTAAGAGCAGATAGTTCCCGCGTTTGCAATATCATAAAGAGAAACGAAATGCCCAGACATCAAAAAAGAAAAAAAGACAGGCAGTTTGCTATGGCAAGCTGATTGTTTTTTTATATAAATGAAGAGGTGATTATATGAAAAATGATTTGCGTTATCCACTTGGAGGACTTCCGATGCTAAGGAGAAAAAATTCCATTGCAGTAGAGCAGTCTTATCTCAATGGACAATTACCAGTCGCACAGAACAAAGTTGTGAAAAAGAAAAAGCAACCGAAAATTACGATGCTTTCCTATCATCCCGCGTTGGATGGTCCGCCTAGTTTTCAGACGAATGAGGAAAAAGCGAAACAAGAGGAAGCGAGGAAGGCGCGAAAAGCTGAAAGAGAACGTGAGCGAAGATTGCGTGAACAGCAACTTGAACAGGTGACGCAAAGCTCTCCGCATTTGAGTGGACCAGTAGGTTCACCAATGAGCCCAGAGGAGATGGAAGAAGAGCGAAGAGAGGCGGAAGAATATCTCGATAGCGTAACGGAAAGTTCTCCGCATTTGAATGGACCCGTAGGTTTGCCCATGAGCCCAGAGGAGCTAGAAAAGGAGCGAAGAAAGGCGGCAGAATATCTCGGACACGTAACGGATAATGCTCCCAGTTTGAATGGACCCGTAGGTTTGCCCATGAGTCCAGAGGAGCTAAAAAAGGAGCGAAGAAAGGCGACAGAATATCTGGGACACGTGACGGATAGTGCTCCGAGTTTGAATGGACCAGTTGGTTTGACAATGAGTCCAGAGGATTGGGCAAAGCAACAGAAAAGGATGAAGGCGGGGGCAAGTTCTGTAGGGCATCGCATTCTGGGAAGTATTCCTTCCGCATATGAAACAACAAAGCAAACAGTCAAAAACAACATAACAGATTTGCTTCGTGAAGAAGACGATCCATATAAAAAGGGATATAATAAACTCAGGGATAAGCTAATAGGTTTTATCAATATGGAAAGCCGATATGGGACGAAATTTGCCGAAGAACGCTACAAGACAACACTTGCTGATTTGACGGCTCAAGTAGAAATTGCACAGGCGCTACTGCATGAACACACCACGAATACACCAGTTGACCCCAATCTGTTCGGTCAAAAACATATGAAAATAGCAAATGAAAAGGCAATTGAAGCGGTGGATGGGTTGGAAGGCGTTGATAGATGGCTGGCAAATACAGCAATGGAGTTATTGGCAGGTGCGCCATATCTGGGCGTCAGTTCGAAAGCGAAAATCCTTGGGGCAATACTGGGGTATGCATCTGGAGCAGGTGAGACGATGTATGATGCCAATGCTGCGGGATATACGCCAGAGCAGTCATTTAATCAAGGGGCAAGCATGGTTGTGTTTGATGCTGTGCTTGGAAAGTTGCCAATCAAACATTGGAGGAAACATTTTTCAAAAGGTCTAGGACAAAGCGCCTTGAAGGAAAAACTCATTAATATGGGATTTGATGTGACGGAAGAGATGCTCAAAGAAGTCATGGATTATGCAATTTACAAGTCGGAGAAAGACCCAGAATCAAAAATTTCTCTTGAAGAGTTGATTTTTGATTCTTTGGGCAGTGCGACCATAGGTTATGCCCAAAACGCTATAAATTCTAACACGGCTGATTGAGTGCTCAAAACAAGCAAAGATTTTTTTATGGATATAAACAGAATATGAAGACAAAGGATAGAGCAAAATAAAACTACATAGCTACACAAATGAAAGTTTTGACAAAGCAAGTGAGAATCAGATGGACGGAAGCGGTAGAAGATCATTAGCCTTGGAATAATATTTGAATACTGAGGATAAATCTTTAGAGCAACTTTTTTGAAAGCCATGCTGGAACAAAATGATTAAGAAATTGATGAGGTATGATTACTTTTGCATATTGATTTAGTTTATTAGGAACAGCACAGTTTCGCTTACTTTTATTTGATGGAAGAAAAATATTTTTTAGTGTAACTTAGTTACAGAACGGGAAAAGCGTGCATGCTATACTTTAGGCAAGAACAAAAGGATTTTATATAGGAGGGTTTCGTGATGATTGCATTGAAATTTATCAGTTTTGCATTGATTGGCGGAGGTTTGGGTTACCTGTTTTATAAAAAGGTGGGCTGTGCAACGGGCACCTGTCCCATCACCTCCAATCCATATATTTCAACCGGTTATGGTGTGGTTTTGGGGCTAATTTTAGCCGGTGGTCTATAACTCCTATCAAAGAAATGCAAAGCCGACGGTTCAGATTCATGACCGTCGGCTTTGTATATCTGAATAAGAACAAGAGCCAGAGGGTTAAATCCTCTGGCTCTTGTTTTATTCTCAGCATGTTTGAGAGTGAATAGGGGTTTCTTTGAGTGTAAAAGAAAGCTGAGATTTCACTTACATCGATACTGAAAGCTTTACACAATTTGTTGGGTTGATTTGAGAATTCAAAATGAATCTACCGAAAATTATTCAGCATTCTCCGCGTTATTCGGATTCAAATCTGTTGCGTCAGCTATGTCTTCCATGGTGTTTTCTACAGTGTCACCGATGTCTTCTGGTGCTTCAGTATCAGGACCATCAGTTAGGTCTGGTTCTTCCATATTTTCGGCTGGGTTTTGATCGTTGTCATCAGTTTGTACAGTTTGTTGTTCATCTACTTCTGGCTCTGCTGGAGTAGTGCAAGAAACTAGTGCGAAGGATGTCATGAGAAGCACACTAAGTAGAAGGATGGATAGTTTTTTTGTCATGGTTGTAACCTCTTTCAATTGTTTTAGCTCACTGGCTGACCATAATTTACCATAAAATATAGAAAAAGTAAATATATTGAAAGCGAAATATTGAAAAAATTCAGAAAAAATTTTTCGCGTAAGCATTCAAAAAAATGTAGCTTTTGCTTATTTGTATTGTTTTTTGAGTAGAAAAGTTAGAAAAATAGAGAAAAAGTGAAAAAGATGGCGAGCTTTTTGTGTGAATGTACTTGGTATAAGTTGAGAGGTCTTACGCATAAAATAGAAGCCTTATTTGGTGGCTGATTGAAAAAGTCACGCAAAAAAATGGGAGAGATGGAAGCGTTCTTTGGATATGCGCCATTTCTTTGTTGCGCCCTCAGCTTTGTGAATTGGCATGGGTGAGGGATTCTGACGCGAGCGTTTGCAACGTATTTCCCGTAATGCGATAAGTTGTCCACTCGTCCATAGCTTGGGCGCCCAAGGAGAGATAGAAATCGATGCTCGGTTTGTTCCAATCTAGGCACCACCATTCGAGTCGTCCGCAGTTTCGCTCTATAGCAATTTGCGCTAGTTTTGATAAGAGCAATTTGCCATAACCTTTTCCTCTGTATTGTGGCAACACAAACAAATCTTCCAAGTATAAGCCAGCACGTCCAAGAAACGTGGAAAAGTTGTGAAAGAAAAGAGCAAACCCCACTTCTTTTTCATCTTCCATGAGAAAAATGACTTCTGCTTTTTCTTTGTCAAAGATCCATTCTTTTAGGTTGTCTTCTGTTGCCACCACTTCATGCAATAAGTTTTCATACTGGGCGAGTTCTTTGATGAAATGCAAGATGAGTGGCGTGTCGGGTTTTGTGGCGTATCGAAATGTGATGGTGTTTGTATGTTGGTTCATGTTTTGTCCCTTTCTATACAGAATGTGTGAATGAGATGTTGAAATTCTGGTGACAGGATTGTTAACCAAAGGTGAAAGCGCGTGATGGGTGAGAGCATTTTTTGGTTAATCTGTGCGATAAAACATAATTGGACTTGCCATCGAGCAAGCGAAGGCAAGTCCAAACAATGTTAAGTAAGATTAAAGCGCAAATGAAAAAGCTATGGGAGCTCCCTGCTTCTTATTTGTTGAGTCTTTCGTGGTTTTCGTAAGCGATTTCTTGCAGTTGTTTATACAAAGGCTGAATGTCGTATTTTTTAGGGAATTCAAATTTCTTTTCACTCACAGCAACGCCACTGGATGCTTTCATGAAAGGAGAAGCGATATAGTAGACATTGATTTCACTGTCGTCCAGTCCGAAACCAGAAGTTTCTGCAGAGATGTGAATGAGTGTGCTTAGATTGATGGAATCCACACGCATTTTTTTGCCAGTTGCCCCTTGTTTATCAAAGTCGAGAATACGTTTGTCTGTAAAAATGACCACATCGCGAACAAGCTGAAAACCCAATTCGATGGTTTCACCATCCATAAGATATGCACCATATTCGTTTGTCAAATCTTCTACGGAAACTTCACTCATGTTTCCTAAAACTCCTTGCATCATTGCGCCGCCAAGTTTACCCATTAAACCCATCGTCATAACTCCCTTTCTAGTTTACAATCAGATATACACTTAATACAAAATACCACAAAATATGACAAATGTAAACTTGCAATTAAGAGCGACAACACCAATTTTGAAAGAGAAAAATGAAGGAAAACCGGTATGAAACGTGTGGTGTATTATAATCATGCCAAGCCGAATGAGAAGGAGACTTATAAAAAGTCAAAAAGTTGTAAGAAAAAAGTTTGGTTTTCGCTATTGAATTATGTAAACACATTGCGTAGGATGATAGTTATAGAAGTCGCTTGGCTTTAAGGGAGGGCGCAACATATGAAAATTTTGGTCGCAGACGATGACAAAGATATTCGTCAAATCATCAAAGTGTATTTGACTGGGGAAAACTATGAAATCATAGAAGCTGAAGATGGCAAGCAGGCGCTAGCGTTCATGAGTGATGACATTTCTCTTGTCATACTGGATATTATGATGCCAGAAATGGATGGTATGGAGGTGTGCAGTAAAATTCGAGAACACTATCAAATGCCTATTTTGTTTTTGACGGCCAAGTCAGAGGATATGGATAAAATATCAGGGCTGACCGTTGGCGCAGACGACTATATCACAAAGCCGTTTAATCCCATGGAACTCGTGGCAAGGGTAAAATCAAATCTGCGCAGATATACCCAATATGAAAAAGCAGTGACAAATAGCACCGAGTCAAATGCAAAAATCGACTTGGGCGCCGTGACCATTGATGTAAATGCCCATACGGTGACCAAAGAAGGTGCATTGGTGGCCCTCACCAAAACAGAATTTGGAATTTTAGAGCTTTTTGCCACACACAGGGGTAGAGTGTTCAGTTTGGAACAAATCTATGAGAATGTATGGGGCGAAGACAGCATTTTAAATGCAGAAAATACAGTGTCTGTGCACATCAAACGCCTGCGTGAAAAAATTGAAGATAACATAAAAAAACCACAGATAGTCAAAACAGTGTGGGGGGTTGGGTATCGTGTGGATTAAACGCTTGTCAAGAAAACTATATATTCATGTGCTTCTATGTGTGGTGCTTGCAGGTGCACTTAGTTTGGGTTTTTGGTATACATCAAGTTCTGTCTTAGAGTATATTGCAATTCGGCAGTATGAAACAAATGAACGGGAGAACAAACTGTATTATGATACGCTTGTGGAGGAGCTCAAAGCTGAAATTGCCGAAAAGAATCTGACATTTTGGGATATTGAAGAGGAAGATTATGATATTGAAAGTGAACTCATTGAAGAATACAGAGAGGAATTTCTGCGAAATCCCTTCACACAAGATGATAAAGATGAGGGATTAGCCATAGAGGGAAAGGCGTTTGAAGTCTATTTTGTCAGTGCCACAGGGAGTATGTTTTACCCAGATGAAGACATTAACTTATTGAAAGATTGGTATTTTGAAAGTATGTACATCTATCCTGTGGAGTTTGCAGACGGGGCAGGGTTTGTCATCATCAATCCACAAATCAATAAACTCATTTCCGATATTTATGAGGGAACTACGGTCATCGTTTCTATCTTACTCTTCATTTTAATTACACTTTGGACCATTCGTAAACAGTTTAAGTACATTGAAGAGATTGACAGGGAAGTGTTGGCACTCTCACAGGGGAATTTAGATCACCGCATTGCGGTCAAAGGCAACAACGAACTCACGCATTTGGCAACCACCATCAATGAAATGAGTGCGTCGCTACAAGAAATGATGCGAAAGGAAACACAAATCGAGCGCAAACAAAGAACCCTTATCACAAACATCTCACACGATTTGCGCACACCGCTCACGTCGACCATTGGCTACCTCAATATGCTCACGGATAAAAAATATAAAGACGAAACAGAAGCGCAGGAGTTTTTGGAGAAAGCCAAGCAAAAAAGTTTGCAGTTGCAGGGGCTACTCAATGACTTATTATCCTATGCGAAACTAACGAACAGCGACGTGCCGTATCATCCCATCAACATTGACCTTTATACCTTTGTGCTGCAATATATAGAAACACAGGAATTGGATGTGAATGTGTACACCCACACAAAAGAAACGTTTGTGAAAGTAGACACCGATTGGCTCTATCGCATTATGGACAATCTCTTTGACAACATTAGAAAACATGCCACAGAGGGGACAGCCATTTCGCTATTGCTGCATCGAGAAGCGGACAAAATCATTTTTCGTCTGCAAAACGAGGTGGCAGAAGACCTCACGGGCAAAACAGAGTTTCTCTTTGATAGGATGTATGTGTCCAATGAAGCGCGCACAGACACTTCGTCAGGCTTGGGTCTTGCCATTGTTGCCGAGAGCATGGAAAAAATGGGTGGAAGTGCAACTGCAACATTTGATGAAGGCATTTTTCAAATTGTGCTCACCTTTGAAAGTGGCAAGGATGCTGTGAAAGAAAAAGATCAATAAGAAACGCTACCTAGAACGGGTATATACATTGTATATGAAACAAATAAAAGATCCCCCCAACTGATACCAGTTGGGGGGATCTTTTTGGAGGAAAGGTGTGAGAAAGGGTATAGTATATGGAAAATGGTCATTTGGCTTTCTTTGCAACATAGAAATTGAAAGCTCTGTGATAATATTGGTGATAGATGAAAACGAATAAAAAGAGTGAAGAAAGTTGCAAAAATCACTAAAATATATGACCATGTTTCGGATAAAGTAGATTAGTCTATCTTTACAATATGTCTTCCAACATGTGATCCTGTTTTCATTTTTTCAAAGGTTTGAGGCAGTTCGTTTAAGCTGACTTCCGTGACAAGAGACTGCGCCATGATGTGCCAAACGCCTGCAAAACGAGTCCAGATTTCTTCTCTTTCTTCACTTGGGAAATTCACAGAATCAATGCCCAAGACATTCACACCGCGTAGAATAAATGGCATGACGGTTGTGCTCAGCGCGATGCCACCTGCATTTCCACACATGCTGATGCTTCCACCGTAGTAGATTTGAGGAATGAGACCAGAGGCGACTGCGCCGCCTACAACATCTAAAACGTAGTGGAACTTTTGTCCGCCCAATACCTTTGGTTTTTCTGGAATGACATCTTTGGCTAAGACGACATTTGTTGCCCCGAGGGAGAATAAATGTTCCTTTTCGCTTTCTTCTCTGGCAAGTGCGTTTATTTTGGTATATCCGCTTTTAGAGAGCAGTTGCACTGCAATGCTGCCAACACCACCTGAAGCACCGGTGACTAATATTTCAGGATTGTTTTTTGGGTTCATGCCCATTTTTTCCAGTCTCATAATTGATAGCGCTGCTGTAAAGCCTGCAGTGCCAATGACCATTGCTTCTTTTTGGCTGAGACCAGTTGGCAGTGGCACAATCCAGTTGGATGGGATGCGAGCATACTCTGAGAAGCCACCAGTGTGCGACATGCCGGTTTCAAACCCAGTGACGAGCACCTCTTGTCCTTCTTTGAACGCTGGTACACTAGAGGAGACAACTGTGCCACTTAAATCAATGCCGGGAATCATGGGATAATTGCGAATGACACCACCATTTTGTTTGACTGCTAGCATATCTTTGTAATTGACAGAAGAGTAGGCTACTTTGATAAGCACTTCTCCAGGGGAAAGTTCGTTCTCCGTGATTTGTTCTACAGCATAACTCACTTCACCATCGTTTTCTCGAACGACGATTGCTTTAAATGATTTCATAAGACTACCTCCAAAATATTGATATTCAAAATAGTTTTTGTTAAAAATAATACCCAATGCGAAATGTTCTGTGCTTGAATATTATCAGAATTGTGGTATAATGTCAATAGAAATATCGAGGTGTTTATATGGAAATCAACAATTGTATCAATTTTTTGCTCAGTGCATCCCAAAATGCAGTCTTTCAGTATCTCTCAAAACAGCTGGCAAAGCATCAAATTACGCCTGCGCAATATGGCGTTCTCAGCTGTTTGTGGCAATACGATGAACTTAGCCCTAAGAAACTTGGGGAGCTATTATATTTAGAAACCTCATCCATTTCAGGCATTTTAGATCGGATGCAGAAAAATGGATTGATTGACCGTAGAATTGACCCCAACAATCGCCGTGCGATATTGGTTTCGGTCACGCCAAAAACGTTAGACATCAAAGAAGACGTAGAAAGTATTATTGAAGAAATGAATGCACACTTTTTGGCTCCATTTTCAGAAGAAGAAGCAACAGCGCTTAGAGGTGCGCTTGACATCATCATCAAGTTGGATACCAAAAAGTAATGCATCAAGCTGTGAGAAAACACACAGGGATAGATGAATGTTTCAAAGTATGCTATAAGCAGTGATTTGCTAAAGCATACTTTGTTTTTTTTATATAAATAATTTTTGCTAAGCGATGAGGCAAGTCTTGGGACTCTTTTTGATGAAGACGAGTCAGTGTTGTGCATCGAGTAAAGATGAAATGCCTTTTGGACATGTTCCAAAAGGCATTTTTTAAAAAAGACTTAAAATTTTCACCATAAAAGGTAAATAATTATTTAGTATCATGAAAACAGAAAGTAGGGAAATACTACATACGTTTCGTTTAAAACGATTTTAATAAACAAAGTTGCATTTTTTTGAGAGGCATCAAAAAAGTGCACCAATCGCAAAGCGATATCGTTTCCCCAAGTTTTGTGAAACGATGAAAGGATTTGATTTTTGTGAAAGTTTTAATCACTTCAGATTGTTATATACCAACAGTCAATGGCGTTGTGACATCAATTTTGAGTTTAAAAGAGGGCTTGGAGATGCATGGGCATCAAGTCAAGATTATTACACTATCTGACTCTAAGACAAGTTACTGTCAAGGCAATGTCACTTATATCGGCGCACTGGATGCAAGCAGAGTGTATCCAAATGCAAAAATTCGAATGAAAGGCGCTCGAGAATATATCAATGATATTGTCGCGTGGGGACCAGACATCGTACATTCACAAAGTGAAATTAGTACCTTTCTTATAGCCAAACGGATATCGAAAAAGCTCTCCATTCCTTTGATTCACACCTATCACACAGTGTATGAAGATTACACGCACTATTTTTCACCCAGTGTAAAAATGGGGAAAATGGCAGTGTCAAAACTCTCGAATTGGATTGCCAATCGCAGCAGTGGTATGATTGCCCCAACAGAAAAAGTGAAAAATATTTTAAAAAGTTATGAGGTCAAAACACCCATTTATGTTGTACCAACAGGCATTCATCTGTCTCGCTTTGCCGAGCCAGTTCCACAAAACTACATACAGAACCTACGTCAAGAGTTGTCCATTCCAGAGGGAAACCGCGTGATTGTGTCTGTGAGTAGATTAGCGCGTGAAAAAAACATAGATGAGCTCATTACAGGGTTTTCTAAAGCGCAGGCGGAAAAAGCAACTTTGGTCATTGTAGGGGATGGACCACATCGTGCAGAATTAGAAGCCATGGCACGAGCAGGGGGAAAAGGCGAGCAAATTCGTTTTACTGGTATGGTCTCACCCCAAGTAGTGGTGCAATACTATCAAATGGCAGATTTATTTGTCAGCGCCTCTAATAGCGAAACGCAGGGACTCACTTATATTGAAGCATTGGCATCTGGTGTTCCACTATTATGTAAACAGGATGAGTGCCTGAAAGAAATTGTGGTAGAAGGTGAGAATGGCTGGATGTATAGAAGCGAGGCAGAATTTGTGCGAAAACTCGATGGTTTTATCTCTCAGATGAGTCTTTATGAAGCGATGGGACAAAGTGCCAGTGCATACGCAAGACGTTTTTCGATGGAAGCCTTTGCCACTAGTGTTGAAAATCTGTATCTCAAATGCGTTTAAATGTTAGTATTTTCCTGGTGAGAAGATAATCTGTGAATGGAAAAAAATTTTCTTTGAAAAAGTAAAAAAATTAGTCATCTTTTTGAGAACTTTCTGATATACTGAAGGGGACAAGTCCCCACACACATCATACAGGCAAAAAAGAAAGGAAAGGGAATGGATGACACAAGCAGAAATCTTAACATTTCTTAATCAGTATGGTCTTTGGTTTATGTTTTTGGTTGTATTCATGGAGTATTTGAATTTGCCAGGATTTCCTGCAGGCGTGATTTTTCCAGCTGTGGGTCTTTGGGCGAAAGTCGCAGAGATTTCATTTGTTGCAGCGTTTGGTCTAAGCATTCTCGCGGGGTTACTTGGAAGCATGATTTTGTATTTGGTGGGTCGCTATGGTGGCATACGTTTTGTGAATAAAATCTATGGGAAATATCCCAAAATTCAAAGACGTATGACCGCATTTGAAGAAAAAATGCGTCACAGAGAAGGGACAACCGTCTTTGTTGCCAAACTCATTCCAGTTATGCGCACGCTCATTGGCTTTCCAGCGGGCATCATTCAAATGAATATACCAAAATATTTAGTCTTTTCAGCGTTTGGCATTGCCATCTGGAATGGCGTTCTGATGTTTTCAGGCACCATCATTGGTTGGTTCATTTGATTGAAGTTTCACAAGAAGTAAAAAAATAATAAGCAAACAGCCAGAGATTATTTCTCTGGCTGTTTTTTTTTAGACAGTTGAGGCATGGCGTCAAAAAACAAAGCACCTCCTCTGAAAGGACAAAACAGAGGAGGTGTATATAGAAGACCAGAAAGGGAGAGACTTTCTGGTTTATTGTTTGTCTCTGACGATGTTGACACAATCGCCTTTGTGTTTTTTCGAGGTTTCTTTGGCGCTGGCGATTCGAATGGAAAACTCCTCCATGGTTTTGTGTTGCAAGGCCTCACTGGTGATGACGGCGATCGACAAGGTGGTAATGGGAAATTCCTGTGGTTCTCTAAAGCGGTTATGCACGACGATGTATCCATTGTCCCAATCGCTTTGATGATAAAGCATGCGAGTGGAGGCGTGAAATGTATATAAAATTCGGTGACAAAGGGTAGAAACATCGTTGGATTGGGAGATGATGACAAAGTCATCGCCACCAACGTGTCCGATGAAATCGTTGGCATTGCATGACTCTTGCATGGCTCTGGCAACCGTTTTGATCATCAAATCTCCGTTCGTGAAACCATATGCGTCGTTGTATGCTTTGAAGTTGTCCAAATCTAGATAAATGATGGACCAAGGCGTGTCTAGTGTGAAGGTGTAAGCAATTTGCTCTTGTATTACAGTGTTTCCTGGTAAGCCAGTGAGTGGGTTTGAATCAGAGGCACGTCTGACTTGAAGCTCAACGGTAGACATCAAAAGGTCTTTGACGGTGATGCTACCCATAAATTTGCCGTGTTTGGTCACTGCGATGGCATGATATATGTTTGAAACATGACGATTCATTGCTGTGGTGGCAACTTTTTCAATAGAGACATTCGCATCCACAGCCAAAAAGTCGCGTTGCATGATTTGTTCCACGGTGAGTTTGCGGCTCAAATTATAGCCGAACTGACCGCCGAAACGCTCTAGTATATATTCACGAGTCAGTATCCCACACACATGCTTGTTAACATCTATAGCAAAAAACTCTGTGACGTTGGAGTCTCGCTTCATCGTTTCAAAAATGGACAGTGCCATATCAGAAGTTTTGACCACTTGATTGGATTGTTTGATTGTTTGCACCCTGCCCAAAATGGTGGCGCTGTCAGTGCAATGCTTTTCATGGTAAATTGACTCGATTTCTTGTGCCGTATTACAACTGAGTTTGGAAAAAGAAGGGGTGGGTTTTGCAAAATAATAACCCTGTCCATAATCCACGCCCAAAGAAATGATGGTGCGTAGTTCCTCTGCGGTTTCAATGCCTTCTGCAATGCTTTGAATGCCACATTCCTTGCAAAATTGCAAGGTAGAACTCACGGCCGATTTTTTCATTGGGTCATTATTAATGTTACGCACGAGTGACATATCTATCTTTAAAAATTCAGGGGAAAAGGTGCAAACACGGTTCACACTGGAGTAGCCTGTGCCATAGTCATCTACTGCGATTTGAAACTCCTGTGCACGATAGTGTGCGATGGAACTGGCAAAGCTTTCGATGGATGTTACCGTGTTTTTTTCTGTGATTTCAATGATGATATCTTTGGAATGGATGCCGTGTTCTTCTAGTTTTTGCCGTGTGAAGCCAGCTTGAAAGTCAGATTCTTGCATCACGTCTGCATCCACATTGATGAAGAGTTTGGCGTGTTTGGGTTTGTGAAGCGCATGTTCCAGTGCCTTTGTACGACAGAGCTTTTCGAGTTCCCACAATCGTTTTGCATCGGTAGAGAGCTCAAATAAAGTTTCAATGCCAAACGGACAGGAAGCTAAGGTAATGCGACTTAAGGCTTCATAGGCAAATACACTGCCGTTTTGCAACGAAACGATGGGCTGATATACAGTGGAAATGTGTTTGCCATCTAAGACAGCGTGCAACAGTTCAATATGATTCATGATGATAAACTCCATTCGAGTATCCTTGGTGATGCTTGTTTTACTTACTTTATGATACTAGCTTTGTGTTAAGTTTCTGTGTGTGCTTTGTTAAATTGAAGTAAAAACCCAGAGAAATTTGCAACTATGCTTTCTGCGCAGAAACGCCCAAATACCTGTGTGCTCAAACTGTGAAGTAATTTTCATCATGAAGTGCTAGCTTAATATATTGAAGATTAGATTGCGCCATGGATAGGTGTGGTGGATATCGTGTAAGAACAACTTTTCACATCAGAAAGGTTTCGACATAGAATGCATTATGACGCATCACATGTAGGATACATATCCTGATGAAAGGAGGGTGTGCTATGTGTGAGAATGGTTGCGGCAATGGTTGTGGTAACAACGCTGTAGTTATGCCGGCGTTTATGAGTAACAATGGTTGTCCTAATGCATGTGGCTGTAATGGTTGCAACGGTTGCAATGGCTGTAACGGAAACAGTGGAGTTGCAGGAGTTTCCAACGGTTGTGGCTGCAATGGCTGTAATGGTTGCAATGGCTGTAATGGTTGCAATGGTTGTAACGGTTGTAATGGCAACGGAAACAACGGAGTTGCAGGGATTCAAAATGGATGTCGGCGTAGAGTAGTGTGCTACTGCAATTGTTATTATTGTTGAGGTGAAGATGCACCCAAGTAGCAATCATTCCCCCTCGGTTTATTAGACCGAGGGGGCGTTTTTTTTACTCTGGTGGGAGCATCTTTTTCTGTCGTCTGAAACGCAAAAATTTGGTGATGGAGCATTTGAGTTTACAAATATATGGAAAAAACTTTACAAGTGACAACCAATGTGTTATACTGAGGTTGTCACTTTTTGGAGAAGATGAAGGAGGAAACAATGTACGACAAGATAGAAGAGATATCCGGTTCAACCATTCAGCATGGACCGCAAAACGATCGGATATATCTCATGCACCTAGCAAAAGAGGACATGCCACAAATCGTGGATTGTGTGGAGAACATGGCAATCAAGTATAAGTATTCTAAGATATTTGCGAAGGTTCCAGATCGCTTGTCGCAGCAGTTTTCTAAGAGAGGATACCTCACCGAGGCGACCATTTCAGGCTTTTTTGGCGGAGTAGAAGACGGTGTATTCATGAGTAAGTATTTTACAAGTGAAAGAAGCTGTCCAGTGGATGAAACACTCAATAATCGAGTGTTGTATTTGGCTAAGGCCAAAGAGACGAACCAAGAGCCTGTCAGTATACCGACAGGGTTTCAGTGTAGATTGGCAACAAAGACTGACGCCCAACAAATGTCAAAAATATACAGTCGTGTGTTTAAAACGTATCCTTTCCCCATCGCCGACCCTCAGTATATTGAAAAAACCATGGAAGAAGATGTGGTTTATTTTGGGGTTTGGAAAGGTGACGAGTTGGTTGCTCTCTCGTCATGTGAAATGTCAATCGAAGATGCATGTGTTGAAATGACAGACTTTGCCGTGGATGAAGCCTATCGTGGGTATCAATTGGCAAGTGTACTGCTCAATCAAATGGAAGTGCAAATGAAACGCCGTCACATCAAAACGGCGTATACTATTGCGCGCTCCAATTCTTATGGAATGAATAACACATTTGCAAAAGCAGGGTACACCTATGCAGGTACTCTCATGCAAAATACCCAGATTGGCGGACAAATTGAAGATATGAATGTTTGGTACAAGGCATTGACCGAAGAAGAGTAAGGAGTTTATTGTGAGTAATCTAGCAACCATCAACCCATATGAATGTCAAAGTAAGAATGAACGTGATTGGAACAGTTGGACATGGCAAATGCGCAATCGCATTGAAACCGTTGAGGAATTGAAGCGACATATCAAGCTGACAAAAGAAGAAGAACAAGGCATAGAGCAGTGTTTGGGAAGTCTGCGCATGGCCATCACACCATATTATCTATCACTTATTGATAAAAAAGATCCAAATGACCCAGTGAGAAAGCAAGCGATTCCAACATCGCAAGAGCTCGAATATTCCAGTTGTGATTATGAAGACCCGCTTCATGAGGAAGAAGATTCTCCGGTACCTGGGCTGACGCATCGCTATCCAGATAGGGTGCTATTATTGGTGACAGACAAATGTGCCATGTATTGTCGCCACTGTACGAGAAGAAGATTTGCAGGGCAAGACGATGCCTCTTTGCCGATGCAACAAATTGACCGTGCCATCGAATACATCAGAGATACACCCGTGATTCGAGATGTACTGTTATCCGGGGGAGATGCCTTGATGCTCTCGGATGCACGGCTGGAATCCATCATCAAAAAGCTTAGAGCGATACCGCATGTAAAAATCATTCGCATCGGTAGTCGAGTGCCAGTCGTGATGCCACAGCGAATTACCCCAGAGCTTGTTGGCATGCTACAAAAATATCATCCCATTTGGCTCAATACCCATTTCAATCATCCGAAAGAAATTACAAAAGAGTCAACGAAGGCTTGTGAAATGCTTGCCAATGCAGGCATACCGCTGGGTAACCAGAGTGTGCTCTTGCGCGGTGTGAACGATTGTCTTTATGTAATGAAAGAGCTCATGCAAAAGCTTGTAGATATTCGAGTGCGACCATATTATATTTATCAGTGTGACCTTTCGATGGGCATTAAGCATTTTAGAACATCGGTTGCCAAAGGCATTGAAGTCATTGAAGGGCTCAGAGGACATACTTCAGGCTTTGCAGTGCCTACCTTTGTGGTGGATGCGCCAGGCGGAGGCGGAAAAATCCCAGTGATGCCAAATTATCTCATTTCCAATGCAGAAAACAAAGTAATTCTGCGTAACTATGAAGGTGTCATCACAACCTATAATGAACCAGATGACTATACATCAGAGTGTAATTGTAGTGTTTGTGCAGGCAAAAAGAATACCGCTTATGTTGGGCTTTCAAGGCTCATCTACAGCGATAAAATTTCATTAGAACCTGTTGGACTTGAGCGTGGCGCAAGATAAGAAGGATGTTTCTATTCCGTTAGCTTAGATATGATGAAAAAAGCAGCGCCAACTACGTATGAGTTGGCGCTGCTTTATGTCATGTACGGGTGAAAGAAATTGCGTGAGATATGTGGTTTGGTTTTTGCAATTGGATTAGTGACCCATCAAAAATTCATCTTCGTCACTGTATGGCACAAGTTTTTTGCCCATGACACTGATGATAGAACCTGTGATTTTACCACCGACGAAGGCAACTACGATTGTTGTGACAATTGCGCCAAGCTGAATCGCTGTGTTGCCTGTGATGAAGATGGCAACAAGACCGCCCAATAGCCCTGGCATACCGTGTAGGTTGTGAATGCCACAAGTGTCAGTGCCTTTGATGAGTTTTTGTAGTTTTGGTGCGATAATCGCATAGCCGATTACGCTCAAAGCACCAGCAGCAAGACCAATCAAAAGTGCATAACCAGGTGTGGTCACATCACAAGTAGAGCCAATGGCAACACCACCAGCAAGCGCTGCGTTTGCGATGTCTTCTACGTCGATTTTACCACGAATGAGTTTTGAGAACACATAGGTTGCAAGCGTTGCACCACAAAGAGCAAAGATGGTGTTCATCGCAGTGAGCATCACGCGGTCAGGCGCAACAATGGCACTGGTGAAAGATGGCCAGAATAGCCACAAAATCATACTACCAAGCAAACTAAAGCGGCTGCTTGTGTCGTCGCTTTCGCAGGTAGGGTCATTTTGGAATTTAGAAAGGGTATTGGCAACCACACCCAAACCAAAGTAAGCGCCAAAGGCATGGATGGCAATGGAGCCACCAGTGTCTAAGAAACCGTGGAAATAGCCACTTTCTAAAAGAAGCCATTCGTTGAAAACATAGATTGGTAGGAACAAGATACCCATGAGCAGGTATTGATCCATTTTGAGTCTGCCGAGCGGAGCGCCAATGGCAATCAGCAA
The DNA here is from genome assembly GCA_030625685.1 of Oscillospiraceae bacterium. Lineage (GTDB taxonomy): Bacteria > Bacillota > Clostridia > Oscillospirales > Oscillospiraceae > Evtepia. The sequence goes on from DAOUQJ010000014.1 coordinate 17,430, forward strand.
GCTGGCGGCGGCAAATTCGGCAAATAATAAAGCATCTACACTCAAAATGTTGAATTCTTCACCAATGAATGTTTTGATGAGCATATAAAGCGGAATGGCAAGACTGACCATGAGGAATGTTGCCGTGACTGAGGTAAAGCCGTGTTTTCTAACTGTGACCATGAGAAAGCCGAAACCAGCGAGAAGCATGGCAAGAATGTGAATCGAGCGGTTATATTTGAGTGTTTCATAAATGGTGTGGAATTCATCATCAGCTTGGGTCATGTCCACTTGGTGTGTTTCCAGTGCCGTCATTTCATGGGCAAGACCTTCATTTAAGTTAGGTAGCAAGACCACTGCCATGCCAATGAATATGACCAATAATAAGATGAGAAAGGCCTTATTAGGTTTTGCTTTTGCGAGTGATGAGTGATTACTCATGTTTGTACATCTTCTTTCTGTTATAGTTTTTGTTTTGTTTCACGTATCAGTGAGGAAGAATCTGTTGTTTTGCAGTAACACTTACTGCATACGCACCTCGTTTTGCGTAGAGTATTTTCGATTCATCCAAGCAGTAGCGTTCTACTGCATACGCACCTCTTTTCCCGCAGAGATTATTTGCCGTTCTATCCAACGCACTTTTTCATAGAGAAAGTTTTGGACAGAAAAACTAGCGAATACATAGGATTCGCTAGTTTAGCAAATGGTATATTAAGATAAAGAAAAGCGCCATTTCGGCGCAGTCCTTGGGTATTATAGCATATTTTTCTAGAATTTGAATTCAATTGTAGAAAATTGTCGATAGAAATTTACATGTAAAATTTGTGTAAAATGACGGGGAATGTGCTTCCTTTGGATTTTTATTCCACGAGAAGATACAATAGGTAAGTCTTTTCCTAGCTTTTTGAGGAAATCTTTGATTCTTTCATTTATCGTATATTGAAAAAACGATATATACTATACTGAAAACGATGAAAGCATAAAAGAGCATACCCAATATCCAATCGGGTTTCTTTTTGCGATAAATCATAATACCTGCGCCACTCCAAACAATGGGGTAGATGGTGGTAAGCGCTAAAAAGAGAAGCATAAAGATAGCCTCCCAGACAGAGGAGTTTGCAAGGATACGCTCGATAGCAGCAAGTTGCATGACATTTGCGATAAATACAAATGGATAGAAGATCAACGGAACACCCAAGAGAACGTAGGTTAAATTGATAGCCCAATGCGTTTTGCGCAAATTTTGTTTTAACATGGTTTCACCTCGCTAATGATACTACCATAATGTTACATTTAAGTAAAGAAAAGAGGAGGAAGTATCATTTCGTAGCAAAAGATAGATACTATGCGTAACTGGCATTATATAAGGGTGCAATAAGTAATTTGGGCAAACGAATGAAAAAATGCAAACAGCATGAAATATATTTGAAATTTAGAAATATAATGGTAGCGTGTGTGGCATTTTGATTATATTGAAAACAGCACATCATTGCATCTAAGTTTCATGCAAACAATCAGATGGGAGGAAGCATATGATTCGGTTTTTTAATCGCAAGACAGTGATGATTACCTATGACAGAAGTGCGCTCGAAACAGCGCAAGATATGCTGAGAAAAGATAAAATTGAGTATATCACCCAAGGTTCGAGTATGAGTGCGGAAATGGGTTATATGAATACCGATATGAGTAATTTTGATTCTGGAATGCAACCAAACAGAACGATAGAGTATAAAATCTATGTGCATCGAAAAGATTTTAATAAAGCAAAAAACGTGTTGGGACAATAGAAAACAGAACATATGTGAGCGTTTAGTTCGATTAGTGTATAGGATCAATGCTTTCTACAAAGAATACCCTTTATGATAGACAAAGGGGGAATCACAATGGACAGAAAGCGTGCAAAACAAATTGCATCGTCTCCAGTGATGGCAAATGTATGCTACAATGGAGTGAATGTGTATATCGAATCAGTCAGTGAAACCAGTGATACAGCAAGTGTTCACAGGCTCAATCAGCCCAGAAGCACACAAGTTGTGCCACTTGGCAGTCTCATCGAACAGTAAGATAAATGCTGAACTCATCTAATTTGAGTTCAGCATTTTGTTTTTTTAGGTGCGTTTGTAGAGGATGCAGTTTTGCTGTGATTTTGTAATGAAGCTTTTGTTTTCGCTTCTGTTTTGATATACTGGCTTAGATGACAAAGACAAAGGTGGAGATACACAATGAGTATATTAGACATGCTGCTGACCAATCATGACATGATTGGAAAAGGCTTTGAAGTGCTCACCAAGGGGAGTAAATACCTTGTGGCTTATACAGAAGACAACACAGTGCTTGCATACACCACAGGGATTGATGTGGGTAAAAACTTAATGGAACAGTATCTAAGCATCAGTGGGCAAAGTGAGTTGCCGGTTTCTTTTGTAGAAGAGTTCCACAAAACAAAGGATGACTTTTTCACCGAGAACGAAGCGCTGCAAATTTGCATTGTAGACAAAGATATCATGCTCAGAAAAGATGTCGATGCGCTGATGCAAAGCGTGGAACTCGTCCCAGATAAAAACAATAAACGAATGGTTGGCTTAGACAAGTTTACACGAAAAGTGTAATGGGGAAACGGAATAAAGTGCCGAAAGTATAGCTTCTTTCGGCACTTTATTTGCAGAGATGAAAAATTTAGATTCATCAATTCGTGAACATTCAAGCTGTGGAGTAGTGAAATATTGTATACATTTTGCAAGTATATAGCTATATTTAAGTCTACAGTAATATTGTTATGTCAAAAAGAAGATTGCGACACAAAATGTAAGTATTTGGCAAATAAAATTAGTGTTTGACAATAAAATTAGTGTATGCTAATATAGAGCCAGTTAAAGTTGCTTTATGTTAATTTTCGGAGGAAAAAAATGATTTCTTTATCTAAAGGAAAAACAAATACAAGATATACTGTTGTAGAAATTCTGACAGGTGATGACAGTATGATTGAGTTTCTTTTTTCTTTGGGCTGTTATCCAGGACAAGGTGTGACAATTATATCTAAGCTGGGTTCCAATTTCATTATTAATGTAAAAGATGCTCGATATAGTATCGATGAGCAATTGGCGAAAGCTATTCAGGTCGAAAACTAGTCAGGGTATATATTTTTATTTTAAAAGTTAGCATATAACAATTTTGTTAAAGATATATTCATATAGGTTCAAGAAAAGATGTGTCTTTTTTTTACTACATAAGTTAGCATATGCGAATTTTTTTAAACCGCGAGTTAGCAATACTGAATTTTGCAATATATTTTTAACAAAGAAGATAGTAAGAGAAAAGTTTGGGGGATGGACATGAAAATTGCATTAACAGGTAACCCAAATAGCGGTAAAACCACGCTGTTTAACGCGATTACGGGTAAAATTGAACATGTTGGTAACTGGCCTGGAGTTACCGTTGAAAAAAAAGAAGGCACAATTAAAAGTGCTTACAATCCACGTGGGGTTGATATTACGGCGGTTGATTTGCCGGGCGCATACTCAATGAACCCATATACCAGTGAAGAGAATATCACGAAAAAATTTATTTTTGATGAAAATCCAGATGTTATTATTAACATTGTGGATTCCGCAAATCTGAGTCGTTCATTGTTCTTTACAACTCAGCTTTTAGAATTGGGGATACCAGTAGTAGTAGCGCTCAATAAAAGTGATTTGGTTGAGAAAAAAGGTAACACAATCCACGCAGGGGCTTTGAGCCAACATTTAAACTGCCCAATAGTGACGACAACGGCAACAAAGTCATCTGAGAATGGTTTAGAGCTTTTGATTGCGGAGTGTATTCGCCACGTGGAAAAGCCTCATAAGCAAATTGCAGCAAAAATTGACGGTTTAAAAGAAGCAGAAAATGAAAAAGAATTCAAAGCTGCGGATAAAAAGCGATATGCATTTGTCGATAAAATTGTTTCTGAAGTAGAAAGAAGAAGCATCAGCTCACATGAACAAACAAAACAAGACAAAATTGACAGAATCGTGGCACATAGAGTGATTGGCATACCAATCTTCGCAGCCGCAATTTGGGCTATTTTTTGGGTATCTCAAGCGTGGCTAGGACCCATCATTGCAGATTGGCTCGTTGGATTACTAGAAGGATTCCAAGGTTGGGTCGGAGCTTCGGTTGAGGGAGCAAGCCCTATTTTATCAGCTCTGCTCGTCGATGGTATCATTGGCGGTGTCATCGCTGTTGTTGGCTTCTTGCCACTCATCATGGTCATGTTCTTCCTCATGGCATTGTTAGAAGATTGTGGTTACATGGCGCGTGTTTCAGTCGTTATGGACAGATATTTCAAAAAAATCGGTTTGTCTGGTCGTAGTATCATTCCAATGGTTATCGGCACAGCTTGTGGCATTCCTGGTGTTATGGCATCTAGAACCATCAAAGATGAAAGACAAAGAAGAACAACCGCAATGCTTACCCCGTTTATGCCATGTGGGGCGAAACTTCCCATCATTGCACTCTTTGCAGGGGTGTTCTTTGGAGATGCGGCTTGGGTCGGCACAACCATGTATTTTCTAGCAATTGTAGTTATCATAATTTCTGCTCTGATTGTTAGAAAAATCACTGGCGATACCTCTCAATCTTATTTTATTATTGAATTACCAGAATATCGTTTTCCAAGCTTCAAAAGAGCAACCATTTCCATGCTATCTCGTGGGAAAGCCTTTGTGATCAAAGCGGCTACCATTGTTTTGGTTTGTAACGCAGTGATTCATATTATGCAAACATTCACTTGGGATTTTGCAGTGACTGAAGTTGCATCAGAAAGTATTCTTGCATCCATTGCAAACCCATTTGCCATTGCACTTTTGCCACTGGGATTTGGTCTTTGGCAATTTGCAGCAGCGGCTGTGACAGGTTTTATCGCGAAAGAAAATGTAGTTGGCACACTTGCTGTTACATTTGGTATTTCTAACTTTATTGACGTAGATGCATTAGAACTTATGGGCGAAACAGGAGCATCAGCTGGTGTAGAGTCAGCGTTTGCTATTGGTAGTGTCGCAGCACTTGCATACCTTGTATTCAACTTGTTCACACCTCCATGTTTTGCTTGTATTGGGGCAATCAGAGCAGAAGTTGACTCTGCTAAATGGACATGGGGTGCTGTTGGATTCCAATTGGCGATGGGCTATGTTCTTGCATTCTTGGTTTACCAAGGGGGAACACTCATTACAACAGGTGCTTTGGGGCAATCATTTATGCAAGGTCTCATTGTAGTTATTGCCATTTGTGCATTTATTGGCTATTTGATGGCGAGCGGTTCTAAAAAACAAACAGCTTAACTAACGGAGAAAGGGCATGAAATGAAAGAAACTATTATAGTTGTGATTGCCATTGTTGTCATTGTTTCTTTGGCGGTCTTAAAGATGAAAAAAGACAAGAAAAAGGGCATTATGCCAGGTGGCTGTGCTGGATGTGCATATAAACATAAAGATGGCTCGTGCTCTTGTGATGATTAAATGATAAATCGCATACCCAGCAAAATGTTCGTTCTTTTGCTGGGTATGCGATTTTTGTTTGTCCAGAAAGAGCAACCGATGGATATGCCTTGCTTTCATTTATTATAGTAGTTTTGATGCTACAGGGAAGGTTCGATACAATGTACTTTCAAAACATGACACGTTTCGATTGATATATAATATAGAATAGACTGTACGCCTAACTCGTTGTATATAGGTTTTGAAACTTTTTTGACCAATAAATTGTAGGATGTTCTACTTTTTTGCGTTAACATAAATAGAAAAAGCAATAAAAAGCAATGTTTTAAATAGAAAATGAATTCAATCGGCAATCATGTAGCTTATATATAGTGTTATCGGTAGAATCGAATGGAATATACGGTGGTAATTTGACAAAATTTGAATCATTTGCTATCATAACAAGATATGTGAAAATTTAACGCTGAACCCAAAAGGGTGTTCAGTATGAAATTAGATATTGATATTTTGCGAAAAAAATAAAAAGGATAGGGCTTGTGTATGAGTAAATTGGTTGCCAAAAATTTATATAAAGTTTTTGGCTCACATCCTAAACGAGGGGTTAAATTAGTCCGAGAAGGCAAAACAAAAAAAGAGATTCTGAAAGAAACAGGCATGACTGTTGGCGTCAATGATGTCAGCTTTGAAGTGGAAGAAGGCGAAATTTTCGTCATCATGGGGCTTTCTGGCAGTGGTAAGTCTACGGTTATTCGCTGTCTAAACCGTCTGATTGAACCGACGGCAGGAGATATCATCATTGATGGAAAAAATCTCACCAAGATGACAAAGCAAGAACTAATCAAAGTGCGCCGCACATCCATGAGCATGGTGTTTCAAAACTTTGCACTACTCCCAAACCGTACGATTGTATCCAACACGGAATATGGATTAGAGATTCAAAATGTTCCACCTAAAGTGCGTCGAGAAAAGGCACTTGAAGCACTCAAGTTAGTAGGCTTGGAAGGATATGAAGAAAGCTATCCAGATCAGCTGTCTGGTGGTATGAAACAGCGTGTGGGCCTCGCAAGAGCTTTGGCCAATGACCCAGAAATTCTGCTGATGGACGAAGCGTTCAGTGCGCTCGATCCACTTATCCGTACTGAAATGCAAGACGAGCTCATTGAACTTCAACAAAAGATGAAAAAGACCATCATCTTTATCACCCACGATTTGGACGAAGCACTCAAGCTTGGAGATCAAATCATGCTCATGAAAGATGGCGAAGTCATTCAAATCGGCAAACCAGAAGACATTTTGTCAAACCCAGCTGATGAGTACGTAGAGCGATTTGTACAAGGGGTCAATCGCAGTGATTTATTGACAGCGGCGGATATAATGGTCAAACCTTGGACAACCATTGGCATTCACAAAGGACCTAGATTTGCCTTTGCAGAATGTAAGAAATATGGTTTAGAACATTTATTGGTGACGGGTGAAGGACGAACACTGACTGGCACCGTTTCCATCGATGCAATCAAAGAAGCGATTGAGGCAGGAGAAAGCACGCTTGAGAACATTCTAAAAACAGATGAAGTAAATCGAGTTGCTCCTGACACAAAAATCAAAGACATCATTGAATTAACACTGCAATCTTCCGTCCCTGTGGCTGTTGTGAATGAAGATGAAAAACTGTTAGGAGTCATCATTAAAGGTAGTATCTTACGCGCACTGATGACAGGAAGGGGAGATGAAGATGCCTAGAATTCCGATTGGGGAAGCATTTGAAACACTGGTAGATTTTCTAAGAGTAGAATGGAAAGTGTTTTTCTCAGCTCTTCGCTCCATCATTGAGTCTGTTGTAGAGCTCGTTGAATTTTGTTTGGGATTTCCGCCGTATTGGGTGTTTGCGATTATCATTGCATTCATTGCGTATAAGCGCGTGGGCAAAGGAATTGCTATCTTTAGTGTCATAGGGATTTTCGTTATCGAAGCTATGGGCATGTGGGACGCAACCGTGTCAACCTTGTCGCTGATTGTTGCGGCAACAGCCATTGCACTTTTGCTCGGTCTTCCTACGGGGATACTCGCTGCCAAGTTTAAACCGGTTAGCTCGGTCTTGCGACCTATTTTGGACTTGATGCAAACGATGCCTGCCTTTGTATACTTAATTCCTTCCGTTTTGTTCTTTCGAATCGGGGAAGTTCCGGCAGTCATTTCAACCATCATCTTCTCTATGCCACCCGTCATTCGTTTGACAGAGCTTGGCATTCGTCAAGTTCCTGAAGAATTGACCGAAGCAGGGGAAGCGTATGGTTCACTTTGGCATCAAATGCTTTTCAAAATTCAGTTGCCACTTGCCATGCCAACCATTATGGCAGGCATCAACCAATGCATTATGCTTTCCCTTTCTATGGTGGTTATCGCTTCTATGATTGGTGCAGGCGGACTTGGCACAATTGTATTGACAGGCGTTTCAACATTGAAAGTTGGAATGAGTTTTGAAGGTGGATTGGCTGTTGTGGTTATTGCCATTATTTTGGATAGGTTAACTCAGGGGAGAGCCCCTAAAAAATAAAAATTATACTAGGAGGAAAAAATGAAAAAGAATATTTTTGTATTGTTGGCATCTTTGATGGTGCTCGCACTCGCTTTAACTGGTTGTGGTGGCACAGATGCGCCAGCAGAAGGTGAAGCGACAGACAAAGACGTCATCAAACTTGGCTATGTTCAATGGGCATGTGCCAATGCAAACTCACACATGCTAGAAGCTGTGTTAGAAGAAAAGTTTGATGTAGATGTTGAGCTAGTAGCAATGGAAGCTGGCATTCTATGGTCAAGTGTTGCAACAGGCGACATTGACGCGATGGCTTGTGCATGGCTACCAGGCACACACAAAGCATATGCTGAAGAACTTATGAATGAAGTTGTTGACCTAGGCCCTATGTTTGAAGGCGCTAGAATTGGTCTTGTTGTTCCACAATACGTTGAAATTGATTCCATTGAAGAGTTGAATGCAAATGCAGATAAATTCAATGGCGAAATCGTTGGCATTGACGCAGGTGCTGGCGTTGTAGCAGCTGCTAATGCTGCGCTAACAGATTATAACATTACTGATATGCAACTGCTTACAAGCAGTGACGCAGCAATGACTGCAAGCCTAAAAACAGCTTATGAAGAAGGCGAATGGATTGTTGTAACAGGTTGGACTCCACACTGGATGTTCGGCGCATTTGATTTGAAATTCCTTGACGATCCAAACGGCAACTTTGGTGGAAACGAAACCATCAATGTATTGACAAGACAAGGTTTTGCAGAAGATCACCCAGAAATCAATGCATTTTTGGACAATTACTCTTTGGACACAGCGCAATATGGTGCTTTGATTTCCATGCTAGAAGAGTATGACGATGATGCAGAAGGCGCACAAAATTGGGTTGCTGAAAACCGTGAATTGGTAGACAGCTGGTTCGAATAAGCCCCATTTTTGAGCCGTATCGCTGACAAGATCGTGTTAGCATGATATCGTATTTAAAAAGCCAGTGAGAAGTTTTGCTTCTTCACTGGCTTTTCTTTGTTTTTTTCAATCTCTACTGTGTGTGCACGCATTGTTCTTATGGTCACAGAAACACACGCTCAAACATTTTTAGAATATAATGATAGAAAAAGAAGGGAGATGCATTCTGTCAAAATGTTTGGAAAAAAACAAAATCACAATGCGAAAAAACAAACCAACTTGCATAAAGACCATGGAGCTGAACCGTTTGTCATCAATATTGAAAAGGCGACAAAAGATAATGATAATTTTCGCAAAGCTTTGTGGACGGGAGACCATTTGCAGCTGACTTTGATGAGTATTGAGGCAGGTGAGGATATCGGCTTAGAGAAACATCCGAACTTAGACCAGTTTATCAGAATTGAACAAGGGCAAGGAACTGTATGGATGGGAATGAGTAAGGATGATTTGAGATATGCAAAACATGTTGAGGATGATGATGCCATTTTCATTCCAGCAGGGTATTGGCACAATCTCAAAAACACAGGAAAAAAAACACTCAAACTATATTCCATCTATGCACCACCAGAGCACCCTAAGGGAACTGTTCACAAAACCAAAGCAGATGCAATGGAAGCAGAACATTAAAAAAAACTCCTCCACCTTGGCTCATTGCCCAGGTGGAGGAGTTTTTTTATGGGAAGAGGAAACTGAAGAGATTTCAATAAGAAGTAACCCAACCCGAGTGTGGTTTCGTTTAGAGGGATGGTGCAGGCGCTTTGACCACAATGAGTTCTAACGGTTCTTCATGCAGGTTTTTTACATTCATTTTAGTGTCAACAGGAATCTTCAAAAGAGACCCTGCCACATATTCATGGATGTCTTGCTCATTGAGCCCAATGGATAGGCGACCTCTTAGCACCGTCATATACACATTGGAGTTGGAAAGATGTTCAGGCAGACCTTGGTCTTTGTTGAATATCATATGAATGTAATGAACGTTTTCATCCAAAACAAGCTTCTCAATACAGTGCTGATTTCCTTGGGTTAAGTTAAATAGTTTTTCAATCATAGTCGGCACTCCTTTAACTATATGATTTGTTGTTCTATTGATTTCTATGTATAGGATACAATATTCTGTAAGATATTTATGTTGTAAATAAAACAAAAGAGCGGTTTTTATCCTTGAATCAAGATAATCGAAATGACCAAATAGATGGTTTTGAAAGCGCCTTGAAAGTGATGCGCCTTTTTATTTTTATCAGTATATTTTTCGCATTAAGTTAAAAACTAGATAAAAAAGTGGTGGTGAATGATGGACGTTCTTTCGCTCAGTATCGTGTGCACGGTTTCGTATATATCGCTGGTTTTGATAGCAAAATGCATCGGACACAAGCAAATATCGCAACTGAGTTTTTTTGAGTATATTTCAGGCATTACAATTGGGTCAATGGCAGCAGAGATGGCAACAGAGTTAGAAGCGCCGTGGAAGCCTTTGGTGGCAATGGTGATTTACGGTGTCATTACCTGTTTGCTCAATGTTGTGACAAACAAATTTCCAAGAACGCGGCAATATCTCCACGGCAAACCTGTGATCATCATGGATTGTGGCAAACTATATCGCAACAATATGAAGAAAGCAAAATTGGATATCAGCGAATTTATGATTATGTGCAGAGAGCAAGGGTATTTTGATTTGGGCGCGATTGAGACCGCGCTATTTGAATACAATGGAAAGCTCTCCATCTTACCAAAAAGCACGCGTCGTCCCACAACACCAGAGGATATGGAAGAGAACCCGCAGCAAGAGCTTTTGTTTACCGAGGTCATTATGGATGGGCGTATACAAGAGGGCAACCTGAAAAAAATGGGTTTTGATAGAGAATGGCTCAAAACAGAGCTTTTAAAGTACGGTGTTCACTCGCCCAAAGATGTGTTTTTGGCGGTCTGTGATAGAAATGAAAATCTGCTGATATATGAAAACGAACCATAAGAGAGATTCTACGCTGTGTATATCATAAAAACTATCCTTCAAATAGTTATTGACATATGACCGAAATGGAGTATAATGAATGTTGAAAGCGACATATGTCAAAAACAAATGAGGAGGTGAAGGACATGCCAAGAAGAGATGGAACAGGACCGATGGGTGATGGTGCAATGACAGGAAGACAAAGAGGCTTCTGTACTGGAGCTAACACCACTAAAAACGTTGCGGTGATTGGTATGGGCGTAGGTTTAGGTTTTGGTTTGCGTCGTGGATTTGATCGTGGATTTAAAGGGCGTTTGAATCGTGGGTTTGCAAGACAGTTTGATGTGAATGAGACGTCTACACAATCGCAAAAAGATTTGCTTTTGGCGCAAAAAGAATTGCTCAAAGAGCAAATGCAAACTATTGACAAGCAACTAGAAAATTTATAAAATAGTTAAAATAACCTGAGGACGCTCAGGTTATTTTTGATAGTACAGGAGGTGGAGCGTTATTCCTAGACCAAGAAAATGGCGAAAGGTCTGCAGTTTGCCAGAAAATAACCGCTTTGGTCCACTGGATGCCCAGGTGGATATGAATCACATAGTCACGATGACGGTGGATGAATATGAAACAATCCGTCTCATTGATATAGAAGGACTAACACAGGAAGGCTGTGCAGCGCAAATGGATATCTCTCGCACCACTGTCCAGGGAATGTACAATGAGGCAAGAAACAAAGTGGCACAGTCTTTGGTGAATGGAAAAGTACTGCTGATTGAAGGTGGCGAATATCAGATTTGCGATGAGCGCGGAAAAGGCTGTGGCGGTGGTCGTTGTCGCAGAAACAGGCATGGAAGAGACTGAATAGATAAACCCATTGCGCAAACAGAGGGAAATTTCTAAGGTACATAAAAGAAAGCCTCTCCACCTCAGTTTTCAAACTGAAGTGGAGAGGCTTTGTCAGCGTAAACATCTCCTGTTTTACTTCATTGCAAACTTACGATACTATGGAACACATAAAGAGATATCCCATACTCTGGTTGCAATTTAGGGAGGGAAATTCCAAAACATTCTTCTATCACAAGGGCGTATTATCTCTTACCAGCAACAGCGTTTTATCCTCATAAAACTCATTGCACCACTGGTGTTTGCTGAGCACTTTTTGAGGCACTCTCATGTCTTCCTCGACAGGATGAAATCCGAATTTCCCATAGAAATGACCCAAATGTGCAAAAGGGATGCAGTATACAGAAGGGGTGGGCGAGGACAATTCGACGAGCTTAGATACAATTATGTCAGCGATGCCCTTATTTCTGTGGCTTTCTAATACAAATATTCCGCCCATTTCTAAGCTTTCGGCATCAATTTTCTGAAGTCTGCCAAGTCCAGCAAGTGTATCGCCCTCTTCAGCAATCAAAATGGTCTCATTCGAAAAATCAGATTCCTTAAACCCGATGCTTCGGTATATTTGATTGATCAAATCCATATCCGCTTCAAGCGCGATTCTCAGATTTATGCTCATGATATAGCCCCCATTGTTACGTTGAATAGACTGATGTCACTGGGATGTTTATGTAAAAAATCAAACAGGGTAGTGCGTATATTTCAAGAAAGTTATTATCCTGCAAACGTGGAGAGAGCAGGTTGTTTTGCTTTGTGTGGCAGAAGCACACTCAACCTCTAAGCGTGAAAAGAGGAATGGAGAGCCTAGCGAGCTCTTTTCTGTGTTTCAGTGTCATTGAGCATTATAGCATACTTTTTGATTCAGGTAAAAAGAAGCAGAATCGCGTCTCAGTAAGATAGCACCTACTGTTTGCCATCGATTCAATTATCCAATGAGTAGCCGTTTACAAACATGTTAATCAGCAATCAAAATTTAAGTTAACGAGTATTTAAGGTTGCTTTCATAAAAACTAAGATTTACAATAGGTAAGTCGCATCCGTTATTCACTTTCTCTTAGGTTAGTCTTAATATGACAACGACATGCTGGGAGAAGCGAGCGATGCGAACGAAAAATAAGTAGTGACTAGAGTGGTTAAATATAAATTACAGAGCGCAAGGATTATACGATTTTCGTTAGGTCAACCATCCAAAAAGAGAGCGGAATAGGAGAGAAACATGATTCGTTGTAAATGGCCAAATTTAGAAAACAATGCAGAGTATATCGCATATCATGACAATGAATGGGGTGTTGCCTCATATGATGACGCATATCTTTTTGAAATGATTCTGTTAGAATCCTTTCATGGTGGACTTTCGTGGCTCATCATTTTGAAAAAGAGAGAGGCTTTTCGAAAAGCGTTTGATAATTTCAATCCAAATATCATCAAGGATTATGATGACGAAAAAGTGATTTCACTTTTAGAAAATCGAGATATTGTGCGAAATCGTGCGAAGATACTAGCAAATATCGAAAATGCGAAGGCATTTTTAAGAGTGCAAGCAGAATTTGGCTCTTTCTCGAATTATATATGGTCGTTTACAGAGGATAAAGTTCTCTATGGAGATTTTGATAAACTTCAGAGCACAAATGAGCTTTCGGATAAAGTATCAAAAGACATGAAGAAACGCGGGTTTAAATATATGGGCAGTGTAACGACGTATTCTTATCTTGAAGCGATAGGGGTCATGAATAATCACAGCAGAGAGTGCTTTAAAAGGCACGGAAATTATGAAACCAATTGATGGTTTGTATCTAAATTGCTTAAGCAATTTCTGTTTAAACTGGCGTCGTACTTACTACAGATTATTACAAATTTTATGGAGATGCAGTGAGTTTCTGCGTTAATGAAATGAGAGCAGAGTTAGAAATTACTTAGTTATGTTAATGATATGAGCGAACAGAAAATCCCCTGAAATCAGATGATTTCAGGAGATTTTTTGATTTATAGAACTGAATGATAATAAAGGAACAATCTTTGGGTTTAGAGAGGAATGATACTCCAATCAAATATAGTGTGAACCTGACGGAATATTTTCTAAAGATTCTCTCAAAAGAGAACCAAAGCATTACCCTTTAAAACCAAAATGCTCACATATCTTTGAATAGTTGGGGGCAGGGATATGTAAACTCTTTGCTAATCTCAGTGTTTCAAACACGAGACTATCCATTTCGCAGGTTTTACCTGCTTTCATATCCTTTTGCATTGATGCGGTGGTGTCAGGTGTCAACGAATCTAAAATACGCAAGTTTGTTTCCAAGACATCAATATCCAATTCTAAATTGAGCGCTTGACCGACGGCTTCAATCTCTTTGCATAAATCAATGAAGGTGTTTCGATACCGTTCGTTTTGTTGCATCTCACCTGCTGGGATGTCGTAGTAGGCACCACAGGCTGCATACGCTGAGATAAACGTAAACTTTTTAAAAGTATCTCGTTGAATATTGTCAGATAAAATCGCGTCAATGCCACAGCTGCGCAAATCTTCTACAATCGTTTGTAGAATCGTTTGATTTGCAGATTGTGTTGCGTTCGGTCCGAAGACAACTCTAAATAGGTCACTCAATTGCACAATGACACCAGGTTTTTCAATAAAAGCAGAAATATAAATACAGCCTTCAATGGGGTGACCTACCGAGGTCTTTTGTGAAATGCTTTCCCCCATTTGATACCCGTTCATAATCGGAATGATAACCGTATCTTGATGCGCTGCCTTTTCAATGAGTCGAATAATTGCGGCAACAGAATAACTTTTGACACAGACGAAGATAACATCGGCTTGATCTTGATATGCTTCTTCGGAGGTGAACTTGATATTTTTAATGCAGTGGTCACCTTTGATTCTTGATTTTAAGTAAAGACCATGTTCTTGAAACGCCTTTAGATTAGCACCTCTTGAAATAAAGGTGACATCTTTACCACTTAGTCCAAGAAATCCACCAATACTGCCACCTGTGCCACCACTGCCTATGATTAAATATTTCATTTGTTGTTCTCCTCACAATGTTCTCTGAACCTATTCTATACTAAAATGAGGGGTTTGAACATTGAAATCTGTGAAAGTGAGAGTATGATTTGCATATGTTAAAGAAAAAATGAAAATCACAGGTTTCGAAAGTCATGAAAATTAGATTGTAGGAGAAGAGCTTATGTTAAGATGACAGGTTCGTTGAATGTAAAACAACCTACGCTATCTCGCAGTAGAACTTTTGACAAATTTCCATGGGAATGATATGGTGGGGGATGACAAATTAGATACTACGTTCGAAAGTGAGCTTTAACCTGATGACATTTGAAAAGTTTAGACAAGAATACAAAGTTTCATTAAATCCTCAGCAAGAAAAAGCGGTGCAAGCAGTGGAAGGAGCAACACTGCTACTGGCAGTTCCAGGAAGCGGAAAAACAACCGTGCTTGTGCATCGACTTGGATACATGATTTATAGCTGTGGAATCAGTCCAAGCCAAATACTGACGATGACATATACCAAAGCGGCAACACTGGATATGAAAAGTCGTTTTATTGAGGTGTTTGGCACTCAATTTGAGCATCAGTTGAAGTTTAGCACAATCAATAGCTTTTCGAATCAAATTATCAAGTATTATGAAAAAACCAAAAACCGAATTGCATTTCAAATTCCAAATGACAAACAAATTGATGTCTTGCTTGGAGAAATTTATGGTAAGCTTACAAACCAATTTGCCTTAGAGAGCGAAATCAAAGAGATGAAGACGATCATCACATATGTGAAGAATAGTCAATTGAGCAAAGCAGAAATTGAAGAAATAAAAATGGATGCAGATATTTCTTTTGCATCCATTTATAATGAATATTGTGCCATCATGAGAAGCAGGGGATGGATGGACTATGATGACCAGATTCGATATGCATATGAAATTTTAAGAAAGCATCCAGATATCCTAGCGTATTTTCAAAATACATACCAGTATGTTTGCGTCGATGAGGCGCAAGACACATCAAAAATTCAGCACAGTTTAATCCAGTTAATCGTAAACGAGCATCATAATATCTTTATGGTGGGCGATGAAGATCAAAGTATCTATGGCTTCCGTGCTGCCTATCCAGAAGGACTGCTGAATTTTGAACAAACATACAAAGGGGCAAGTGTATTATATCTAGAGCATAATTATCGATCCACAGAGCAAATCGTAGCACACGCAGATAAAGTCATACAAAAAAATCAATATCGTCACAAAAAACGCATGATATCTACGCGTCACACCGGAAACCCCATCGAATCAATCTGGGTTTATGACAGAAAAGCGCAGTATTCTGATATCATCAAATATGTTGAGAATCTAAAGCAGGAAACCGCCATCTTATATCGAGACAACGACAGTGTCATACCGATCATTGATATTTTACATCGCAAAGGGATTGCATATCGCTGCAGAGAGATTGCGAGCAATTTTTTTAGTCATTATATTGTGAGAGATTTGACAGACATTCTTTTGTTTTCATTCAATCAAACAGATGCTGAGCGTTTTTTAAGAATCTATTATAAGTTTGGGATTGGGCTGACCAAAGTTGCAGCCGAAAAGGCAGTGGCTAGTTTTCTCAAGACGAACAAACCGATTTTGCAGAGTCTTGCTGAAATGGAAGAATTGAAACCATGGACGCGCGAGCAAGTCAAAGAGCTTGGTGTTCATCTTCGACACGCCCAAAGTCAGACAGCGGAAGAGGCACTGCGGTGTGTGTTATATGATATGCGCTATGATACGTACTTGAAAAATAGAAATGCAGACCAAAACAAAGTGAGCGTATTGCAGTGGTTGGCTGCCAATGAAAAAACGATCACGGATTTTTTAGCCCGCTTAGAGGAGCTTTCTTACATTGTGCGTGAGGGCACAACGGATGCAAATAGTAACTTGATACTCTCGACCATTCATTCTAGCAAGGGTCTTGAGTATCATCGCGTGATTTTGCTCGATGTGCTCGATGGCATTCTGCCAAAAGAAGCAAGAGAAGCGTCAGAACAGCAAATCGTGTTAGAGGAAGAACGGCGCTTATTTTATGTTGCTGCGACAAGAGCAAAAGAAGAACTTGCGATAGTTCGCTATCGAAAGCAAACCATAGAGTCATCGTTTGCAGAAGAACTTCTCTATGCCAAAAAGCAAGAAATCCAACTGCCTGAGAGCACTGCCTCGGCTGAATCTTTTTCAGTTCACAGAAACGTGACGCATGTAACGTATGGCGCGGGAAAAATCAAAAGCAAGCAAGATGGCATTGTCACCATACAATTTGATAACGGAGATAGAAAGAGCTTTGATTTGAATGCGTGTATTCGCAAGGGGCTTTTAAACCTTGGCTGATATAGTAGAGAAAACAGAGGTTAGGATATAGTATCTTTCGTCTAGTTTTTGATTTCATTTAGGGAAACAAAATAATAACAGCATACGTGATTAGTGTTATTAACCCCATATACTCAAAGCCAATCAATTGCATACAACCAAATGCTTTCAATAAAAGAATATCTATTCTTAGTAAAAGCGAACCTCCACCTTGCTAAGAAAACAAGGTGGAGGTGTTATTGTTTATTTGCATTCAAAGGTTACTATTTCAGTTTTGTAAACGTCGGTCCAATCATCCGCATTATATATTCTAAAAACTAGCTCAATAGTTTCTATCTCTGTTATTCCGTTTTCTTCAAGGTCACTGCTGTCAAATGATAAGTCTGTGTTCATTTTTTTACCGGAAGCAACCTCTGAAGAGAATGTAGGATTTAACATAAAACCGTTTACTGAACAGTTTTCAGCTTGAATCATCAAAGGTTTTTCAGAATCGTTTTCAATCAATAGTTTTACATCAGGGCCAAATATTCCTTCGTAATCAACGCTTTTGTATGTAATTTTCAAACCGTTTTCATCTAAGAGCAAAGTCGATGTATCTGCATCTACAACTTCTGTTTCTGATACTTCAGATTCTGGTTCCATGTTGTCTTGTGGTGTTGGTTGGGATGTATCTCCACATGCTGAAAGAGCAAACAAAGCAAATAGAGATACAGCGATACATAATAATTTCTTTTTCATAAAAAACATCCTTTCAAACTTATAGTTAAAAATTAACATAAAATACATAAATTATCAATAGATAATTTTGATTTTGCGAAATAATACTAGTTACTAATTTATATTTCTGTCTAACTTTAATTATTCTTGGTCGCTTGACGGTTGAAGTGCTTTCATTAGAAAAAGTCATGCCTTCAGAGGGGTCTCAAGGAAAAAAGAAAGGTAATGGAATCGTTTAGGGATAAAAACCCATTATTAAGAAATATTCAAATTGAAGGAAAAGGATGAAGTGCATTTTTAAGCGTGTGAACGCGAAGAAAATGTTCAATTATTTCATGCAGAGATGTAAAAAGAAGGATTAAAATTGGTATGCATAGTTATTCCCAGGAGTTACGAAATGCTCAAATCAGTTTATTTGAAAAAGCACTCAATAATCAGCTTGTGTAAAGATTATTGAGTGCTTTTCTAATTGACGTATGAATCATAAAAAATGTTCAGAAAATCTAATCGTACCTTGAAATAAATTTAAGGCATGATTAGTCGTGAAGTGATGCTAACTATCAGTATGATTTAGTTGCAAACTTGGTTTCTTCCGTTCTCTTTTGCACGATACAAAGCTTCATCAGCAAGATTAATGGCGCTATCAATATCATAGTTTTGAGGATCAATACGAGCTACTCCCATGCTCACTGTTACATTTTGTAGCTTTTCTGTTGTCGCTTCATCCACTAACGTTCTGATTTTTTCAGCCATTTGAAGAATTGACTCTTCATTTGCATGAGGCAGTAATAACAAAAATTCCTCTCCGCCCCATCTGGCAAAAACATCTCTAGTTCGTATGTTATTTGAAATTAATGTTGCGAGTTCTTTTAGAACTTGATCTCCCCAATCATGCCCATATGTATCATTGATGTATTTAAAGTGATCAATGTCCATCATGACAACAGATAAACTGTATCCAAAGCGTTTGGAG
Organism: Oscillospiraceae bacterium; assembly: GCA_030625685.1. Classification (GTDB taxonomy): domain Bacteria; phylum Bacillota; class Clostridia; order Oscillospirales; family Oscillospiraceae; genus Evtepia. The sequence continues at coordinate 36,269 of DAOUQJ010000014.1, forward strand.
CGTTTGATTTCTTTGTTGGCAATATCATAAAGTTTATGTCTGTTATATAGCTTTGTCACATAGTCTCTCTCAGAAGCGTTTTTTAATATGCTTTGATAGCGTGTAACAATGAGTCCAAAACATACAATGGAAACAGCCAAAAATGTGATCAAAAAAATCTGTGTATATAGATCCTTGGAAAAACGCTTATAATCTTGGGTTTCAGCTATGGAAAGTAAGTTTCCAACTGCCTCGTCCTCAAAATTTTTAATTGATATGGAATTGACGATATAATCCATATCATTGTAACGATATATAGTCGAAAAATTATTTTCATCCAATTTGTTAGAAAGTGTCTTCTTTAATCCTTCAATAAAAGACTTCTCTGATTTTGGCACTGTGTTAGTATATATATCGATTGTTTTTTTTACTTCTTTGTCCATATAATGATCATTTGATATTGTAGAATCTATGTAATTATTTTTCTTAGAGTCAAAAACTTTTTCGTCTACAACTGATTTTTTTATAAGAAAATTAAAATCTTCCTCTGGATATAATTTAGAAAGCACCTCTAATATCGATGCGCCTGATATGGATAATTCAACAGTTCCTATAAAATCTTCTTGATAGTGTAAGGGATATACGTATCGAAAATCATTTATTACTTTACCTTCTTCAAAGCCAATCATATATTCTTTTGTTTCATTGGCAAGCCTGACACTTTCTCGCGCATTCATCAGGAGATCGCCATATTTTTCAGGGCTATGCATTCGGAGAAAGCTCTCTGTGTTGAGTAAATGAAAATGCAACTGACGAAATTTATATTTGGTCATCGTTTCATATTTCGTATCCATATGCTCAAATAGAGTTTTTCGTAATGTATCTTTTTCATCAATCGTAGCACCATTTGCTTGATGCATAGTGGATAATATCTCTTCATCCTGATTGAGATCATCATAAATATAATTTGAAAAAGATTCATAAGTCTTTAAGATGGACTGTACTTGACCATCAAATTTCCTTAATTCAGCATTTAAAAAAGCTTGCTCATTTTTTTTATTACTATCGAGCATAACCAGTACTGTAGTTGCCCAGATCACAATTGTAATCGAAGCTACTATTCCAAATATAGTGAATTTACGCTTGTGAAAATTCTGTTTCATTGGATCTCCTTTATTTGTTTTATATGTGGTCAAAATTTTTCTGATGGAAGCTTAGCTTCAATTTGTTTCGTTTTGCAACCATTGCCTTGTGAAGCAATTCTTTGTTAAAGTGTTTTTCTACAAGGATGCGTAGAGAGCAATGCGTGAGATGCTATTGGCATTTTCGAGGAGGGTTTTGTCATATGCCTTTTGAATTGTTTAAAAAAGTCTCTGTTTTTCGATTAAGGATAGGTTCGTTATCCATCTTTTTTAGGCATTGCTTTCATCAAGCAATTACCATGTTGGGTTTCGAATCATCGTATCATAGTGGATATGATGTGATTAAGTAAACTCATATTAAGCAAGCACATTATAGCATAATTTCAAAAAAATGCAAAATCCTTGATATTACTACATAAATTAGAAATATCAAGGATTTAAATTTGGTAGAAAACAAGGGGTTTGAACAACTCTTAAAGCAGTATATATTGGTATTGGCGGAGTTTTGAGAGAATCAGCAAGTGTTGGTGTTTAACAGCTTGTTTGGTAGCTTTGCGTTTTTGCTTTCTTTATGTGTGTATAATTGTCTTGTGTTATGGTTTCTTATGCAGGTCAGTTTTTCTGGATGGACAAAATACTCATCTCCATTAAGGATAAGTTATGGAGATGTCTTTTAGATTGAATTGCCCAACCAACTTTTGAAGCATAGCAGCTTGTGAGTATAGTTCTTCACTCGCTGCGGCACTTTCTTCCGATGTAGCACTATTGTTTTGAATAACAGCTTCAATTTGCTCGATGCCTATATTAATCTGTGTAGCTGCAGTAGCTTGGTTTTCGGCAGCTTCTGTTATTTTTTCAATCAATGAAACAGCTTCTTTGGTTACCTTTTCGCTTTCGTCTAAATATTCTGCTGTGTCATCTGCAATTTGAGAGCCTGTTTGTACAGCGGAGATTGTTTCTTCAATTAGAAGCGTTGTATTTTTTGCTGCTTCTGCAGATTTGCTTGCTAAGTTTCTAACTTCATCAGAAACAACTGCAAACCCTTTGCCTGCGCTGCCTGCTCTTGCTGCTTCCACAGCTGCATTCAAGGCAAGAAGATTGGTCTGAAAAGCAATGTCTTCTATGACTTTAATAATTTTAGAAATTTCAGTGGATTTACTATTGATTACATTCATGGCTTGAACCATATTTTTCATTTCTGTATTACTTTTGAAAATTTCTTCTCCAGCAGAGCCTGCGCGCTGGTTTGCCAATTTTGCATTTTCAGCAGTGTGATGTATTTGTTCTGTAACATCAGTAAACGCAGCAGATAATTGCTCGATAGAGCTGGCTTGTTCGGTTGCGCCTTGAGATAAGGCTTGTGCACTACTAGAAACTTGATCAGAACCATTTGCTACTTGAATGGCTGCTTCGTGAATTTCATTTAAAGTATGAGACAATTGGTCGACTATTTTTTCTATTGAAATATGTAGGTTAGAGAAATCACCAATATATAATTCTTCTTGTTTGCTGGTTGCTGTGAAATTTCCATTTCCGAGTTCAGAAAGCCGATAATTAACATCTTGAATGATGCCAACAAATGTGTACAACAAACTATTGATTTCTTCTGCGAGCTCTCCGAATTCATCCTTACTGCTGTAAGTAACTTTCGCACTAAAATCACCTTTTGAAATAGCTTTGGCAGCTTGATTGATTTCTTTTACTGGAGTTAATAGTGCTTTTCTTAGCTTCGAAATGACAACGAGAACAACAACCATCGCAACAATGACGGAAGCAATGAGAACAATTCTTCCTGTCTTTAATACAAAATAAGCAGAAGCAGTTTGTGCCTGGGCCTGTTCTTTTTCTAGAGCGGAGATATCGATCAAAATATCAGCGCTTTCAGTAAACAATGGGACGTATTGTGATTGATATAAACCAAGTGCTGACTGTATGTCACCGTTTTGCAGGTGAGCAATAATATTTTCTTTGACTGGTTTGATTGGTTTTAAAGAGCTAGCAAGCGCATCAAAATATTTCTTATCAGTTTTAGAATTTTGACTCAGTGTATCCATGAGTGAATAAAAATGAAGCGCATCTTCTTGGTTTTCATTGAGGTAATGATTCATGTCATTTTGATTGCTGGAACCAATAGCAGAAAGCAAATTTCTTTCTGCTGAAACAATATCTCTTCGCATATTCCATATATATTCTGTATTGGGAACGGTTTTAGTCACACATTGATCAACTTGCTGACCAAGTCTGTTCAAACTAAAAATTGACACAAACGTACAAATGAGAAAGACAAATAAAACAAGACCAAAGCTGAGTGCTAATTTTTTATTCAGTTTCAAATTTTTCATTAGTAAACTTCCTTTAAAAATTTTTTCAGTTGCAATAAATTTGATAGATAAAAAGCGAGTCGCATCAAGGGAATCATGATTTTATTATCAATATTTATTGACCAATTAGATTTGTCGGGCAAAAATTGTCTTACATTTACCAATTATGTATTTTTATATACAAATTAGCTATATTCTATATAGGGTTCCTTGTATTGTCAATATGAAATGTGATAAATTTCGACAAAATTATCCACAAAGTTACATTCTTTTAGTAAGTGGAAATTATTACATAAATATACGGATTCTAATGTTTTTTTGTAAATAGTATTCATTGTGTCATAATTAGAGCAACTTTTGGTAAGGGATATGCTAGCCTTTTAGAGAAAGCTATTGGTCTGCAGATAGCTGGAGTTATTGGTTAATTGTTTAGTGGTATGGGATGCTGAAACGAATGATGAATTTAAAAACCCCCACTTTAGCTATAGCTAAAGTGGGGGTTTTTGTTGTTTCGTTGAAAATGGAGTAAATCACCTAACTTGTAAATGAATTTGTATGTAAACTAAACATTGATTACATTGAGCCTGAGATTATATATAAGTGAAGGGAATTATATTAACTCTTTTCTGATTTAAGTTAAATAAGTGAGAGAAATAGATATTGACAATTAATTGAATTATGTGTATAATTTGTGAAAATTATGTCATTTTATTAAATATTACGAATAATTATGTAATAACAAAGCGATAATAGCAAACTTATCGAAAGGTAAGGGCGCAAAGCCAAGGGTCTAAAGTCATATGACTATGATAGCCGGTTACCGAAAGTGTTTCATAAATTGAGGCTCTATTTAGGTAATCTAAATAGAGCCTTTTTGCGTTAATTGGTTTAATTAGTTGAAAACAAAATTGAATGAAAGGAGTTTGTAAGATTTAAAGTAATAAAATATGGAGGATTGAAAAATGAAAAACAAATAGCAAGTTATTCAGTAACCATGATGTTTGTTTACCGGAGTAGTTTTTTCTTCTACTCATATTTAACTATGTAAAGCGTAAAAAATGAAATGAATTCCAACTAAAGTAGTAGAATAAACAAAAGTGCAATTCAAGAAATTAGAAATATATGGTAACATTCAAAAGCTGTTTATTTTTAAAAATTAAGGAGGAAAATGATGAAAAAGAAAATAGCGTGTTTTTTAGCAGTATTTATGGTTATATCATCAACTTCTGGTTATGCTTTTGCAGCCAATTTTGAAGATATGCCAACAGATTGGTCAACGCCAGCATTGGAAGCGGCAGTGGCCAATGGTCTGCTAAAAGGCGATGATGGCAAAATCATGCCAAAAGCATTTTTGACTAGAGCTCAAATGGCTACAATCGTTAATCGTGCATTTGGAACCACTGAAAAGGCATCTTTAAAGCAATTTAATGATGTAGCAACTACTGCGTGGTATCATGATGACATGGCAAAAGCGGTACATATGGAGGCTTTTAAGGGTAGTGGGAATCAATTGAATCCTGATAATAACATTACTCGACAAGAAGCATTTGTTGTATTGGCTCGTGCATTTAAAATGTCAACAACGGATACTAAAGTACTTAATCAGTTTTCAGACAAAAATATGGTGAGTAGTTGGGCTGAAGAAGGAATTGCAGCACTGGTTGCAAACGGTTATGTTAGTGGTTCCGATGGGAAGTTAAATCCTACTCAAAATATCACCAGAGCTGAATTCGCACAAATCATGTACAACCTAGTAAAAACTTATGTGAAGTCAGCCGAAACGTATTCACAAGATACTCAAGGAAATGTCATGGTTAATGTACCGGGTGTGACTTTGAAAGACATGAAAATTACCGGCGATTTGATTATTGGTGACGGTGTAGGCAATGGTGAAGTTACGCTTAATAATGTAGTGGTGACAGGTACAACCATTATTCGTGGCGGTGGTACTCATTCAATTATAATTTCTGATCATTCCGATCTAGGTGATATTATTGTTGCTAGAGTGGATGGCGAAGTTAGAGTTTTTGCTGAAGATGGTACACAAGTTGGAACTGTCGTTGTTGATGGTAAAGATGATGTTATCATTGAAGGTGAGGTCGAAAAGGTTTTCGTTGAAGCAACTGATATTACAGTGATAGCAAAGAGTGCAAATTTTGAATCAGTGACAGTTGATGGAGCTGGATCAAAAGTTGTTGCAGATGAAAAGACAACAATTGAAAAAGTGACAGTCAATGCCCAAAACGCGGAGATTGTTTCAAAAGAAGGCACTACAATCAAAAAGGTTATCGTAAACCAAGATGGTGTTGAAATTAACGGTTCTGGTAGTGTTGATAGTGTAGATGCAAATGCAAACAATATTGTCGTTGAAACAAGTGGAACAGATGTAACGGCAGCCGAAGGTACTAAAGGCGTTAAAGCAGGTGACGAAACTGTTAATGCAGGCGAAACAGGTACGGTATCTGATAATTCAAATAACGGCGGTGGAGGTGGCGGAGGAAGCCACAGTTCAAATGAAACGGTTAGCATTTTAAGTAAACCGACATTAGGCATGCCAACTTCTGAGGTGAAAGTTCAAGTTGACGGTAGTTATGTAGATACTTTTGACCTCTATTTTGATGGTAGTCTGCTTGTCTCTACGTCAAATGATAATGGTAAAGTAGTGGTTGCGTCTGCTGTTTTGCAGGATTTATCTAGAGTTGAGATTAAAATTGATGGTGAGCTTAAATCAGATTCAAATATGCAATTAGGTACATGGTCAGAATAATGTAAAAGGAGAAATTACAAATGATAAATAAGAGTACAAAAAGTTCTAAGTTTTTATCAATGTTCCTAGCAATTACTATGGTGTTCACGATGGTAATGCCGATGTCGGCTTATGCGGTTGGTGAAACTCTTGCGCAGGATGTAGCTGGAAATGCAAAGACCTTCACATCAGTAGTAGAAGGCTATGGAGCAGGAACTCAGGAAGTAGCAATGACAGTAACAGTAACAGCAACTGGAGCAAATGCAAATGTTGCTGCAGCTCTTAGTGGAACAAATGCAGATAGCTTTACATTGACAAATGGAGCAATAGGTAATTTGACCGATAATACAGGTACATTTACAGTAAGAGCAAATGATGGG
>DAOUQJ010000022.1 GCA_030625685.1 Oscillospiraceae bacterium
AAAGAAAAAAGAGTATTAATATCAGTTAGAAAAATAGAACGTTATGGCTTGAGTTTATCCTTTTAACAAAAATATACAAAAGTGCCTCTTTTTTCTTAATGCTCACTAATACGCTCAAACAGTCAGCCGTTTTAAATTTAATTGCCCGCCACCTCTAATTGTTAACAAGTTACTTTTGAGTTTTCAAATTTCTGTTTAACAAATTTTCATTTTATTAAAAAATGAATTATTTACATAAACGAGTTATCGAATCATTGGGATATTTTTTGGGTTATTGTCAAGCACATCTTTCAAACGCCAACGGCTGCTATACAAAAAAACTCTGCATTATTTTCCTGAATCTTGATCCACGCCATGTAGCGGACGGTCTTGTCGCTTCAGATACAAGAATATCTTGACTCAAGAAAGGTAAAAAGTCAGAAATCCGTGGAATAATTACTCTTATTACTGGAAAGTTCAATACCGGATGGGTGTGGTAGAGTATTATACAATCAGTATTGAACAGTTTACATATTTTCTTAATTTCCTCAATTTCGCCAAAAATATCCTTGATTTTACTGTTCCTGTAAGTGCCAACTTTTCCTTGCTCAAGAAATGAGATATCTTTTGGAGAAATACCACATTTCATTAACAGGTAATAATTGTTAACCTGAGATCGATGGACAAGTGGTTTATCCAACTGTGGACGTGGAGCTAATAGAGTTTTACGGCCTTGCATACTTTCCGTAAAACACCTTGTTAGACCTTCGTCCAGATTGAAAGATGTGCCCGGTATCAGTATTCTATGTTCCAGGCGATCAGGAGGCAAATTGTGGTTGATGAACAGGACGCCTATACAGGGCAACAGTCCATCAAAAGAAAGATCCTTGATCATTACATCAACATTCTTTCCGTGATAAAATTTAATTATGTCCTTTATGACGGCATTGTCCACAGAATTCAAATCAATTGATGGAACTATTTTTTCAGGTTTAATTGTTTGTATTTGCGCGTAACGTTCAAATATTTCGCATAAAGCCTGAATCATCGCCTCTTCGATGGTATTGCCTGCCGCCATCCCGTTAGACGCGTGAATATATGCAACAAAGTTTGCCGGAATTTTTACTGTCTCTTCATGAACTATTGAAAAACCGTCAACCCAATGTTTGGCCATGTGGCTGTTTTTGATATGCTCAATGTCCTTATCTGTCAACTGACTTTCGTTTGCTAACAGGTCTTCTATTCTTAGAACGTTTTCTTCTAAATCATCTTGGTGGGCATATACATATCCCTTCATCCATTCAAAGTTAAGGAACCTATTGGTTTCCTTATTGTAAAGGGCCGGGACGTTAAACCTTACGCGTTCTTCAAAGACCGGATAGAACAGCCCCGCGCTGAAACGTTCAGCCAGTTCAGCGTACGCACTGGCCTCCGCAAGCTCCGGGGTAATGCCTTTTCCATTACAGACTATCCTTATTGAATCAATCCATATCTGTCCCCAATAGATGTTGTCCGAGACGCTAAAGGCAGAGTATTCAACATCAAGATTCAATTTTCGTAACCCGTCCTTTATTCTGCCAATCGTGTTGGACGGAAGATCACACTTGCCATATTTGTTTCTGATGCAATTCTGAAATTCCATTAAAACTGTTACTCCTAACCCGGATAAAAAGGAAATTTTGCTATGACGGTTTGTAGCACATCAAGCATTAAATACACAAGATATAAACGATGTAAAGTTCAAGGCCAAATTACCGGCGGCGTCATCACATCTGATTTAATCAGTACTATATCAAATATCCAGTTCAAATAACAGCAAACTGGGTATCCGGTTCACTCAAGCGGATACTACATATTGTGTTCTTTGCTTCACCTTGGAAACACCTATAATAGCAAGTTGTTGGCGTTCATCCGATAGTACGAATCCGGTTAATTACAGTAATTGATGGTATCTTTCCGAACGAATATAGATACAACGGATATACTACATGTTGTGTTTACTTGCGTGAACCGGATACCCAGTTAACAGCAATTCTAATTTTGAAGAATAACACCCCTGTTACTTACCATTTTAGGTGTCATTTCGAGGAGTGAATCGACGAGAAATCTTATTATAAAACAAATAGTTAAAGATTTCCCCCGTAACTTCTCAATAAGTTCTGGCAATGCTAAAATATGAGCAAGTTTCAGGTTAAATTATTTGCAAAGTTGTTTACGAAAATTTTTAACCAAAGGATATACCCATATCGATTTTATGGGAAGCTATTGAATTGCCCTGCATCATCACTGATTATTACCATTTTCGGATTGAAGCCATGTTTAAGTACACCTCCTACTTTTTCAGCATGAAAGATATCTTTGTTTTCGTTAATAATTCGATTGACTTGACCGGAAGAAATGTCGATGCCTAACTCCAGAAGTTGTTCAAAGATCAAAGATTGCGTGACATCGGCATGATAATACTGGTGCAGAATATACCTGACCAGACTGATGTTATAGTGTCCCTTGATATGTTCCGGCCTTTTCGGGGATTTCAGGTAAATCCGGGATTTTTTTGTTGGACAAGCTCATGGAAAAGACTATGCCATAAAAAAACAAAAAAAAATTATATGTTGCCAGAGGTTATTGAGAAGTTACCCAAAAAACCCCTATCTAACTGAAAAAACATTAAAAACAGTCAAAATACTTCTTGCTTAATTTTCTGCTATAT
>DAOUQJ010000025.1 GCA_030625685.1 Oscillospiraceae bacterium
GAGAGAGTATTGCCCGGCCGCATCATGATCGAACTGGTAGAAAATGACCGCATCGTAGGGGGCACAACTCCTGAAGCCACCCAAAAAGCAGTAGAGTTTTATCAGACATTTGTATCAGGTGAAGTGCTCTCTACCGATGCGAGAACAGCAGAGATGGCTAAGTTGACCGAAAACTCATTTAGAGATACCAACATTGCCTTTGCAAATGAACTCTCCATCCTTTGTGATAAATTTGACATCGATGTCTGGGAACTCATTGCTCTTGCCAATCGCCATCCCCGTGTCAACATCTTACAGCCGGGTGCGGGTGTCGGCGGTCACTGTATCGCTGTGGATCCCTGGTTCATCGTTCATGCGGGTGGTGAAGAGGCGAAGCTGATCCGTACTGCCCGTGAGGTCAATACTTACAAAACAGAGTGGGCGATAGAGAAGATCAAGAATGCTGCTCTGAAGTTTGAAGCTGAAAATGGACGAAAAGCCAAAGTTGCCTGTATGGGGCTTGCATTTAAGCCAGATATTGATGATCTCAGAGAATCCCCGGCACTGTACATTGCCAATAGACTTTCATCTGAAATGGATAATGTTGTAGCAGTGGAACCAAATATCCCATTGGACCATTTTGCCCATCCTACCATTGACTCTTCTACTCATTTACAACTTGTAGAGTTAGGCGAAGCGTTGGAAGCAGATGTTGTTACTTTTCTCGTAGCTCACAAAGAATTTAAAAGTTTAGAGATACAGACAGATCTAGACTTTTGTGGTATAATAAAAAGATAACACAATGTATGAAGTTTTTGAGATTTCTTCCAAATCTGAAATTGAACAACTGGGGACAAAAGAAAAGTTTTGGGTCAATGATGCAGAAAAGGGGTTCAAACAGCTTTTTAAATTGGGTCGTGATAAAACTGGTGAAAATTGGGCAGAAAAAGTAGCCTGTGAATTAGCAAATCTTTTAGGTTTGCCGCATGCTCATTATGAGTTGGCAAAATATGAAGAACAAATGGGAACCGTTAGCGATTCATTTGTTCCTAGCAATTCTCGTTTTATTCATGGAAATGAATTATTGGCGAAGGTAAATAGAGAATACCCCGTAGATCAGTTTTACAGAGTCAGGGATTACAAACTTGAGATTGTATTAAGCTTGGTTAGGCTTATGGAACGAAATAACAGTATAATGGGTTCATTAAATCAATTTATAGGCTATATTGTGTTTGATTGTCTTATTGCCAACCAAGATAGACACCACGAAAACTGGGGATATCTTGTAGATGAGACTCGCAAGGTGACTTTGGCGCCTACATATGATCATGCTGCTGGCTTTGGGTGTAAGGTTTCAGCAGAAGATGCTAAAAGAAGAGTTGAAACAAATGATATGAAATTTACTGTTGAGTCTTTCTGTAGACGTGCGAAGACACCATTTTATACTAAAGATGAAAAGAAAGTTTCTACCTATGGTGCTTGCAGAATAGCAGCCAAGTTTGATAAAGATGCATTTTGTGACTGGGTTGACAAGGTTGGTAAAATACAAATGAAAGATTTAGAAAATATTTTTGCACAGATTCCTTCTGAATGGATCGAACAAGATGTCATAACATTTTCTATAAGAGTTATTCAGGTTAATCAAAAAAGATTATTAGCATTAAAAGAGGAGGTTTGCTTATGAGAGAGTTAATTTTAGCATGGCGCGAACCTAAAAAACGTCAATGGATACCGGTAAGCAAATTATGGATGGATGAAAAGAACCGGTATAGATTTGCCTACACTAGAGGTGCAGAAAAAGTTTTCCAAGATGGAAGTTTTTTTCCTTTTGGTCAAATGAACGAATTAGACAAAGTTTACGTTTCTGATGAGTTGTTTCCCCTTTTTAAAAATCGACTTTTACAAAAAAGTCGTCCTGAACACAGTGACTATGTTCAATGGCTTGGTTTCGAGAAAGGAGTTGATATGTCTGTATTTGATGAATTGAGTCGTACAAATGGCATTCGGGCAACAGACTCACTGCAGCTCTTTGAGGTGCCTCGCAATGAAAACGGTAAGTATTGTGTTTATTTTTTCAGTCATGGTATCAGTCATCTTCCTGCCAATTATATTGA
>DAOUQJ010000026.1 GCA_030625685.1 Oscillospiraceae bacterium
CACGCGTTTCATCTAAGCTCCGAAATACACCGATCGGTGATCGAGTGAGAGCACCTAAACCGCTCCAAGGAGCAATAAGCATGAATTTTAACCACAATTCTTGAAGAATGTTCTGGGTTGCATTCACGGTAAGGCCCTGTGTGTCTGCGAATACCTTGGCTACTTCATCGACTCGCGAGCTTAAATGGCCGTCTACCTCACCAAATGACAAGTATGGTTCAACCCCTGCGTGGCAAATAATCCCGGGGGCCTCGACCATGCTAATCATCTTACAGAGTCCTGGAACAATACTTTTGGCGCCTATAGCCTGGGACAAAGTGGTATGTGCTTCCACACCGTTTTGAATTGGCATGACCACGGTTTCGGGTCCGACCAGTAAACGGATCTCATCTGCAACTTCTGATACCTGCCAAGATTTTACACAGCACAAAACAAGATCAACAGTGCCAATTTCTTCAGGGTGGTCTGTCGCTTTTGCAGGATTAACAAGAAAATCACCATTAATACTCTTAACCTGCAAACCATTGGCAATAATTGCATCAAGATGTTTCTTGCGTGCAACAAAAGTGACGTCATTTCCCGCCTGAGCAAGTCTCCCTCCGATATAGCCTCCAACACCACCTGATCCAAACACTGCGATTTTCATTTTGTCTCTCCATTGATGTTTGGTTAAGAATCTATCATATGTGAATTAGCCCTAATCTCTTTGCAGAATTATGTCAGATCGGGTTTAAGCAACTACACTTTTTTGCAAAATGGGAGAAACGATCAGTTTAGGCTTAACTTTTTTTAGAGGTAATAGTTTGAAATGATGAAATCTGTCTCTTTACCTTATCGCTTTTGCATTTCGGACACGTAAATATTTTCTTTTCATACTCTGAAATAGTTATGGCTAAGGAAAAACTATGCTCGCACTTTTGGCACATAAATTCGTATATGGGCATTAGCAATCTCCTTTTCTGATTTTAAATTTTAAGGATAAGTTTCAATTGATTGAACAGTTCTCAGCAGTAAATATATGTGAGTATATAGCTGAGTTACTTGTTCTTCCCCATAAAACAAACCTCAGCTTCAGTACTGTCTTTCCTCCACATATTTCAATAAAAAAAGCCGAGCTACCTTTTCTTTAGGCAGCCCGGCTATCTTTTGAGACCCGTGGCTTTCCGTCCCTATCCTGCGACAGGTTTGGCTTTATCTTTGCTAATATTATATCATAAGTTCCTATCCTTTTGAATGGGTGACAATATATATATCCATATTGGCAAAAATATCCAGTCAATGTTGATTATGGTAGACAAAGTATAGAGAGAAGGCCAACGGCAAGATTAACCACTTGTTTGCCTACCTCGATTTTACATTGCTACTGTTCAGTTTGCATGTGTCAAGCTCAAAAAATTTGCCCTAAAAGGAGCATTCTGGCAATTTTCAAAATTCAGTATTATTCCCAGAAAAACAGCTGCAAATGGAGCATTCCAAATTATTGATGCAAACAGAAAATCTCGGGGTGTTGAAAATCAGAAATATGTATGGTAGGACAGCACCCAATGCAAGTATGCTGTATAGAAAGAAGTCTTTATAGTCAGTTGGTAGGAGTTAGTTGCCATCTAAATTGGAATACTGTTTATGAAAACATGAGGCAAAATTAGTGAATTCTCTGCTCGATCAACTTAATACTGCAAAGAAACTTTGGTGGCTACACGACTCCTACTGGCACGCAACAATGGTCAAGGAATTCGGTGAAGATAAAGCTAATCAATTAAACCTCGAAGTAAATGAGAA
>DAOUQJ010000024.1 GCA_030625685.1 Oscillospiraceae bacterium
TATCCTGACCTTACAATAATAAGAAGCTCCACCTGCATAGCGAAACTCTTGCACTGCTAAATATCCAGTAGACACCAGCAAACTAAAAAACGATTCCACATTGTTACCTAACACATCAAAGTTATAAGCATCATTAATAACAATTGATCTGCCACTATTTCAGTAGACACGGTTTTCTAACAAGCCTACATTAACTCAAACTCATTAGGTGATTTGTAATTTATAGCAGAGTGTCTCCGCTGTCTATTATAAAAGACTTCAATATATTCAAATATTTTATTTTTTGCCTCCTCTCGGGTTATGTAGTGCTCATGATGAACGTGTTCCGTCTTCAGTGAATGAAAAAAACTTTCCATAGCGGAGTTATCCCAGCAATTACCTTTCCGACTCATGCTGCATTGGATGCCATGTTTAAGCAATAAGGACTGATAAGCAGAAGCAGCATATTGACTCCCTCGATCTGAATGTAGCAGCAAGTTACCCTTTGTTTTTCGTTTTAATAATGCCATTTTTAAAGCATTTATCACGAGATTCTCCTTCATACGTAAGTCCATCGCCCACCCCACTATTCTTCGAGAATACAAATCCATAATGACCGCTAAATATAACCAGCCTTCGCGTGTAGGAATGTAGGTGATATCTGAAACCCATCGCAAATTAGGCTTATCAGCACTGAACTCTCGATTCAAAATGTTCTTATGAGTCGGGAAGTTATGCTTGGAATCTGTTGTTGCTTTGAATTTTTTCTTGTTCTTTGCCTGTATGCCATTCTCTTTCATTAACCGATGAACTCGATTTTTGGCAACGGGCATTTGCTCCGCCAGTAAATCCTGATGTATACGACGATAACCATAGGTCATGCGGCTATTTTTGTGGCTTGCGCGAATGCAATCAAGAAGCTTTTCATTTTTCAATGCTCGATTGCTTTTGGGTCTAGAAAGCCAAGCATAATATCCGCTCCGAGCGACATCAAGTGCTTTGCAAAGCATTTCGATTTTATGCATATTTTGATTCTTCCGTACAAACTGAAATTTTATTTCTGCTCGTTCGCAAAGAATTTTGCGGCCTTTTTTAGAATTTCGCGCTCCTCCTTTAAGCGCATATTTTCTTTTTGTAGCCGGCGAATTTCACTCAGCAAATCAATATCTTCTTTTTTTGTTGGGTCCTGCTCTGCTTCATTCTTATGGTTGCTGATCCAGGTATAGAGACGCGTTTCCTTGATGCCAAGATCCCGGGCCGTCTTCGCATAGGGTTGGGCTGATGATAAGGCCAAGCGAACGGCCTCATCTCGAAATGCTTTATCCGTTTTTGTACTCATTTTGACACCTCTTGATTGGTGGTAGTTTACCAAATTTAGTGTCCATTAAAACGGGGGCAGATCACCTTCAATATCAACAGAGCGTGCACGTCAGTACTTATAATCTTAGAAATTTCACAAAGAAATTAGTAGAGGAAATATTTGCACTAGACAAAAAAAACAAGATAATAGTTGTAAACCCCCCATTTATAAGACCATTTAAAAGTAGAATTTCATCTTTTACAGACTGCTATACCTAGCTCTCTTCGCTTAGCAAATTCTGCTGGAGCTAGTCCTGCCAAGGACTCATGTGGCCTCTCTTTGTTATAACTTGTTAGCCAATTTTTTGTAATCAGACGCACTTCTTGCAAATTAGTAAATAAATTTATATCCAGCACGTCTTCACGATAAGTCCTATTAAGCCGCTCAATAAAACCATTTTGTGCAGGCTTACCGGGTTGAATGTAATGTATAAGTATCTTGTGTTTTTCTGCCCAATTTCTAAAAATATGGGATCGATATTCTGTGCCATTATCGACTCGAATTATTTCTGGATAACCACGTTCAACCACAATTTCATCGAGCAGTCTAACGACTTGAATCGCCGGAAGAGAAAATCGTGGTGCTACCATAAGCACTTCACGGTTGTAGTCATCCATGACATTAAAGGTTCTAAATTTTCGACCACACTGCAAAGCATCTGACATAAAATCCATCGACCAACATGTGTTGGCTTGTATAGGTTGTATCAACATCTTTGCTGCTCCTTTAGGGATCCGCTTACGCGGTTTAACCCTAATATTTAAATCCAATTCACAATAAATTCGATGCATGCGTTTATGATTCCATGGCTTGTTATCTGCTTTTGCTTTCAATACCATT
>DAOUQJ010000002.1 GCA_030625685.1 Oscillospiraceae bacterium
TTTCATGATTCATTTTATCACACTGATGATTCATCAAATAGTCAAATATCTATATTCGCCGATTCAGTCGGTCTCTTCTATCGTATCCGGTTCTTCAATCGCGAGAGTAATAGTCTCAACCTCATCATCCAGCGTCATCACAATTTCATATATGGTCTCTTTTTTAGGAAATAAGTCGCCATCTGTTGTCCGTTTCCTTGTGAACACTGTTTCTGATAATGGCATAGTTTCATCATATCCACCACTTCTTACCCATCCTATTTTATCTGAGCAATCTATTTTAAAATATTTCACCGTTGCAAGTTCCGACACATCACCCCGATACGTCACCGTCAAATTCTTGACAAAATGACTGTCATACTGAAAGTCACTGCCTTCTCTGCCCCAATACGCATAGCCCACAATGTCATACTCTGCGAGCCAATGTTCGCTCTCACCTCTGTATCGATACTCGTAATGATGCATCTCTGTTTTTCTGCATCCCATAAGTATCATCAGCAAGAAAAGCAACAATAAAACACACCGTTTCACTGCGATTTCCCCCTAACTCAAACTCTTCAACATTACACTTATTTTACCATAAATACATTTATTTTCATATCTAGTTTTTTCTCCACACTTGTCTTACCCATACATTCTAACGAATAAGAGACTAGACCTCACATCCTAGCAATGGTATAATTTTACATATATTAATAAGATTAACTATACTGAAGCTGGGAATGATACTTTTGAAACACGTAAATTGGAAAGCACTCTCTTACTTTGCCTACGGCTTACTGTTTATACTCCTATTCTACTTACTGGCAAGAACTCAATTAAATTTTCAATATAGCGCAAAACATATCACCGACAATTATTACCCTCTGCATATGTTAAGCTCTCTACTTTTTTGTCTTTTGGGGTTTTTATCTACAAAACAGTGGTTTCTGTATATCAAGTCCAAAGAAAAATCCATTCACTTCAAACTCTTGGCATTAGGGATTGTTTTACTCATCTTGTGTCTCATACCCATACTACAATGGATGATTTGGTTGGGTCTTCATTCAAATTTATTTGCCTTTATTCTGCAATCTACATATGTCAATCATGCCATCAGCATGCTAGCAGGCGTGGTCATCGGCAAATCCTTCACTAACAACCCACAAAGCTAGTGTACATGCATATACATGTAAACTGCTATCTACACCCTACACAGAATCCTTTCCCTTTGTGAAACTCTATTTCTTTCAATACAGCAATATTAATTCCTTATTACTTAGCAAACCCTTTTTCCTTTATTTCGAAATTTAAAAACCCCTCTGATGTAGTGTTCTTACATCGGAGGGGTTGTATTTCTATGTTTGCTAAAGCATCACATGCTATCAAATCATCAGCCTGGAGGCCATGTAAAGTTTCTTCCTGCTAACACGTGGAAGTGCAAATGGAACACCGTTTGTCCTGCGCTTTCTCCACAGTTGGAGACCACACGAAAATCACCCAAGTTCATTTCTTTTGCAAGTTTTGTAATCACAGAAAAGATATGTCCAACCACTGCTTCCTGTTCTTCCGTCACCTCTCCACAAGAGACAATGTGTTCTTTCGGAATCACCAAAAAATGCGTGGGCGCTTTCGGGTCAATGTCATGAAAGGCATAGACCTTGTCGTCTTCATAAATCTTGTTGGATGGAATGTCGCCACTGATAATTTTACAAAATAAACAATCTGCCACAGTCGTTTCCTCCTTCTACTTACGATAACTTGCTTTGCACAAATTCATAAACGGATGCCAGTGCTTCGCCTAGTTTGGATAGGTCACTGCCGCCACCCATCGCACTGTCAGGCTTACCGCCACCTTTACCACCACAGATGGCAGTGGTGTGCCGAATGATGTCCCCAGCTTTGACGCCTTGTTTCACAGCCGTTTTGCCACAGACAGCTAGGAAGGTGATTTTATCCCCACTGACGGATGCCAAAACAGCAACGACTGCATCTTCTTTATCTTTGAGAAATCCGCCCATTTGACGCAGTGCATCGGCATCCGCATTCTCAAGTGTAGTTGTGAGCACTTTTAAACCGCCAATGTCCTTAGCATCGCCAAGCAAATTGCCAACAGCGCCAAGACTTTCTTTTTGCTTATACTGCTCAAGTTCTTTTCTCAAACGCTTCATTTCCTGCATTTCCGCTTGCAGTTTTTCTTCAAGCTCCTGCGGACGTACTTTTAGTGTTTCCGCAAGGCTTAAATGCGCTCTTTCTGTTTTAAGCAGGTTATCATAACTTTGCGCGCCTGTGAGTCCTTCAATTCTGCGCACCCCAGATGCCACAGAAAATTCTGAAACAATGTGGAATAGCCCGGCTTTTGCAGTATTATCCAAATGCGTGCCACCACAAAGTTCGACTGAAATATCACCCATAGAAATGACTCGCACAGAGTCGCCATATTTTTCACCAAAGAGCGCAGTTGCACCTTTTTGTTTCGCTTCCTCAATGGCCATTTCTTCTGTTTTAATGTCATGCCCTTCCAAAATGGCTTCGTTCACTTGGCGTTCCACTTCGATGATTTCTTCTGTTGTCATCGCTGAGAAATGTGTGAAGTCAAAGCGCAGTTTGTCAGGCTCTACTAGAGAACCTGCTTGGTGAACATGTTCACCCAAGACATTGCCAAGCGCTGTTTGCAGCAAATGTGTCGCAGAGTGCGCACGTTTGATGGCATGACGGCGGGCTTCATCATAGGTTGCCACGACACTATCTCCCACATTCAGCGTGCCTTTTTCCACTTTGCCATAGTGCATGTATTTATCGCCCTTGTTTTTGCGCACGTCATAGACACTAATAGAAACAGCATCATTAGCAATTGTGCCAAAGTCTGCTACTTGACCACCCATTTCTGCATAAAATGGAGTTTTGTCTAAGACCACAATAACATCGGCACCTTCCGTCGCAGAAACTTGTTTTTCTTCCTCTGCAACGATAGCTAGCACTTCTGCTTTGACATCATTTTGCGCATAGCCAACAAACTGTGTAGCTTTCATGTCTTGACCAAATTCAATGCCTGTCCAGCCAAGATCGCCCATTGCTTCTCTGGCTTTTCTTGCACGCTCACGTTGTTGCTCCATTTCGGCATTGAAGCCCACTCTGTCGAGTGTCATGCCTGCATCGCTTGCCATTTCTTCTGTCAAGTCAATTGGGAAGCCATAGGTGTCATACAGTTTGAAAGCATCCGCTCCGTCAAACTGTGTTTTGCCTTCTTTTTTGTAGCCAGCGAGCAAATCAGCAAAGATTTTCATCCCCGCATCAATGGTTTTCCCAAAGTTCTTTTCTTCTTCTAGAATGACTTTGATGATGTAAGATTCTTTTTCTTTTAGGTCTGTATAGTGCCCCGCATTCTCTTCAATGACTGTTTGACAGACATCAAACAAAAACGGATCATTGACACCCAACATTTTGCCGTGTCTCGCTGCTCTGCGGAGTAGCCGGCGAAGCACATATCCTCTGCCTTCGTTGGAAGGCAAGACCCCATCACAAATCATAAATACAGCAGAGCGAATGTGGTCTGTAATAATGCGCAAAGAAATGTCCTTTTCTTTCGCCTCTCCATAATGCACACCGGTGAGTTTAGACACTTTGTCTGTGATGTGCATAACAGTATCAACATCAAAGAGGGAAGAAACGCCCTGACAAATGACAGCCAAACGCTCTAAACCCATGCCTGTGTCAATGTTTTTCTGTGCAAGTTCTGTATAGTTGCCTTCTCCATCATTGTTAAACTGAGAAAACACGTTGTTCCACACTTCCATATAACGGTCACAGTCGCAACCTGGGTAGCAAGTGTCTTTTCCACAGCCATGTTCTTCACCACGGTCATAATACACCTCTGAGGATGGACCACAAGGGCCTGCACCATGTTCCCAGAAGTTATCTTCTTTACCGAGTTTCACAATTTTATCTACCGGCACACCGATGTCATCTCTCCAAATGGCATAGGCTTCATCATCTTCCAAGTAAACGGAAGGATAGAGTTTTTCTGGGTTAAGCCCCACCCACTTTTCGTCGGTTAAAAACTCCCAAGTCCATGCAATGGATTCTTTTTTAAAGTAATCTCCAAAGGAGAAATTGCCGAGCATTTCAAAATATGTACCATGACGCGCTGTCTTGCCGATATTTTCAATATCACCTGTGCGAATGCACTTTTGACAAGTGCAAATGCGACGTCTTGGTGGCTCTTGCTCCCCTGTAAAATATGGCTTCATTGGTGCCATACCTGAATTGATGAGGAGCAAGGAAGGGTCATTTTCAGGAACTAGAGAGAAACTAGCCAAACGAAGGTGATCTTTCGTTTCAAAAAACGATAAGAACATCTCCCTGAGTTCGTTGACACCAAAATTTTTAGACATTTGGTTCATCCTCCAATATTCTTCTCTTTCTTCGTGTTGCTTACGCTTTTGGTTTCACAATCAAGTTGATCAGTTTATTTGGTACCAAAATCGTTTTGATGATTTCTTTATCCGCAAGCAGTTTCGCCATTTTTTCATCTTGACAAACCGCATCAATGACCGCTTGTTCTTCACTGTCAGCTGGCATTGGAATGGTTGTTTTGAGTTTGCCTCCAAGCTGAACTGCAATGGTCACTTCAGAATCCACTGTTTTTTCAAGTTCAAATTCTGGCCAAGCTTGCTGATTTGCCATGCCTTCTAGACCCAACTGCTCCCAAAGTTCATCTGCCATATGAGGTGCAAATGGAGAAAGCATGAGAAGCAAGTCTTTCATTTCTGCACGGTTCACACCTTTATCATAAAACTCATTGGTGAGGCTCATCAGTGCCGCAATTGCTGTGTTGAATTTCATGGCTTCAATGTCTTCGCCTACTTTTTTGATGGTCTTATGCATGGTGCTTTCATTGTCAGCGCTGTATGTATCTCCGTCTTGCAAACGAGACATTAAGTTCCACACACGGTCTAAGAATCTCTTACAGCCTTTGACTGCATTGTCAGACCAAGACGCCACTTTTTCAAAGTCACCAATGAACATGATGTAC
The DNA here is from genome assembly GCA_030625685.1 of Oscillospiraceae bacterium. Taxonomy (GTDB): domain Bacteria; phylum Bacillota; class Clostridia; order Oscillospirales; family Oscillospiraceae; genus Evtepia. The sequence continues at coordinate 5,015 of DAOUQJ010000002.1, forward strand.
ATGCGCATGGTGTCTGTGCCATACTCTGCAATGACGTCATCTGGATTGATGACATTGCCCAAAGATTTGGACATTTTTTCGCCACCTTCGCCCAAAATCATACCGTGGCTCGTGCGTTTTGCATAAGGTTCTGCATGTGGCACAATGCCTAAATCATACAACACTTTATGCCAAAAACGAGAATAGAGTAGATGCAATGTGGTGTGTTCCATACCGCCATTGTACCAATCTACTTGACCCCAATATTTGAGTGCTTCTTCACTGGCAAGTGCATCTGGATTGTGATTATCCATATAGCGCAAATAATACCAAGATGAGCCCGCCCATTGTGGCATGGTGTCGGTTTCTCTTTTTGCTGCGCCCCCACAACATGGGCAAGTTGTTTCTACCCAGTCAGTGAGTTTTGATAGTGGGCTCTCACCTGTTTGGGTTGGCTCATAGCTTTCCACTTCAGGCAAGAGAAGTGGCAACTGTTCTTCTGGTAGTGGCACCCAACCGCATTTTTCGCAGTGCACCATTGGAATGGGTTCACCCCAGTAACGTTGACGGGAGAAGACCCAGTCACGCAATTTATAGTTGACTTTTTCATATCCTAGGTTGTTGTCATCGAGCCATTTGATCATCGTAGGAATGGCTTCTTTGACGCTCATGCCATTGAGGAAATCGGAATTTACCATAATAGCGGTTTCATCTTTTGTCGTAAAGGCCGCTTCTTCCACATTGCCACCAGAAACTACTTCGACAATGTCACAACCAAATACTTTGGCAAACTCCCAGTCACGCTCATCATGCGCAGGAACTGCCATAATTGCGCCAGTGCCGTAAGACATAAGTACATAATCAGAAATAAAGATCGGAATCTCTTTTCCACTCACTGGGTTGATGCCTTGCACACCCAAGAGTTTCACGCCAGTTTTTTCTTTCACAAGTTCTGTGCGTTCAAAATCTGATTTGCGAGCAGATGCTTCTACATAGGCAGTGACTTCATCCCAGTTTTGCAAGCTGTCTTTCCATGCATTGATGTATGGATGCTCTGGAGATAAGACCATATAGGTTGCGCCAAACAGAGTATCAGGACGCGTTGTAAAGACTTCTAGTTTGTCCCCTTTGGTGGTTTGGAATGTCACTTCAGCACCTGTAGAGCGGCCAATCCAGTTGACTTGTTGTGCCTTTACTCTGTCGATGTAGTCAAGTCCATCCAAATCGTCGATGAGACGCTGTGCATACTCCGTGATTTTGAGCATCCATTGGCTTTTGTCTTTGCGCACAACAGAAGAATTACAGCGCTCACAAGTGCCATTGGTCACTTCTTCGTTTGCAAGCACACAAAGACAGCTTGTACACCAGTTGACAGGCATGGATGTTTTATATGCTAAGCCCTTTTTGTAAAGCTGTAAGAATATCCATTGTGTCCACTTATAATATTCAGGGTTTGTAGTATCTACTTCTCTATCCCAATCGAAAGAATACCCCAACTTTTTAAGTTGTTTGCGAAAGTTTTCAATGTTGTCATGGGTTACTTTTGCAGGGTGAATGCGATTTTTAATCGCATAGTTTTCTGTTGGCAAACCAAAGGCATCATAGCCCATAGGAAAGAGCACATTATAGCCATTCATTCTGCGTTTTCTTGCAATAACATCCATTGCTGTATATGGTCTGGCATGTCCTACATGCAGACCTTGTCCAGATGGGTATGGAAACTCAACAAGTCCATAAAACTTTGGTTTCTCTCCATTTTGCTCTGTTTTATAACAAGTAGAAAGTTCCCATTTTTCTTGCCATTTTCGCTCTATTTGCTCAAAATCATATTTCACTTTGATTCCACTTCCTTCTTTTTCTCTTATCTAAAGCCATTAGGCGTTGTTTACATATTCTGCAATGTCAATGGTTGTTGCATCAGCCCACATGCGATCAAGGGCATAAAACTCTCTGGCTTCTTCAGAAAATAGATGCAAAATCACATCACCATAGTCTTGCAAAATCCAAGTGCCACCACGGTGTCCTTCAATGTGATGCGGATAAATCCCCTCTTGTTTCATTGCAAGTTCAGCTGCATCTGCCAATGCTTTGAGTTGTGGCGCAGAAGTACCTGAACAGATGACAAAATAATCTGCCAAAGTGCTGATTTCATTTGTTTGCAAGAGTGCAATTTCTTTTCCTCGTTTTGTATCCAATGCCTTTACAAGGGCAATTGCCATTTCTTTTGGAGTTAGCATAAATAATTAGTTTCCTTTCTATCGTTCAATATATGGTATTCATTCGTTTGATTTATTTCATTTCATGTGCCATTCGATTATTCAAAATCACCCGATTCCACAGGCAGTGTTTGAGATGGTTCTGTGGGTATTTCAGGCTCTGCAGGCGCTTCAGGTTCTGTTGGTGTCTCAGGCTCTGTTGGCGTTTCAGGCTCAGTTGGCGTTTCAGGCTCTGTTGGTGTTTCAGGCTCAGTTGGCGTTTCAGGCTCTGTTGGTGTTTCAGGCTCTGTTGGTGTTTCAGGCTCTGTTGGCGTTTCAGGCTCTGTTGGTGTTTCAGGCTCTGTTGGCGTTTCAGGTTCTGTTGGTGTTTCAGGCTCTGTTGGCGTTTCAGGTTCTGTTGGTGTTTCAGGCTCTAATCCATCCGTTGGATTGTCTCCCTCTTCGCCTTCATTCTCTTCCTCGAGTGCTTCTTGTTCCTCTAAATATGTCAAATACGCATCATTTGCACGCGTATCAGCCAGTCTTCCTGTGCTGGATGTGATGGTTCCATCTGCATTTACCATCATAATATCCAATTCATAGGTTTTCAATGCATCCTCATAGGGATTAAAGTGTTCATTCACCAATTTCACAAGTTGATTGGTATATGGCACAACATAGGATAAATAAATTTCATAGCTTCGGCTGAACACAGCAACATCTCTACATGGCATCGTGTGAAAAGCAATGTCTTCTTCTTCCAACCCACCAAAAATCGCTTTATCTGCAAACCAAGCTAGATTTTGCATGGATAAATTTGTGTCCACATGTGTGGCAAACACATCTGCGAGTTGCTGAATTCTAGCCACACTGCTAATCGACAAACATTCCTTTGCCACGGCTTTCAAAAACTCCTGTTGGGTCTCTATGCGCCCCAAATCACCGTTGGCATAGCCACGATATCGAATCAGTTGCATAGCTTTTTCGCCATCGAGCACTTGTTCCCCTTTTTTAAGGTTGATGAGCAATTTTTGGTCATCATCCCGATAATACATATTTTTCGGCACATCGAAGGTAACGCCACCAAGCGCATCCACCATTGCGCCAACGGCATCCCACTCTACGACAACCTGAAAATCTGGTGTAAATCCGACAAGCTGAGAAATCTCACTGTCCAAGGCTTTGATGCCTTTTTCACCACCGCCATACACATTGTAAACTGCGTTAATTTTCTTCACATCCCAAGACACATTGACCATGGTGTCTCGCGGAATGTGCATCACGTCAAGGGTTTGGTTGACTGTGTCATAGGACATAAGCAAAATGGTATCGGTATTGCCACCACCGCCTGTATCACGACCGATGATCAAAAAGGTATAATAATCTTCTTTTCTGTCTCCCGACACGCGCACAGGTCGCTCCATATCGGATAAGTGTATATCGTCTTCGTCAGAATCACTCGGAGGTTTAGGTATCTCTCCTATCGTTGGCACGTCTGGTTTCGCTACTTGAGGCTTATCCAAAAACAGCTTCCAACTAGCTATCGCCATAAGCGACAAAGCAGTAAGAATCAGCACTGTGATTATCACGATACGAATGATACGCCTTTGTTTTTCTTTCGTATGTTTATCTATAAATTGGGCAAATCCGGATTGCTCCTCTTTGTTCATTCGTTTTCCGCTCATTCATGTACTTCTTTCAATTGGTCTAATGCTCTTTGTGCATTGGGGTGAATCGGGGCGTTTTTCCCCTTCAGTTCTGTAAGCGTAATCTTCAGCGCCTGTTCAATGGCTCTATCTAAATTCTCATTGGCCAGACGTCTGAGCGTTTCCACGCCTTCAAATGTTCTGTTTGGTTCAATATAATCTGCCAGATATAACACTTTATCCAGTGTTGTCATATCCGCTTTTCCTGTCGTATGGCAGTCGATTGCCCTCCAGACCTCTTCATCTTCTCCGAAGACATGGCGCGCAATGGCACTACCTGACTTAGCGTGAAGCAGTTTTTCATACTTTTCTTCATACTCATCCAAGGCGATATCATATCTTTTGCATACCGCCAAGTGCTCTTCTTTTGAAAAAAACTTTGTGCAATCGTGTAAAATCGCACTTCGTCTTGCTTTATCCTCATCCGCCGCCCAACGTTTGGCAAGCTCTGCAGCAGTTTTCGCCGTTCCCTCAATATGTCGCACACGCTTGGCTCTCACCATTGAGAGTGCCACTGCACGCAGTTCTTCATAAGGTAGATGATGCAAACTTTTTTTGGTGCCATACAAACCTTCACGCAAAATATAACCATACACTCTACGTGGAATTTTCTCAACGACAATGTCATCCTGCTTTTTTAGCTTTTCTCGAATGTCTGAAGAATGCATCGGGTGCACTTCAGGTAGCCAAATGTAAGAAACTGTGACACCAAATTGGTCTTCTAGTTTCTCTGCCTGTGCAACAAATGCCTCTTTATTGTCTGTGTCTTCTCTAAAAAATGGCGCCAACGTCACTCGTTTTGCGATATCAGCTACTCTGTGCCACTTATCAAAAGAGAAAAACATATCTGTGCCCATGAGCAAATACCATTCAGCAAACGGCTGGTCTTTCTGTAACACATTGAGGGTATCTATTGTATAACTTGCCCCTTTCCGCATCATTTCCAAATCAGTCACATTCGCCTTGTCTCCCAGTTCATCAGCCATGCGAATTACCATTTGCAGTCGGTGTAAAAAGCTCGCTGAGTCTTCAGACAGATCCTTATGCGGTGGAATACTCGCCGGAATAAAAAGAATTTCATCCAACTCCAATGCTTCCATAGCCGCCTTGGCTGCCAACATGTGTCCCTTGTGAGGGGGGTCAAACGTTCCTCCATAGATACCAATTTTCATTGTGTTACCTCCTATCCGATTTAGCGTCTAGGTTTCTTATCTTTCACCAATTCAATTCTGTTTTTCAAATCTTTTCTATGGCTTTTGCGATACAGCACAAACTTTGTGCCAATGACTTGAACCACTTCACTTCTGGTTAGTTGGGCAAGTTCTTCTGCTGCTTCTCTTGTCGTAAGCATCGCCGCTTCTAACACTTTGCATTTGATAATTTCACGTTTCTCCAGCGCATCGTTTGCTTGCGTCACAAGGTTTTCTCCCATACCATCTTTGCCGATTTGTAGGATAGTATCAATGCTGTTTGCAATGCCACGCAGTTGCGCTCTTTGTTTACTGCTTAGTTCCATTCAAATAATTCTCCAATTCTGTTTTTAACACTCGCAGGGCATTGCCTCTGTGAGATATTTTGTGTTTTTCTTCCGCAGTTAGCTGCGCCATTGTCTTTCCAAGGTCAGGTAAATAAAAAACTGGGTCATAACCAAATCCACCGTCGCCTGTACCTTGTGTTGCAATTTCACCCAAACATTCCCCTCTCGCAAACAGAAGGTCACCATTGGGAAAGGCACAGCAGATAACACTGACAAATTTCGCACTGCGGTTTTCTTTGCCTTGCATCTTTTCGAGTAGTAACTGCCAGCGCTCCGTGTCGGTTAGGTCTTCACCACCATAGCGAGCAGAGTACACTCCTGGCTCACCATCCAGTGCTTCTACCACAAGCCCCGAATCATCAGAAATCGAAATTGTTCGACTGGCATCTCTCACCGCTTCGGCTTTTAGCTTGGCATTTTCTTCGAAGGTGTCACCCGTTTCTTCTACATCGACATCCACGCCAACTTCAGACTGTAACAAGACCGTAATATCAAAGTCCGTGAGAATTTCACGCAGTTCTTTGAGTTTCTTTTGATTCTTACTAGCTAACACCGCCTTCATTCCACGCCTCCAATGACTTCCTTCTGGAGTTTGTGAAGACTGCTAATGCCACTGGTGCAAAGCAACACCATTTCACGTTGTTCTTCAATGGTAAACGCACGCTCTTCTCCTGTAGCCTGCAACTCAATGAGTTCGCCTTTGTCTGTCATAACACAATTCAAATCCACTTGCGCTGTGGAATCTTCTTCATAGCATAGATCGAGCATGATTTCATCATCAACCACACCTGCAGACACTGCTGCGACATAGTTGCGAATGGGCATGGAAGGGAGCACGCCTTGCTTCACGAGTTTTTTACAAGCAAGCGCCATTGCCACAAAGCCTCCAGTGATGGATGCCACACGTGTGCCTCCATCTGCTTGAAGCACATCACAGTCTACTGTAATGGTGCGATCGCCCAAGGCTTTCAAATCCACCACAGTGCGCAGTGAGCGACCAATGAGACGCTGTATTTCAGCTGAGCGCGGTGAAAGTTTTAGTTTTGAAATATCACGACGACTACGCTCTCTATTTGCTCTTGGCAGCATGGAGTATTCCGCCGTCACCCAACCAGTTCCCTCTTCTACATGGCGAGGCGCACGATCTTCCACACTTGCCGTACAGAGCACATGTGTGCTGCCCCAACGAATGAGACAACTACCCTCTGCAAATTCGTTAAAGTCTGGAGTCATTTCTATCGGACGCATTTCGTCTAATGCGCGATTGTCTTTTCTCATCATAGTATTCCCTATCCTTATCAGTTAATGAGTGCTTTTGCAAACTCAGTTGCATCAAACACTTGTAAGTCGTCCATGCCTTCACCCAAACCAACAAATTTCACAGGAAGTCCCATCTGCTTTGCAATGGCAACGGCAACGCCGCCTTTGGCTGTGCCGTCAAGTTTGGTTAATATGACGCCTGTGATTCCTGCAGTTTCTGCAAATTGCTTGGCTTGAATCAGCCCATTTTGCCCTGTTGTGGCATCCAATACGAGCAGCACTTCTTTCGAAATGCCTTCGCCCTCTCTGTCTATCACTCGCCCGATTTTGGCAAGCTCGTTCATCAGATTTTGCTTGTTGTGCAAGCGTCCTGCTGTGTCAATGAGCACAACATCCACTTGTCTTGCCTTTGCTGCATTCATCGCGTCAAACACAACTGCCGCAGGGTCAGAGCCCTCTGCATGCTTGATAATTTGCACACTAGCACGTTCCGCCCAAATAGAAAGCTGTTCACTGGCTGCCGCGCGGAATGTATCCCCCGCTGCAAGGAGCACTTGCTTGTCCTCTTTTTGCAAGAAATGCGCAAGCTTTCCTATGCTTGTTGTCTTGCCCACACCATTGACACCAACAAACAGTACAACAGATGGTTTTGTTTCAAGTGCGAGCGCGGAATCTGCCTCTTGCATCATCTCAATGATGATTTCACGAAGGCACTCTTTCACCGCTTGCTCATCTTTGATTTTCTGTGCTTTCACACGTCCACGCAATTCACTCACTGCTTCTTCCGCAACATCCAACCCCATGTCAGACATGATGAGTGCATCTTCCAATTCCTCATAAAAATCCTCATCAATTGCTACAAACGCAGAGAACACACCAATTTTTTTAATCCGATCAAATAAACCCATTTTATGCTCCTTTTGGCCTTTTATTCAAATTTGCGCAGACGTATGCCACGATAATACTTTATTATAACAATAGTGTTCATTTTTTGCAATGAAAAGAACAAAACAAAGAAGGCCATCACCAAAATTTATGATGATAGCCTTCTTTTCTATTTCGCTTCACAACTTTGTTGTGCATATTCCTGCAAATCGTAACCAAAACAATCAAATCTATTGCGCAGCAAAGTGTTTCTGCGCAAAATGAACACCCTCCATGGCATCTTTTGCATAGAAATCTGCATCAATCTGATTTGCATATTCCTGTGTTATGACAGCGCCCCCAACAAACACGCGACAAGCCACGCCTTCATGTTTGAGCTGTGTGATAGTTTCTTTCATATAAGGTGCTGTAGTTGTCATGAGAGCGGATAGTCCAATCAAGGTGATGTCTTCTCTCTTGACCGTTTCGACAATGGTTTCAGGTGCCACATCTTTCCCCAAATCCAACACTTCAAAGCGGTAGCTTTCGAGTAGGACTTTGACTATATTTTTTCCAATATCGTGAATGTCCCCTTTGACCGTGGCCAACAGCACACGACCTGCCGACTGCCCTTCTTGCGATGGCATCGCTTCTTTGAGCACTTCAAACGAAGTTTTTGTCGCCTCCGCGCTCATGAGTAGTTGTGGCAAAAACAGTTGTCCTTCTTCAAAAGCTCGTCCCACACGGTCTAAAGCTGGTATCATCTCTTCATTGATGATTTTCAGCACATCTTCTCCACTGTCAATCTTTTGTTTTGCCAGAAGCAAGGCTTCGTCCAGCAGTCCTTTTTCAATGGCAAATGCCAGAGATGAAACATTTTCTGTTTTGACCACTTCTTGTTTGCTCGTGTCTTTAAATTGTGCAATGTACTGTTCGCTGTTGGCATCAAAACCATAAAGCGCACAAAAGGCGCGATAGGCACCCATCATTTCTTCACTGCCTGGATTTATAATGGCACAATCTAAGCCAGCTTGCAAAGCGAGCGTGAAAAACGCGGTGTTCATGAGTTCTCTTCGTGGCAAACCAAACGACACATTCGATACCCCAAGCACTGTTTTGACACCCAGTTCTTCTTTGATGGCTTTGACTGCCCCCAACGTGACGAGAGCATTTCGCTCTCCTGCACTCACAGGTAGCGTGAGTGGATCAACAATAATCTCTCTTTTGTCGATGCCATATTCCTTCGCACGACTAATTATCTTGCGCGCAATTTTAACTCTACCTTCCACAGTATCTGGAATGCCCTCATCGTCTAATGTCAAACAAATGAGTCCACCACCGTACTTTTGCACCAAAGGCAGGATCGTATTTAAACTTTCTTCTTTGCCATTCACAGAATTGATGAGTGCTTTTCCGTTGTAATAGCGCAAAGCACGCTCCATCGCTTTGGCATCAGAGCTGTCAATTTGCAGTGGCAACGTCACAACCGACTGAATTTCTTGCACACACTCAGAAAGTAGGCTCACTTCATCGAGTTCAGGCATTCCCACGTTAACGTCCAAGATATCTGCCCCTGCCTCAACTTGTTGCAAGGCTTCTTTTAGGACATAGGCAATATCGTGGTCTTTGAGTGCCTGTTTGAGTTTTTTCTTACCAGTTGGGTTTAGTCTCTCCCCAATTACAGTTGGTTTCTTTCCTAGTTCCACTGCCATGCAATAAGAAGAAACAAACAAATCGTCTTTCTTTTTCACAGGCTTTACAGGAATGTTCTCACAACGCTTCACCATTGCTTGGATATAGGCAGGCGTTGTGCCACAGCACCCTCCCATAACCGAGAGTTTATCTGCCATCTTCTCCATTTGATCGGCAAATTCTTCGGGTGGCAAATCATATACCGTGTTTCCCTCTTGTGTGCGAGGAAGTCCTGCGTTTGGCTGACAGATGAGTGGCAAACTGCTATATGTAAAGAGTTCTTCAATCACTGGTTGCAGACCAACAGGTCCAAGTCCACAGTTCACTCCAAGTGCTGTGACGCCCAAGCCTTCTAGCATAGCAATGGCGCTTTTGGCATCACCACCTGTGAGCAGTTTTCCATGTTCATCAAAAATCAGCGTGGCGAAAATAGGTAAATCACAATGTTCTTTCACTGCAATGATGGCACTTTTCATCTCATAGAGATCACTCATTGTCTCAATGAGCACACCATGGGCGCCATATTTTTGCGCGGACTGTGCGCGTGGCACAAATCGGCTCACTGCATCTTCAAACTCCAAATCGCCATAAGGTTTGAGGAGTTTTCCCGTTGGCCCGAGGTCTGCCATAACAAAGGCTTCTTTGCCAACTTCTTGGATGGCATCCATCGCACAGCGAATGCCTGCTTTCATAATGTCATCCACGCTATATCCATAGGGGGCTAGTTTTTCCTCGGTTGCACCGAAGGTATTGGTTGTCACAAGATTTGCACCAGCTTTTAAATATGCCACGTGAATATCTCGCACAGTAGTTGGATTTTCGATGTTCCAAACATCTGGCAATAAGCCTTCAGGCAATCCACACTCTTGAAGCATGCTTCCCATGCCCCCATCAAAAAACAATCGTCCTTTTTCCATTGCTGCTACTAGTTGCATGTTTGCTTACTCCTTTCTAAATGTACAATCACCCTCGGAACATGACCCGCAATGTCCATCACATATCGTTTGTCTGCGTTTGCGATCGCGTTGCTTCTTTTCACAAATGCCGACAATTGCGGTTATCGTTTTTTCTGGCACAAGCATGCCAGCTTCCGTCAAATATACACCAATCCGTCTACCAGCATCTACAAACTCTAAAAAGACAGATTGCCATGATAACGAAAAATCCCCATATCCCGGACTATATGGGGATATCAAATACTCTTCCTTTTGAGGATTTTCCAGTTCCTCTAAATATTGCATGAAATATTGCTCCAGAAGTACAGACATGCAAGCATGCATCACGGTCCCTTTTGCCATGTTAGACGCAGAAAAGACACGCAAGAGTCGATCCGCCTCACTGCCGAGTGTAACGACCACAACCCAAACAAATGGGCAATCAGCAAGGTGTCTTTGGACAGCTTTACTTCCATAAATGCCGAAATCATCTTTGCTTGTTTTCCGCGCTATGTATAATGGACGCAAGTTGCGCATGGCCGTTTCACATTCTGTAATCATCGCATCAATGTGAGCCTCAACTGGCTTTTTGCCATAGCCCAAATAGCGCGCCACTTCGTTTCGATTTAATTTCATTTCAGAATGTCCGATAAATTATTGGAGATTTGTCGCGCCACATCCGGTTTATTCATCGTATATACATGAACACCCTTCACGCCATTGGCGATGAGATCGACAATTTGTTCTGTTGCATAGGCAATCCCAGCCTGTTTCATCGCTTTTGGGTCATGCCCAAAACGATCTAAAATCATACGAAATCGATTTGGCAGTGTCGCCCCTGAAAGCTCACAAATGCGCTTGATTTGTCTGCTGTTAGTGACAGGCATTACCCCTGCAATCACGGGAAGGTGAATTCCCTCACGTTCTGCACGATATAAAAAGCTATACAAAGCGCTATTATCAAACACCATCTGGCTCACCAAAAAATCGCAGCCTTTATCCACTTTTTGTTTGAGATATTTGAGATCTTCCTTTTGACTTGTGCTCTCTGTATGTCCTTCTGGATGACAAGCGCCACCTATGCAAAAGCCTCCCACCTCACGTAGTTGCTCAACAAGTTGACTGGCATGGCGATACTGTCCTTCGGAGATTGCTTGCCCCTCCTGCAAATCACCACGCAAAGCAAGCACATGTTTAATCCCACGCGCTTTGAGGTCATCGAGTTGCGCTTTGATGCTTTCCTTATCCGTTCCTACGCAAGTCAAGTGAGCCAGTGCATCCACTCCACAAGATTGCACATGTTGGGCAAGTTGTGCACTGAGCGCACTCGCTCCACCAGCAGCACCATATGTCACACTCATAAAATCAGGTGAAGTGCTTGCAATTTCTTTCACTGCCATTTTTACATTGTCAGCATCTACCGCTTTGCTTGGCGGAAATACTTCAAATGACAATGTCACTTTATCTGTATTTAATAATTGCGATAATTCCATAGGTACCTTCCTTTACACTGTTTGTTTTCGATTAGATAGGCGCATTCCCGCAATTGCGAGCGAGAACACGAAGAAAAATAGAAGCATCACGCGTGGATAATGCCAAATAAAATCAGCCAGCCCACAAACTAAGATTCCAAAAACGGCAGAAGCACTGGCCGCCATAATAAAATGTTCTGGCTTTGTCTCCATTCTCTTCGCCATAATTGTCCGCACTTTTTTAAGCATCCAACCCATGCTGGCTAAGAGAGAAATGAGTGCAATAATACCAGCTTCTGCCCAGAGCTGCAAATACACATTGTGTCCATGGACAAAAGGCGATGCCCCAAAGTACAAATGATTGTCTTTGACAAACGTCCTCACAGCATCACTGCCCAAGCCAGCACCTGTAATGGGTTCTAGTGCTATGAGCCGAAGCACGGCTTCATAAAGCGGAAAACGACTAGCCGTTGAGGTGTCTGACATGTTAAACATTGTCCCAATACGGTTGAGTATGACATCAGGCAAAAACGGCAGAGCAAGTAGACCCAATAAAATGAGGACAGGAATGTATCTCGGATTATAAAAGAATACAAATAGCGCAATTGCAACGGCAATGCCTATCCAGCCTGCTCGTGAATAGGTCATGATTAAAGCCATCGAACCGAGAACAAACCCACTTGCGCCCAATGCACGCACAATCCAGTTCTTACTAGTAAAAATAAGTCCAAGCGCAACTGGCACAAGTAGCACAAGCACTTCTCCAAAGGCATTGGGGTTTTCAAAGACAGAAAACACGCGCCCAGGCATGCCCGCATTGAGCGTCAAATCCACATAGGAGGGGTTGACTTCAATGCCCTGAAGCCTCTGCACAATCGCATAGAGAGAGACAAAACACAGTCCGAGCGTTGCCATACTGGCAAGACGCACGAGTTGTCGCACCTCTTTGACTGTAGAAACAATGACAATAACACATAAAATGCAAGCCAAATGATAATAGACAAAGCGCGCAGAAAGTCCAACATATGAAGACAGTGGATAGGCAAGTAAAATGCTACCCCACAAAAAGATGGGATATGGTCCCAACGCCTTCACGTCCAATCGTCTTGTTTTGTGCTGACTGAATGAAAGCATGGTGAGTAAAGAAATAAACGCAAAGCCAACTAGGCTATAGGCATTGTTCCAATGGTCATATGGCAAAATGATAATGGCAAAAATAAGCCAAGAAATGAGTATAGGAATATCGGCAAGTGCCCGAAATACAAACTGTAAACTGACACTGTTGTCACAAATCATGCGGTATCTTTGATGCAGCCATCGCATCAAAATCAGTGGAAGATTGATGACAACAATACTTACTTTGTATAGCATGCTATTCGAAAAACTGCGCGCAAACACACCTTCTCTGAGCAAAACGCGCAAGAAGACACTTTCTTTTGCCGCTATACTCCATCCATTCGAAAGGGACCTTGCCATCCGCGCTAGCACACTGTATTCATATTGATGAACCAGCCAAAGACAGACTGCGCCTACAAAGCGCAAGAGTACACTATTGTTTACTGCAACCAAAGTATTCACAACCTTTCTATTTGAGGTTTTTGAGCAAGTATAGCAAAGAAAGCAACATATACTGTTTATTGCGAAGAAGTCTTCCAACAAGTTTCTTGTTGCGCCCTAAATTATCTAGACTAATTTGAGCAATGGCTCTTGCCATATCCTCACGCTCGGCAATGCTCTTTACAGCACTACGTTTTTGTAGCAGTGTTTTCTGATTGCCCTTTGCATACTCGTTGCCGACAGCAATGAGTAGACCGGCATAGAGCGTTTGCTCTTTCCAAGCTGGGAATTTCTCAACCAAATCAAATCGCATGGCGAGCGCCTCTTTTTGCTTCATAAACTGCAAAAAGGTCTCCATGTATGTTGGCAAATACTTTCTCGTCACAGATTGTGGATTGTACAAATAGTAATACAATGCCTCTTGCGTCATGGCAAGACGACTTGCATGACAAAAATACTCCAACAAAAAGAGTTCATCTTCTAAATAGGCGCCGTCAAAGCGAATGTCATTTCGCTCAATGATTTCCTTACGATATAAAAAGCGCCAGATAAACCCATTGAAGACTTCCTCCGCTTTTCCCACACGCTTGGAAAAGAGCGAAGCTATGAGCTTTGCATCAATCTCCTCTTTGTCGTAAACACCTTTTGGCAAAGCACTCTCTTCTACGACGGCAGTGCCATCTTCAAAAGCATTGAAATGCGCACACCCTGCCGTATCTGCACCGTTCTCTATAATAAGACCATGCAAAACTGCAAGGGCATTCTGACTGAGCCAATCATCTGCATCTACAAAGGCAATATACTCTCCTTTTGCCTCAGAAAGGCCTAGATTTCTCGCGGAGCTAACGCCACCATTTTCTTTGTGAAACACACGCACACGGTCATCTTTCTCCGCCAAGGCATCACAAATTTGGCCACTTTGGTCAGGAGAACCATCATCAATGAGTAGCACTTCTAAATCTGTAAAGCTTTGCTCTAAAATCGAATGGACACAATGTTCCAAAAAAGGCTCAGCCTTATAAACTGGAACAATAACTGATATTTGTGGCATAGTAACACTCATTTCTTACAGGTAAGAACGCAATACATCCATTTTATCGGTTTGTTCCCAAGGTAAGATGATATCCGTTCTACCAAAATGTCCATATGCCGCCGTTTGACTATAAATGGGACGACGCAAATCCAAATCTGTGATGATTTTGTATGGTCTAAAGTCAAAGACTTCACGTACAATTGCTGCCAATTTTTCGTCATCCATGACACCAGTTCCTTGGGTGTCTACCAAGATGGAAACAGGATGTGCCACCCCGATGGCGTATGCTACTTCAATGGAGCAACGTTTGGCAAAGCCTGCTGCCACAAGATTTTTCGCCACATAACGTGCCATATATGCCCCTGAACGGTCTACTTTTGTAGGGTCTTTTCCAGAGAAGCATCCGCCCCCGTGAGAGGCAGCGCCACCATAGGTGTCCACAATAATTTTGCGTCCAGTAAGTCCTGCGTCACCGACAGGTCCTCCCACTACAAAACGCCCAGTTGGGTTTATATAAAATTTGGTTTGATCCGTGAGATATTGCTCTGGCACCACAGGGCGAATGACCGTTTCAATCACTGCTTCTCTGATGTCTTTGAGTGAAATGGTTGGATCATGTTGGGTAGAGACCACAATCGCAGGACAGAATAAAACATCGCCCTTTTCATCATATTCTACTGTTACTTGGCTTTTGCCATCAGGGCGAAGCCAAGGCAATGTGCCATTTTTTCTTTCCTCAGCCAAACGACGCGCAATGGAATGCGCCATAGAAATTGGCGCAGGCATCAATTCTTCGGTTTCTGTGCAGGCGTAGCCAAACATCATGCCTTGGTCTCCTGCCCCAATAATATCCGCTTCATCGGATGAGTGGTCTTTCGTCTCAATCGACTCATTGACTCCCATCGCAATATCAGGGGATTGCTCATCAATGGATGTCATGACAGCACAACTATTGGCCTCAAATCCATATTCAGGTTCTGTATAGCCAATTTTCTCTACTGTTTTACGCACAATGTTTGGAATGTCCGTATAGCCTTTGGTGGTGATTTCGCCCATGACAAAGACCATGCCTGTGGTACATACGGTTTCACAAGCTACTTTCGCCTCTGGGTCTTTTGATAAAATATCATCCAACACTGCGTCTGATATTTGGTCACAAATTTTATCAGGATGTCCTTCTGTGACAGACTCTGATGTAAATACTCTATTGCTCATATTCTTGTCTCCTTTGCAACGATGTTATATTAATGTCCTGTAAAGCTTGCTAGATAGTCTTCTTGTTCTTTTGTCAAAACATCAATGGAAAGTCCCATAGCTGCGAGCTTTGTTTTCGCAATTTCCATGTCAATTTCTTCAGATACTTCATAGACTTTGTTTGAAAGTGTGCCCTGATTTTTCACAAGCCATTCCAGCGTCATAGCCTGCACCGCAAAGGACATATCCATAATTTCTGCTGGATGTCCATTGCCTGCCGCCAAATTCACAAGCCTGCCTTCCGCCATCACTTGAATGACATTGCCATTTTCTAAAGTGTAACCCATAATGTCTTTTCGGCTTTCCTGCTTGGACACAGCCATCTCTGCTAAGCCTTTGACATCCACTTCACAGTCAAAATGCCCTGCGTTACTCAAGATGGCATTGTGTTTCATATTGTTCATATGAGCGGTTGTGATGACATCGTTACAGCCAGTCACAGTGATAAACACATCACCCAAATGGGATGCTTCTTCCATGGTCATGACACGAAAGCCATTCATCGTAGCATCCAGTGCCTTAAATGGATCAATTTCTGTGACAATAACGTTTCCACCCATGCCAGCAGCGCGCATGGCAACGCCTTTTCCGCACCAACCATACCCTGCAACAACAACGGTTTTCCCTGCTACCACTAAGTTGCTTGTATGCATGATGGCATCCCAAGTGCTTTGACCTGTGCCGTATTTGTTGTCATAATAGTGTTTGCATTTGGCGTCATTGACAGCAACCATCGGCAGGGGCAATACCCCTTCTTTTTCTCTCGCACGCAAACGCAAAATACCAGTGGTAGTTTCTTCACAACCACCAATGAGATTATCAGAAAACGGATTACTACTGTCTCCCAACAAATGCACCAAATCTCCTCCATCATCAATGATGAGGTGTGGAGACACTTCTAATGTTTTGATGAGATGCGCTTCATATTCTTCGGCTGAAACACCATAGATTCCAAACGTTTCTACCCCCATGGAAGCAAGTCCTGCCGCCACATCGTCTTGTGTGGAAAGTGGATTGGATCCTGTCAAATAAACTTCTGCCCCTCCCGCTTTTAAGACAAGTCCCAAATTGGCTGTTTTTGCTTCTAAATGCACGGAAACGGCAACTTTCAAACCTTTGAACGGCTGTTCCGCTTCAAAACGCTTCTCAATGGCAGTCAGTGCAGGCATAAATTGTCGCACCCAATGAATTTTTCTTCTACCTTCTTCTTGTAAGTTGATATCTTTCACAATGCTCATTTTGTTATCAGCATCCTTTCTTCGAAAAATAAAAAAGCCTCCAAAAGGAAGCTTTCGTCATATCACATTCGCCACCTTATCGTGTTAGCCGTACCACCTTGCAATGCAGGTTGGTGTGGGGTCACTGAGCTAACTCTCTCACCCACTCTTGATAAAAGTCAAAAGTCTATATTCATTATAATTATACATTATAAAACGAACGAAAGCAAAAAGCAAGCTCCATTTTTAACAGTTTGTTTATAGACTTCTGCTTCAAAAACAGTTAGAATGGTTAAACACAAAGTTTACACTAGGAGGCGTTTTTATTGCGTGCCATTCAAAATTTCATTGACCGCTTTACTCGCAAACATTCACGCATAGCAATCCCAAACCTTATGTTATACATTATTATCGGGAATATCGCTGTGTATTTATTAGATATGTTCAGTAATGGTTATGCCAGTCAGTTCTTTTCCTTCAATCGAGTTGCAATTTTGCAATATTTCCAAGTCTGGCGTATTTTCACCTTCATCTTTGTTCCTGACACCACAAGCAATATTTTCTTTTTTGCCATTCATATGTACTTTTTCTACTTTGTTGGCACAACCTTAGAGCGAGAACAAGGCTCATCGAGATTCACCATTTATTATCTAACTGGTGTTATTCTCAACATCATTGTGGGCTTCATTGTAGGCTACACTAGCATTTATTACATCAACATGGCGCTCTTTTTCGCCTTGGCAACTCTCTTCCCCAATGTGCAAGTGCTGCTGTTTTTTATCATCCCACTAAAAATCAAATGGCTCGCTTGGTTCAACGGCGCGTTTTTCCTCTTCACCATCTTTGAACTGCTCACTAGCCCCACTCCCTTTTATGCTCTTCTCCCCATCGTGGCGATGCTCAACTATTTCCTCTTCTTTGCAGGAGATCTGTGGGACTCCATCTCAAGACAATATCGCCACACTACCCCCAAACAAAGACCCGTCAACATCCAAAGCGCCAAAGAACACGTAAAAGAAAAACAAGGTTATTTGCATAAATGTGACATCTGTGGGCGCACAGATGTCACAAACCCTGAACTTTCCTTCCGCTATTGTTCTAAATGCAAAGGATTCCATTGTTATTGTGAAGATCACATCAACGACCATGTTCATGTTGAATAACAAAATAGGAGGAGCACTATGACTGTTTCTGAACTCATTGCGCTTGCAACCGAAGCAAAAACACACGCTTATGCACCTTACTCTTCTTTTTCTGTAGGCGCAGCCTTGGAATGCGAAGATGGCAGCGTATTTACAGGCTGTAATGTCGAGTCTGCTTCCTATCCATGTGCCATCTGTGCAGAACGTGTCGCCTTGGGCGCGGCAGTAGCTGCAGGTAACCGCAGGTTTCAACGTTTGGCCATTACAAGTTCGGGCGAAGATTTTTGCTATCCTTGCGGGATATGTCGGCAAAATCTCATCGAATTTTCTCCTGACCTCCAAATTATCGCAGTGAGTGGTACAACGGGGGAACACAAAGAAATTTCTCTATCCGAATTGCTTCCATTTAGCTTTACATCTGACAATCTCAAGCAGCTTTGACTTGACAAAACGCAATATTTGACATAATCTTGAAGTAGAAAACACTACTCCCCGATAAACCAAGGAGGTTTTGCCGTTGAAACTAGGCACACTAACCCGTTTTACTTGCGCCATATTGGCTCTTTTTGTACTGCTGAGCATTACCCCTCCTGTCACTGCTGTGACACAAGAAGACATTGATTCTCTCAAAGAGCAGCAAACAGAAATCGCCAACAAGCGAAAAGAAATTCAAAATCAAATTGATACCATCAAAAAAGATAAAGAAAACACCATTCAGCGCAAAACGCTCATTGAAAATCAAATTGGTCACTTACGAAATGAAATTCAAGTTGTGACCGATATGATGGCGCAATTAGAACTCCAAATTATCCTCAAAGAAGAGGAACTGGATGAAGCAAAGCAAGAAGAAGCAAAATACTATGATTTGTTTTGCGAGCGCGTGAGATCCATGGAGGAAAGTGGCGACGTCAGCTATATTTCCATTCTCTTTGGTTCCAGTGATTTTCCCGATTTGTTAGAACGAGTGAATGTCGTAAATGATATTTCCACTTATGACAACCAAATCATGGATCAACTTGAAACTGCCCGCATCGCCATAGATGAGGCAAAAGCACAATTAGAAAAATCACATACAGAACATGAGAATGCAAAAGCCTCCCTCGAAGATAGTCAAGCAACATTGAAAGCGCAACAGGCGGAACTTGCTTCTATTGTAGCAGAAATTCAAGCCAAACAAGATGAATATCAAGCACAAGTCGATGCACTGAGTGAAGACTTTGTTGATTTGACCAACGAAATCGAAAAAGCGGAACAAGCATATCAAGCGGAACACAACCAAGGCACCGGCGTTGGCACGGGAGACTTTATCTGGCCTGTTTCAGGCTATACAAGAATCAGTTCACCATATGGCTGGAGAAATCACCCCATCTCAGGAAAACGCAGTTTCCACGGTGGCGTCGATATCCCTGCACCAGGCGGAACCAATCTTCTTGCCTCTAAAGCTGGCACTGTCGTCATTTCCAAATACAACAGTTCCTACGGCAATTACGTCGTCATTGCACACTATGATGGCACCAAAACGCTCTATGCACATATGCGTTCTGCCGCTGTTTCCGCAGGTAACACTGTTGACCAAGGACAAGTCATTGGCTATGTTGGCACAACAGGCAGTTCCACAGGAAACCATCTCCACTTCGAAATTTGGACAGGCAGTTCCTCTAGCACGCGTGTAAACCCAATGAATTACTTCTAAAAAAAACAAAAACCCAGAGGTTTTAACCTCTGGGTTTTTTATTATTCTCAGTCAAGCACTAAGCTAGGTGCTGAATATGCTCTTCCTTTGAGCTCATTGTCAAATTCATACAAACCTCTGGCATCACGACCAAACAGTTGATATTTCGCAATCAGCGCACTCGCATTCTTTTCTTCTTCGCCTTGTTCTTTGACAAACCAGTTTAAAAATTCCATTGTACGATAATCATTCTCTGCTACTGCAGCAGCATAAATATTGTGAATGTAGGAGGTCACAAGTTTTTCATGTTCCAATGCCATATCAAGCGGTTGTGAAAAATCGTTATATTCTCCGTTTGGTGCTTCAATAGGAAGTAATTTAATTTTTTCTTCATTATTGAGCAAGTATTCTCGCATAAGCATCGCGTGGTCACGCTCTTCTTGTGCTTGAATATAATACCAGTTTGCAAAACCGTCTAGTCCTTCTTGAGTATAATAGTTTGACATGTCTAGATAAAGATATGCGGAATATAGTTCTTTCATAATTTGCTCATTGAGTAAATTGGCTACGTTTCTACTTAACATGATGTCATCTCCTTTGAATAATATGAAATTAGTATACCATATTTGACTAAATTAATAAATCAAATTTTACCATCTAATTGAGCCTTTTGTACATAAAATGATAAAGTACGACAGAAAGTAGCAGGGTATAAACGACTCCAACAAATAGTATTGGCAATATTTCAACCAGCCCAGCAGTAGAATTTGCTAACTTATCAAGCGCCATTCCCGGAAAGTAGGCAGGTGAGACGGCAAACAGTTTATCAAAAGGCACGGGTGTATAGAGTGCGGCCACAGGGAAAATCATTAAAAAGCCAGTGGATTTGACAATAGCAAAACCTTCTACCTTGTTTTTGGATAAAAGATTCACCAATAACATACTAAAGGGCACACCAAATGAGGAAGCCACATTGATGAGCAGTGATTCGATCACTGTAATCGGATAAAGTGGTACAGTTGCAATGACGAACATGCCACCCAATATCGAAATGATCATAAATAATACGATTTGCACCAACAAATAGCGTCGAATTCCCACAGGCAAGATGCGAATTACATGGATTGTCCCTTGCTCTCTGTCATCAAGCAAAGTGAATGCCAATAAATCACCATATAAAAATGGGTTGAGCACCACAAAGAAAATGAGTATTGCTGGGTAGTGTGCGACCAAATCAAACTGTGGGGTAAGCGTTGCCTGCCGGATAACCGGCACCAAAAATCGAGCCACCACGGCAAGCAAAATGGGATAGACAAGAAGCAAAATCAGCATATTGTCTCTGCCAATGCGTCGAAAGTGATTACGAATGAATAAGCCTTCTTTACGCATGATGCCCTCCTCTCCCAATCACAGTTTCATTGAATTTTTTGACGCACAACTTGAATAAGCCCCAGTTGACCAGTCCACTGAATAGTAAACCAACTGGCAAAATGAAAGAACTTACTGGCGTAAGAATTCCCTGCGTCATTTTCATCATATAAAAGGTTGGAAAAAAATAAGAAAGTGGTTTCATAAATGCCACAGCGTTACTATTGATATAGGTTAAAAAAGGCAAAAACAAAATAAAGAACAGTATTCCCATGGGAATAATCATGTCCAAAAACGCGTCATATCGCATGGCAACCAATATTCCAAGTAGCACAAAAAATGGTGCAATGGAAATAAAAGCTGTAACCAAATATAGAAAATTGATTTCAAACCCTTTGACCATTTGCACCAAAAAGAGCAGAGCAGTTGCCACTGACAAAACAAAGGTAGAAACCGACAAGGTCTTCGACAACAAATAGGTTCTAACTTTGGTTGGTGTCACAATAATCGCATCGACCACCTGTTCATTCTTTTCATAGAAGATCATGCTGGCCGAAAAGAAAAAACCAGCTGCTGCAAAATCTGTGATAAACACAATGGGAAGTGCAATGGGCAAACTTCTCTCTGGCAAAAAATATAACACTGCAAACCACATCGCTGTCATGATAATCCCAGCATACACAATCTTATATTTCCACAAAAACAAAAGCTCCCATCGGTATATATGCTTCATACCGTCAGCCCCCTACCTGCCACCTTGATGAAAACATCTTCAAGAGTGGTTTCTTTAGAGTGAATGCTTTTGGTTTTATACTGCTGTATGATATTCAAAAATGTTGGGTCACTTCCATATGTCACAAGCGAAAAACTCTCTGTTTTAATCTCTCCCTCAAATTCATATGCAAGCTCCAAGGTTTGACTTCCATATTTGTGCTTGAGTGCATCAGGCGAATCCATTTCCAATATTTTTCCACTTGAAATGATGCAGACTTTATCGCAAACATAATCTGCAACCAACATATCATGCGTGGTGACAAAAATGGTTTTCCCCTTTTTCTTTTCCTCTAAGATGAGGTTTTTGATGTTCATGGCATTCACTGGGTCAAGCCCAGTTGTAGGCTCATCAAAAAACAAAATATCTCCATCATTGAGTAAGGCACGCACAAAATTGAGGCGCATTTTCATGCCCTTAGAAAACTCTTCCACCCGCTTGTCTTTGTCTTCTAAAAGCCCGACTATCGCAAGCAGCTCTTCAATACTGCGTGTTTGATTTTGATAAAACGCCTGAAAATATCGCAAATTTTCCATTGCAGTAAGTTTGCTGTAATGATTCGGAAGCTCAAAACTGACGCCAATGCGCTCATAATAGTCATTGCGAAATGACTCCAGTGGTTTACCCATGATTTCAATCGAACCCTCATACCCATCTAGAAGCTTAATGAGCAGTTTTTGTGTTGTTGATTTTCCAGAACCCGATGGCCCTAAGAAGCCAACAATTTCTCCTTTCGGAATATGAAAAGACAAGTTTTCTATGACATTCTCTTTTGCATTGGGGTATCGATAGGTCAAATCGCTCACTTTTATCATGGTTATCACCACTCCTTTTGTCTATTTTATACATTATTGCATGTTATTTCTGGGTTGACAAGTTTTTCTTTTTATTTTATCCCTTTTAGAAGAAAACAAACATAAAAAAAGAGCTGTCTTAAAAGACAGCTCTTTTCGCTATGCACTTTAAATTTCACTAGTTTTGACAGAGTCAAATTCATCGTAAATTTCTTGAGATGGCTCTTTGGTCATGAGTGACACGACAACAATGGCAATGGTTGACAAGATAAGACCAGGCACAAGTTCATAAAGATTCAAAATAGAACCTGCAGAAACGTCCAATGCTGAACGCAAGCTATTCCAAATCATAACTGTTGCACCGCCAACCACCATACCAGCAATGGCGCCAACACGATTCATACGCTTCCAAAATAGCGACATGACAACAAGTGGCCCAAACACCGCGCCAAATCCTGCCCACGCATTGGAAACCAAGCCAAATACAGAGCTGTTTGGATCAAATGCAATGACAACTGCAATGATAGAAACTGCAACAACTGTCAAACGGCCCACCCAAATTTGTTGAAGTTCAGTTGCCTTTTTATTGATGAATGCTTGATAAAAGTCGTTGGATACAGCAGATGCTGTCACCAATAGTTGTGAGTCAGCAGTGCTCATTGCCGCTGCCAAAATGGACGCAAGCAAAATGCCAGCCATGAGTGGTGCAAAGGTGTCATTGATCATAAGCATGAACACCGTCTCGGTATCTGCTAGGCCCCCACCATAATACACACGTCCTAATAGACCAACAAAGACAGCCGCAGCCAAAGTGATGACAACCCAAATCGTTGCAATCACACGTGCACCTTTGATTTCTGATGAAGATTTAATTGCCATAAAACGAGTAATGATATGTGGCTGACCAAAATAGCCAAGCCCCCATGCAAGCGATGACACAATGACAATAAGAGACAACGAACCCCCACCCGTTGTGAAGAACATGCTCAAATAGTTTGCTTCTACCTCAGACATCGCTTTGACGCTTTCTCCAAGGCCACCCAAATCAGCAACATACATTGCAGGTACAATGAGCAGTGCAAAAAACATCAGGGTTCCTTGAATGGAGTCTGTTTTACAAACCGCTAAAAATCCACCCAGCAAGGTATACAGCACAATGACAAGCGCCCCAATGATGAGCGCCATATGATACTCAACGCCCAAAAGCAGGTTAAATAGTTTACCGCCTGCTGCAAATTGTGCAGAAGTATACACTGTAAAGAAAATCACAATAAAGATTGCAGAAACCAATCTCAATAAGTGAGAATTATCTCTAAATCTATTTTCAAAAAAGTCTGACAACGTCAATGAATCGCCCGAAATTTGCGTATATTGACGAAGGCGCTGAGCAACTAGTTTCCAGTTCGCATATGTACCCAACATAAGTCCAATGGCTATCCAGCCCGCTTCAATACCAGATAGATATGCAGCGCCCGGCAAACCCATCAGTAGCCATCCGCTCATGTCAGACGCTTGCGCACTCAGTGCCCCTGTCCATTTGCCGATCTTTCTGCCACCCAAAATGTAATCGCTTAAAGTTTCTGTCTTCTTAAAATAAAATAACCCAACAACAATCATAGCCAGCAAGTATACAATCAATGCCAGCAATTTAATAAACTGCTCACTCACTACGAGTTCCTCCTACTTCTTCTCTCTTTTTGCACCTATTTCAGATGCCATCGTATGCTCTCTCCACTTTGGTCAAAAAAAGAAAAATGACAAACCAACTAGCAGTTCGTCAAATTTCCATAAAGTGGAGCTACTGGTGGGAATCGAACCCACAACCTCATCATTACGAGTGATGTGCTCTACCATTGAGCCACAGTAGCATTTTCTTCCATTCAACCAAAACATTCGGCACTATTTTAGCACAATAGCAACACATCGTCAATACACGACTACGCTGTTTCCTCTGCTCTGTTGTTACGGTATTTTGGGTTATGCACATTATCCACATAGTTATCCACACTACGTGGATAATTGTTCATTACCCTTTGCTAATGTCTCGATTGGCATAGGCATTCAAATCCCAATCTGCCACTTTATTTTCCAAATATTCATAATATGCTTGACTCCCCACCATCTGTGCATTGTCTCCACAAAGCGACAGTGGGGGCAGATATAATGCTGTGTTTGATGCGTCACAAGCCTTAGTCAAGTCAGCACGAATGCGCGAATTGGCTGCCACACCGCCAACCACAGCAACTTTTTGATATCCACAGCGCTCACTGGCCTTCATTACTCTCGGCACAAGCATATCACTCACCGCCCGAGATAAGGAAGCGGACAAATCTTCTACTGGAATCTCTTCCTCTTTTTGTTGCATATTGTGAATCAAGTTGAGTGTCGCTGTTTTCAGTCCTGAAAAGGACAAATCCATCGGCGCATCTTTTATGTTCACCTGTGGCATAGGAAATCGACTGTCATCACCATTTTGTGATAAGCGATCAATCACAGGTCCACCTGGATAGCCAAGCCCCAAGACACGCGCCACTTTATCAAAACACTCTCCACTGGCATCATCTCTCGTAGCGCCTAAGATTTCCATATCTACATAGCTTTTGACATCCACAATGAGAGAAGTTCCACCTGAAACACATAAGCAGACAAACGGTGGCTCTAACTGCGGATAAGCCAAATAGTTTGCCGCAATATGTCCACGCACGTGGTGGACAGGAATGAGAGGCACATCCAAAGCATACGCCACCGCTTTGGCAAAATTCAAACCAACGAGCAAAGCTCCAATGAGTCCTGGTGCATAGCTGACTGCCACTGCATCAATCTCTGACTTTGAAAGATTTGCATCCAATAACACCTGATCTGTCAGCTGAGTAATGACTTCTACGTGTTTTCTCGAAGCAATTTCAGGCACAACCCCACCATATATTTCGTGCATTTTCGCTTGCGATGCAACCAGTGCCGCAATTGTCTCACGCCCATCACGCACCAAAGCCACTGCCGTTTCATCGCAGGATGTTTCCACAGCAAGAATAATCATATGTGCCCTCCTTCTAGTTCTCTTTGAATCGACGCGTCATCAGTAGCGCATCTTCTTTCGGCTTAGCATAATAATTTTTGCGTCTGCCCTCTTCCACAAAGCCCAAAGAAGAATACAGACCTATCCCAGCTTCATTCGAAGCACGCACTTCTAATGTTAAAAAAGACAGTTTTTCTTCTCCAAAACGGCAAAATGTTTCAACGAGGCGTTTTGCAATTCCCTGTCTTTGATACTCCGTTTTCACTGCCACATTGTGAATATAGCCTTCATCCATCACCACATAAAGACCTGCATAGCCCAATACCGTTCCCTCTTCGTCTTCCATAACAAGAAACGTGACATTGTCTTGATACAGAGCTTCGCCCAATACGCGCTCTGACCAAGGCATGGAAAAACTCTCTCGTTCGATTCTTGCAATCTGTTCAATGTGTGAACGATCCATCGGTACAATTTTTCTATCCATACTTAGCCCTTTGCCTCTCCCCAGTTTTGTCCCACATTCGCTTCAGACAGCAATGGAACAGAGAGCTTTGCCACCGCTTGCATCTCTTCTGTCAACAGCTTTCTCACGATTTCTGCTTCCTCTATAGGGGCATCCACGATGAGTTCATCGTGTACCTGCAACACAAGTTTCGCCTTTAGTCCTTCCACTCTCAAACGGTCATAGACACGAATCATCGCCAATTTCATCAGGTCTGCACCCAAACCTTGAATCGGCATATTCAGCGCTACTCTTTCTCCAAATGCGCGCAAGTTATGGTTAGAAGATTTGAGTTCAGGAAGCCAGCGTCGTCTTCCCATTTCTGTTTTAACATAACCATCTTGTTTCGCCTTCACGACTACATCATTCATATATTCCCGCACGCCATGGTACACTTCGAAATATTTTTTCATATATGCACCCGCTTCTTTGCGCGTCACCCCAATGTCTTGCGCCAAAGAAAATTCTGAAATGCCATATACGATTCCAAAATTGACAGCCTTTGCTTGATACCGCATTTGGTCAGTCACTTCATCAAGTGACACAGAAAACACCTGTGCAGCCGTAGTTTTGTGGATGTCTTGTCCCTCATTAAAGGCGCGTATCATATCTTCATCTTTGGCAATGTGGGCAAGCAAACGCAATTCAATTTGTGAATAGTCTGCATCCACCAGCACGTTGCCCTCTGAGGCAACAAACATGGTACGAATTTTTGCACCCTGCGCGGTGCGAACTGGAATATTTTGCAGGTTCGGTTCAGTTGAAGACAAGCGTCCTGTCGCTGTCACCATATTTTGAAATGAGGTGTGAATGCGCCCATCTTCTGCAATCACTTTGGCAAGACCTTCTACATAAGTAGAATTAAGTTTCGTCAGTTTCCGATACTCCATCATCGCATCAATGATAGGGTGCATGCCTTGCAAACGCTCGAGCACTTCTACACTTGTGGAGTAGCCCGTTTTCGTCTTTTTGATCACTGGCATTTGCAATTTTTCAAACAAAATAACACCAAGTTGTTGTGTGGAATTGAGGTTAAACTTCTCTCCTGCTAAGTCATAAATGAGTGAGGTGAGTTCCTCAATTTTCTCTTTCAATCCCACTCCATATGTTTTGAGCGCCTCTTTGTCTATGCGAAAGCCCACATGTTCCATATTGGCAAGCACAGCGCACAGTGGCAACTCTACGGTTTCATAAAGAGACATCATCGAAAGTGCTTCTAACCGTTCTTTGAGCAAGAAATATAGTTTTTCTATCTTCATACAATCTTTTGAAATGGCACTCATTGCCTCATCACGCTGTATGGATAGTGGCGAAAAGATTGCCTCTTTAGTATAATCCACTTTTGCTGTATTTTCGCTGCTATCTTGCGGAAAATACGTAGAAAACACTCTCTCAAGTGCATAACTGCCATCGGTTGGCGCAAGTAAATAAGCAGCAACGGCAGTGTCAAATAAAAAGCCTTCCGTTTGAAGCCCTTGCTCCAATAAGATGTGCATCATCTCTTTTGCATCATGAGCGATTTTGTTAACTTCATCTGAAAAGAGTACCTTCAAGGCATTTGCAAATCCTTCTAGCTGATTCTCCAGTAAAACAGCAACCATGTTTTCACATTTTACCGCAACCCCATTCATTTGGG
This sequence comes from Oscillospiraceae bacterium, assembly GCA_030625685.1. Lineage (GTDB taxonomy): Bacteria > Bacillota > Clostridia > Oscillospirales > Oscillospiraceae > Evtepia. Next base: position 32,618 of record DAOUQJ010000002.1, read on the forward strand.
GAAGGATAATGACGGACACAAACTGCGCCGCTTTCCAATCGCTCGTGATTTTCTCTAGCGTTTCTTTGTCTGTTACCTCCACAGTTTCTATCTCGCTTTGCTCTAGCGTTTCTGTGGCGGGTTTGTCTCCTTGTGGTGCATGAAGACCCATTTGTTCTATCATTTTATGAAAATCAAGTTCTAAAAAGAGCTGATAAAGAGCTGACTGATTGACCGGTTTTCGTAGCATTTGGCTTGGTTCAAAGTCAAAAGGGGCATCGGTGCATATCGTTGCCAACTCATGAGACATCAATGCACTTTCTTTATCGTCTTTGAGTTTTTTTCTCACCGAATCTTTGATCTCAATCTCATCCAAATTTGCGTAAATATGTTCCACCGTTTGATACGCCTGCACCAAACTGGTCGCAGTTTTTTCTCCAACACCTTTGACACCTGGGATATTGTCAGAGCTATCTCCCATGAGTGCTTTGAGCTCAACAATTCCCTTTGGTAGAAAGCCATATTCCTCTTGAAAGCGGTCTTCATCCATTTCTTTTGTCGTTGTTTTTCCCATGCGACTTGTCACCAAATACACATGCGTTTTTTCATTGATGAGCTGAAGAGCATCTTTGTCTCCCGTTGCAATAACCGTGCGGTATCCCGTTTCTTCTGACATGCGGGCCATACTGCCCAGCAAATCATCTGCCTCCCAACCAGGAAGTTCAAAACACGGCACATTCATTGCGCGAAGCACCTCTTTAAGTTTAGGAATTTGCACACTAAGTTCCTCTGGCATGGCTTTGCGGTGCGCTTTATATCCATCGTATTTTTTATGACGAAATGTTTTTTCTTTCAAATCAAACGCAACCGCCACAGCATCTGGCGCCACTTCATCAATCATACGCTGCATAATCATCAAAAATCCATAGATTGCATTGGTGGGAAACCCCTCTCGATTTGTCAACGTGCGAATACCATAAAAGGCACGATTGACTATGGAATTGCCATCAATTGCGAGTAATTTCATCTGCTCTCCTCCTGTTTTTCATCGATTCCAAAGCAAAATTTCATACACTCTATCATAGCATAAGAGCTTCAAAAAACAAAGCACCAAAACCACAACACCTCTCAATTGCATATAAAAAAGCACATTGGCTAAATCTTCAATGTGCTTTTTGAACGCCCTATCAAATTTAATTTTCTTTAGGAGAGGTATTTTCCACTGCATGTGGGGTAGATGACTCTTTCCTCTCAACGATTTCTTCGTAAACACAGATTAAATTTCTCATTCGTTTGGCAGCATACAAAGCAGTGTCTGTATTTTTCAGCAATTGCGTCGCTGACATGCCTTTTTGATAGCTTGCAATACCAATGCTCGTTGTCATTGCAAGCTCCTCAACATAAATGGCACTTGACTCCAACTCCATCTGAATTTGATAACAAATTGATTTGATTTCTTCCGTGTCTTTATTTTTGAATAATAGACAAAATTCATCTCCACCAAAACGATATGCCCACACATTGCTGACACTATTCTTTTTCAATATTTTTGCAAACTCTCTTAGTGCCTTATCTCCTTCATCATGTCCCATTGTATCGTTCAGTGTTTTAAAATGATCCAAATCCAGCATAGCAAACGCGTACGTGCTGTCTGTTTCATCTGCCATCATATGGTCTAGAGCATTTCTAAGTGCAGTTCTATTGAATATTCGCGTTAGTTCATCCGTGATGAGCTTCTGCTTCATATGTGCACGTTGGATTTCTTTTTTTACAGTGGCATTGTTCTTCTCTTTTTCAAAATAAATAACTATGATACATGCAATGTAAAAACAAAACATAATGAATATGGAAAGACCAAAATTCATTGAACCTAGAACCGTTCCAAATGGCTCAATCTTATCTGAGTCCCACTTTACAAACACCTGTGAAGATACTTTCGCAACCATACTAACTATAGAAATCACCGTAGTCAATTTATAATCATTGTAAATAACCGTTAACAAAATCGGTATGGTAAAAATCATATACAGTGAATCAAATATAATATGTACGCTATAAAACACAAAGCTAACGCCCACAAGCAAAAGAGAAATCACATAACTTTTAAGCTGTATACTAAAATTCAAGCGCATAATAATCTTTCCAATAAGAACCAAACAAAGATTAATCATCAATGGTATTAGCATATATTTGGCAAAATATATGCTAAATGAAATAATTACATCCGCTTCTCTATATATAATTAAAGCCAAAACAAACTCAATAATTAACCCAAATAACACAAACCCCACAAAAGTTTGATAGTGCAAGTTGAGCCATTTTTGATCAATTTTCTTAAATTCAGTTCTGATTTCAGAAAGCAAAGTTGATTTAGATTTCGTTACCATATAGCATTTCCTTATTATAGCTTTTCAGTCTTACATTACATGTTAACACAAATATTATACAAATCCAATTGTTTCTTTTTGACTGTTGTCTTCACATGAAGAAAGCATGCATATCACAAAAAAGCCTTTATAGTGCGCGTTCAAAAAGCAATCAACACTTGCATTTTCAGGATTGGTTTATGGTTTCTTCTAATTGCACTATCTCACACTTCGTCCAAATCTTCACCAGCAGAAAGTGCCTTGCATTGTGTGGAAAATTCAATTCCTGATGTCTTCCACTCCTGCTCTAGGCTTCTTTTGACGCGATTCACAATTCTGTTCACATTATCTTCAGACAAATCGGCAAGCAGCATCAAAAACTGATTTTTGCTAAACCGAGAAACAATATCTACCCTTCGCAAAGAGTGGCAAATACAAGCACTAATATGTTCCCAATCTTCCAGCGTAATCTCAACCGCAATTGACATCGTTTCAACCGTCAATAGCACCATATAGAAATTTGAATTGCTGCGATACAGTGTTCTTTTAAGCATTCGATAAATCATCTTGAACACATCATAATTGCAAACAAAAGCACCTTCTATGCGCTCTTTCTCCAGCAAATCTTGTTCAATGTTACTGATATGTTTTTCAAATGCCAATTCTCGCTGCATCATTTCCTTATAGATATCCCCAATCTCTTGGGCTGGTTTAATGCCTAAACGGTCGCGAAACAACTCACTCACATCGTTATAATGCTCTAACGCTTTTTGAGGTTGATTTTCCTTAGAGAGCACCCTCATAAGTATCTTGTGATTTTTTTCCACATGAGGGTTTATCAAAATGGCTTTTCGACAAATCCATTCTGCTTCTTCATATTGCTCGCTTTCCATCAACTGTTTGCACAACTGTTGTACCATTTCCATGTACATACGCTGATAATAGGCTTCAAACGGCATCACCCACTCTCTGTGAGGGGATTTTGACAGAAAATTGCCTTTATACAGCGCAACTGCTTTGGAAAAGAACTTTATTTTCTCCTCTTTAGCAATATCCTCTCGCATGGCTTGTTTGTAATACCCTTCGAAAATATCAACATCAAACACACAAGGCGCCTCAATATCCCAGGCATACACTCCATGTCGGTTGACAATATAATTACAAGGAAGCACCAAGTTTTTTTGAATACTTCCTCTGAGTCGATACGCTAAATTTTTCAAAGTATTCGATGGATCTTCTAACTGGTCTTCACCCCAAAGCGCCTCAATGAGCTTCCCTGTTGAAATCTCTTTGTTGCGATTGATGACGACATATTCAAGTAAATCCCAAAGTTGTTGGATTTGTACGTGTTCTCTAGAGAGCACCTTTCCGTTGTATTGCAGAACAAAATCACCCAACAATTGCACATAAAGCACATCGCTTTTGGATAGAAATTCATCCTTTGGCACAGTCAAATCATGTTCGCTCAATTCGATACCCTCCCTTTTTTACCATATTTAAATAAATACTATTCTCAAACGCAAATCAAATTTTCATCTCATGTTAAAAAATTCTCAACTATCTTTCTAGCAGAACCGTCATATAAACAAGAATCACACAAAACGTCACAGACCTAGGGTTCTTTATACAATTATATTAAGCTGAGCGATATTTAAGTATCAATCAAACTGGAATAACGCATACCCTTGAATCAACGCTTTCTTTCCGCAAAGCCTCTTCCAGAATTAGTTCTCTTATACTCTTTATTACAACTTTTGGGAAATTTGAAACAGTCTTTTTAAAATCTTAAAAATTATCAACACTTTGTCGCTCGTATTTGAGCTTCCCTTTTGAAAAAAGCCTTCTACATAATTTACACTATTTACATTCATTTCAATTAGTACTATACAAACGATGAGAAAAACTGCTGTTTGCTGTCATTGTCTTGTTTTAGCTTTCATCTTAGAAGTATTGTGTGAATTTTTTTTCATGCGCCATATGTTAATTGAAGCCAAATATCTTTTTGAATATAGTTATTTCCATACGATTCTCCATTTATTGGTAATTAGTTACATTTTTTATCTTGATTTGAATAAAATTATGTATCTATTGTATATTTCGATTGGTTTCGACAGACGACTTCTGTAAAATCTAATTAACCCAAGCAAGAAGAATCATACAATTGGATTGTGAAAGGAGCATACATATGAAAACAATAAATAGAGAATATAGCCTATTGTTTAACGAAATCACCAATGTTTCTAAAGACCTTAACCAATTATCAAATGATATCTCAACCATCTTAAGTCAACTGATGCGTGCGCAACAGCTCACTGAAGAAATGTTTTTAGAAGATGAACAGACAGCGAGTTGCCAGTGATATTCACTCATCTCCTCAATACTCATTCACATAAAAAACCAACTGGGTGCACAAATGTGCACCCAGTTGGTTTTTTATAAAAATTTATCATTCATCGCTGCAAATGTTCTAATATATTACTCTAACAATAATTTTTACACATATCTGGTAAGCAGTTCATTCATTTGCTCTGCCCATGCTTTTTCAGTTTTCACTGATTTGCACATCTGCTCTAATCTGCGACGTTCTAACACATTGAGTTTTTTCATATCTGCCACAGTTTCCACTGCATTGTGACGACGCAACAACTGATACAATCTGCGATCCAAATCAGAAAGTGAAAAATACTCATCGATAATGCCAAGCATTTTTTCTTTGTCTTCTTTGAGCCTGCCTTGAATATTCGGCAGTAAATTGATGATATGATCACTTGCTACAATTGTATTTTCGCAATGCGCATGTTCCAAAAGCAGCTGAATTTCACGCACTTTGTCATCATCACTGCACAATTCCAAATTGCCATTTAAAAATTCCGTATACAGGTCTGTATTTGGCTTAATCGCCACCGTGCGCATACGTACAAAATCAGGCTCAATCTCAGAAATGACACGGGCTGTACCCAGTGCATTTTGTTCACTCAGCGCTTTGCCACCCACACCTGGCATAAAATATACAGAAAACTCAATGCCACCTGCTTTGATATTGCGCCCTGCCCTAATTTCTTCTTCCGCGGTCACGCCTTTATTGATAAATGCGAGCACTTCATCCGAACCGGATTCAAACCCTGAGTGAATGCGTGTGAGACCAGCCTCACGTAACTGCACATATTCCTCGGCAGAAATGCGCGCCAAAGATTCTGCACGTCCATAAGAGGTAATCCGATTGATCTTTGGAAATTTTTCTTTGAGGTATTGCAATACATCTGTGAGTCTTCCGTTTCTGAGCGCAAGCGTATTACCATCTTGCAAAAACACATGCTCTCCTCCATGCATGAGCCAATTGAGCACCAGATAAAAGCATTGTTGCGCTTCTGAGTTCATGGATGCTATGACATGGGAAAGTGTCACTCTATCCACTGATCCATCGCTTTGTATCAGCGGCTTTGCCAAATTGGCATAGTGCTCAATGGCATCAATGTCACGCTTGATACTCTCGACGGAAAACGCTTGAAACTTCGTTCCTCTATATAGTTCACAAAATTTGCACTTGTTCCAAGTACACCCCTGCGTCACTTGCAAAAGCAAACTGTTTGCCTCACTGGGTGGTCGAATGGGTCCAATGCGAAAGGTTGGATGCTGTTCTTCATTATTCATGTACTAATTCCTCTTCATTCATATTGCTTTTTAATAGTTTCGCTGACAGCAAATACACTGTCAGCGTTATCATATCTCAAATTATCCTTGACGATACGTGCTGAGAAAATCACCGAGACTTTGCATCGCACTTGTGAGCACCTTAGGTTCTGGCAGCATCACTATTCTAAAATGATCTGGTTCTGGCCAATCGAAACCACTGCCAGCGACCATCAAAATATGTTTGCTTTCTAATAAATCAAGCACAAATTTTCGATCATTTGTAATGTTAAACTTTTTCGTATCAAGTTTGGGAAATAGATAGAATGCTGCAGAGTTTTTCACATAAGAAATACCATCTATTTGATCCAAGGCTTTGATTGTGGCTTCTCTTTGTTCGTAGATTCTGCCTCCTGGAGACATCATCGCCTTTGTACTCTCGCTATCCTCCAACGCAGCAGGAATTGCAAGTTGTGTCAGTGCATTGCCACACAAACGCATGGCAGCCAATTTGGTAATTGACGCAATGAGTCCATCCGTTTGCTGACGAGGTCCACTGATAGCAAGCCAACCACAGCGAAAACCACAGACAATATGTGATTTCGACAGCCCGTTAAACGTAAAGACAGGCACATCTGGCGCGATTGCAGCAGTGGAAATATGCTCTAATTCATCCATTACCAATCGATCATAAATTTCATCGGAACAAATAAGCAAATTGTGTTCTCTTGCAATTTGCACAAGCCCTTCTAGCATTTCTTTGGGATACAACGCACCAGTTGGATTGTTTGGGTTAATGATGAGTAGCGCGCGTGTTTTGGGTGTGATTTTTTTTCGAATATCCGCCAAATCCGGATACCAATCAGACGCCTCGTCACATCGATATAGCACTGGTGTGGCCCCAACAATATATGCAGTATTGGTCCAAAGCGAATAACTCGGCGACGGTATGAGAATTTCATCACCAGGGTTTAAAAATGCAGTCATTGCCATATTGACAACTTCACTGACCCCATTTCCAATGAAGATATCATTCATGGCAAGGTCTGAAATGCCTTTTCTCACATGATAATTGCAAATTGCTTTTCTCGCATCAGGCATACCTTTGAGATCACAGTACCCCACAGCCTTATCCACATTGGCTATTAGGGCATTGCGCACACTTTCTGGCATCCCAAAGCCAAATGTTGCTGGGTTGCCAGTATTGAGTCGCAATACATCAACGCCAGCCGCCACCATTTCCATCGCTTTTTCATACACAGGACCGCGAATATCGGAATGAACTAGCTCCATTCGATCTGCAGAAGATATTAGATTCATTGTACAATGCCCCTTTGTATATAGTTTTCATGTTGCAAAGCAAGCCAATCATGCTGACTCTCTTGCTCAATGATATTCATTATATCATACTCTGTTTCGAATACAAAGCGTGTTGGTTTGAGTTCTGCTTGATATCTGCATATAAAATCTATATGCTATCAATTTTCTTAGATTCATTCAATGTAATTTCAAATCTCACTTGGCACTTTAATTGATCACAAAAAATACCCCTACCTTTTCAAAGGCAGGGGTATCATTTGTAGTCTATTAAAAAGCAGTTCAATTTTATTCTTTTACAAACGCTTTGAAATCCATTGTCAGCACTTCATCAAGCTTTTGGGCATTCGCTTCAATAAAATAAAATCCGAATACGGGATATTCTCTATAGTTTACCTCTCTGCGTGCCAGCACCTTGCCAAGCTCACTTGAAAGCGCATCGTAATCAAAACCTTTGATAGCATCTCTTTGCACTCCTTTTGGCACATCTACCAACACAAGGCTATACAGTTCTTCTCCCTTGTCTTTGAAAATTTCCTCCCAATCGGGCGCCTTTTCATTGAGGTAGTAATCATATAAGTTAATGCCAAATGCATAGTAGGCAAGGTCTCCCACACACCAACCAGCAAATCGCATCGGATTAAATTCAATTGGCGCCACATTTCCTTCACTATCGATGCGCACTTCTGCGTGAACAGGAAAGTTGCGAAAACCAGCCACAGCACCAATGTTCTTCAATGCCTCTTGAAATGGTTGCAAATGTTCTAAAATAGTATCTTTTGATGTGAAGTACACTCTGTCACCCATATCCGTATCGGAAGAAAACACGTGATGCAAAATATCCAAAATGACAGGTTCGCCCTCACCATTGTAATAGGCGTCAATGGCAAACTCTTCGCCATCAATACACTCTTCAATGATAAAACGAGAGGCATTCATAACTTCTGTTGGATACAAGCCTGCTGCCGATTGAAGGTCAGCTTCAATTTGTTTGACAATCACGTCCCACTCATCATCATGCTTCACTTTATGCACACCAATGCTGAAAAATCCAACTGCTGGTTTTATGATAAACGGTTTTTTGATTTTTGTGACGTCCAATGCTGCAAGTTCTGACAATAACACCTCTTGAAACGCAAATTTGGGATAAATCTCTTTAATGCTTTCTCTAAATTTCACTTTGTCTTTGCAAAAATCAATGTATGCAGGTATTTCAGTCATCTTTAAATGTTCTGCAATCCAGTTGATAGAATTTTCGGAGTTGCAGTATATGCGAAGCGGTTTTTCCGTCTTTGCCTTTGCTAAAAAATCTGCCTCAGGCAAAATATTCAAACCGACACTCTTTTCTTGCTCAAAAAAATGTCCCATATCCAAAATGGGTGCACCCAACTCTTTGGCTGTCTCCTTGAGCACATCAGACACATACGGCTTATCTAATAATAACATGTACATCCCTTCCTTCTCTTCACTATGACAATTCATCACATATTACATTCATAGTACAATATATAACAGTGTTTTTCAACAACTCCCCCAAAACCCTTTGTCAGCAAAGCAAAGAAAACGCCTAGATATCAGCATGTTTGATATCTAGGCAATCATTGTTCACTTCAAAACAAAAAGCTACCACCGATTCACATGGGTAATGTGTAAAAAACGCACATCTGCATACTCATATGTGTTGAGCGGACGGAAGTCAGCATCATAAGAATGTGCGGCAAGCAAGGTGTTCAGGCGCGTAGGCGTCTCTCCCACAGAAACAACCAAGAGTGAGTGCACAAAGTTTTCTCCATCAAAAGAAAGCTGCACAACATCTCCCTTTTCTATCTGGGTAATATCCGTTTCGACAGCAACTGGCCCCGCCTCTTTATTGCTCGTCAAAAACCTATAAAGCGCCTCGGCACTCGTCCAAGCAGGCGCACGCTGATTCACATCATAATAATACCATCCAAAGGTTGGGGTGTGATTCATAACCCCGCCACCAGCGTATATAGCCTGTGATACAAAGTTTGTGCAATCTCCGCCTATTAACTCAAAATCATAAAACCGAGGATTGCGAGAATAAGCCCATCTTCTTGCGTAGTCTACAGCCTTTTGCCTATCATACCGTTTTCGTTTCTCCAAACAAGGCACCTCCTCACCCAATTGTATGCAAAGCATTTGGGTTTGGTTCAATGATAACTGTAAACAGCTTTGCGTAAATCATATCCAACTTTCATTGACTTAAACATAAAAATATTATTGACAAACATGGTATAGATATATAAACTAGTTAAGTGTATTTATATAAATTAACTTAACTAGTTTTGCTTACAGGAGAGAATTATGATTAAACAAACATTGGATAACTACACCTACACTCTTGCTGTTGAAGAGTTGAAAATCAGAAACAACAATGAAAGAGATCCATTGTCCCTTTCAAAAAATAGTCTGTACTATGTGCAAATCATCTACTTTAACCCCGGATGTACAATCACGCAAATCTCTGAGTTAATCGGAGTATCCAAATCAGCAGTGACCATGAAGATAGCCAAATTGGAGAAAGATGGCCTCATATACAAAGAACCTAGCAAGCATGACAAAAGAATCAACTACATTTATTGCAGCGAAGCACTCAAAGCAGATTTTAAACAGCTAGATGCCATCAAACATAACATTTACCAAAAAATATATGAAAATCATTCTCCAGAAGAAATTTCCACCTTTTGCAACATCCTAGACGAAATTAGCGCAAGCATTTTACATATCAATAGCAGAGCGTATGACTTGACTAGAAAAGGAGTTAAAGCCAATGCATGAGGAATTAGATTTTATAAATGAAAGTCCCTTGCAACTGTTCAAAAAAATATGTATCCCCACGACGATAGCCATGCTGATATCTGCTGTATACGTCATTGCAGACGGAATTTTTATTGGTCGAGGTTTGGGGCAAAACGGACTCGCTGCCATTAATATTATTGTGCCACTTTTCACGGTGTTCACTGGTATCAGCATGCTCTTAGGCTTTGGTGCCAGCACACTCTGTGCCATAGAATTATCCCGAAACGAACATAAAAAAAGCACGGATATTTTTTCACAAACACTCCTTTTTTCAGTCGCCTTGATGATGATTATCACGCTGATTGTCTTTCTATTTAGTGAACAAATCTGCTCCCTTTTAGGTGCCAATGCTGTCATTCTGGATATGTCAAATACATATCTGAAAACAATGATTTTGTTCAGTGTATTTTTCATGCTCAGTTTGATGCTCAGTTTCTTCATCAGATTGGACGGTGCCCCTAAATATGCAATGATTTGTTCCATCATCGGGGGAATAACAAACATTGTCCTTGATTACATCTTCATATTCCCACTTCAAATGGGAGTTTTTGGTGCTGCTTTTGCCACAGGTCTGGGCAATATGATTGCCACCATTTTGATGCTATTTTACTTAGTAAAACAATCAAAAACACTGAGATTCTCATTTCAAACTGTGACCGCTCAGGTTGTTATAAAGGCCTCTCACATTGGTTTCCCTGGCTTATTGACAGAGCTTTGTTTGTCCGTGGTCACGTTTAGTTATAACATTGTTTTGATGGATATGTTCTCAGAAACTGGAGTGAGTGCTTACAGTATCATCAATTACATTCATCCCCTGATGTTACTTGTTTTCATGGGCATATCTCAGTCGATGCAACCGATTATAAGCTATAATTATGGTGCAAATCTATTCACAAGAGTAAAAAACACCCTAAACATCACCTTGATAACAGCTATGTGCTTTGGCCTTATAGCTGTCACTGCAGGATTCACACTCAACCATCAGATTATATCAGTATTCTTAAATAGCAGTTACAAAGCTTTCGACATGGCAGTTCATGGATTGCCCCTCTTTTTCTTAGGTTATATTTTCTTGGGATTCAACATGATTGGCGTTTCATATTTCCAATCCATTGAAAAACCCAATATTGCAACCTTGATAACGATTCTAAGAGGCGTTGTTTTTGTTATTATTTTACTAATGACATTACCAAAATTTCTTGGTATCAACGGCATCTGGTTGGCTGTTCCAATTTCTGAAGCGCTCGGCGGTATCATAACAACAGGGGTTTTTGCCTATGAAAAAATGCAATCCAACAAACAATCATAGCACGGCATAGAGATTTTATAAAAGATGCTCGTTTTCCTTTCTCCAAGCAAGACATTTTCCCACCCAATTTTATGTAAAGCAATGTGCTTTGGTAGGGTTTTACTGCAACATTAAACGTCACAGCATAGCTATGCTGTGACGTTTTTTTAGAAAATATCCTAGTGCGGGTTTATGACTCTTTCTACAAAAGCTGTACTTTCTTTGCTTCTTTCAATTCGTTATCCGTTTTGACAAAAAACAAAAATCCAACAACATGTGCTACCCACAAAAGCAGTATAACAACACGTCCTATGGTTGTAGTTTGCATCATATAAAACGCTATACTAAACAAGATTGTCACCATCCCGATGACTCTCCACTTAGTTCCAAGCTTCATGCCTTGCCCTCTCGCAAACGACTCTAAATGCTTTTTGTACATCTTCGTACCAACAAACCACTTAGATAAACGTTCTGAACTTTTAGCAAAACAAAACATGGAAAACAGTAAAAAAGGCGTAGTTGGAATCAATGGCAACAAAGCCCCAACACAGGCAAAGCTGAGAGATAGAAATCCAATCGTGCTGTATATCGCTTTTTTCATCTCTCCTCCATCTATCCAAGGGTATTGTGTATTCGATCCCCTTTGTCCATAAACAAGGGATATGTCCTCATGCATTCTCGCCTAGTGCAAAAGAAACTGCAGCGCTTGCATGTATCTCTGTTGTATCAAAGACTTCTATGGTCACATCATTTTCACTAATCAGCAAAGGTATCTCTGTACAGCCCAAAACTACACCTGACACCTCTTGCTTTTGGATAATTTTTATGTATTCTTTTTTGCTCTCTTCTTTTAGTTCACCCAAAATGAGTTCTTGATAGATAATCTCATGAACGATTTGACGATCTGACTCATCGGGTATGACCACTTCAATTCCCTTTTTCTCCAATCGTTCTTTATAAAAGGCACCTTCCATGGTAAATTTCGTGCCAAGCAGCAACACTTTATCGACATATCTGCGATTGATTTCATTTGCTGTAGCATCTGCAATGTGAATCACGGGCAAGTGCGTGGCGCCTTCGATATCTGGCGCCATTTTGTGCATGGTGTTGGTACAAATGACAATACATTCTGCACCCGCTTTTTTCAAGTTTACTGCCTCTTGCACCATGAGATCTGTAAGTGCTTCCCACTTACCTTGGTGTTGCAAAGTTTCCACTTCATGAAAATCAAAAGAATGCATGAGACATTTTGCTGAATGTGTGGTTCCCAGTTTTTCTTTCACCATTTCATTGAGCAGTCGATAATACTCAAGTGATGACTCCCAACTCATACCTCCAAGCAGTCCAATTTTCTTCATGACATTTCCCCATTTCTTTTTATAACTAACATTGAATTCACGTATTTTCTCTTAAAATCCTAAGTAGAACATGTAAAAGGCAAGCAACAAAACCAAAAGTCCCATAATAATCTTGCTGATTTGCGTATACTTTCCATACTGTTCAGAAGAAGACATCTTTCGAACAAATCCCAGTGAAGAACCAGCCAATACAATGATACAACTGTGTCCTATAGAATATAAAAACAGGAGCAATATTCCCCAGATAAGACTGCCTTGCTCGGCTACGAGCGCCAACAAAACAACGAGCACGGGAGTAGCACAAGGCGACGCAAATAGCCCTGCCAAAATACCTGCAATCCCTGCGCCAAGATAGCCTTTTTTTGTATTCTTACTCAAAGCAGTTGACTGTGGAATGAATATATAAAGCTCCCATATTTGCAGTGCCATAAGCACCATCAGAACACCTAGAAATATAAACCACCAAGAACCAATCCCCTGGACCAATTGCCCCATAAGCGCAGCAACCGCACCCAAAGCAGTGAAGGTAATGGCGCTCCCCAACGAAAAGACGAGCGAATAGCGCACCGCTTTTTTGACATCTTCCCCTGCGTAGCCTCCCACATAACCAATCACAAGAGGTACACTGGAGAGGGAACAAGGTGTAAACGAAGTCAAGACGCCTGCTATAAACGCCAAAATTGGCGCAAACCAAAGATGGTTATTGATGATGACTCCCAGTGTTTCTAACCACTTATCTATCATTCAACTCCCAGCTCCTTTAAGATCGACAGCATTTCCTCTTTGGTCAAAGCACCTTCATGCGCTGTATAAATATGCTCTTGGGTCTCCTCATCACGATAGATAATAAAGCCAAGGTCTACCGTTTCAGGCACATAAGGCTGACCCTCTTTGTCAAAAAAGAACTGAGTGGGAATCACGCGCAAGGGAAACATTGTTGCCGCTTGGCCGTCTTTACCAATGTCCACGTATTTCACAACCGCTGTTCCACGCAGGTCTGCATTGAGCTCTTGCAGTTCTGGTGCCATTGCTCTACATGGTCCACATGACTCAGAACCAAGGTCAATAATAACAGGCAATCCATGAGATAAAAACGCATCCAAATCAAACGCATAGGTTGCATCCAACCGAAATTTATCATCAGATTCCTGTGCATTTTCCCCTGTAATCTCAATGTTTGATTCATTTTCACTATCAATTAGATTGCCGGAATTCGCATTCTTCAGCAGAAATATCCCTGCCACAAACAACAAAATAATAATCGGAACAAGTATTTTTACTCTCTTTCTTTTTAACTCAATTTTGTTTTCACCCATAGCATTGTGTCCTCCTACTACTATATTACGTTTTAACACATAAACACAGATTCACTTTATCGTCTCACTTTATATATTGTGCTCTTTAAGACAGGTATTTAGCCACAATTTCTTATGACCATAATAGCATAAACCAGCGCTTTTAATCACTACATAGTTAAACTTTTCCACCTTTTTTCTGACTTAGTTTCGTTTGATTGCATCATCTTTGATGTTCTGTGCTAGACGTTTGACATTACGCTCAATTTGGTCAATCACCAATTGAAACGCTTCATCGCCTTGTCCACTAGGGTCATCCAAGCCCCAATCTTCTTCATATTTGCTTGGCAAAAATGGGCACACCACATTGCATCCCATCTTCACGACAACATCAATGGCTGGAAGTTCCTCCAATAACTTTACGTGTTGTGTTTCTTCCATATCTATCCCATAGCACTCTTGAATCAATCGAACCGCATCTGGGTTGATGTGTGCTTTCAGTTCAGTTCCTGCTGAATAACTTTCAAACACATCTCCTGCAAAGTGCTTTCCCAATGCCTCTGCCATTTGACTGCGACAAGAATTGTGTACGCAAATAAATGCAACCTTTGGTTTCTGATTCATAATGATGTCTCCTTTAAGATATTTATATCAACCCTGTTTTAAACCACTCTTTGGTGTTGTTTGCAATTTTCACTAAAACTAGCATCACCGGCACTTCCACCTATACGCCAATACACTCTTTTGTTTACTCATATATGTTTCTTTCCAGTCAACAGATCAATGTTTTGCTTTCTTCTCTTGCTCGATATAGGTTTCCACAATTTCACGATTGTTTCGTATTGTTTGACAGTTATATGCACTCTGCTTATAAATCTCACACTTCAAGGCATCTTCAATGAAGATTGCTTCTGTATTGCACTGTTTTTCGATATACTCAAGCAGCAATGCATGTTCCTCTTTGAAGGTATCACTAATTTTGTAATGTACCCATTGTGCACTCTTATCGCCTACAATTAAGTTAGCCGCTTTTAATTTTGCCAGATGTCTTGATAAATTTGTTTGAGATAACGAGAGCACAACCTCCAATTCACATACACACAATTCGTGTCGCATCAGCAAGTTCAGTATTCTCACTCTATTTTCGTCCCCAACCGCTTTCAGTATTTCAATCAAATCAACACACCCTTTATATGATTATATTTGAATATAGTCATATAGTAAGAAATAAACACATGCTTGTCAAGAGAAAACTAAGTATCCTAGTAAAATTTTAAACTGTTAACCATCGTCACTGACGCTTACGGTAGTTACCATTACAATGGCCTTCTAGCCACCCATTACATACAATCTCGCTGAGGCAATAACTATAATTTCATTTTGTAAAATTCAAGTTTTCTCATCTCTAAAAATCGAAATTGCTTAATTATTACATTTCAAATATAAAAAGCATTCCTTCTGCTTCCCTTTTGACTGAATAGATAATCTCATTCTGACAATTGGTTTTACAGAACATAACTTTACACTCTTTTTCTTTTTAAATTTGGCACTTTCTTTTATAATTCCATTCATTCTTGTTTGTTATTAACAAATTTCCCCATTTTTTATGGGAATCTCTATGAAATGTATTGAAATACCAATGGTATTACTATAATATTAAGTATAATGGATTTTTTTACAATACTTTAGAGGAGGTGTTTGAATTGAGTTCTAATTTCAATTCAATGGGAGAAGTTCTTGCACATATAAAAAGTGATGAAAGCCTAAGCATTGATGAAAGAGCAGATATCGTCAGATCTTTTATCAAACAAGAAAACAACGGAAATGGAAACGCTTACGATAAATATCTGGAAAATGGTGCTGCCACTCAAATGAATGTAATCTCTGATCAATCCGGAATAAAAAAGAACTGCATTCTTTGGTGTGTCAATCATTATCTCAGTTTAAATAGAAATCAAAATGTTTTGAAGAAAGCTAGCGTTGCTCTTCACCAATATGGTACTGGTTGTGGTACTGCTGCGACTTCATGTGGCATGAACTCGTTACATAAAAATGTAGAAAAAAGGCTATCCGCTCTACTAAACAAAGATGACGTTGTCTTATACCCAACCGGATTCACTGCCAATATGGCTGCGGTTTCTTTTTTGGCAAGCAATAAAGATTTGATTCTGTTCGATCGAGAATGCCATTCGTCCATCATCAATGGCTTGAAATTGAGCAAGGGGAAATATCTTTCATTCAAACATAATAATTTAGCAGATTTAGAAAAAAAGCTAAACAAATACCAAAACTCCTTTGATACTATATTTGTCGTCTTAGAATCCGCTTATTCCATGAGTGGTGACTTAGCTCCACTCAAAGATATTGTACGTTTGAAACAGCAATATCCATTTCTATTGTATGTTGATGAAGCGCATACATTTGGAATATATGGCGATAAAGGACAAGGATACTGCTTTGACCAAGGTGTTACAGAAGACGTTGACTTCATCATGTCTACACTTTCCAAGTCAACTTCCTCCATCGGTGGCTTCATTGCATCCAACAGCAAATATACAGAGCTCATGAGATGGACAGATCCTTATATATTCCAAGCCTGTCTCACCCCAGTTGATGCTGCCACTGTGCTCGCTTGTCTGGATGAAATTGCAGAAAATCCTTCCATGATTCGTGAACTACATGACAAAAATAAATATATGCGCACATCGCTACTTTCAAAAGGGTTCAATCTTGGCAATAGCCAGAGTCCTCTCATTCCTATTATGATTGAAGACATTGCAATACTCAGAACAGTTGTAGAAGAACTCTTTGATGAGGGTATCTACTCCACCCCTGTGCTTTATCCTGCAGTAAAAGCAAACGAGGGTAGAATACGACTTGTTTTAAACAATGATCACTCAAAAAGCCAAATTGACTATACAGTTGATACTTTAGAGAAAATTTGCAAAAAATATAATGTGATTTGACCAAAATCAAAAGAGGTTTTTTGATTTACAATGCACTTCTACGGATATAATAAAACTAAGATAAGGGGAACCACATGCATCAACATCCACTCACGCTGAGTTTCAAAGATCCTGTTTTAGAAAACGAATATAGAGATAGCTTTGATTATGAAAACAGTATATTCAATCAAATTGGTATCGCATTGTCTTTTATGGCATGGTTGGTTATCGATGTATACTGTTATTTCTATTACTACGAACACTTTTTTCACATAACCGTTTCCCTTCTCGTCGTTCTTTGTCCACTATTCGCTTTAATTCTCATCATCACATCCTATCCTCGTCACGTCAGACTTTTTCAGCCCTTGACTGCGCTTGCCAATATGCTTGCAGGGTTTATGGTTATTTATACAGGTCATTTGATATTAAATATTGATTTCCTTACGATCAGTTGCATCATTCTAGTAATATTATTTGCTTTTTTCATTTTGCATCTAAGGTTCAAATTTGCTGTGGTTGCTACCCTTTCCTATGTAATTTTGTATCAAATCATATTGCTACCTGCATCCAACTTAGGAGACACGAATACAACCTTACTTTCCATCATTGCATGGTCTATTGAATTCATCTGTATCGTCAGTGGCTACAACTCTGAACGAACCGCTAGAAAACTCTTTACACAAAACAAAGTCATCATCCATCAACAGCGTATTGCAGAAGCTGCGATGAAAGCCAAAGGTGAATTTTTGGCAAACATGAGTCATGAAAGTCGCACGCCTCTCAATGCCATCATTGGAATGACATATCTGACCTTACAAACCGATTTGAGCGCGCAACAAAGAGATTATCTGCAAAAAATTCAATCTTCTTCGCAGACTTTATTGCAAGTAATCAACGACATTTTAGACTTCTCCAAAGTAGAAGCGGGCAAAATGGATATCGAAATTGTAGATTTCAAGCTAGATGATATGTTAGCTAGTTTAGACAATCTCTTCCACCTCAATATCCAACAAAAAAATATTGAATTTTTATTTCACTACACAGCAGATATCCCACAAAATCTCAAAGGTGACCCACTTCGATTGGGTCAAATTCTCACAAACCTCACAAGTAACGCCATTAAGTTTACAGAAAAAGGCTCCATTGTCATTAAAATAGAACTCGTAAGGAAAGCCAAAGAAAAAGTTATCCTGCAATTTTCTGTGAGTGATACAGGAATTGGCATTACCAAAGAGCAACAAAAGAAACTCTTTCAGCCTTTTAGTCAAGTTGATGCATCTATCACCCGCGAATATGGAGGCACTGGCCTCGGCCTTGCCATCTGTAACAGGCTGGTCAAAATGATGGGTGGGCGCATTTGGCTTGAAAGTGAACCTGGAAAAGGCAGCACATTTTTCTTTACCGCCGAACTTCAGTACCATGCAAACCAAATTGACAATCAATTTCTGCTTGCACAACGTAACAATCACACAAAGAAAGTCTTGGTGTTCGATGACAACCCGCTTTCTGTCGATAGTATGACAAAAATGCTGAAATCCATGCAGTTTTCAACCATTGGTGTGACTACCAAAGAGCAAGCACTCATCGCACTCAAAAAATTTGATAACATCCATTCTCTATTCATGGATTCTAACCTTCCTCAGACAGACATCTTAACTATCACCGAGCAAATCAAAAACGCAAGTGATATTGTTTCAAAACCGCATCTGATCATGCTGAGCACATTAAATCACACAGAATTCAGCAGCGATGAAGATAACTTTCATGGCTCTGCCAATTTGAGCAAACCTGTTACGCTCTCTCACCTGCAAGATGTGATGACTCAGTTCTCTGACGATCCAAATTCTAGAGAACTATCCCAGAAACAAGCTGAATCCACTGCTACCAATAAAACAAACAACAAAGTTTTAGTCGCAGAAGACAACCACCTCAATCAACAAATAGCCAAAGAACTTTTATCGCAACTACAATTAGACGTAGATATTGCGGCAAATGGCCTACAAGCCTTAGAACTCTTAGAGCAAAATGACTACGCCCTTATCCTTATGGATATCAAAATGCCTGTTATGAATGGCTATGAAGCAACACGCAAAATTAGAAACAACCCAAAATGGGAAAATATTCCCATCATCGGCACACCTTCCTATGCAAAAGAAGACAGTAGTGATAGAATTTTGATCACTGGAATGAATGATTATTTAGATAAACCACTCAACCCAGAAAAACTCAATTTTGCTGTTTCAAAATATATTAAAACAAATACTCCCCAAAACACTGCCGCCACATCATCCAATAGCAATGATTCTAACAAATCCGATCAGCTGTGGCCAGTTTCACAATATATTTCATGGACAAAAGGTCTTGCAAACGCGGACAACAACCAGAGTTTATATCTGAAACTGCTTTCCCTTTTCCGTACCAGCAATCAACAGACCTATGATGAACTCATTTCCTACCTTTCCAGTGATAACCATGAAAAAGCGAAAGATTTAATCCTCACCATCAAAGGGGATGCTGCCAATATCGCAGCAACACACTTGGTGTGCACAACAAGCAAATTAGAAGAAGATTTAACACGCGATTTGCTCCAGCCAAACAGCAAGATATTAGAAGAATTTGATCTTTCACTTACCCATGTACTTGGCGACATCAAACGCTTAGAAAAAGAGCTTTCAAATAAAAAGACGAACATTCAACAAGAGGACACCTTCCAACACATCAACAAAGATGAGGTGCGCCCACTATTAATGAAACTAGAAAAAATGTTGCTACGAGGATCAGTAGAATCATTTGAACAACTCAACATGTTAGAGCAACATTTTCTTCATACCAAAATTGAACACAAATACTCCATACTCAAAAAACACATTGAAGCCTTTGATATGGACAGCGCATTAGAAGATTTAACCGAAATTGCTTCAGATTTAAGGTTAGATATTTAAACAGGAGGAACAATGACAGTATTGACAGAACAAAAAAAAGTGCTGATTGTCGATGATATACCAGAAAACATCTATATATTAATGGAAATCTTAAAAGATCAATGTGATTTATCCGTTGCAATCAACGGAAAAAAAGCCATAGACATTGCTACCATGGATCCATCCATCACTTTGATACTGCTTGACATTATGATGCCAGAAATGGATGGCTATGAAGTTTTCACAAAACTAAAATCTAACCCTAAGACCAAAAACATTCCAATTATTTTTGTGACTGCTTTAAATGATGTAGAGCATGAATCCAAAGGACTAGAACTCGGTGCAGTGGATTATATCACCAAACCATTTAACCCAGCCTTAATTCGCGCCAGGGTGAAAAATCATATAGAACTCAAAAACTATCGAGATAGTCTTGAAGAAAATGTGCGCAATAAAACAGACGAATTATCCATTACACAAGATGTTATGATTGATACGTTGGGTACTTTAGCGGAATACCGACATGTTGAAACAGGTTTTCACATCAATCGTACCAAACAATACATTAAGCTCCTAGCAAACAAACTCAAAGATCACCCAAACTATAAAGACTACCTCAGCGATGAACGCATCGAAAAACTATATAAATCTGCCCCTCTGCACGATATTGGTAAAATTGGCGTGCCTGATAGTATCCTTCTCAAACCTGGACCGCTCACCCCAAGTGAATATGATGAAATGAAAAAACACACCCTTTATGGACGTGATGCCCTCGCCATTGCCGCCTCAAATCTCGGTGCTGCTTCCTTTCTCAACCTTGCACAGGAAATGGCCTATACCCATCATGAAAAATGGGATGGATCGGGTTATCCGCAAGGGTTAAAAGGAGAAGAGATTCCCATTTCGGGTAGACTCATGGCCATCGCAGATGCATATGATGCCTTAATCTCTCAACGGGTATATAAATCTGCTTTTTCTCATGAAAAAGCAACCAACATTATCCGAGAAAGCAGTGGCACCTCCTTTGATCCCGAAATAGTTAAAATTTTTCTTGAAAATGATGAGATCTTTTATCGCATCGCACAAGAGTTGTCAGATACCTAATCTTCTGAAATTTATCCCAAATTCAATATCTCCAGCTCCGTTTATCAGCCATATAACAAAACCATATATACAAAAAAACAACATCAGCCGTTCTATTCCTTTGATAGAACGGCTGATATTTTACATTTCTAAAGTTCTATTGATGTACTAGTCTCTGCCTCATTTAGAATACGTGCAAGAATCTAACTGATTCCTCAATAAAACGTCTATCCTCAAAGGCGTAGCTATTATCTCTCCCATAACCCTTACTAAACAAATTGGAAAGTGCGCTTAAACCATGCGCGCAAACCTTTTCTCTTACACTTGTAGCTCCACTACATTTTGTATTTCAGTTGTGTTTTCCCCTGCATCATTGCGACTTTTCTTATAACTCATCAGTAAGGCAACCCCTGTTACCACAATTGCCAAACCATCCGACAAAGGAACCGATGCCCACACACCGACTAGCCCAAAAATATTTTGCATGATTAGCACAGACGGAATCAAAAAGGCAATCTGTCTGAGCAAACCCAATACCAAAGCTTTTGTGGCATGCGCTGTAGACTGATAAAATGCAATTCCATATAAGTTAATACAAAGAAGTGGCAACATAATCATAAATATTCTAAGACCAACTACCGCTGTTTGTATCGTTGCCGATGCAGGGTCTACAAACATGGTGATAAATGTTTTTGGGAAAAGTTCCATGAGTGCAAACACCACAGTTGAGAACCCTACCCCAACATAAATCCCTAATTTTAATGTTCTAAACACTCTATCATGTTGCTTTGCACCGTGATTATAACCAATGATTGGTTGCATCCCTTGCTGAATGCCCATAATTGGCATGATAAAAAGCGTATACAATGAATTGATTGCCCCCATGGATGTGATTGCCGCGGTTCCGCCATACTCAATGAGTCCTTTGTTGAGTACGCTCATGGAAATGCTTGTCCCAACAGTAGTGATGAATGTTGCAAACCCAATGGAGAATATTGTTGCGTAAACGCTCCACTTTGGGATAAAGTCTTTCACATTGAGTTTCAATACCGATTTTCCTCTTACGTAATACCCCAAAAGTAGGATAAGACCCGTTAATTGACCTAAAATTGTTGCTAACGCAGCGCCTTCTACACCCCATCCCAAAAGTGCAATGAAGATATAGTCCAAGATAATATTGGTTACAGCTGACACAATCATAGCTAGCATGGATAAAACAGGTTGCCCTTCTGTCCTCACAGCACCACTGAGATTAAAGGACGTCATTTGAAATACAAAACCCAATAAAATAATTCGCATATAATCAAAGGCATATCCCAACACATCGGGTGTAGCGCCATACAAAACAAGGATGGATTCCAAGTTTACATATATCGTCACAACAGTCAGCAAAGTGATGATAACGCCTGCCCCCAACATATTGCCAAAGGCTTTGTTTGTCCCTTCCATATCCTTTTCGCCCAAACGAATAGACATGACTGCAGCGCCGCCTGCGCCAACCAATGACACAAAGGCAAACAGTATCATCATCACAGGAAAGGCGATAGTAAGTCCACCCAATGCACTTTCACCAACAATCTTTCCAATAAAAATTCTATCAATTATATTGTATATCGCATTGACAAGCATGGCTACAACAGCTGGTATGGAATACTGCGCCAATAATTGCCCCACTGATTTTGTTCCTAATTCTTTTGTTTTATCCACTACTAATTTCTCCTTAAGGTATCCATGCCACAACAGCTTTCAATTTTCTTTCCTGTATTCTCTTCAATTTGATTGAGAACGGCTTCCAGCTCCAAAAATGCCCCTTGCAATTTTTCCAGATTTTCATCCTCCAAAACCGCAATCATCTCTGAGATGTGTTCATCCATTTCTAACTTCATTTGTATGCATAGTGCCCTACCTTCCTCCGTCAAAACGAGCACCGTCTTTCTCTTATCCTTTTCTGCCAGAGTTTTTTTAATGAGCCCCTTTTGTGCAAGGTTGTCTGCGAGATAGGTAAATGAGCTCGTTTCCATATCCACCGCTTCGACGTAGTATTTCATTGGCATATTGGGATGATGAAATATCTCAAACAACGTTTTCACTTCATTCTTTTTGATCTTAATGTCAGATTTCGGCTTAAACGAACCAAAAAAATACCGCATAAGTCGCGGTAGAAGCGTAATTGATTTGGCAACTTCTTCTACCACTCCACTATTTTCTTTTCTCATAAGAGCCTCCTAGGTAACACTTAAATCTGAAACGCAACTATTTCGAATTCGAACTATTTTGTATACTACACCCCAAAATGCAACATGTCAACAATTATTTCGAATTCGAAGTAAATTGCTTTCGCATCACAACTCAAATGTTACCATATATTAAAACTCCAATTGCACCTATCCATCCAAAGACTTGAACTGCCCTGCATAAAATTTTCCAAACACGCAAATAAGTGAAAAGTAATGATAACATAAACTCTTATCTTTTTGAGCAATGACTCAAACAAAGTGAAAAGTGTTTATAAAAATTTTATATTTTTTACTGTTAATGTTGTCCACATTCTTTTATGATAAGAGTACCCACGGAAAGGAGTAGAACCAAACATGACTATCAAAACACGCATTAGCATAACCAATATGCTCACTGTTCTTGCTTCTATGATATCTCTCTTGCTGATTGGATCTTTGTTGATGTCTGTGACAAGAAATCAATTTTATGACCGTAACAACGTTCGCCTCAACCCTCACACAAAACAAGTTGAAGCAGCACTCATGGACAATTTACCCATCAGTGACTTAACAAACATACTATTCTCCTACGATTTTCGACTGGTCGTCTTTTATCAAGATAGCGTTGTCTTCTCTAATGCTAGCCCATTTCAAGAGCGCTTAACCATGATGGGTCACTTAGACGAAATCGCACCAAACCGAACTGAATATCTACAGATAGACGGAATCACCATGGTGGCCATCAAAAAAGGCCAATCTATCTACGTTGCAGCCAGCAAACCAGTGTTTCATCCATGGGGCTTAGAAGGCAAAACCAAATTCGAAGAATACTTTTGGAGGTTTATCTTTTTAAATGGCTTAGCTATTGTCATCATTTTGCTAATCAACTATCACATAGCCAAGCGTCTCACCAATCGCATCATGAAGCCCGTCAACGCTCTGGCAGATGGCGCGCGTCGGGTTGCCACTGGTGATTTATCTTTACCTGTTGCCTATGATGGCAACGACGAAATGCGCCCTGTGGTGAGTGCATTTAATGAAATGCAAGAAAAGCTGTTAGAAGAAAAAGAAAAAAATACAGTATATGAAAAGGCAAAAACGGATTTGATTGCGGGCATTTCACACGATTTGCGCACCCCTCTCACCTCAGTCAAAGGATACATCAAAGGGTTGCAGGATGGTGTTGCCAATACACCTGAAAAGCAAGAGCGCTATTTGAATATCGCGTACCAAAAATCCTGTGATATGGACATGCTTCTTCAAAAATTATTTGATTTATCTCAACTAGAAACAAACAATCTCCCTCTCCATAAATCATCACAAGATTTGGGTGACTTTCTCCGACAGTTTGCAAACAACATTGAAGAAGAACTGCAACAAAAAAATGTCACAGTAGAACTACACGAAAACACTACTACTTGCCCTGTCAATATTGACACAAGCCAATTTCTCCGCGTGCTTTCCAATCTCACAAACAACGCACTCAGCCATGCAAAGCAAAGCCCTTTGACCCTTTCATTGACCGTCTGGTGCGACAACGCCAATGTTCATATGACGTTTGCAGACAATGGAGTGGGTGTAGCAGAAGAAAATGTACCATTTCTATTTGATGAATTTTGGAAAGAAGATCAGGCACGCAGCAGCAAAAAAGGAACTGGCACGGGGCTTGGTTTATACATTGTCAAACACATTGTGGAATTACATGACGGCAGTATCGTAGCACGCAATGACAATGGTCTGTGTTTTGAAATCACCTTGCCTCGAAAGGAGAGCCAAGCGCATGAATAAAATTCTAATCGTGGAAGATGACCTAGAAATCGCAATGCTCCAGCAAGATTATCTTGAAATTGCAGGCTTTTCTGTCGATATTATCTCAGATGGATTGGAAGCGGAAGCAAAAATCCCCTCAGGGGACTGGAACCTCATCTTGCTAGATGTCATGCTTCCTGGCAAAAGTGGCTATGACATTTGCCGCAAGATACGTGACACCATCTCTATCCCCATTTTAATGGTCACCGCCAGAGGAGAATCAATTGATAAAATTCGTGGTCTCGGTTTGGGAGCAAATGACTATATTGTAAAACCTTTTGACCCAGCAGAACTCGTTGCTCGTGTTAAATCACAATTGGCGCAATATAACCGCCTTGTTGGAGATGCCTCCCAACAACAGCAGTACATAGCATCCGAAAAAATTGTCATCGACAATCTCACCATCTATCCAAAAAGTTGGAAAGCGTATAAAAATGGTGAAGAAATCAAATTCCCCAACAGGGAATTTGAACTGCTCACCTTCTTTGCAGAAAACCCCAATATCGTATTCTCCAAAGAACAACTATTTGAAAAAATATGGGGCTTTGATTACATCGGAAGCAGTGCCACTGTCACAGTGCATATTGGTCGCATTCGCGATAAAATCGAAGACGATCCACAAAACCCTGAAGTGATTGAAACCATCTGGGGTGCTGGCTATCGTCTCAATCGACTCAACTAACTGAATTTTATCATGTTCAATTAACTGCGTTTATAAATTGTTTAGCACTTTTGCTCTGTCCGTTTAGAATTTGACGTTACACTATAATCAAATCAATTTGGCATCAGCCACAAAACGTCTGCTATTGGTACAGAAAGGACTACATGTTTATGAAATTTGCAGATTTATTAGAATCCAGCACAGAAAAAAGCAAGGAGCTTCGAACACAGCTTACTGGTATCAAAAAGCCAGAAAACCGGAAACGCGTGATCGCCTCTGCAATACTGCTTGTCTTTCTTGGAGGGCTTTTTGGTTATCAGGCATTCGGCAAACAAGAGACAAACTCTGAAACAGAGCAAGAGTATACAACTGCCGAAGTCGTACGTCAAGATATTTCACAAAGCTTGACGGCAAGTGGCACACTGGAAGCTGCCAACGCCTATTCTGTCACCTCCTTAGTAGAAGGAGAAGTCATCACTGCCTTATTTGAAGAAGGCGATGTAGTTGAAAAAGACAGCATTCTTTATGAGCTTGATTCCTCTGATATGTCAAATAACTTAGAAAAGGCACAAATCACCATCAATCAAAATCAGCGTAATTATTCCAACGCCTTGGAAGACAAAGCAGATCTCACTATCACTGCTTGTGAGCGCGGTTTTGTCTATTCTCTAGATGTTGAAATAGGCGACGACATCACAGCAGGTCAACCCCTTGCCAACATCAAAGACTCTTCCATCATGGAATTGACCGTTCCATTCCCATCAAACGACACCGAATTTTTCTATCTTGGACAAAGAGCGAGTGTGACCTTGGACGGTTCTTTTGAAACCTTAGATGCGACCATCAGCGAAATATCAGGTGTTGACACCATACTCATCGGAAACCAAATGATACGCATGGTTACTGTAGAAGTGATGAATCCAGGTGCTATCTCCACCAATCAAACTGCCACAGTTACCGTAATCGATGTGGGAAGCAGCGACAGTGGCACCTTCACCTATCGCGCCGAAGAAGTCATCCAAGCCGAGGTTTCTGGCACAGTATCTGAAATTTTAGTAAGCGAAGGCGATTTTGTGACAGAAGGGCAACCCCTCTTAGTGCTCTCAAGCGACTCTATTGACGAAAAAGTGATAAGCGCACAAGAATCCTTACGCAATGCCCAGCTTTCCTACGAAAACACCAACGATCAATTGGAGAATTATCTCATTACCTCCCCCATCAGTGGAACAATCATCGACAAAAACTATGAAGTTGGCGAAACTACTGAATCGAACAAGGTGCTTGCCACCATTTATGATCTTTCCTATTTAACCTTAACCTTGAATGTTGATGAACTCGATATTTTTGATGTATCTGTGGGGCAAACAGTCAACATCACCGCGGATGCAATTGAAGGTCGAAGTTTTGTGGGCCGAGTAACGAAAGTCAGCGTTGCAGGAGATGCCAGTAACGGTGCCACTACCTATCCTGTCACCATTCAAATTGATGAAAGCAACGGTCTTCTTCCTGGCATGAATGTCGATGCTTCCATTTTGGTCAGCGAAGCCAGCGATGTACTTATTATCCCTTCTGCTGCACTCATGCGTGGCAATCGAGTGCTAATCACAAAAGACTCTCCCAGTGCGAAAAGTGCAATGGAATCAGTGGAAGCCCCAAATGGTTATGTCTATGTCTCTGTCACAACTGGCGTAAGCAATGATGACACCATCGAAATCACTTCTGGTCTCACTGAGGGAGACGTTGTCGCATATACCAAAGCGGTTGCTTCTGTCCAAGAGCAAGAAATGCGCATGGGCATGATGGGTGGCATGGCAGGTGGTAATAGGCCACCTGGCAATCCTGGTGCTGGCGGAGGCAAACCCCAATGAGTACACTAATTGAATTTCAAAATGTCTGTAAACTCTACCAAATGGGAGACACCACCATTGCCGCAGCCAATGAGATATCATTACAAATCAATCGTGGAGAATTTGTTGCAATTGTTGGTCAGTCTGGCTCTGGCAAATCCACCTTGATGAATATGATTGGTTGCTTGGATGTTCCAACCACTGGGAAATATCTTCTAGATGGACAAGATGTGGGACAAATGAGCAAAAATGAACTTGCCACTACCAGAAATCGCATGCTTGGCTTTATCTTTCAGCAGTATCATTTACTTCCTAAGCTTACAGTGTTGGAAAATGTGGAAATTCCACTCATGTATGCAGGCATGAGCAAAGCAGAGCGCAGAAATTTGGCAGTCAAAGAACTCACACGCGTGGGTCTTCAAGACAAATTAGGCAATAAACCCAACCAACTCTCTGGCGGACAACAACAACGCGTGTCCATTGCTCGTGCACTAGCTGGAGCGCCTGCGGTCATTCTGGCTGATGAACCCACTGGTGCGCTAGACTCTAAAACTGGTCGAGAAGTGCTAGAAATGCTACAAGACCTTCACAAAGCAGGCAACACTGTTGTACTTATTACACATGACAATGCCATTGCACTACAAGCGGATAGAATCATTCGTTTGGAGGATGGCATCATCATATATGACGGACCATCCTCAGCACCTGAAGCTATCGTCCCATCACCTCTCGCCAAAGCAGAACAGGGGGTTCAAGATGCGCTTACTTGAAACCTTTCAGTTATCCATGAAAAACATATTCGCCAATAAAGTCCGTACCTTTCTGACCATGCTTGGCATCATCATTGGCGTCACTGCAGTCATCATTATTGTCGGTCTTGGCGATGCGCTCAAACAATATGTGACCAGCAACTTTGCTGAAATGGGTACCAACACCCTCAATGTGAGTATCTCGGGACGTGGCAGCACGCGTAGTGTTTCAGTAGATGAACTGTATGACTTCGTCCATGAAAATCCAGATTATCTAGACGCAGTCTCTCCCATTGTTTCACTCAGCAATGTGAAAATAGAGCGCGATAGCTTAGATGATACTTCCGCAAGTGGCGTTGGTGAAGACTACCTCAATATGAAAGGGTATTCCCTGCAAATGGGTAGAGAGCTTCAATACAGCGATATTACAAACCGCAGCAAAATCTGTGTCATCGGAAACTACGTTAGCCAAACTTATTATAATGGCTCTGCCCTGGGCCAGACCATTCGGATAAATGGCACCCCCCTCACGATTGTGGGTGTGTTAGAGCAAATATCAGACGAAATGGAAGAAGGCGGCAGTGATGATGCCATCTTTACTCCATACAGCACAGCTGCACAAATTTCAGGCACCAACACCTTCAATAGCTATCTCATGACCGTTGTGGATGAAAATGAGGCAACAACGAGCAAAAATCTGGTGGAAACCTATCTTTACGGCAATTTCGAAGATGAAGATGCCTATCGGGTCAACAGTATGAGTGAGCTACTCGACACTTTAACTGGCACCATCAATGTCATGGTGAATGTCTTAGCCATCATCGCAGGAATATCACTCTTAGTGGGTGGCATTGGCATCATGAACATAATGCTCATTTCCGTTACAGAACGAACAAGAGAAATCGGCATTCGCAAAGCTCTTGGCGCAAAGGAACGCTTTATCATGCAACAATTTGTCATTGAGGCTTCCACCACCAGTGCATTGGGAGGCATTTTAGGAATCCTCCTTGGATATCTTTTATCATCTGTAGCAACGATTATCATCACCAATATGTTGGGAGAACCTTTGGCAATTTCACCTAGCGCTTCTGCAATTCTAATTTCCTTTAGCATTTCGGTGGGCATTGGCATACTCTTCGGCTATCTTCCGGCAAAAAAAGCTTCTCAACTCAACCCCATCGATGCACTACGTTACGACTAACATGGAGGAAAAATCACTATGACAACAATACACCGCACGACAGCCCTGCTTTTAACTCTCACCCTACTATTCCCACTGTTTCACTTAGCGCCAACTAAAGCCGCAGAAAGCTCTTCCTTTGATGAATTAGAGGTCGTCAGAGCCCTCGGCATCCTAGAAGGCGATGAAAACGGCAACCTAAATCTCTATGCTTCCGTCACCAGAGGTGAATTTGTCAAAATGATGGTAGCAGCATCCGAATATAAAGACTCCATCGGCAATGCCACAGGATCTTCCTTGTTCAAAGATGTCAAAAGCGATTATTGGGGTTCTGAATACATTAAGGTTGCGGTCAATCATGGCTGGGTAGTTGGATATACTGACGGCACGTTTCGACCAAATAACACCATCACATTGGCAGAAGCCACCGCCTCCACGCTCAGACTACTCGGCTATGATTCCTCAACCTTAGCCGGCACATTTCCCTCTGCCCACTTAAACAAAGCAGAAAGCATTGGTTTGCTAGAAAACATCGATTCCAATCCTACAAAACGCATTACGAGAAACGACTGTGTCACTCTCTTTTATAATCTCATGATGGTGCAATCTTCCACAGGGACGTATTATCTCAACTCACTAGAACCTACATTGCAACTCATTGACGCACAGGGAGAAATCAACTTAGTTGCTCTCATCAATGATGCAATAGAAGGCCCCATTCTCGCCGCTTCCAACTGGCAGGCTCAACTCCCCTTCACAAGTGAAAACACCACCTATTACCGCAATGGAACACAAGTATCTTCCTATGTCATTTCCCCAAATGATGTTTTATACTACTCCAAATCCATGCGCACCGTGTGGGCATTTTCCCAAAAGGTATCTGGCACAATCACAAACCTTTCTCCTGATTCATCCAACCCAAATACTGTCACAGTAGCAGGACAAACATATGCCATTGGAACCTCCTCTGCAGCTTATGCACTTTCCAATATTGGCACATATCACGAAGGCAGTGTCGTCACCTTACTGCTCGGCCGCGATGGAACTGTCGCTTTTGTCGTAGGATCTGCCACTCTTTCTTCTGACACCATAGGTGTTGTTATAAATACTGATGATGCTACGTTCACAGATAGCACAGGTCATGATTACACGGGAAATGCCATCACCCTACTTGGCCTTGATGGCGCCACCTATCTCTATCCCAATGAAGGCTCAACAAACTATAAAAACGGCGATGTCGTCCGCGTCAGCGTTTCTGAAAATGGAACGGAAATTGATCGAATCAGTGGTGGTACCATCAGCGGTTCTGTCAATATGACTGGCACTAACGTGGGTAATACAAGCTTTTCCAATGACGTACAAATCTTAGATGTCTATGATGGAAAAGGCAGAATCATTCCTACATCACGTCTGCAAGGCTCCTTAATTTCCAATGACGATGTGTACTATGTATCAAAAAACCCTTTAGGTGAAATTGATGTATTAATCTTGGATGATTTCACAGGTGATATACATGACTTTGCCCTCATCACTGCTATTGATGAAACAACAATCAAAAACAGTGACGGTAGCACATATAAGAGCTACACCTATACGTACAATATTGATGGCATCACAAAAACTTGGACTGATTCCGTTTCTCGCAATCTCAATCGCGAACCTGTGGAACTCTTGACCCAGGATGGAAGCATTCGTGCTATCCTAAGCCTATCCATTTTTGATATTGAAACAATTAGTGGCAACAATGCGTTAGATTCGAGTGGCGCAAGCCACACCCTTTCTGACGATGTCACCGTCTACCTCTATAATCACAATACACAAAATTATTACGTAAGCAGTCTATCCCATATCACAGCGGGAGACTATCAGCTTGCTGGCTATTATGATAAGAACGCAGACGAAGGCGGTCGCATTCGCATTATTTTGGCTCGCTAACTTTCATACACGTTTCACCTAACTTCTCTAAACACAAAATACCTCCTCTCTTCTTTTCTCAATAGAAAAAGTGCCCTTTCTGTATGATCACTACAGAAAGGGCACTTTTCTTATATTTAGAAGCATGTCAAAAATTTTTTTATATCAGTATATATAATATCCAAAATAAGAGTTATTTTTGCTTGATGTTTATGGTAATGCTATGACCAATTACCTCTCTATCTTTTTGCTTTCATAGAGGGGCCCAATATCGGTACGTTCTGCTCATTTTTTCTAGACAGACGTTTGCCATATCATCTAGCTAAATCAAAAACTGATGCGATACAAAGGAATCACATTGATGACTGGCACTTCATAGGGATGCACCTTTTTCACAGCTTCCACCGTTTTATCCACATTGGCAAGCAAACATGTGACTTCCACTTTGAGTTCCTCTTCTGAACTAATTGCGTTTTCCTCTCCAATATAAGGCTCACTTCCCTCTAGTGGCCGCCAACATCCAATGACCTTGCTATATGACAAACAGCTGTCATAATTGCCAATATGCCCTGCATCCACTCGTTGCAAAGCGTCTTGTAGCCGAGTCAAATGCGTCTCTGCAATAAATATTTCCATTTTACAGTACTCTATCGTATCCATCACTTACTCTCCATTCTTTTTATCACACTGTCACAGCAATTTCATCTCATCTAATCACATAATGCCATAGATTGCTTCGCATTTTCTAGGGTTATACTTACAATTTCACAACCTACTTTCTCTTCCCTTAGCACAACAATAATTACAAAGAAAAAAAATTGTCCCACAACTCTTAAGTTAGTTGTGGGACAATTTGCAATTGCTAAAGTTTTTCATTCATACCCATTTATAATCGTCCTCTTGGTTTTACTCTGTGAAGTACTGCCTCGTCCATCTCTTTCATTGCCCTGTCTATATACTCAATAATCTCTTTTTTATACTTTAAGTCACTGCTGACCGGAACCAAATTAAAGTAATGGCTACCAAAAAAATAGCAGTTTTTAATCTCTAATAGACTAAGCAAGCGTTTTTCTTCTTCAAGCATTTCTAATTCCGTTTGCTCAACATACTCCCCATTTTGACATAAAGTTTCAAGTTTGCTGCCTGGTACCACTGAAATGGGCAATACCGTAACCATATACGGTTTCGTTTCATTGAGCAAGTTCGCCGTTTCTCTGGCATTGATTTCACTCTTGCCTTTACCCGCTGCGCCAAGCATCAATAACGCATCATATTGAAATCCAGCCTCTTTCAACTTATATAACTGCCTATAGGCTTCTTCCTTATCAAATCCTTTATTCAACATCGCAAGCGCAGGGTTGTAACCCGTTTCCAAACCGATATGCAAATCATTATATCGCAGTTTTCTCAGCCTTTTGAGATCATCTGGCGATTTGTTCTTTAAGTTCTTGATCGACGCATAGCAAGTAATGGTTTCAACTTCAGGAAAATATGAGATAATCCGCTCTGCAATACGCGCGAGTTTATCAGTAGACAATACAAATGCATCTGCATTCACAAGAAAAAGGCGCGTAACAGGTCTTCCATAACTTTTTAATTCTTCTAAATCTTCTTCGATATGCTCCATGGGGGATATTCCAAATGGTGTATTTCTATACATCGTACAAAATGTACATGCAAGATGTGAACAACCAATCGTAACTTCTAGCAGTGGTGTATTGGCCTCCATCGGGTGTCGATAGACTTCTCCTGTATAATGCATGTGATTTTCTCCTTTGTCACTGTCCTTGGTTTATTGCAATCATCTCTTCACTCACAACGGTAGTCTGCAATTTCAGCAATTTCTTTCATACGTTCCTTTTTCATCTTTAAACTAGCGCACACTTCTACGTTCTTTGATCATATGAATCGCATTCATAATTCTTTTCTTGCTGCACTAGTCAATTTTCGTCAGTTCATAGATTGTTGTTTCTACTACTGGGTCTTTGGTCACGCATATAAATATATGGCTCAGCCATCGCCTTTCTTACAATAATACCGAATGGCCTCACTCATAAATTCGGCCAAACCTTCTCCCGCCTGATTGATGTTTTCTGTAAACCTCTCGTCTTTAACATAAAGTTCACCAAGCCCTGCTAAAATCTCATCAGTGCACTGGTAATAGTGCTTTGTAATATGTTCTTTCCACTGTCTCACAAGCTCCTGTACCTGCTCACTATCGGGGTTTATTCCCATTAGTTTAGAAAACTTTTCATACAATTCTTGCGCTTCTCTCTGAATGCCATCCCAATCCGTTTTGCTGTAATGTTTCGTACGAGTGACACTTTCACGATATGCTTCAGTGTCTCCCCAACGCGCTTTTGCTTCCTCTTGAAACTTTGCCTTCATCTCTTCAATTTCAGTTTGATTAAACTCTTTGACGCTCATACACTGCCCTCCTTTTAGATTGTCATCCAAAAGTGCGATTAATCGATTGAGGCGATCTCGTTTTAACTCTAACATACACTTTTGTTTTTCAAACGCTTCGCATTTGTTATAGTTTGGCTGAGAAAAAATATGTGCAATCTCTTTGAGCGAAAAATCCAATTCACGATAGAATAAGATTTCTTGCAATCGTTCAATCTGTGCATTCTCATAATATCGATATCCATTCTCCTGCACCATGGATGGTTCTAATAATCCAATTTCATCATAATAATGCAAAGTTCGTACTGTGACACCACACACCTTTGCTACTTCACTGACTGATAACTTCATGTTTTTCACCTCGCTTTTGAGTATAGTGTATCCCGTAGCGTGAGAGTCAAGCATGTTATAAAACAAATTACATACTTTTATGGTAATCCATTTTTCGATCTCACCTGCTACTCATATTCACTTCTATGGATGACAAGCTTTCAGCATGAACTTGAATAGGCTGTATCGTATATAAAAAACTACGCTCGGCAAGAAAGCTGAGCGTAGTTTTACATTTCATTCAGTTTAAAATCATCTTTAAGCCATCTGATGTCCTTTTGCTCTTTGATGTTTGTGAATATTCAAAAACTCTAAAAACATTAATCTTCTTTTTGTAACTTAAATTCTCCAATCAATTCATTCAAAGAAGCAGACTGTGATGACAATTCTTCACTTGTTGATGCACTTTCTTCTGCAGTAGCAGCCGTTGTTTGCACAACATGTGAAATTTGCTCGATTCCAGCTTTGATTTGTTCAATTGCCAGCGCTTGCTCGTCAGAATCTGTCGCAATTTTATTGGTTATTTCTACAGTGCCACCTGCTTTGGTTGCCGTTTCAAGCAGTGTTCCTGCCGTATTATTGGCAAGCTGTGTACCATTTTCCACAGCAACAAGTGTTTCTTCGATTAACATGGAAGTACTCTTTGCAGCTTCTGCTGATTTACTTGCCAAGTTTCTAACTTCATCTGCCACAACAGAGAAGCCTTTGCCAGCAGTGCCTGCACGAGCAGCCTCTACCGCCGCATTAAGCGCCAAAATATTTGTTTGGAATGCAATGTCATCAATGACTTTGATGATTTTGGATATCTCAGCGGATTTGCTGTTGATTTCTGACATTGCAGCCAATAAACCTTGCATTTGCTCATTGTTGTCTCTAAGTTCTTTTCCGGCTATCTCAACGAGACCGCTGGCTTCGGTCGCTCTTTCCGCGCTCTTTTTAACTTGCTCTGTAATTTCCGTTATGGTGGAACTCAATTCTTCAATGGAGCTTGCTTGTTCAATCGCACCTTGTGAAAGCTGCTGTGCACCGTGTGAAACCTGCTCTGATCCATAAGACACTTGTTCAGAAGATTGCTGAATTTGTGCCAATGTTTGGTTGAGGTTCTTAAGTAGCGCATTCATATTGTCTTTTAGCTTTTGGAATTGTCCAACATAATCTCTTTGCAGTTCAATGGTCAAATCACCCTTAGCAATTTGCATAAGGCTATCGGCCATTTCATCAATGTATCCTTGATAATTGACTAGTCTATCAATTGTCAACGAAAATGCCTCTGAAAGTTGACCAACCTCATCTTGAGAATTTTCTGTCAAATGCACATTAAAGTTCCCGTCTGCTATTTCTTTGGCTGCATCCGTTACTTTTTTGATTCGATTGGTGATAGAAACTCGAATGATAAATATCATAAATACCGTGATAACCACCAATAGTGCAATGAGAATAATAATCATCATTTGCGTCATCTGATTGGTTGCTGCCAAAACCTCGTTTTCTGCAACAGATACACATACCGCCCATGGCGTATCGGTCTCACCCACTTGCACTGGTGCCATAACTCTTCTAACATCTTCACCAGTCGACTTAGAAACACTATAGTAAGAGTAAGGTTCTCCTGCTTGTAGCGCATGAATAATTTCATCCATTTTTTCATTTGGATCTGCTTTTTGCACTGTTTGTCCAACAATAGTTGTGGCAACACTATGATAGACACATGTGCCGTCATTGGCCAAAGCATAGGTATAGGTACTGTCATATTGACCTTTGCCAAACTGAATATCATATAAATCGCTGATTGCGATATCAACGCCAACAACACCAACAACAGTATTCGCACTTGATATGATTGGAATCGAAATGGTAGACATCAATACCTCTTCCCCATCCAGTTCATATTTATAAGGATCCAGTATGGTAGCTTTACCTAGATCTCTTGCCAATAGATAATAATCTCCTGCGCCAGCTGTGTCATATCCAGTCAAAGGTGTCAACATTAAATTGCCATTTTGATTTGACCAGTAAGACACGAAACGTCCTGTTGCATCAGAACCTTGAGAATAGACATACTGGTCATCTAAGCCATCCAATGCATAAGGCTCCCAACATGACCAAATACCTATATAATGTGGATTATTAATCAAAATATCTTTCAGCATATTGTTATAGACAGCACGACGAATAGAAGGATCTAAATTCTCATACCCCCCCATAATATCTGCCAAAACTACTGCTTCCTCATGTGCGCTATCCAATCTCGCTTTCAACTTAGCAGCACCAGCAGCAGCTAACGTATCCACTTGGATTTTTGCATTATCCGTGTTGCTTTGATATACCAAATAGATGATGCTACCAAACGCAATTGCCAATGCTACAAACAAGATTGCAACTGTTTTCAGTATCAGCTTTGCACCTATCCCCAGGTTCCTCTTCTTTATGTTTTTCATGATCATTCCTCAAATCCCTAAATTTCACATTAGAAACTATTATATCCTATAAAATAACAATATTCAACAAAAAATATGACAAAATCGACAAAATTCCACTTCAATTTATTACTATTTCCAAACACTGGGTCTTCTTCATTTTAACCTTGCTCCTTTTTAACTCTATTCAGGTAAGTATAATACAAAAAAGCGCAACACTTCTTCCCATTGGTAAGAGCATTGCGCTTTTTTTCAATTTAGCATTCACGATTCACGAAATACATTACAGCTTCTCGATATCCATCCATACCAAGACCTGTGATGGTTTTCTCGCAAGCTAAGCCGGCATAAGAAATCTTTCGAAAGTCTTCTCTTTCTTCTATCTTAGACAGATGCACTTCAACAGCAGGTATTGCAACGGCTTTGAGTGCATCCAATATTGCAATACTTGTATGCGTATAGGCCGCTGGATTGATGATAATACCATCCATTTTTTCATAAGCCGCTTGAATTGCATCTACAATCACACCTTCATGATTCGACTGCATGATCTCCACTTCTATGCCATTTTGATGACAAGTCTCTTGAATCAGTGCAACCATATCTTTGTAAGTTTCATTTCCATAGATCGCAGGTTCTCGCACACCCAACATATTAAGATTGGGGCCATTAATCACCAATAATTTCATGCACTGCCTCCCAAATTCTCTGACAAACCTCATCAATTTTACCATCATTGACTACAGACACATCTGCAAAAGACGCATATAAAGGTTTTCTCTTTTCATATAGTTCTTGCAAATTCTCGGTTTTTGAGATTGGTCTGCCTTCTGTTGGGAGTTTTGAAACCTCTCTCTGTATCCAAACGATGATTCCATTTTGATGAAGCGGGGCATAATTTTCTTTTTTCGTGACACAACCACCACCAGTGGCTATCACAAGCCCTGACTGCTTTCCCAGTTCAGATAAAACTTCCGTTTCTCTTCGGCGAAAGCCAGTTTCGCCTTCCACTTCAAAAATCTCTGGAATGTACATATCTGCCTTACTCACCAGTACTTCATCCGCATCCACAAACTGTTTTCCCATTTTTTCTGTAAGCGCTGGACCTATGGTGCTTTTTCCACAACCAGGCATTCCAATGAGGATAATATTTTGCATGGTTTCCGTGAGACGAGAATGCACCTGTTCTTCGGTTTCCTCTGATACTGTCTTCTTAGCGAAAAGTTCCACCGCTTTTTTGGCTTGTCCAACAAGCATTGATAATCCTGTTTCATAAGAAATGCCACGCGCTTCGGCATCTAACGCAAACTTTGTCCTTGCTGGATTATAAATGAGA
This sequence comes from Oscillospiraceae bacterium, assembly GCA_030625685.1. Classification (GTDB taxonomy): domain Bacteria; phylum Bacillota; class Clostridia; order Oscillospirales; family Oscillospiraceae; genus Evtepia. The sequence goes on from DAOUQJ010000002.1 coordinate 70,485, forward strand.
TCAAGTACACCCACCAAGTGTGGAAAGTAAGACAAATCGACGGGCGCTTCTCCCACATTGGGATACATCCCAACAGGGGTGGTATTCACAATGATTTCCGCATCACTATGGTTTTCAATATTCCCATAGTGATGTTCTCCTGTTCTTGAAATAACCACCACAGCTTTCGCTTTGAGATCTTGCAAAACATTGCACACAGTCAAACTTGCACCGCCACTGCCTAACACCAGCACCTTCTTGCCTTCGACCATGATTCCACTTCTTTGCACCATGCGCAAAAAACCGTACGCATCGGTGTTGTCACCAAACAGTGTGCCATCTGCACGTCGCAGAATGGTATTCACACTCCCAATCGAAGCCGCTTGAATTGAAATTTCATCACAGAACGGAATCACTGCTTGCTTATAGGGAATGGTTACATTGATTCCATCAAACGCTTCTTCCCTCAAAAAGTCGCTCAGTTTCTCTGGCTCAACTTCAAATAGTTTATATGTGTAGTCCGCCATCATCTCATGAATCATGGGAGAATAACTATGTGCAAGGTGTCGTCCAAGCAAACCATAAACAGACATCATATCACCTCAGAATAACTACCCAAATAACGAAAATCTTCGCAAATATCCTTTAAATTATCAATTAAGCTGGCAAATTCGGTGGCATAGACAGAGCTTTCTAAATCAAAATAGAACATGAACTCAAAATCACGCTCAGGTATTGGGCGACTTTCTAATTTGATGAGATTGAGTCCAAGTGCGGTAAACCTAGAAAGCACTTTGTGTAGTGCGCCTGGTTTATGCGGCAATACCATCATGATACTAGTTCGGTCAGCCCCTGGATACACTTCCAAGTTTTTCGAAATACAAATGAATCTTGTATAGTTGTTGCTTGTGTCTTGAATGTCTCTTTCCAAGCAAGTTAAATTATATAGGTATGTGCAAGAATGAGAAGCAATCGCAGCAACATCTCTTCTCTCGGAATTGCTGACAGCTTCTGCTGCTGCCGCTGTGTTCTCCATGCGTGTAATTTTCACTTCAGGGCCAAACTGTTCTAAAAAGCTTGCACACTGACTGATTGCCTGTTCATGGGAGAAAATTTCTTTGATGTCCTCTTTTTTTACTCCGTTTGGCACAAGCAAACTGTGCTCTACTTTAAAACGCACACTTTTCACAATCTTAAAATTGTGATTCATCATCAGGTCATACACCCGATTGACTGAACCTGCTGTGCTGTTTTCTAATGGCAATACACCATATTGACAAAGTCCACTTTCGATGGCAGAAAACACACTTTCAAAGGTTTTGAAATACAACACAGATGGATGCTTAAACAAACGACTGGTCGCACGCTCTGAATAGGCACCTTCCACTCCTTGACAAGCCACCGTTGCAGATTGCGGAAACAGCTTCTGTGTTTGTTCTAATGCTTCTTCTACTTCTTTATATAGTGGAGAATGTTCTTCTTTCAAACTATTTTGATAATTTTTGCTGAGTTCAAAAATGGTATCATAGAGTACATCTACAGATTGCCAAAGCGCAGGCTTTGTCATCTCATGCAGTGCTTTTATTTTCTCATTTTCTCTTTTTTTATCTATCGTTTGCATCCCTTGCTCTTTTTTGAGCTTTGCAATATCTTCCACGATTTGCATCCGCTTTTCAAAAGCTTGTACCAACTCCTTGTCGGCTTCGTCAATCGCAACTCTCAATGTTTCTAAACTCATACGCTTCCCCTTTCTATTTGCGCTCTTCTAGTCGCTTCCCATTCAATATAAGCATCATAGATGGCCAGTGCTGCAATGGCTTCTACACAAGGCACTGCACGTGGCACAATACATGGATCATGTCTTCCTTTGATTTGAAGCTTCGTTTCTTCCCACTTACCCAATGACACACTGTCTTGTTCTTTTCCAATGGATGGTGTTGGTTTCACTGCAATGCGAAACACGAGCGGCATCCCCGATGTGATTCCACCCAAAATACCACCGTGATGATTTGTGCGCGTTTTCACTTGTTCTCCAGACAAACAAAACGGATCGTTATTTTCACTTCCTCGCATGGACGCAGACGCAAACCCTTCTCCGAATTCAATGCCCTTCACCGCTGGAATGGCAAATGCCAATCTAGCAATTCTGTTTTCCATACCATCAAACATGTGCGTTCCTAACCCCACAGGCAATCCAACGATAGCACATTCAATCACACCACCAACCGAATCTTGCTCCGCGAGTGCCTTTGCTATTTCTGCTTTCATGCGTTCTTCGGTTTCGCTTTCTAAGCTTGGAAACATCTTTGATTTCACGCAACAAAAGTCGGATTCGCTCACTGTCACAGGGTCAAAGCCTTTCGCTTTTTCTTTGCCGATTGAAACAATGGTTGCCCCCATAAAAATGCCTTTGCTTTCTAGAAGCTGCATGCATATGCCACCCGCTATACACAAAGGAGCCGTCAATCTACCCGAAAAATGTCCGCCTCCTGACACATCTTGAAAGCCTCCATATTTCATATGCGCAGTCATATCTGCATGACCAGGTCTTGGCACATCTCGAATGGCATCATAATCACCAGAACGTGTGTTTTTATTATAAATTAGTGCCGTAATGGGACTGCCACAGGTAGTATCCTCTATCAGTCCACAAACAAAATGCGGTTCATCGCTCTCTTTTCGTTTGGTTGACCAGTCATTCGAGCCAGGTGCTCGACGATTCAAAAATGTTTGTAGCTCCTTCCTATCAATTGGCTCGCCTGCAGGTATGCCATCTAAAGTCATACCAATGGCTTCTGCATGAGACTGCCCAAATATCGATAACTTGATGTTCTCAGAAAATACACTACTCATTTCTTCACGTCCTTTCTCACTATTACCCCCAAGGAAGATAAAACCGACCAAAATGTCGGATAAGATTTATTCACCACCTGAGCATTTTGAATTTCTACTTGGTCAAGACAGGCTGTGCTGACAATCGCCGCCATCATCGCAATCCGATGATCGCCCCAAGTGTCTACTGTGCCACCTTGCAGACGCTTCACACCCTGTATTACAAGACCGTCTTCCCTCTGCTCAATCTTTGCCCCCAAAGCTGACAATGTTTGTGTCACAGATTCCAATCGATCTGATTCTTTTAAACGCAATCTCTTGGCATTGACAATATGCGTTTCTCCTTCTGAGACAGCCGCAACAGCCGCCAAAACTGGTACAAGATCAGGAATTTCTTTGGCATCAATCACCGTTGCCACGCGGTGTTTTTCTTCTATGCATATGGCATTGCCTGTCGAGTGAATCTGCGCTCCCATACGCTTTAACACAGAAAGCACTTCTTTATCCCCTTGCAAACTATCTTTGTGTAAACCAGTAACGGTCACGTCACCTTTTGGCATAGATCCGCCACAGAGCCAAAATGCAGCGTTTGACCAATCCCCTTCCACTTTTATACTAGCAGGACTTTGATACTGTGTGTTGCCTGCGACTTTATATTGAGTACCTACTTCAACATGTGAAATCCCAAACATATTCTGCGCTTCAACCGTCATATCAATGTATGGCTTCGATTCAATTGGAGGCACAATGTCTAATACACTATCTCCATCCAGTAAGGGCAATGCAAATAACAAGCCAGAGATATATTGCGAAGAAATGTTCCCTGCTAAGCAATACGCACCTTCACGTAGTTTTCCCTCACAGCGCAATACAGTCTCTTTTGGTCTTGTAATCACAGCCCCCATTCTAGAAAGTTCAAAAATAATGGTATCCATGGGTCTTTGGGGGAGTCTCCCCTCCATGTGAAATTCAACTGTCACACCCAGCGCTGCCATAATTGGGAGCAAAAATCGCAACGTTGACCCACTTTCTCTACAAGGCAAACGACAAATACCTTGTATTTTATCTGTTTCAATTGGTCGAACCAAAAAGCCCTGTTCGGTTTTGTCAATCCTTGCACCCAACTGTTCCAGACAGGCAATGGTCGCCTGTATATCTTCTGCTTGCGTGTCTTGACAACAAAGCAAACACTCTTTTGTGGCAAGTGCAGCGCATATCAGCAATCGATGCAAATGCGATTTTGATGGTATGATTGCCACTTCCCCTTTTATGGCAGATGGCTCTATCAGCACGTTCATCACTGTTTCCCCATTTCAATCCAATGTTTGAGTTTCTCCATATCAATGCGCTTTATCTCACTTTTTCCCACTGCCACAGGTATGACAATGTCAATGGAATCACCACTACGTTTTTTGTCTGCCATCGCACCGTCAAACAGTTCTTCTATTGAAAACACTGTGTTACTTGGTAGCTCATACTTCTCCAGCAAAGACTCTAACAAGGTGAGGCATTCTTCTGGACAAACCCCTTGTTTCACTGCCGCCTTTGTGATAAGAACCATCCCAATAGCAACTGCCTTTCCATGAGACACTGAATATTTGCTTTGTTTTTCAATGGCATGCCCTAACGTATGTCCAAAATTGAGCAGTTTCCGCTCACCTTGTTCAAATTCATCCGCTTCCACAATGTCACGTTTCATTCCAACGCATTGCGCCACCACTTCTTCTAGTTGGTTTTTGATATGTGTTCCTTTCAAATCTGCAAGCAGATTGGCACTTCTTATCATGCCATATTTGATGACTTCCGCGCAGCCATCTGCAAACACCGCAGGAGACAAGGTATCAAAGGTATCCAAATCACAGAGAACCAACCGTGGCTGATAAAATGCACCCACTAAGTTTTTTCCTGCTTCTAAATCAATGGCTGTCTTTCCTCCGACAGAGGAATCCACCGCAGCAAGCAGAGTAGTGGGAACTTGGATGAAAGCAATGCCTCTCAAATAGGTGGCAGCTACAAAGCCAGCCAAATCTCCAACAACGCCACCACCCAACGCTAAAATGCAAGCATTTCTTGTGAGTTCTTGCGATGCTAGCCATTCTACAATGGATAGATACGTTTCTCCATTTTTGGATTCCTCACCAGCAGGAAACACATATGAAATAGTAGCAATCCCAGCATTTTTGAGTGATGTCTCAACGCGTGGTAAATACAGTGGAGCCACATTGCTATCGGTGATGACCGCAACTCTTTGCACCTTGCCCTCAAGCTTTTTCACCTGTTCTCCAACCGTATCTAGTAAGGCAGTGCCAATTTGCACTTCATATGCCTTACTTGCCGAAACAGTAACCTGTGTCATGGCCCATCCACCTTTCGTTTACACTCTTTGCCCTCTTCTAAGAGCGCACGCATCTCTTCTTCCTGTCCTTCACTGAGTGCGTCTCGATACTTCATTAAGTTGGCAATGAAAATATCAATTTCTTTTGTAAGTGCCTCTTTGTTTTCGAAAAAGAGCTCTGTCCACATATCTGGGTTGAGCCACGCAACTCTTGTCATATCTTTATAGCTACCTGCAGAAAACCCTTCATGCTCCATGGCCGTTGGGCTTTTGACAAACGCATTGGACACCACATGCGCCATCTGCGAAGTAAATGCAATGATTTTATCGTGTTCACCTGCGGTTGTGACTGAAATTTTACCAAACTTAACTGGCTTTAACAGTTGGGAGATGCGATCGAGCAAACGAATGTCATCAAAGGATGGTGGTACAATGACCATGGGTGCGCCATCAAACAAATCTTCTCGACTATACTTAAACCCTGATTGATGCAATCCTGCCATGGGGTGACCTCCCACAAAGGTAAATCCATGTTGTTTAGCAATTGGCATACATGCATCACAAATACGCTGTTTTGTGCCACTGCAATCAATCACGATGGTAGACGATGAAAGGATATTGGCGTTTTCGGTTACCCAATCAATCACATCTTGTGGATAGGTGGCAAGCAATATAAGATCACACTCTTTCATCTTTTCCTCGCTCAGTTTCCCATCAATCGCCTGTGCTAAAATGGCAAACTGAACAATAGACTCTTGTATATCCCAGCCATACACTTCAATATCATCATATCTCTGATATGCTTTGGCAAGCGAACCTCCGATGAGACCTAATCCAACAATTCCAACTTTCATCACTTAATTGCCTCCCGTATTTTGTGCATTTTCTCAACTATTGGGGCAAATTGTACTGGGGTGAGTGATTGTGGTCCATCACAGAGTGCGCAAGATGGATCATTGTGCACTTCAATCATGATGCCATCGGCGCCAGCTGCAACGGATGCGTATGCCATAGATGCCACAAGTTCCGCTTTCCCAGTAGCATGACTTGGGTCAACCACAACAGGTAAATGTGTCAGTTTCTTCAAAACAGGCACAGCAGAAATATCCAAGGTATTTCTAGTGTAAGTGGATTCATAGGTGCGAATGCCACGTTCACAGAGTATAATTTGCTCATTGCCACTTGCCATGATGTATTCTGCACTCATGAGGAGTTCTTTGATGGTTCCTGCTAAACCACGTTTGAGCAAAATTGGTTTTCCGGTTTTTCCAAGTTCCTTAAGAAGGTCATAGTTTTGCGTGTTTCTTGCTCCCACTTGAATGATATCCACATGTTCAAATAGCGCAAGACTGCGAATATCCATAATTTCAGTAACAATCGGAAGTCCAGTCACTTTTTTGGCTTCCAACAATAGATCTAATCCTTCTGCACCCAAGCCTTGGAAATCATAGGGGGATGTTCTCGGTTTGAACGCGCCTCCGCGCAAATGTGTTGCGCCAGCCTTTTTCACCTCTTCGGCAACGAAGGTTATTTGTGTTTTCGTTTCCACAGAGCAAGGACCTGCAATCACAGCGAAGTGTCCGCCTCCGATGGCAGAATCTAAGGTTTCAATGATACTGTCTTCTGGATGAAACTTACGATTACATGCCTTGAACGGATCAGAAAGCTGGGCAACAGACTCGACAATATCCAAACTACGCAACATATCAACGTCAATTTGACTGGTATCTCCGATTAAACCGAGCACCACTTGAAATGCTCCAACAGAAATATGCACATCTAACCCTTTATCTTTTAACCATGTGATCAAGTGATCAATTCTTTCTTGGGATGTCTCTGGACGAATTACAGCAACCATGTTCTAAATCTCCTTTTTGTAAAAAAAATCACCACACAGATTTGTAATCTGTGTGGTGTTACTATCATATCAATCCAACAAACGAGCCAGTGGATTATATGCACGCATCACAAATTACCATTACTTCATAAAATAAAAGTAATAGTAACCAAAAAAGAATTGTTCATTTCTTTTTACGCTAGCGTGTAACATATCCATACTTTGCTCCTTCGTATAATTTTCTTCACCTTAACACAATTAAAATTTTATGTCAAGCATTATTTGTGTCCTTTGAGACCGTCTTACCGCATCTATTCGGTCATTTTTTCTTGCTTCACTTTTTTATCCACAACATGACGACTGGCAAGCTCACTTTTCACATCTTGCAGAGAAATTCCCATTTCAATCATCAATACCATGAGGTGATAACTAAGATCTGCAATTTCATAAATCGTCTCTTTTTTATCTTGATTGCAAGCACCAATAATGACTTCAGTAGACTCTTCTCCAACTTTTTTCAAAATTTTGTCAAGTCCTTTTTCAAATAAATATGAGGTGTAAGAACCCTCTTTTGGTGCATCCTTACGTTCATCTAGCATTTGATAGAGCGCCTCAGAAGAAAATGGTTTTGCTTGTTCCCCATCGTAAATTGGATTGTGAAAACAAGAATATTCCCCTGTATGGCAAGCAGGTCCATCTGGACGCACACGCACAAGGAGTGCATCGCTGTCACAGTCGGTGGTCATATCAACGATGTGTTGGTAATTTCCTGACGTTTCCCCTTTGATCCATAATTCACTTCTGGATCGACTCCAAAAACAAGTGATGCCTTTTTCCATGCTAAGTGCTAAGCTTTCTTTGTTCATATATGCTAAGGTGAGCACTGACCCAGTATCTGCATCTGTCACAATAGCAGGAATGAGCCCTTTGTCATCAAAGCGCAAACTTGTGATATCTATCATTCTTTTTCCTCCTCAGCGCACAACAACTCCGTGCGATTTTAGGTACTCTTTGAGTTCCTCAATTTTCACTTCTCCAAAGTGAAATATGGATGCAGCAAGCCCTGCATCTACTTGTGGCAGTTCCGAAAACAAGGTGAGAAAATCCTCCTTAGAACCAGCCCCACCAGAGGCAACCACAGGAACGGGAGAAACTGCACACACTGCTTTGAGCATTTCCAAATCAAAACCTTGTTTTACACCGTCAGTATCTATGGAGTTTACCACAATTTCTCCTGCACCCAAGGCGATGCCTTTTTCAATCCAAGAAATTGCTTCCATGCCAGTGTCTTCTCGTCCACCTTTGGCAAAGACATGAAACTTGTCTCCAACACGTTTAATATCAGCAGACAAAACCACGCATTGACTGCCATATTTGAGTGCTGCCTCACGAATGAGTTCAGGATTACGAATGGCTCCTGAATTGACACTCACCTTATCTGCGCCACATTTTAACACCCGGTCAAAATCATCAAGCGTATTGATGCCACCGCCAACGGTAAGTGGAATGAATACGTGTTTTGCCGTTTCTTTTAGAATGTCTGTAAAAATGCCTCTCGCTTCAGAAGACGCTGTAATATCATAAAAAACCAATTCATCTGCGCCAAAATCACTATAAAAGCGCGCTAGTTCCACAGGGGAATTGACATCCGCTAGACCCTCAAACTGAACGCCTTTGACAACGCGACCGTCCTTTACATCCAAGCAAGGGATGATTCGTTTCGTAATCATACTTCCCCTCCTGTTTTGATTGCATCTTTTAAGTCAATTGCGCCTGTATAATACGCTTTTCCAATGATGGCACTGTCCACGCCAGCTTGTGTGAGAACTTTAACATCTTCAATGGAAGACACACCACCAGAGGCGATGATTTGCATGGAGAAGCGACTTTTGAGTTCTTTATAAAGAGCATGATTGCTCCCTTCCATGACCCCATCTTTCGAAATATCTGTACAAATCACTGTAGAAACGCCCATATCTTGCATCATTTGACAAAAATCAAAGCACGAATATGCACTCACTTCTGTCCAACCGTGAATGGCAACGTTGCCGTCTTTGATGTCCACTCCAACAGCGATTTTATCGCCGTATTTTTGCACTGCTTCTCGCACAAATTCAGGATTTTTCACTGCAATTGTGCCCAAAATCACGCGATTGACACCAATGTCCAAGTACGCTTCAATCGTCTCCATTGAACGAATGCCACCACCCACTTGGATAAAGGAATTGCACTCTTTGACCAGCGTTTCGATGACAGGCAAATTACTTGTCTTGCCTGTTTTGGCACCTTCTAAATCCACCAAGTGAAGATAGGCTGATCCTGCTTCTTGCATGGCATTGACTGTATTCACTGGATAGTCATCATACACTGTCATTTGTGCATAATCGCCTTGAAATAGACGCACTGCCTTCCCTTCATAAAGGTCAATTGCTGGAAAAATCTTCATGACATATCCTCCTCGCAAAATGAGCGCAAAATAGAGAGCCCCACCTTGCCACTTTTTTCGGGATGAAATTGGCAACCCATCACGTTCTTTTTTGCCACCATTGCAGTGAGCTGTGCCCCATACTCTGTATTGGCAATCAAGCTATCTTCACAATCTGTTGCATAATACGTGTGCACGAAGTATACACAATCGCCCTCTGAAACAGAAGATAAGAGTGGATGCTGCTGTTTCACAAGCAGCGCATTCCAACCAATATGCGGTATTTTCAAATCGCGTGGTATGACACCTTCCATAGAACGGACTGTGCCCTTTAATAACCCCAACCCTTCATATTCGCCAAATTCCAAACTCTTCTCAAAGAGCAGTTGCATGCCAAGACAGATCCCCATCAGTGGTTTTCCTTTGGCAACTTCATTTCGCACAACTTCATCAAGTTTCGTCTCTTTGAGTTTGGCAATCGCATCCGCAAATGCACCCACACCAGGCAAAATGATGCGATCTGCTTTTGCAATTTCATCTGCATCTGCTGTGACACATACCTCTTGTCCAATCGCATGAAGCGATTGTGTAAGGGAAAACAAGTTTCCTACCCCATAATCAATGACCGCTATCATCAAAGCACCCCTTTGGTTGATGGAATTTCTGTGTTGCCAGCCTCTACGAAGACAGCAGCGCGCAAAGAACGCGCCACAGATTTGAATGCACCCTCTATAATGTGGTGACTATTTTTTCCGGCTAGCTGTTTGAAGTGTAGCGTCATCTTCGCTTGACGCGTAAAAGCAAGGAAAAATTCTTCTACAAGTTCTGTATCAAATGTTCCTACTTTTTCCGTTGGAATTTCTAATTCATAGCCCAAATAACTTCTGCCTGATAAATCAACAGCAGATAAAATAAGCGCTTCATCCATCGGCAAAATCATATTTCCATAACGATTGACACCGCGCAAATCGCCCAATGCCTCGCTTAAAGCCATGCCCAAACAAATGCCGATATCTTCCACAGTATGGTGATCATCCACATGAGTATCTCCCTTGCAGGAGACCTCTAAATCAAAACTCGCATGACGTGAAAACAAGGTCAGCATATGATCTAAAAATCCACAACCGGTATCAATTTGAGATGTCCCTTTTCCATCAATATTGAGTGACAAGACAATCTCCGTTTCGTTTGTTTTACGTTCTATTTTTGCTGTTCTCATGTGCTAGCCTCCGTTTCTTGGATGATTTGCCGTACTGCTTTCAAAAATGCATCCATTTCCTCTTTTGTCCCAATGGTCACACGATTGAATTCAGCTAGCGCTGGTTTGGAAAAATGACGGATCAAAATCCCTCTATCTTTCAGTGTTTCATATAGATATCCGCCATCCAAACCATCTTTTCTGATAAATACAAAGTTGGCTTTCGATGGCAGCACCTCAAAGCCCATAGCTTGCAAGGCTTGCACGGTTTCTTCTCTGGTTTTCATAATGTTTTCAGAACACTGTGCAAAATACGCATGAGAGCGAATGGCAGCTCTTCCAATTTCCATAGTCAAACGATTGACATTATAGGGATTTGTGGAAAACTTTAATGTTTCCAAATCCGCGATAAGCGCTTCGTCTCCCAAGGCAAAGCCCAATCGAGCCCCCGCCAAAGAACGTGATTTAGAATACGTCATCACCACGAGCAAATTGGGAAACTCTTTGACAAGCGAACAAGAAGATTCTGCTCCAAAATCAACATACGCCTCATCTACCAAAACCACACGATCTGGATTTGCCAGAAGAATCTCACGAATCTCTTCTCTTGATAACGCAATCCCTGTTGGTGCATTGGGATTTGTAATGATTACAAAGTGTTCATTGGTCTTATAATCATCAACGGCAATGGTAAAATCTTCGCAAAGAGGTTTTACATCACATGTCACGCCGTGCAAATCGGCAAACACTGGGTAAAAGCTATATGTCACATCGGGAAAGCTTGCCTTGATCTCTCCTCCTGCAAATGCCATAAAGGCAAAGTTAAGGATATCATCCGAACCATTGGAGATGAAGACATTTTCTTTGCGCAAATCATAAAAGGTAGCCAATTCTTCTTTTAATGCAGTGCCTTCGGGATCTGAATACAACCGAAGCGCCCCCATTTTATCTTTGGTGATACAATCCAACACTTCAGGCGAAGGTGGATAAGGAGACTCATTGGTATTGAGTTTGATATACTGTTTATCTTTCGGCTGCTCACCTGGGGTATACGCTTCTAACGTATCAAAGCGTTTATTCATAAATCGACTCATGATTTCTCTTCCTCAAACCGAATGTCTACGCTCGTGGCGTGGGCAAACAGCCCCTCTTTCTTTGCAAAGTAAGAAACCGTATTTTGCACCTTGTGAAGCGCATCTTTTGTGAAATAAGAATACTGCATGGTTTTCACAAAGTCATCCACAGAAAGCGGACTGGAAAAACGCGCTGTCCCATTGGTTGGGAGTGTGTGGTTTGGTCCCGCAAAATAGTCTCCGAGCGCTTCTGGTGTATATTTCCCTAAGAATATAGAACCTGCATTCACGATTTGATCCAATACATCAAATGGCTCATCCACGCAGATTTCTAAGTGCTCTGGGGCAATCATATTGGAAATTTCAATCGCTTCCTCCATACTTTCCACCAACACAATCTTGCCATTTGTATCAATGGAGTGCCTTGCAATGTCTTTTCGAAGCTGTTTTGGAATTTGCACTTCAAGCTCCTCTTGCACGTTTTTAGAGAGTGATTCACTATCTGTAATGAGGACTGCCGTAGCCTCTTTATCGTGTTCCGCTTGTGAGAGTAAATCGGCTGCAATATGTCTTGCATTTCCTGTTTCATCGGCAATAATCAAAATTTCACTAGGCCCTGCAATCATGTCAATGTCAACCATGCCATAGACTTGTTTTTTCGCCTCTGCAACATATTGATTGCCTGGACCTACAATCTTATCCACTTTGGGAATAGACTCTGTTCCATATGCCAATGCCGCCACCGCTTGCGCTCCACCAATCGGAAATACACGATCGACACCTGCAATTTTCGCAGCAGCTAGAATATTGGGGGCAATTTTCCCAGCCTTATTGGGTGGGGTTACCATGATGATTTCTTTGACACCAGCAAGTTTGGCTGGAATGCAATTCATCAGCACAGAAGAAGGATAGGAGGCCGTTCCACCAGGCACATATAATCCCACTCGTTCCAGTGGTACTACCTTTTGCCCCATCACGACTCCGCGCTCTTCATTGACCAAATAGCCTGTTCTCTTTTGTTTTTCATGAAACGCTGCAATACGCTCCGCTGCCATAAAAAGAATTTGCACAAGTTGCTCATCCGCTTGTCGAAAGCCTGCATCCACTTCCATCTCAGACAATTCAAGATTGGACAAAGTTGCCCCATCAAACTGTTCTGTAAACGCTTTGACTGCATGATCTCCCTGTTGCTTGACTTTTTGCAAAATATCTTTGACAGCCTCTTCTACCCCACTGTCAAATTCTTTTCTTGTTAAAATATCTTCTATATTGGTGTCTTTGGCTTTCATTATACGTATCACAGCTATCGCCTCATTTCTCTTCTGTTAAAAGCTCCTTCATGCCATCACAAAGGCGCTCAATCTGTTCATTTTTAAATTTAAACGTCGCTTTATTGGAAATCAGTCTGGCACTGATATCCACGATTGCTTCTGTTACAACCAAATTGTTTTCTTTGAGCGTCGTGCCCGTTTCCACTAAGTCAACAATGACGTCAGATAAATCTAAAATTGGAGCAAGTTCAATTGACCCATTTAATTTGATGATGTCAATGTCACGACTTTGACTACTGAAGTATTTGCTCGCAACATGAGGAAACTTTGTTGCAACGCGCAAAGTTCGATCTAAATTATCACGAAACCCTGCTTCGCCAGCCACACACATGCGACATTTTCCTACGCCCAAGTCAAGTAGTTCATACACATCTGGAGTGTACTCAAGCAAAACGTCTTTGCCAACTACACCGATATCCGCAGCGCCACGCTCAACATAGATGGCAACATCAGAGGGTTTTACCCAAAAATATCGCACCATAACTTCTTCATTTTCGAAGATGAGTTTTCTGTTTTTATCCAAAATAGACGGACAGGGAAACCCAGCTTTTGCGAACATATCATACACAATATCACCCAATCGCCCTTTTGGCAAGGCAATATTCAGCCAATCACTTTTCATGCATTTCCCTCCTTCTTGCAAAGATTGATGGATTCTTTGAATACTCGATTTCCCTCAACCTTTCTTTGCACCAATACCGTTTTTCCTTCCATCTCAATTGTACGACGTCTTTTCACCAATTCTTTCATATCGGTTTCTTCATCATACAAGACCAAAACATCTGCATCGTATTCTGGTTTTTTCTTACGCAGACGTTCTAATTCATTTAATGTAATGGCAAAGCCAATCGCACCAAATGGTTTCCCCATTTTTTCAACCAGTTTATCATATCTTCCCCCAGATAGTACGCGATCGGAAAGCCCCTTGATAAACCCTTGGAATACGATTCCATTATAATAACCCATATCATTGACAACAGAAAAATCCATCTGCACATGCTCATTTTTATCGCACACTTTTAAAAGATCATAGAGTGTGCGCAATTCATTGAGTGCAGTTTGTGCTTTGTCACTGGTGCAAATGGGAGATAGTGTTTCTATCACTGTGCCCATTTCACCATAAGTATCAATCAACATAGATAAGACTTTCTGATTGACTGATTTCTTGGCACAAAATGCTGCTAGTTCCCCTCTATTTTTTTCTCGCACAAGGGATAACACATAAGGAAAATCATCACTGTCTACCGCTGCAATTTCCATCATTGCTGTCACAAGTCCCATATGGGAAATGTCAAGCATATATTCCCGTCCAATCGCCTCTAAGCTGCTCACAGCAAGGTATACAACTTCAAATTCTTCATAATCATCAATGTTGCCGATGCACTCAAGTCCTGTTTGCATGATTTCACGAAACATGCTCTCGCCTTTTCCTGTGCGATATACATTTTCATGATAATATACTTTTCGCGTGCCTTCCATCGTCTCTTGCGTATTCTTCAGAATGGAGATGGTCACGTCAGGCTTTAGTGCAAGCAATGTTCCATCACCATCAGTAAAGGTAATCATGCGATCTCCTACTAAGAAATCTTTATTGCGCACGTACAAATCATACTCTTCAAACTTACTCATTTTAAAGCGATTGTACCCATTGTTTTCATATAATTCACGCAGTGCATACGCGATTTTTTCATCTTGTTTTAAACTGTTTCCTTGTAAACACATATTATGTTCTCCTCAATTATAAGAACCAAACGATCCATATTTACTAATTTACCGTATCATCATACTACCACGTTAGCGAAGTAAAGTAAAGCGTATTTTTATCTTTTCCTTTTTTGCCAATAAAGCGAAGGAAGTTCCAAGTATTTTTGTATCCTTTGGCATTGACAAAATATCTCATTATCCTGTATGCTATTTAATAAAATAACATATTGACGCAATGAAGGGAATATGCTATTCATTCTACCATTTCAGAGAGCGATTGGTTGCTGCGAAATCGCATGGTGATAGTAGCGTCTCACCCCAGAGCGTAAACATTTGAGTGGGCGTTGTTGGACGCCAATAAGAGTGGTACCGCGGAAGCTTATATTAGCCTTCGTCTCTTGTAATTAGCAGGGGACGAAGGCTTTTTTGTTCCTTATAGAAAGGATGAATCTTTTGAAAAACCATACCAAATATAAACCACTATACTTCACTCCACCCGAAGACTCTTTCGATTGGATGAAACAAGACCGCCTTAAAAAGGCACCCATCTGGTGTAGTGTTGATTTACGTGACGGAAACCAAGCACTCATCACTCCGATGAGTCTCGCAGAGAAAATAAACTTCTATCACTTTCTCTTAGAGCTCGGATTCAAGGAAATTGAAGTCGGTTTTCCCGCCGCATCTGATACTGAATTCGAATTCTTGCGCACACTAATCGAACAAGATATGATTCCAGACGATGTCACCATTCAGGTGGTAACACAATCTCGTCCACACATCATTGAAAAAACCTTTGAATCTGTGCGTGGTGCAAAAAATGTCATTATGCACCTATACAATTCTACCTCTTATGCGCAAAGACAGCAAGTCTTTCGCAAATCCAAAGAAGAAATTATTGAAATTGCCAAGGAAGGTGCGAACCTTTTCCTTGAGCATGCGGACAAAATGCCTGAAACAAACTTTGTCTTTCAATATTCCCCAGAGAGCTTCACAGGAACTGAGCCAGAATTTGCACTAGAAATCTGCAACGCAGTCATCGATATTTGGAAACCTACTCCAAAACGCCCTGTCATCATCAACTTGCCTGCAACAGTAGAAACCTCTATGCCTCACGTCTATGCACAACAAATCGCTTATGTCAGCCGTCATTTGCATGACAGAGAAAATGTCATCGTATCTGTGCATCCTCATAATGACCGTGGCACAGGTGTTGCCGCTGCCGAACTAGCTTTGTTGGCTGGAGGCGACCGCGTGGAAGGCACTCTCTTCGGAAACGGAGAACGAACAGGTAATGTTGACATCATTACCCTTGCGTTTAATCTATATACGCATGGTGTAAATCCTGAACTCAACTTATCAAACATGCCAAAAATCGTTCAATTCTACGAAGAGCACACAGGCATGGCCATCTCTCAACGCCACCCATACTGCGGAAGCTTAGTCTTTGCTGCCTTTTCCGGTTCTCATCAAGATGCCATAGCAAAAGGTATGCAATTTAGAAAAGATACAGACCAAGAGCATTGGACTGTTCCCTATCTTCCTCTCGACCCAAGCGATGTGAGCCGTATGTATGATTCTGATGTCATTCGCATCAATAGCCAATCCGGCAAAGGCGGGATTTCTTACATCTTAGAAAATCGATTTGGCTACAACTTGCCAGCGGATCTGCGTCGTGAGGTGGGCTATTTCATCAAAAACATTTCAGATGAAGAGCACAAAGAACTCAACCCACAAGAAATTTTGGAAGCTTTCCAAAAAGAATATATCAACATCTGTGATTTCATCCACTTAGAAGATGTCACATGGATGCGTGACGATAATGGCACAACCGCTGACCTTTCCATTGTTATAGGGGATGAAACCTACTTTATCACGTCGCACGGCAACGGTCCTTTGGATGCCGTAAGTCGCGCACTTCAAATGACACATCCAAATATCAAATTCACCTTCGAGGATTTTGCAGAACATGCAATGGAACTCAATTCTGACTCAAAGGCCGCTGCATACATTAAAATTGCCGACCCATACGGCAACACATTTTGGGGCGTTGGTGAGCACCATGACATTGCATTGTCCTCTGTTCGTGCTCTCATCACAGCACTCAACCGCGCACAAAAAGCAAAAATGAATAACAAGAAGGAGGCAACATAATCATGGGTATGACAATGACACAAAAAATCTTAGCTGCACATGCCGGCTTGCCAGAAGTAAAAGCTGGTCAACTCATTCGTGCTAAACTCGATATGGTTCTAGGCAACGACATCACTTCACCTGTAGCCATTCGTGAATTTTTTAAAGAGGGATTTGATTCCGTCTTTGATAAAAGCAAAATCTCTTTGGTCATGGACCACTTCACTCCAAATAAAGACATCAAAGCTGCGGAGCATTGCTCACAATGTCGCTCCTTTGCTCGTCAATTCAATATTGATAACTTTTACGATGTCGGAGATATGGGTGTTGAACACTCCCTACTACCTGAAAAAGGTTTGGTTGCCTCTGGTGAATGCATCATCGGTGCCGACTCTCACACTTGCACCTACGGGGCATTGGGTGCATTTTCCACCGGTGTAGGCTCAACTGACATGGCTTGTGGTATGGCAACTGGCGAAGCTTGGTTCAAAGTGCCTGAAGCCATCCAAATCAAACTCACTGGCAAACTATCTCCTTTGGTCAGTGGCAAAGATCTCATCTTACACATCATCGGCACAATCGGTGTAGACGGTGCTTTATATCAAAGTATGGAGTACACAGGAGAAGGCGTCAAAAGCCTTTCCATGGATGACCGTCTCTGCATTGCCAACATGAGCATCGAAGCTGGTGCAAAAAATGGCATCTTCCCAGTGGATGAAACCACCATCGAATACATGAATGGCCGTGTCAATCGCCCATATAACATCTACGAAGCAGATGAAGACGCTGAGTATGTTCGCACCCTTGAAATTGATTTGTCAACACTAGAACCAACTGTTGCATTCCCTCATCTTCCTGAAAATACAAGAACCATTGGCGAAGTGGGCGACATTCCAATCAACCAAGTCATCATTGGTTCTTGCACCAACGGTCGCCTTTCCGACATGGAAGTTGCAGCAAAAATTATGCAAGGCAAACGCATCCACCCTGATGTGCGCGCCATCATTATTCCAGCAACGCAACAAATTTATCTTGACGCTATGGAAAAAGGCTATTTAAGAACATTCATTGAGGCAGGTTGCAGTGTTTCCACACCTACTTGTGGACCTTGTCTAGGTGGACATATGGGCGTTATGAGCGCTGGAGAGCGCTGTGTCGCAACCACTAACCGAAACTTCGTCGGCAGAATGGGACATGTGGATTCTGAAGTCTATCTTGCAAGTTCAGAAGTGGCAGCAGCATCTGCTATTACAGGAAAAATTAGCGATCCAAGGGAGGTATCATAATGCAAGCAAAAGGATTTGTACATAAATATGGAGACAACGTAGATACAGACGTTATCATCCCTGCACGTTATCTTAATCTATCTGACAAGAAAGAACTCGCTGCGCATTGCATGGAAGACATTGATAAAAACTTTGTGAGCGTCGTCAAAGAAGGCGATTTAATGGTAGGTGGCTTCAACTTTGGTTGTGGTTCTTCACGTGAACACGCACCTATGGTCATCAAAGAATCTGGCATTTCTTGCGTTATCGCGAAAACCTTTGCCCGCATATTCTACCGCAACGCCATCAACATCGGTCTTCCTATCTTGGAATGTCCTGAAGCTAGTGAAAAAATTGAATCTGGTGACGACGTTTCCATTGATTTCAACACAGGAACCATCACCAATCACAGCAAAAATGAGTCCTATCAAGCATCTCCTTTCCCTGAATTCATCAAAGAAATCATGGAAGCTGGTGGACTGCTCGCCTCCATGCAAAACCAAAAGGGAAAGGCGGAATAATCATGAATTATAATATTGCGGTCATTCACGGCGATGGCATTGGTCCAGAAGTCGTAGAAGAAACTTTGCTTGTACTCAATGCCATTGGTGAAAAATATGGTCATACATTCCAATACACTCCTGTACTCGCTGGTGGTTGCGCCATTGATGAAACGGGCGACTGTCTTCCACAAGAAACCATTGATGTGTGTAAAAAATCTGACGCTGTCCTACTAGGAGCAGTTGGTGGTTGGAAGTGGGATACACTCCCTGGAGAAAAACGCCCAGAAATGGCACTGCTCGGCCTACGTAAGGAGCTTGGCCTCTTTGCCAATTTGCGCCCAGCTATCCTCTTTGACGAACTGATGGATGCTTGCCCACTCAAACCTGAAATCGTAGCAGGTGGCCTTGATATCGCCGTTGTGCGCGAACTCACAGGTGGCATCTATTTTGGAGAAAAAGGCCGCAAGGAAACTCCGCTAGGCACAGCTGGTTACGACATCAAACAATATGCTGTGGATGAAGTCAAACGCATTGCAAAAATTGCCTTTGACATGGCTATAAAACGCAACAATCATGTCACAAGTGTGGACAAAGCCAACGTACTAGAAAGCTCTCGTGTGTGGAGAGAAGTGGTAAACGAAGTTGCCAAAGACTATCCTAGCGTTACACTTGATCATCTATACGTAGACAACGCAGCAATGCAACTTGTCCGTGAGCCAAAACAGTTTGATGTTATTTTGACAGGAAACATGTTTGGTGACATTCTCTCCGATGAAGCAAGTATGATTACAGGTTCTATCGGTATGCTCCCTTCTGCGAGCCTTGCCACAGGCAACTTTGGCATGTATGAACCGATTCACGGTTCTGCTCCTGACATTGCAGGTCAAAACAAAGCAAACCCTATGGCGACAATTCTATCTGCATCGATGATGCTACGTTACACCTTCGGATTACAAGAAGAAGCCGATTGCATCGAAAATGCAGTAAAATCTGTACTAAAAGCAGGCTATCGCACACCTGACCTTTATCAAAGCGACAAGGAAGCCGATATCCTTGTGGGCACCAAAGAAGCTGGCGCACACATCGTAGCAGCCATCAAAGCATAATTAGTACCAAACAATAAATTAATCCCCTCCAAGACATACATAGTCTTGGAGGGGATTTTCTTATATTACATGATAGATTTCAAAGGCGATAGTTTCTTTAAAAGCGGAATCTTTTTCGAAAACAAATTATCTTCACTATTTTGAGGGTCATGTGTCATTGCTCTCATACATTAATCCCCATCCCTTTATACACCATTATGAGATGCAGTTATCCCTGTCACTACAAAATAAAAGAAAGCTTTGCACATTATGTGCAAAGCTTTCTTGATACTTCATTCAAATGCGAATTATACTTCTACATCACCATCATAGTTATTTGCAAGGTGTACCAAATGACGGTATTTTTCTTTGGCTTGTTTTTCTGCCTTATCAAATAGTTCTTTTGCTCTGTCTGGGAAGGTAATACCCAAAGATGAGAAACGAACTTCTCCACCAAGGAATTCTTTGTAGTCAATGGTTGGCTTTTTGGAATCCAATTGGAATGGATTTTTGCCCATTTCTTTACGACGTGGGTCGTAACGGAACAAGTGCCAGTAGCCAGCTTCTACCGCTGCGTTCATTTCAAGCATTGTGTTGCCCATACCCACTTTCAAGCCGTGGCTGATACATGGAGAGTAAGCAATGATGAGTGAAATACCATTGTATGACTCAGCTTCTTCAATTGCTTTGAGTGTTTGACGATAATCTGCACCCATCGCGATTTGCGCTACATAAACATCCCCATATTGCATTGCAATTGCTGCAAGGTCTTTCTTTTGAAGTGCCTTACCAGCTGCTGCAAATTGCGCTACAGCACCAATGTTGGTCGCTTTAGAAGCTTGACCGCCAGTGTTGGAGTAAATTTCTGTATCCATAACAAAGATATTGATGTTTTCGCCAGATGCCAATACATGGTCAACACCACCATAACCGATGTCGTATGCCCATCCATCGCCACCGAAGCACCAAACGGATTTTTGGTTAAACATATCTTTCATATTGAGAAGCGCTTTGATGTCTTTTTCGTTTGCTGTCTTAGAGGAAACTGCTTTTGCAAGCTCAGTTGCAAGTGCGTCGCCAGATACACGGCTAGTTTGTGCTACATCTTTACCATTGAGCCATGATGTCGCAGCTTTAGAAACTGCTTCAGGTGTTGCAGTATCTTCTGCTACTTTTTGAGCCAATTTCACAGCAGAATATTGACGAGCAGAAACCGCAAGGCTCATACCAAAGCCAAATTCAGCAGTATCTTCGAACAGGGAGTTTTCCCATGCAGGACCATGTCCATCATTGTTTACAGTGTATGGTGTAGATGGTGCACTACCGCCCCAGATAGAAGAACAACCTGTTGCGTTCGCAATGTACATACGATCACCATACAATTGTGTGATGAGTTTAACATAAGGTGTTTCACCACACCCTGCACAAGCACCAGAGAACTCAAATAGTGGTTTTGCAAACTGACTGCCTTTTACTGTATCCAAAGCAAATGGCAATTCTTTTTCAGTCACTTCTTTTACGCCATAATCGAACACAGGTTGTTGCGCCATTTGAGAATCAAGTGGTTTCATTTCTAGCGCTTTATTCTTAGAAGGACATACAGATGCACAGCTTCCGCAACCAGTACAGTCCATAGGAGATACCATGATGCTGTAACCATAGATTTCGCAACCTTTGCCACGCATGTCTGTGACTTTGGTGTGTTTCGGTGCATTTGTAATCTCTTGTGCATCCAAAACAAATGGACGAATGACCGCATGTGGACAAACATAAGAACACAAGTTACATTGAATACAATTTTCAGGAATCCATTCAGGCACATCAACTGCGATACCACGTTTTTCAAACGCTGCAGTACCTTGTGGAAGTGTGCCATCAGCAGAAGTAACCAATTTAGAAACAGGAATTGCGTCGCCACGCATTGCATTGGTAGGAATCATGATGTCTTTGACAAATGTAGCCAAATCTTCACGATTGGTATCGACAACAATTTCTTGTTCAATGTCTTCTGCGTTTGCCCAAGATGCAGGAATTTTGATTTCTTTGATGTTTTCTAGCCCCGCATCAATCGCTTTCCAGTTTTTGTTGACAATTTCTTTGCCTTTATGTCCGTAGCTGCTTACAATTGCTTCTTTCATTTTTTCTTCAGCTAGATCTATTGGAATAACCTTTGATAATTTAAAGAAAGATGCTTGCAAAATAGCGTTGGTACGGTTGCCAAGGCCAAGTTCACGCGCTTTTGTAATCGCGTCACAAGTGTAAAACTTGATGTTATTTTTAGCAAGATATCTCTTGGTTTCTGGAAGTAGAATTGTATCCAGTTCTTCCACTGTCCAAGAGGTGTTCAATAGGAACGTTCCTCCTGGTTTAATGTCTTGCACGATATCATATTTTTCCATGTAGGCTGGTAAATGACAAGCTACAAAATTAGCTTTAGAGACATAATACGCAGATTTAATTGGATTATCACCAAAACGCAAGTGACTGATTGTAATACCACCTGACTTTTTAGAGTCATATTGGAAATACGCCTGTACATGCATATCGGTGTTGTCACCAATGATTTTAATGGAGTTTTTATTTGCACCAACTGTACCGTCACTGCCAAGACCCCAGAATTTACAGGAAATTGTTGATTCATCTGCGACGTCTGGTTCTTCAGTAACAGGCAAAGATAGATTGGTCACATCGTCAGTAATGTTGATGGTAAAGCCTCTGACAGGTTTTGCTGATTTTGCGTTAGCAAATGCAGACAAAATACCACCAGGTGTTGTATCTTTAGAGCCTAGACCATAACGTCCACCAATGATGTTGCATGCACCAAATGGAGTGCCAGCCAAAGCTGCAACAACATCTTGATACAAAGGTTCACCAATTGCGCCAGGTTCTTTACAGCGGTCCATAACCACAATGTTTTTCACTGTTTTTGGCAGTGCTTCAACAAAACTATTTACCGCAAATGGGCGATACAAACGAACTTTTAGTAGACCTACTTTTTCGCCCATATCATTTTGATATTTTACAACTTCTTCAATTGTGTCACAAGCAGAACCCATGCAAATCATTACTGTTTCAGCATCAGGAGCGCCATAGTAATTGAATAGTTTATAATCTGTACCAATTCTTTCATTGACTTTATCCATGTAGTCTTGGACCACATTAGGAAAATCTATATAATATTGGTTTGATGCTTCTTTTGTTTGGAAGAAAATGTCTGGGTTTTGTGCAGAACCACGCAAAACAGGATGATCTGGGTTTAGTGCACGTTGACGGAATTCGTTGATTCCTTCCCAATCTACCATTTCTTTGAGTTCTTCATAATCCCATGTTTCTACTTTTCTGATTTCATGTGATGTACGGAAACCATCAAAGAAATGAAGCACAGGTACTCTACCAGAAATTGTT
The DNA here is from genome assembly GCA_030625685.1 of Oscillospiraceae bacterium. Taxonomy (GTDB): domain Bacteria; phylum Bacillota; class Clostridia; order Oscillospirales; family Oscillospiraceae; genus Evtepia. The sequence goes on from DAOUQJ010000002.1 coordinate 93,587, forward strand.
GCCAAGTGAGCAACTGCACCAAGGTCCATAACCTCTTGTGCATTTCCGCTCGCCATCATAGCATAACCAGTAGTACGACATGACATAACATCGGAATGATCACCAAAAATGGATAATGCATGTGTAGCAATCGCACGTGCAGACACGTGAGTGACACTAGGCATCAAGCTACCTGCAATTTTATACATATTTGGAATCATCAAAAGCAAACCTTGTGATGCTGTATATGTGGTCGTCATAGCACCAGCTGTTAATGAGCCGTGCACAGCGCCCGCTGCACCACCTTCTGATTGCAAAACAGAGACGGTAGCAGGTTGTCCAAAGATATTCTCCAAACCTTCTGCTGCCCATTTATCCGCAAGCTCAGCCATATTAGATGATGGCGTGATGGGATAAATCGCTGCCACTTCTGTAAAAGCATAAGAAACATGGGCCGCTGCTGTATTACCATCCATAGTTTTGAGCTTTCTTGCCATGGTTTCATCCTCCTAAAATACTGTTGAAGCATGTGCTTCTTTTTCTGTTTTTTTTGTCTTTAGAATCTTTCTTAAAATGCCATATAGAGTGTACTTTTCTCATCCTAATCCTATCATTATATAAAGTCCTTGTAAACCAATGATGTAGCCAAAATGACCATATAATCATGGGCTTAAAACATAAAAAATGCCGAAGGATAAAATACGGCTTTGTTTTTTGCCCTTAACTTTGTGCATTAACACAATGGTTTTTACTTGATTTTTACCCGAACCTAACACACTGTTGCCTTTTTTTACATTTTGTTGGTATATTCCATCAGATAACCTAGACAGAATGGTAATTTCAGCAATATTATATTCATCCTCTTGTCTATTCTGCACTTTTGTGGCAATATTATGTAAGGTATATAATATCAAAAAATTCGATTTAATTTAGGAGGATCTTAATGTTACATAAAGTCCGTTCCTTGGGTTTACAAGGCATCCAAGGGTATGAAGTCAGTGCAGAGTGTGACTTACATTCTGGTCTACCTGCCTTTGATGTGGTCGGTTTGCCCGATGCCGCAGTCAAAGAAGCCAGAGAACGGGTTCGCTCAGCAATCAAAAACAGCGGATTCTCCTTTCCCGTTAGCCGAATTACCATCAATTTAGCACCGGCCAATTTGCGAAAATCAGGAACCGTCTATGATCTACCTATCCTCATTGGAATCTTAGCAGCGAGCCACGAAATCTCACTCAATGACCCAGACTGTGCTTTCATTGGCGAACTGTCACTGTCTGGCACTTTGCGCCCCGTTATGGGAATTTTGCCAATGGCACTAGCCGCGAGAGAAGCTGGCATCAAACGATTATATGTTCCTGCCCCCAACGCCTTAGAGGCAAATTTGGCAGGAGATCTAACCGTTTATCCCGTCGAAACTGTATCCGATCTTGTCGCACACCTGTCAAACAAAGAAAGTATAGAGCCCTGCACCGATTGGATTGCCCCCAAAGAAAAAACATTCTATCCAGACTTTGCAGATGTGAAAGGCCAAGAACAAGTCAAGCGTGTGTTAGAAATTGCAGCTGCAGGAGGACACAATGCAGCGATGGTAGGCGCGCCAGGTTCAGGCAAAAGTATGCTTGCCCGAAGGCTTCCTTCCATTTTGCCTGAAATGAGCCAAAAAGAAGCCTTAGATACCACTGCCATCCACTCTGTTGTTGGCACATTGTCTGCAGATGAGCCACTTTTAACTGAGCGACCGTTTCGCAACCCTCATCACACCATATCAACCGTTGGAATGGCAGGTGGCGGTTCTCCTCCACGTCCTGGTGAAATATCACTGGCCCATCATGGGGTATTGTTTTTAGATGAACTACCAGAATTTCAAAAAGATGTGCTTGAAGTCTTGCGCCAGCCAATTGAGGAAGGAAAAATACAAATTGTGCGCGCCACAGGCTCTGAATCCTTTCCCAGTCAGTTTATGCTCATCTGCGCCTTGAACCCATGTAAATGTGGTTGGTATGGACACCCCTCTGGACGTTGTCAATGCTCTGCGCGCGAAGTTGCTCGCTATTTGGGCAAATTGTCAGGCCCTCTACTCGACCGCATTGATTTGTTTGTCGAAGTGCCTCCACTTGATTTTGATGAACTCTCTATCAAACAAGCATCCGAATCCTCTTCTGAAATTCGAAAGCGCGTCAATGAAGCAAGAAGCTTGCAACATATGCGTTTTTCAGATACCTCTTGTCTATGCAATGCAAACATGGGGCATAATGAAATGCAAACCCATTGCAAGATCAACGAAGATGGACAAGCCATTATGCGTGGCGCCTACGAACATATGGGTCTCACAGCCCGCAGCTATGATCGTATTTTACGTATTGCACGCACCATAGCCGATTTAGACAATTCTGATGCCATTGCTGCGCACCATATTGCCGAAGCAATTCAGTATCGTGCACCTTCCTATTTACGTAGATAACCAAATCTTAAAATATTATTTCCACTTGAATGAAAGGGAACCATTATGTCAAATATAGAACAAACACCTGTAGCCCAAGAAATCATCCTACTCAAATTAGGCGAACTTGTCCTAAAAGGACAAAACCGTCGCAGCTTTGAAGATAAGCTTCTCGGCAACGCAAGAAAACTCTTGCGCAAACACGGAAACTTCAAAGTGTATTCTCGTCAAGCAACTGGTTATATCGAACCCAAAGACGACTCCTGCGATATGGACTCTGCCTACTTAGCGCTCAGCAAATTATTCGGTGTGGCTGGCATCTGCCGCTCAAGAGCTTGTGAAAAAACACCCGAATCCATGCTAGAAACAGCCAAAACATACCTCAAAGACACATTGATGAATGCACGCTCATTCAAAGTAGAATCCAAACGTGCCGACAAAAGTTTTCCTATGACTTCCATTGCACTTTCACAAACTGTCGGTGGCGATTTGCATGATGCTTTTCCAAATCTGACTGTAGATGTTCATAACCCTGAAGTGACAGTCTATTTAGAGGTTAGAGAAACCAATGCCTACGTTCATGTCAATCCCTCTCCTGGTGCCGGTGGCTTGCCTGTTGGTATGAGCGGAAAAGCCATCTCTCTTTTGTCAGGTGGTATAGACAGCCCCGTTGCTACTTGGATGATGGCAAAACGTGGACTCACACTCGATTTGGTTCACTTTTTCAGTCATCCATACACTTCTCCTGAATCCAAAGAAAAAGTGCTCACACTGGCAAAAAAGCTCACACCATGGTGCGGAAAACTGCATGTGCATATCGTTCCTTTTACCAGCATTCAAGAGACACTCATGCGTGAATGTCCTGAAGATCTATTTACTGTTTTGATGCGTCGCTTTATGATGCGCATTTCCGAAGCGCTCGCGCACAAATTACATTGTGGCGCTCTCATTACTGGTGAATCCCTTGGCCAAGTAGCAAGTCAAACCATGATGGCTATGCAAGCAACCGAAGCTGTGTGCAACATCCCTGTCTTCCGCCCTCTGATTGGGATGGACAAAACGGAAATTGTACATATCTCCAAAAAAATTGATACCTTTGACACATCCATTTTGCCCTTTGAAGACTGTTGCACAGTCTTCACGCCTCGACATCCTCGCACCAAACCTTCCTTAGAAGAGGTGCAAGAAGCCGAAGCTACGCTCGCAATTGATGAAATGGTAATGGATGCTGTAAATAATATTGAAAAGGTGGTTTTAGAACCATGAGTCAAACAGCTGAACTTGTCGCAGTTGGAACAGAACTTCTCCTCGGAAGCATCGCCAATACAAATGCCCAATTTTTATCAAAAGAACTGTCAGCTCTTGGCATCAACGTATATTATCACAGTGTCGTCGGCGACAACCCACAAAGAATAGAAGATGCCATAAACCTTGCCAAAAGTCGAGCAGATATCATCATCACAACAGGCGGTCTCGGACCAACTTGTGATGACATCACAAAATCATCTGTTGCCAAAGCCTTCGGCAGAGACCTCGTCTTTCACCAAGAAAGCGCAGATCGCATCGATGCACTGTTCGCGCGCGCTTCACGCCAAGTGACAGAAAACAATTATCAACAAGCCATGCTTCCCCAAGGGTGCACTGTCCTTCAAAACAACAAAGGAACTGCACCAGGCTGTATCATCGAAGCCGATGGCTCTACTGCCATCATGCTCCCTGGTCCACCAATTGAATGTCAAGCCATGTTTTTGGATTATGTTATCCCCATGCTCCAAGAGAAAACAGATGGCATCATTTCATCTCGATCACTGAGAGTGTTCGGCATTGGCGAATCGGCAGCTGAGAGCTTATTGCGAGAAAAGATGAATAGTTTGACAAACCCCACCCTTGCCCCTTACGCCAAAGTAGGCGAACTCGAACTTCGCATCACCGCAAAAGCCAATACACCAAAAGAGGCCAGCGCTCTCATCGAACCTGTCGAGGCAGAAGTGCGCGCCATCTTAGGCGACAAAATATACGGTGTCAATGAAGATACTTTGCCTTCCGTTTGCCTGGATTTATTAGAAAAGCTCAACATGACACTCGGAACAGCCGAATCGTGCACAGGCGGTATGATTTCCTCATTTATGACTGATTTGCCCGGTGTGGCTGACCATTTTGCGGGAGGAATCGTCAGCTATCAAATTCCTGTCAAAGAAACCCTTCTCCAAGTGCCCAGTGACATGATCCAAGAACACACTGCAGTCTCTTCTCAAGTAGCAGAATCCATGGCCAAAGGTGCACTCACAGCACTTGGCTGTGATATTGCCGTATCAGTCACTGGTGTCGCAGGTCCTGGCTATGACAATGATGGCAACCCTCCTGGTCTGGTTTATATTGGCCTTGCAACCAAAGACACATATAAAGTGCAACGCTTTAAATTCGGATATCAAGGACGTGAACAAATCCGTATTGCCAGTGCGTTATCTGCACTTGATATGCTCCGCAGACATTTAGAAACGCTATAAAAAAACCAGCTTGCAATTTTGCAAGCTGGTCATTTATCTCTATTATCGCACTTAGCTACAACGAACAATACAGGTTAACTGTTGTCCTTCCACCGTAACTGTGAGTGTTGTTTGTCCTTTTCCAACGTGTTTGACAACGCCAGTTCCGGAAACTGTCGCAACAGCTGTATTGCCAATATGCCAAACAGCATCTTCTTCTGATCCACTAACTTGGACTTTATAAGATTCTCCCACACCTAGCGTAAAATCTTCACGACTGAGTGTGATGACTTCTTCCACTGGTTCTTCTGGCTCTTCAGTCTCAGACTCTGGCTCTGTCTCTGATTCAGGTTGGACTTCAGATTCTGCTTCCTCCCAAATACAAACCACAACACAAGTTGCCGTTTTTCCATCTTCACGCGTTGCGGTGACAGTAGCACTCCCTTGTCCTATCGCTGTTACAACACCATCCTCTGTCACAATCGCAACACTGGTGTTATCACTGCTCCACAAAACAGAGTCGGCATCTACTTCTTCATTCACAAATTTGAGCACGTAGTTTTCTTCTTCGTATGACAACATAATCGTGCTTTCTTTGAGTTCAAATGGGATTTCTTCGACAACTTCTGTCTCTCCCATCACAAAGGGAATGAGTTTTGTGGTAACAACATACGCACCACCGAGCAGTATTGCAAGGGAAAGAATAAACGTGATAACGCGAAGTCCTCCACCTGCTGGCGCTTTATTCAAGCGTTTTCCTGGAGTTGGATCGAGTGCACGTTGCAAAAACTCACCATCGTCATCTTCCGCAGAAGAATAGCTTGCATATTCATCATCAATTTGTTTTCCAAACTGATTAATGTCTTCTTTTTCTTCATAATTCTCTACTGATTCTAGTGCTTCGATTTCATTATTTTCTTCATCCAATTGATCTGCCAATGGCTTGTTCAAATCGAAACTAAATTGTTGCACCTGCATTGGCTTTACTTCTTCAAAGCCATCTTTATCTTTACAAAACGGACATTTCTTATAGGTAGTGGAATACATTTCGCCACATTTTTCGCATTCTACTACTTCGTGAAATGACCCATCATTTCCCTTTTTTTGCATTCTATTAGCCCCTTTATCTATCATATCGTTACAGTTTCACACTGGTTATATCTACTAGTCATAGTATCACAATATTTGAGATATCGTCAACTGCTGATTTCATAAATACACTCCAAGGAGGTTAGGCTTTTGGATTCCTTATCACAAATTTTATTTCGTACCACCTTACACCCCGATCAACACGACGCCATCACCTTGGCTCACACATTGCTCGGTCAAATGCGCATTGGTTTATTTGGTGGTGCAAGCACAATCCCAATGTTACCCACCAAACTGACTTGTTACGGTGAAGAGCCTAAACACGGCCAAGTTGCAGTGGCTCATATCGATGACACACAAATTCAAACAAGTCTTGTCAAGTTCCAATCAAAGCAAACACAGATAGAAACAGGTGAGTCTTTTCCACTTCCTGGCATTGACTATCCCTGCACATTCGAGGAACTTGTCTTTGCCATCGTTGAACTGCTAGAACCATTTTTGCAGGATGCTGACCAAATTGCCCTTTGTCTTCCATTTCCAATGAAAGATGATTGCATTCTAAGCCTACCACCAACCATACATATATCAGAGTATTTGAATGCGTCTCTTTCGAGTGCCGTCGCATCTGAACTAGAAGAGCGGGGCTTTTCCGTTAAACCCATCACCTGCATTCCTAGCGTTTGCGCGGCGCAAACTTCTGCTGTGCGTGCGATGCCAAACTCCAAACGTATATGTTCTCTCTATTGGGGATATGGCACAAACACTGCATTTTCTATGCCCAGCACTGCCATCTTAAAACTCTATACTGGTGATTCTGCCTTGCAAATGGTCAACTGTGTATCAGGCAATTGTGAAGCCATGCCCATTGGCACCCTTGACTTGTCCATTGATCGTGACAGTGCCGACCCCGGAAAAAAACTTCTCGATAAAATGGTCTCCATTCAAAACATAGGCGAAGTGTTTCGTCTGGCCATGCTCCAAACGACCGAAGCTAAACTGGTCTCTTTTATGTGTGGACGCCATTTTCTCTCCTTATCAAAACTTCCTATTGACACCTTTGTGTCATTTTTGGAAGCGCCTGAAGGCGACAATCTTCTCGCCCATTTTTGTCAAGAATCCAAAGAGGATCTACAAATTGCTTTAGCAGTAGCAAACGCTGTTTTGTCTCGTTGTGTCAACCTGCTGTGTGCCAATCTCGCCTCTACACTTTACTTCACAGGCGCTGGCAAAGATGCGGAAAACCCCGCTGTCATTTCTCTCTTTGGAGAAGCATTTCACCATACGTATCTGAGCAAATATTTCGAAACGGCTGCTACCAAACTCCTCAAGGATTCTCTCAATTTACACTGTGTATTTTATCCTGCAAACAATTCACTCACAAAAAGCATCGCACTGTGTGCGGCAATCAATTCATGAATCATTCAAGTATTTTGTCGATAATTTGTATTTGACACCCAACCGCAAAACTGTTACAATTTGGTTACAGATTTCAACTATACTTACGATCAATTCCCACTAAGAAAGGAAACTACATTTCAATGAGTAATAAAAGCATTCCATTAGAATATAAAGGACGTCCACTTCGTCGCAAAGACGATTTTATCTACTACGGCAGCATGTCTGACCCCTATATCGTTATGATTCAAGTCTTAGAAAAGGGTAACAACAAAGATCTTGAAACAGCGACCAACCTCTCTGTTCAACTTCAACTGACCGATAACAACATCAAAGGTCGTGATGCCATTGTCAAACGTAGCAACAAAAGCTCTCTCTATGCTGCAATTGATGTTGCCTCCATTTGGCTCGAACGCGCCTTATCAAAACACAATTAAGGACTGTTTATGATGCGACTTTTTTCATATGCAAAACCGAGACTTTTTCGAAATACTCTATCAACTGCACTGGTTACTGCTCTCGTATTTGGTCTAGTTTCCATGGAAGTGAGCGCCTTACGTCTTCGTTCAAACCTCACTCCATCTAAACCATTTGCTGTGAGCACCTATGCAAATGTTACAGACTTTACATTCTCGATTCCAACAGAGTATGCAGATACTTTTGTACCGAGCGAAGAGACGCTTGACCTTTTGGCTTTTATCAATACTGGCACCGCCAAACTCAACATCCGCTCTGGACCTGGTGTCACTTATGAAATTATTGACACAGCGACGCAAGGGGATTTCTTTCCTGTTATCTCTGTCGAAAACGGTTGGTGTCAAATTAACCTAAATGGCGCACCTGCTTTCATGTACACAGACTATCTACTACTCATGACTGCAGAGGAATATGAACTGTTTCAGGAAAGTGCAGATTACGCACGCGAAGAAATTGTTGCATTTTCTAAAAAGTATCTTGGTTGCAGCTATGTCTATGGTGGCAATGGACCGGACTCGTTTGATTGCTCTGGTTTTACTTGCTTTGTTTACAAAAATTTTGGCTATTCGATTAACCGCGGAGCTACCGGCCAACTCAGCAACGGAACTGAAATCACAAAAAACGAGCTTCTTCCTGGTGACCTAGTATTTTTCCGTCGAAGTGGAACGGTAAAGCCTGTCTCCCATGTAGGAATCTATATTGGTGATGGCTCATTTATCCATGCCTCTACATCAGGATATCAAGTGCGCATTGATTCATTGGCATCTGGCTATTACTCGGATGTATATGTTTATGGACGTCGCATCGTTTCATAATGTTATTAAACAATCAAACCGCCTGTACAATCATGTACAGGCGGTTTTTTCTTATTTGCGTATAATCTTTACCCCTTGTGGAGTATCTTTCAATTCAATTCCCATGCTTGCTAGTTCATCACGAATGCGATCGGCTTCTGCAAAGTTTTTCTCTTTTCTTGCTTGTTGCCTTGCTTCAACCATCTCTTCTAGTTTCGCATCCAAATCTTCTTCTGTTTTTCTTCCATACAAAATTCCCAATACATCTGTAAATTCTGAAATCATTGCCAGTGATTGTTCAGCAACAGCCTTCGTTGGTTTCTGTTCTACTGTAATGTTGATGGCTCTGACCAATTCAAACAAGACCGCAATGGCATCGGCTGTATTCAAATCGTCATCCATCGCTTCTAGAAAACGATCTCTATAGTTTGCAAAGCTATCCACTAGTACAGTCTCTTGCTCTGTCATTGCTCCCTCTTCACCATTTTTTTGAATGAATTCAAGATTTTCTACCGCAGTGTAGAGACGATCCAATCCATTTTGCGCCTGAATGAGGGATTCTTTGGAATAGTTGAGTGGTGTTCTGTAGTGTGCGGACAACATAAAGAAGCGGATTGGTTCGTATCCATAAACCTTTGCTGCTTCACGTACAGTGAAGAAATTGCCTTCTGACTTGGACATTTTTCTATTGTCTACATTGATAAATCCATTGTGCATCCAATAATTTACGAAGGTAGTACCATGACAAGCTTCTGACTGTGCAATTTCATTTTCGTGATGTGGAAATTGTAAGTCTTGACCTCCGCAGTGAATATCAATTGTTTTGCCAAGATAGCGACTGCACATTGCAGAACATTCGATGTGCCAACCTGGTCTCCCCATTCCCCAAGGAGATTGCCAACTTGGTTCATTGGGCTTCGCATTTTTCCAAAGCACAAAATCCATTGGATCTTCTTTAATGTCATTGACATCAATTCTTGCCCCAGCTTGCAAGTCTTCTAATGGCTGTTGCGATAGCTTTCCATATCCCTCAAATTTGATAGAACGGAAATAAACGTCTCCATTTTTTTCATAAGCATATCCCTTTTCAATGAGCGCTTCAATCATCTCAATGATTTGGCCGATATTTTCCGTTGCTTTTGGGTGAATGGTCGCTTCTTTTACGCCCATACCTTTGGCATCGGTGAAATATTCTTCAATATACTTTTCAGCAATGGCTTCACTTGTGGTGCTTTCTTGGTTGGCACGATTGATGATTTTATCATCCACATCCGTAAAGTTCTGCACAAAGGTGACATCATAGCCACGATACTCAAAATATCTGCGCAACACATCAAATACAATGATTGGACGTGCGTTTCCTACATGAATATAGTTATAGACAGTAGGACCACAAGAATACATTTTCACTTCACCTTCTGTAATGGGGCGAAAGTCTTCTTTTTGCCTTGTAACACTATTAAATACTTTCATCTGATTCTTCTCCTTGTCCTTGGTGGTTGATTCGTTCTTCTTCGATTTTATCTATATATTTTTCCATAAACTCCATACGGGATAGAATCGATTGCAATTCTTTTTGCACAGGGTCGGTGATATTTACTTGATCCACTTCGCCAGCAAAGTCTGTTTTGACTCCACCCACTCGCACAATGCGTGCAGGCACACCAACCGCTGTCGCATTTTCAGCCACTTCTGATAGCACCACTGCATTGGACGCAATCCGCGCACCATCATGCACTTTAAAAGGACCCAATACTTTTGCCCCTGATCCTATCATAACATTGTTCCCAATGGTTGGATGACGTTTTCCCTTGTCTTTGCCTGTGCCCCCCAGTGTAACACCTTGATATAACAGCACATCGTCTCCGACTTCTGCTGTTTCACCTATCACAATTCCCATTCCATGGTCAATCACAAAGCGTCTTCCAATCGTTGCCCCTGGATGAATCTCAATTCCTGTCCAAAAGCGACTCCACTGCGATACTACACGTGCCAAAAACATAAGTTTCCAATTATAAAGCTTATGCGCAATGCGGTGATTGATTAGTGCGTGAACACCTGGATACAACAAAAACACTTCTAATTTACTTCTTGCAGCTGGATCTCTGGCTTGATACGATGAGAGAATTTCAATAAATCCCTTCACATAACCTCTCCTTTTCATAGAAAAACGCCCCTTATACCACACGGTATAAGAGGCGATAATTATCGCGGTTCCACTCTCATTTTTCACTCAAAAGCCGATAACGAGGCAAGGCGGAGGTGTAACACCTCTTCGCTCCTAGGCGCACTTCACGTTTTTATCTTATGAGTGGCTTTCAGCCGGTGACCACCCTTCTCTGTCTAAGCATCCAAACGCTACTCTTCCTATTCATCACGAAATCATCATTGTTTTAGTATATTACCATGCAACAAAAATGGTGTCAAGAAAACAATTTGTCGAAGAATTTATTTAGCTCCCTCGGTAAATACGGCGCGATTGACAATAAAATATTCAAATCCTGAATACAAGGTTGTCAGCACAATCACCCACACACACAGTTGAATTACAAATGCAGAAACAGGCAACAGCATGAGACATATAGCCACCATTGTGGCTGCCGTCTTTACTTTACCAGAAAATCCTGCTGCAATAACCGTGCCTTGATCCACAGCCACGAGGCGCAAACCAGTCACAGAGAATTCACGCGCAATCACAAGCAATAACGCCCAAGATGGCATGAGGCCAATTTCAACAAAAAAGACCATTGCCGACGTGACAAGCAGTTTATCTGCCAGTGGGTCCATAAACTTGCCAAAGTCAGTAATTTGATTGTATTTTCTTGCAATATAGCCATCTACATAATCCGTGAGGCTGGCAATGACAAACACAGCCAGAGCATAATACATCTGATCAATATAAAGCAGATACATGAATAACGGAATCATAATGACACGCAATATGGTGAGTTTATTGGCAGTATTCAAAATGCGTCTCCTTTCACTGTTCCGATCAGTTCTCCATCCTCAACAGCAGTTACTTCCACATGATAAAACTTGCCAATTTCTAATTCAGTGTCGCTCACCAAATAGAATGAGCCGTCAATATGTGGTGACTCTGCTTCACTGCGTCCCACATACATATTTAAGTCAGGCATATAGCCTTCACAAAGTACCGTTTTGGTTTTGCCCAGTTGTGCTTCACAGTAGTCATCAATGACTTGCATTTGTATATCGGTGAGCAGTTCCACACGACGCCTTTTAACTTCATCTTCAATTTGATCATCCATATAAAACGCAGCGGACCCCTCTTCAGGAGAAAAAGCAAATATACCGGCACGCTGTATGCGAAACTCTCGCAAAAATACACTAAGTTCTTCAAAATCTTCCTCAGTTTCCCCTGGAAAGCCAGCTATCAAACTGGTGCGAAGAACAATATCAGGTACTCGTTTGCGCAATTTGGCGAGCACCTCACGCACTTCTTCTCCAGTGCCACGTCTCTTCATTCTCGCAAGCACCGGTGTACTGATATGCTGAATTGGAATATCCAAATACTTTACAATTTTATCCTCTGTCGCAATTAAATCAATGAGTGCATCATCCAAAGCATCTGGGTACGCATAGTGAAGTCTGACCCATTCAATTCCCTCAACTTTGCAGATTTCCTTCAAGAGTTCAACTAATTGAGTCTTTCCGTATAAATCATAACCATAGCGCGTGATGTCCTGTGCTACCACCATAATTTCTCTAATGCCACACTCAGCCATGGACTTCACTTCATCTAATATTTTTTCCATTGGGCGACTTCGATATTTTCCTCGAATAAAGGGAATGGTACAGTATGCGCACCTGTTATCGCAACCTTCTGCAATGCGAAGCCACGCCCAGTGATCAGATGTGACAATCACGCGGTCAATTTCTGGAATAGGTGCATCAATGCTCTCAAATAAATATGCTTGTTTCTGTTCTTTCGCTGCCTCTATGACGTCAGTAATATTTTGATAGCTTCCACAACCCACAAAGCCGTCTGCTTCTGGGCAAAGCATCTCCAATTCATCTTTATAACGCTGCGCCATACATCCAACCACAATAATGTGTTGCAGTCTACCTTCTTGTTTCATTTTTGCAAGCGTTTCATACTCCGCCAAAGCTTCCTCTTTTGCTTCTTGCAAAAATCCACAAGTATTCAGCACCGCAACATCACAGTCTTCTGCTTCCAGCGCGATATCATATCCAGCATCAAATGTTTTCCACATCATTTGCTCGCAATTCACTTGGTTTTTGGAACAGCCTAAGGAAACAAATCCTACTCTCATTGGTCATACCTCTCTTTATTGCGCCTGATTGCACTGGCAATCTCCTCATAGGAATAGCCACGCCTTTGCAATGCCTGACCCGCTTTGCGATATCCTGCTTCGTCTGTTGATTTTAATAGCTTTTCTAGTAACATATCTATTTTTTCTGTATCAACAGTCCACTCGCAAAGAAGTTCCTCCCACATTTCTCGTGGAACAGCTTTGCGAGAAAGCTCTGTTTTAATGCGATAGATTCCATACCCTTTTCGACTACATTCTTCTATCACCCGTCTGGCATACTCTTCTTCGTCTATAAATCCTTGCTGACATGCCCATGCAGCAAACGATTCTGCTTGCGTCTCATTGGCTCCTTTTTTAACGAGCGCTCTTTTGAGCTCTTCTTTGGCATAAGACCGTTTTGCCAGCATTGCGAGTGTTTGCTGCTTTACATACGCATCGCTTTCGTTCAACAGTTCTTGCAAGTCAGATGGACTAAGTTCATGTTCGGCTTTTAAACCATATCTTTTTATATCGCTTCGCAGTAACACAAACGTAGTATTATCCTCTAAACTCAGTAAGCATGTGCGCTTGCTCAGTCTTGATGGAAGAATTTGCTCAATCCTCATCCTTGAAATCCTCTGCTGTAACATCTACTCCGCCTTTCGATGCTTTCGCTTTGGATGCTGGACGCGCTGGGCTTTTCATCAGTTCAGCTGCCTGTTCTCGGATGCCTTGTTCCAATTCGTCTGCGAGTTCTGGATTGTCTAAGAAATACTGCTTTGCGGCATCTCTACCTTGCCCCAAACGCACATCTCCCATAGAGAACCAAGAGCCACTTTTTTGTACCAAATTGAGTTTTACACCCAAATCAATCATTTCACCAACTTTGGAAACCCCTTCTCCATACATAATGTCAAATTCGGCTTCTCTAAATGGTGGTGCCACTTTGTTTTTGACAACCTTTGCTCTTGTGCGGTTTCCGATATTGTACGTGCCGTTTTTGAGTGTTTCAATGCGGCGCACATCAATACGAACAGAGGAGTAAAACTTCAGCGCTCGACCACCAGTTGTGACTTCTGGGCTACCATACATTACGCCAACTTTTTCACGCAATTGGTTGATAAAGATGACCACACAATTGGTCTTTGCCACAGAGCCAGCTAGTTTTCGCAGCGCTTGGCTCATCAGTCTTGCCAATACCCCAACATGAGAATCTCCCATATCGCCTTCAATTTCAGCGCGAGGCACTAGCGCCGCAACAGAGTCAACTACGATAACATCCATAGCACCAGAGCGAACAAGTGCATCTGTAATTTCAAGGCCTTGCTCACCTGTATCAGGTTGCGAAATCAGCAAGCTGTCAATATCCACGCCAAGTGCCTTTGCATATACAGGGTCAAGTGCGTGTTCTGCGTCGACAAAGGCAACTTCTCCACCATTTTTTTGCGCTTCTGCAACAATATGAAGGGCAATTGTGGTTTTACCTGATGATTCTGGTCCATAGATTTCAACAATTCTTCCTCTCGGAACACCACCGATTCCCAATGCCAAGTCCAATGACAATGATCCCGTTGGAATGGCTTCTACTTTTACACTGGTATTTTCTCCAAGGCGCATGATTGAGCCTTTGCCATATGCTTTTTCAATTTGTTCCATCGCCGTTTCAATCGCACGTTTTTTGTCCGTTGCTGGCGCAGGGGTTGGTACAGGTGCTTTTCTTTTATCAGCCATCGCTCATCCCTCTTTTCTAAACTTTTGCTTCCACTACACGCAAAATACCTGCGTAATCAGGATATATGGCTATACAGTGATAGCCTTCCTGCTCTAATATTGCTTTTACATCGTCAGCTTGTCCTACGCCGATTTCAAACAAAATGGTTCCATTGCTGTTTAACGTCGGTTTCCATAGCTTTGCGATGGTTCTATAAAAATCCAATCCGTCTACACCACCATCCAGTGCAGTGAACGGCTCATATTCTTTCACACTACTATCTAGCGTTTCAATGTCTTCCACGGGTATATATGGTGGATTACAAGTAATCACATCAAACTGTCCAAGCAGTATATTCGGTGATTCACACACATCTTCTTGCAAAACAGTTGCGACTGCCTGTAAGTGAAGACTGCGCACATTGTCTTTGCACACTTGTATGGCAGACTGTGAATTGTCGATGAGCACTGCGCGACTATTGCCTCTATTTTTCAAAATAGCTAAGCCGACACAACCAGATCCGGTGCATAAATCCAAAATCCGCACTGGCTTTTCTTGCTCATTCATACAAGCAAGTGCTCTTTCCACGAGCAGTTCAGTATCTGGTCTTGGAATGAGCACATCTGGTGTCACCTTAAGCGTCATTCCATAAAAATCCCACTCACCAATTACATACGCAATTGGCTCACCTTGTATGCGTCTTTCAAGAAGCTCTTCTAAGGCTTTTTTTACGTAATCAGGCGCATATTTTTGCATATCTAAACTCAATTCTTCACGAGTTTTGTCTGCTGCGCAAGCCAAAATCTCCCTAGCTTCTAAATCTGCCGCTGACACGTCAATTTTTTTCAATATTTTTCTCGCATCTAGGAATAAATCATTGTATGTTGACGCCATGCAAGTTGCACCTTTCTCTCTGGAATATTCACATTATTTCAATGCGCTTTTCGCTCTGTATTGTATCAAAACAGCGGTCAAAAATCAAGCTATAGAACATTTTTTCTATATTTTAAACGAATGCTAACTTTGCAGCCTCCACCCTCAGCATTTTCCACTGTAAGCGTGCCATCGTGAAGACTGATCACTTCTTCACAAACGGCGAGTCCAATCCCCGACCCTCTGGCAAGTGAACTGCCTTTATAAAACTTTTCTTTCACATGTGTAAGCTCATCTTCAGGAATTCCATTTCCGTAATCTCGAATGGTTATGACTACTTCATCCTGTTCTAAGAATATTGCCGTGTCTATTTTTTTCCCCGTACCACCATGTTTTACGGCATTGTCAAGCAAGTTGCAAAACACTTGCCGCAGTCGGTCTGGATCACCTAAAATCGGTGCGATATCCTCTTCACAATCGCTGTGACTAAGTGTAATCCCTTCCCCTACAAAAAGCTCTCCATATGTATATAGCGCATCTTCCAGTTCTGCTTTGATGTCCATTGGCTCAACGGATAAAGTAAACCTTCCTTCTTCAATGCGTGAAAACTCCAACAATTCTTCCACCATGGTTGTGAGCCGTTTGGCTTCACTCGCGATGATGCCCATGCCTTTTTTGACATCCGTTTCATCTCTTGTTCCACCATTCATAATGGTCTCTGCCCAACCATTGATAGCGGTCAGCGGTGTGCGCAGTTCATGTGACACAGAGGATATGAACTCTGATTTCATGTTCTCTGCTTGTTGGATGCTTTTCGACATATCGTTGATGGCTTTGAGCAAATCTCCGATTTCATCATCGAGCTTATCCTCAGATCGCCGCTCTACTTGTATCCCATAGCTACCATCAGCAATGCGCTTTGCTACTCCTGTAATTTGGACCACTGGATTGACAATGGAGCGAACAAAATAAATATTTGAAAAATAAATCATGAGCAAAATTGCTATGGCAATCAATATGATGCTTCCACAATAAAATAAAATTTGCTGGTTCACGAGTCGCAACGAGGTAACATAACGAAGCACCCCTTGAGTTTCTCCATCAAACACCAGAGGCGCACTGACAGATAGTATCCTCTCTCCCGTTTCTTGGTTCTTTCCCATCCAGTCTGCAATTTCACTCGTTTCTTTTGCCTGCACAATATCTGGACTATTGATGACAGAGCCTGGCAGTGTCAAACTGTATGAAGACTGCTCTACTTTTCCATTATTCAATAGATATTGCACTTCAATTTTTGAAGAGTCCTGATAACTATCGGTAAATTCTCTGACTGCACTTAAATATTCACTCTTCGTTTGATACATCGCAAGATTATTGGTATCCACACGCACACGATTGGCAAGATCATTTTTCATGCTTGAATATAAATTGGTGGCAATAACGAATGTGCTTGCTGCAACAAATAGCAGCAACACAAACATAATCATACCGATATTTCTCAACATCCAACGCTTTTGAATGCCTCCTGTATTCCAAAAAGCCATATTAACGCCCATCTTTCTTCAAACTTATACTGACCAACGATATCCAAAGCCCCATATTGTCGTAATATAGGAAGGCTTTGTAGAATCATCTTCAATTTTCACTCGCAATCTACGAATATTCACATCGACAATTTTCATATCGCCCACAGAATGATCCGCCCAAACCGCCTGCCAAATTTCCTCTCTCGACAGTGCCTTTCCAGGGTTCTCCATAAAATACTGCACAATGGCATACTCCACCTGCGTCAGTTTTACAGGTGTTCCGTTTTTTTCTAAAGTGCGTGTTCTTGTGTTGAGTAAAAACGGCTCTTGTCTTATTTCAAGTGACTCTACATCTTCACCCCCCACACGTCGATAGAGTGCATCAATACGAGCAGTGAGTTCGGCTGGTGAAAATGGTTTTGTCACATAATCATCTGCACCTGTCATGAATCCTGTCACTTTGTCCATTTCTTGCGTTCTTGCCGTCAACATCATAATACCCATTTTGTTGTTGCTTGCACGAATATTGCGACACACTTCAAACCCATCCATATCGGGGAGCATAATATCCAAAATAGCAACTTTAATATCTAGATTTTCTTTGAGCTTTTGCAGCGCTTCTTCCCCTGTAGAAGCTTCAATTGTTTCGTAACCTGCGCGATTCAAATTGATGACCAAAAAGCTTCTGATGTTATCTTCATCTTCTAATATCAGTATTTTCTTCATTGTTTCTCCTCACATTGCATGAAACCTTGCACGCAAACTATCTTCGTCTATTCCAAAATTCCTTATATTATCAAAAACCTCTGCGCAATAGATGGTGTCCTCTTCTTGATGCAATACAATACGATCTCTGACAATTTCCTCGGCTTCTTCCGGTGTTGCAGTAATGCGGTAAATCACCAAAAATGGTACAGGGTCCTCTTCTTCATCAGACCAATAAGAAAAGACAATGCCTCTTTCCCCTACGTCGGTATTTCTCAAACGATCCAATCTGAGATATTCATCCCATCTTCCAGGCAATTCGATATACCATTTATCACTGATGTTATGATATGTGGATGCGACTATATTGGCAGTTCCCTGCGCGTCAAATTGTGTCCAATTGAGTCTCCAAAAATTCTCGGCTCCTACGGTCTTGTTATCTCCTGAAAGGCTCTTTGTCACAGGAATTTCTAAAACACCATCGTCATTCATATCCATGAAGTTGACCCCTGCATACCTTCTTATGGTTTCATCGCTTTGTCTTGTAATTTCATTGAGCGAAATATTTTGAATGCCTGATTCTTGCATGGTAAATAAATCACTGATTTGTTCATTTTCTTCATATTCATAGGTTACAATGAGTGCATTCACATCATCTGGCAATGAAATTTGTTCTAGCTGTTGCACAGCTTTCGCCCCAACTGAAATCGGCGCGGTAGAATGCACTTGCATTCCCCCTTCTCCTCCTACAAACAGTTCTACACGGTTTGAGGTAGGATTGGCCCCATCAATTTTGAAGAGCACAATGTCTTTCTTTTCATTTTGCGTCAAATCCAACGATAAATAATTCGTATATGCACTTTGCATGAGTTCCACTGTTTTCTCTTCATGAAGGCCATACACCGTTAAACTTTGCATCGTACTGCTGACTTGAAAACTAATGAGTAGTTCCAACGTCTCATCTTCTACTACATCCGTATATTCAATGGAAAGAATGTCTGTGCCACTGCCTTCGATACTGGTATGCAGCTGATATACCCCTTCTTCATCTTGCTTAAACACGACAACTCTAAGCGGTTTATCCAATTCATTATCTCGAAAGAATGCCACCACTTCTTGCGTGCCATCTGCATCCAAATCGACCAATTGTATGGTCTTGGTGTTTTCTCCACGCAAAGGTGAAATGCTTTCTGCCTCACCTTTTTCAATGGCAATTTGATCTTGTAAATGTTGGTTGGCTTCTGATGTATAAGGCAGCGCAAATAATTCATCTATATTGTTTAATGAACATGCCGATAGGAAACACAGCAATAGTATCATCAAAAAGAACGGATATTGATTTCTTTTCATGGAGTTTTTCTCCTTTTCATTTTTAACATCATACCACACCCCCCTACCTTTTCCTATATCTTTCACAAAAAACAAATTGTCCACATATTTTCTTAAAAATATTTTCTCTCTCCTCTTGATTATTGATATATACCTGTGCTATAATATAGTTCGTCAATTCTGAGTAACACTTTGCCGGTGTGATGGAATTGGTAGACGTAGTGGATTCAAAATCCACCGCTGGAGACAGCGTGCCGGTTCGAGTCCGGCCACCGGCACCAGAAAGAGAACCGATGACAACGTCGGTTCTCTTTCTTACTTTATACGATTTGGTGATTCTTATGAAAAAACAACGTTTTTGGATTTTCATCCTTGTTTTTCTCATTGCACTCGCTGTCGTCGCGCAAATTTTCATTGCGCGCAACCAAACAGAGGGCGACAAAGTTTGCATCTACCGCGACAATACTTTGCTGTATTGTTTGCCCTTAAACCAAGATACCACAATTACAATCCCCTATGGAGAAGATAACTTCAATACGGTCGAAATCAAAGATGGCATGGTTTCTGTCACTGATGCCAGCTGTCCAGATCACATCTGTATACATCATGGCGCAACAAATGAAACAGCAGACCCTATTATTTGCCTGCCCAACCATCTTATCATACAAGTGGAACGAGAAGAGGATTCAAACCTCGATGGAGTCAGCTCATGAAATCAAAACAACTGACGCAAATTGCCATGCTCTCAGCCGTTGCACTCATCATCTTTGTGGTGGAAGCGCAAATCCCTTTGCCCATTAATATTCACGGCATAAAGCTTGGACTAGCCAACGTTGTCACCTTGTTCACCTTGTGGCAACTGGGTGCCAAAGAGGCATTTTTTGTTTTGATAGTCCGCGTTGTCATGGCAAATTTGGTGGTCGGCAACTTGTACACGATGATGTACAGCTTGGCTGGCGGTCTTTTGTGCTTTTTCATCATGGCACTGATGCGACCTCTATTTTCTCTCAAACAAATATGGATACTCAGCATCTTTGGCGCAATTGGACATAACACAGGGCAACTCGTTTTGGCCTATTTCATTCTCGGCACCAAGGGCGTCTTTATACTTGCCCCTCCCCTTCTTCTATCCGCTGTCATCACTGGCTTATTCACTGGACTTGTCGCCAAAGCAGTGTTGGAGCATATGCATAAAATTAAAACATGATACAACAGTTGTCACCCTTTTTATTTTTTTGGTTGACATACCTCCTATTCTTTGCTACAATGACGCATATCTTTAAGAATAGGTGGTAACCATCATGTCTGCTTCTCACAACAAAAAACTGATTTTTCTCGCTTTATCCATCGCACTGCTCGCAATATGCTCTTGGATTACAATTCCCACTATTGTGCCGTTTACCATGCAAACGTTTGCCATTTATGTGATTTTAGCATTGTTTGGTGGACGTTTTGGCACGACAGCCATTGGTCTATACCTCATCATGGGATTCACCATTTTCCCCGTCTTTGCTGGCTTTAAATCAGGCTATTCCGTTTTACTTGGCCCAACTGGTGGCTATCTCATCGGCTTTTTCCTCATGGCTTTGTTTTATTGGTTCTTTACAAACACTTTTGGTGACTCTGTAAAGATAAAAACCATTGCGTTGCTCATCGGACTTTTGATTGTATATGCCTTTGGCACCGCATTTTTTATGTTTGTCTACTTGGAAACACCAAGCAGCATGGGGCTATTGTCTGTGCTCAGCGCTTGCGTCTTTCCTTTTATCATTCCTGATGTCGTGAAACTCTCCATTGCAATGCTTGTTACAAAACGTTTGCAAAAAACGATATCTTTATCAAATTAACACTGCGAGGTTTTCTTATGCGTGTAAAAGACAGCGTGCTTCTCTATTTAGAAAATAATCGAGGCACTTATATTTCAGGTGCTCAACTGGCAACCCAATTAAACGTCAGTAGAAATGCCATATGGAAGGCTATCGGCAGTCTCCAAAACGATGGGCATGTCATTTTATCCTCTCAAGGAAAAGGCTATATGCTCTCGAAGGAAAACGCTGTTTTATCTGCACAAAGCATTGCACCACATCTGCACGCCAACATGTTTACCATTGAAGTACATGACAGCGTCACATCCACAACTGCACTTTTAAGACAGCTTGCGCAACAAGGACAAGAAGAAGGCCATGTCATCATTGCGCACGAACAAACAGAGGGAAAAGGACGACTTGGACGTTCCTTCCATTCGCCTGCTGGTGGTGGCATTTATATGAGCATACTCCTGCGCCCTACCTTTTTAGCAATAGAAGCTGGGGCACTCACTGCCTGCATGGCGGTACTTGTTTCTCGCGCCATTGAGAAACACGCTGGTGTCACTTGTGAAATCAAATGGGTCAATGACATCTTCTGTCACAAAAAGAAAGTTTGCGGAATTGGAACTGAGGCCTCTTTGGATGTGGAAACCAACACCCTCACCTATGTCATTTTGGGTGTAGGCATCAATGTCCACCCTTCTGCTAGCGAAGTTCCCTCAGAGCTAGAAGACATCATTGGCACTGTACTCGCGCAAACACCTCATGATAAGGACATCAAAAGCCTTATCGTGGCCGATATTCTAAACGAATTAGAAAAAGCATATCCAAACCTCAATGACAATGCTTTTTATGAAGAATATAAAAGCAGATGTTTTATCTTAAATCAGCCCATCGATATCATACAACACAGCCAAAAAACATCTGCCACTGCTCTTGATATTCTCCCAGATTATTCCCTCAAAGTCGCACTCGCGGATGGCAGCATACAAACGCTCACAACTGGTGAAGTAAGCGTCCGATTGAAGGAGAATGAAACCATATGAAACGCAATATCATATTAATTGGCATGCCTGCCTCTGGCAAAAGCACACTTGGCTATGTACTTGCCACCCGTCTTTCCATGGCATATTTGGATACAGACGATGTGTTAAAAGAAAAGCTTCAACTGCCACTCCAAGATGCCATCGATGAATGCGGCATTGAATACTTTCTTCAAAAGGAAGAAGAAGCCGTCCTCTCTATCGAAACATCAAACACCATCATCGCCACAGGTGGCAGTGTGGTCTATTCAAAAAAAGCGATGGAGCATTTAAAACAAACCGGTCTTTGTGTGTTTTTGTCCGTGCCTTATGCAACCATAGAAGAGCGTATAGACAACTTAGAAACGCGAGGTGTTGCCAACATGCAAGGGCACAGCTTGCAAGATTTATACAAAGAACGCACACCTTTATATTTGGAGTATGCCGATTTGGTGTTCAAAGAAACCGATGAAACAGGCGATTTAACCATCGACGAACACACAAACAAACTCATCTCTTTGCTCAAAGAGTTATAATTTCATGGTGATTATTTACACAAAGTTCACGATTGTCTTCTTGACTGTTCATACTTTTGCTATATAATAGAGAAAATTATTTAAGTACATTCATGAAAGCAAGAGGGAGCTGATGATATTTTGATACACCGCTGGAGACAATTTATGCTCAATCGTGCCGGCTTTGATGCATATACCATGTTTTTATTTTGTGTGTTTTTCTTGCTTCGAAGTTTGGCCATTTTCACATCACAGGCAATATTTTTCTACATCGCCTATATCCCTTTTGTATATGCGATATACCGGTTTTTTTCCACAAACAAACTCAAACGACAATTAGAAAACAGCCGTTTTCTAACGCTGTTTCAATCATTCAAACAATGGCTTCATCTTCGCAGAACCATGATGACAGATAAACAACATCGATATTTTCACTGTCCCACTTGCAACAAAGCATTGCGTGTTCCTCGTGGAAAGGGAAAAATTCAAGTAACTTGTCACTACTGTGGTACAATATTTGAAGAAAAAAGTTAAACCGTTTCGCTACTTCAGTAGCGAAACGGTTTTTTTATTTTCCTACACAAAAGCGCTCAAATATTCGCGCTGTAATATCATCACTAATTTGTTTTCCTGAAAGTTCTCCTAGTGCAGCAATCGCCTGTTCTACATCTGTGAGCAATAGGTCAGGAGGGATTTGCACCCCAAGCCCATTCTTTGCTGCCTCCAAACGCTCAAAAGCATTTTTTGCCGCCAAATACTGCCTTTCATTGGTTAAGTATGTGCTGTTGTCTTGAATATTCCCCAAATGAAAAATTTCATTGACTGCATTTTCAATTTCTTGTAATCCTTCTTGTTTCTTTGCACTGATATGACAAACATATGAGAATTGCTCTGCGGCTTGCTTCACGTCCTCCAAAACATCCAAATCTGTTTTATTGAGTACGCATATACTTGCAGGTGCATCCTGCGCAAGTTTAATTGCCTCCCAATCTTCTTGAGAAAGTGGGGTTGATGCGTCCATAACCACAACGGCAAGCTCCGCCTTTTGTGCTACAGTTCGACTTCTCTCCACGCCCATCTGCTCAACCATATCTTCTGCATCGCGCAACCCAGCTGTGTCAGTAAGTCGAAGTAATACAGAGCCAAGTGTCACTTTTTCTTCGACAGTGTCTCTTGTCGTTCCTGCAATGTCCGTCACAATGGCACGCTGATATCCCGCCAGCGCATTGAGGAGTGAGGATTTTCCCACATTCGGCTTTCCTAATATCGCACAAAGAATCCCTTTGGTTATTTGTCTTCCTCGCTTAAAACTATCTATGAGTTTTTGAAGCGAAGCCATAGCAGCGCTCAGAGACGTTTCAATAGTATCTTTTCTAAATTCATCAATATCTTCGTCTGGATAGTCTAAAACCGCGAAAAAATGCGCCATGACGTCCACCAATCCATCATATATCTCATCGACTTGTCGAGATAGGGCACCTTCTAGCTGATCTACCGCACATCGAACGGAAGATGGCGTTTCAGCCTCGATAAGATCAATGACCGCTTCAGCTTGTACCAGGTCAAGTTTTCCATTTAAAAATGCACGGTGGGTAAACTCGCCAGCTTTGGCTGGTCTCGCCCCACATTCACAAAGCGCTTCTACCAAAAGCCCCATCATAATGGGTGAACCATGACTGTGCAGTTCCGCTGTATCTTCCCCTGTGTAACTATAAGGTGCATGACTAATGACAGCAAGTCCCTTGTCAAGCAAACGCCCATTTGCATCGCGAATGCTCCCATACACCATTTGTCTATCGGGATATTCAGACAATGGTTTTTTGCTTTGAGCCTCAAACAATTTTGAGACAATTTCTATGACGCCCTCACCCGACAAACGAATGATTCCTACACCGCTCACTTGATTCCCTGTTGCAATTGCAACAATTGCTTCCGCCATCGTCTTTCCCCTTTCAACTTTGTTGATTTCGACATCAATTTTACTCTTGACATCCTTTCATATTCTTACCATTTTTGCATATTCACTTTTCCACCGTGTGGATAACTCTGTGGATAATGTGAAAAACTCCCCTATGGTGGGGATTCTTAGTTTTGTGAGATTATGCTACCCATGCATAATGTATTCATATATTCATCGTCAAATTACACAGGATGTACATGCTTACTTATCAACAATAGTAACACACTTTCCACAACAACTCACGTATAGGGTAAGATATCCACATCGGTGTAATACCAAGTCAAAATATCCTCATAGCTGTCTCCACATTTCGCCATGGCATTGGCACCATATTGACTCATACCTACGCCATGACCATATCCAGTCACTTGGAACAAAATTCGCTCATCATTCACATCTAAAAGAAAGTGCGTGGATCGAAGAGAAAACAGATTTCTCACTTCTCTTCCACTGAGTGAAACACCGCCAATATCCATTTCTGAAACACTTCCTGTGCTGTTATAGACAATATCCCCAATCCATGAAGTGAAATCACCTTCTAGCACCGCCTCTGGATACATAGAAAGCACAGACTTTCGAAACGTATCTTTCGATACTTCTACTGCTGTTTCATAGTTTGGCACATTGTCCCCTTCCATACTTTCTACGGATTGAAGATAGGGAACCTCAGCACCCCATACTTGCACCGCATCTTGTGTTCTCCCCGCACAACTTGAATGGAACACCGCATCAATGGGTTTTCCATCATATACTAAAATTTCACCTTGCGTTTCACGCACAGCTTGTTGCAAACGTGCCATGTATTCATCACTGCGCTCTCCCCATCCTGCACTTGCTTGCACAGACAATCGATAAGCTTGACAACAACTATAATCTGAACACACATCTGCCATAGGGTGATTTTCATTTTCTATCAATGTTTTTCGATATGCATAGGTTCGCGCTGCTACCGCTTGCGCTTTGAGCGCTTCTATTTCAAATGATGCAGGCATTTCTGCGGCAAGCACTCCCACCACATATTCTTCTAAATCCATCGTGTGGACGGTTTCATCTATGAGAACACGAATGCTTTTCCCCTGAAATTCTTCCTCACCAGCACGGAGTGGCATTGTATCACTTTTTCCCACAAACAAACAAGGAATGAAAAATATAAGTA
Source organism: Oscillospiraceae bacterium (assembly GCA_030625685.1). Lineage (GTDB taxonomy): Bacteria > Bacillota > Clostridia > Oscillospirales > Oscillospiraceae > Evtepia. The sequence continues at coordinate 119,126 of DAOUQJ010000002.1, forward strand.
AAATGATGCCCACTAACATTTGAAGCATACGTTTCATTGTCTCTTCCCCCTCATCCTTCTTCTTATCATGTATACACAATAACAAAGGGTTTAGAACAACTCACTTATAAAGATTCATAATAATTTCGAATCACTTTCCCATTCTGATTGCGTTTGAGCGCATCCACAATATGAATTTCTTTTATTTTTTGAAAAGGAGAACAGTACTGATTATGAAACTGCAAAATTTCTTCTTTGCTCTCCTGTGGTATTCCATCCTTCAAGACGACATAAGCATGAATGCTCTGCCCAATTTCCTCATCTGGCTTTCCTACCACAACACACTCATATAAAGCGTGATGCTGTGATAAGCGTTCCTCAATCTCAAACGCACTCACACGATAGCCTTTTCGTTTGATCATGCCATCCATTCTGCCCAAATAAAACAAAAAGCCATCTTCATCAAGGTATCCCATGTCTTTGGTTCGAAAGATATCTCCATCCCAAATGACGGGATTGATTCCCGTTTCTTCATAGTAGCCCATTAGCAAACCAACAGCCTTTTGCCCATGTTTGCCCCTCAGTACAATTTCACCCGATTCAAACGGCTTTGCAACTTTGCCATCATCTGTACGAATTTCCACCTCATATTTGGGTAGAATTTTTCCAACAGAACCTTCTTTTCTGCCTACATTTTCTGAGTTGGCTGCAATGAGTCCCGCTTCTGACTGTGCATAGCCCTCATAAAGAACCTTACCTGTCTGTTCATACACCTGATCTGCCAATTGTCTAGTGAGTTTCTCTCCACCTACTGCAAACGTTTGAATAGAGCCAAGATCGTACTTTTGCATTCCCTCGGCAACAAGCTGGCGATATACCGTAGGTTGGGCCATCATAGAAGTCACTTTTGCTTCTGACAACTCATACAAAACAGTATCTGCATGAAAACGATCATAATCATACACAAAAATGGCAGCTTCGCATAACCACTGCCCATAAAATTTCGTACCACAGACAACTTCCCACGCTGTATTACCAGTAGCAAAGTGCAAGCTATCAGATCCAATATTCTGCATGTATCTCGCCCCAAGATAGGTTCCAAGAGTAAACGCATGGTCGTGCAGCACTCCCTTAGCCGTCCCTGTTGTTCCTGATGTGAAATACAGCAAAATCGGCTCGTCTGCGCTGGTTTCTATTCGTTCAAAAGAGGTATCTTCTATTTGAATCGCCGCAGCAAACTGCGCAAACCCATCCACAGCACCATCCACAGTAAAGAGATGTGATACGCCGTAGGATGACGCCAATTCTTTGATATGTTTCGTCGTTTCTCCATCGCAGGTGCAAATTGCCACCCTTGGTTTTGCTTTTTTGATGCGATACTCTACATCATTTCTAGAAAGCAAGTGAAAGATAGGCACCAAAATCGCCCCAAGTTTATGACAAGCAAGTGCAATATACCAGTATTCGTACCGCGTCTTCAAACTGACCATCACCATATCGCCCTTTTGAACACCAAGTTTTTGTAGCGCATTGGCCGTCTGATTGGTGCGCTGTGCAATATCAGCAAAACTCAGACGCAGTTCTTCCTTCGCTTCATTTTTCCACAACATCGCGAGTTTATGTGGATATGTTTGTGCCAATACATCAAACACATCATAAGCAAAATTAAACTGCGGCTGATATGTGAGTTTTGCGTCTTGCAAAACGCCATTATCGTCAAATATTTCTTCAAAAAACGACTGGTACAACATCGACTAATTCCTTACCTTTGATATTCAAATTCCAGGCCTTCCATGCTGACCATGTCTCCATCTTTTACGCCCATTTCTTCCATGCGATCAAACAGACCTGACTGGCGAAGCATTTTATCAAACCAGTTGCGAGATTCATAGTCACCAAAGTTGACATTCGCCATAATCTTTTGTAGCCAAGGACCAGTGACAACCCAGAGATCATCCACTTGTTCAATGGAGAGTGGTTCTGATGTATCAATTTCTGGTGGACGCTCAACATAATTGGCTTCATATACAATGACAGGAGGCAAATGTGCAAGTTCCGATGCACAAGTTTTGAGCAGTTCTCTTACTCCTTGGTGCGTCGCTGTTGATATCTCAAAAAGTGTATGTCCTTGCGCTTTTACGTGTGCGCGAAAGCGATTTAAAACTTCTTCATCTTGCAAGATGTCCATTTTATTGGCAACAACCAGCATTTTGCGCTCAGCTAGTTCAGGGCTATATTCGCGCAGTTCTGTGTTGATGGTTTCAAAATCCTCAATGGGGTCACGCCCTTCAATGCCTGAAATATCAACCACGTGCAAAAGCAAACGACAACGATCAACGTGACGCAAAAAGTCATGCCCCAAACCTGCTCCTTCTGCAGCACCTTCGATAATCCCAGGAATGTCGGCCATGACGAAAGAAACCCCTTCATCAACATAAACAACACCTAAGTTGGGAAACAGCGTTGTGAAATGATAGTTGGCAACTTTCGGTCTTGCCTTACTGGCAACCGATAATAGAGAGGATTTTCCTACATTCGGAAATCCAACCAATCCCACATCAGCAAGTAGCTTGAGTTCCAATGTAACTTCATAACTTTTTCCGGGCAATCCAGCTTTGGCAAACATCGGCACTTGACGAGTTGGGGTTGCAAAATGTTGGTTTCCCCAACCACCATTGCCTCCACGCGCCAAGACAAATTTTTCATCATCAGACATGTCTTTGATGATTTCTCCGGTCGCTGTATCACGAATCACTGTGCCTCTTGGCACTTTGATGACCAATGTCTTTCCATCTTTACCACTGCAACGCTTGCCTGTTCCATCTGCTCCATTGTCTGCTTTATATTTTCGTTTATATCGAAAATCCAGCAATGTGGACATGTGGTCATCTACCTGAACCACTACATCTCCACCGCGTCCGCCGTCGCCACCATCAGGGCCACCAGCTGCCACATATTTCTCCCTGTGAAACGCTACAGCTCCATTGCCTCCTGCTCCAGATTTCACAGTGATATTTACCTTGTCAATAAAATTACTCATTTGGCTTCCCCTTTCTCATGGCTTGCCTTATTGTTAAAAAAGCCTCGAACGAAGATCCGTTCGAGGCTTAGACCGCAGGCAATATCAGCAATGCCAAGCCAATGTGCGATCAGCTGGCGTTCTTCGTCGCTGTAACTTGCAAACTGCAGTTACATATTCATTATGTTTCCATGTCCGCAAATTACTATACATGTGATTTGCAGGCATATAATTCAAAATATGTGAGATTAATTTCTTATTGTGCGATTTCGACAATAGAAACTTGTTTACGTTCTTTACCTTTACGCTCAAATTTCACAGTACCATCTTTAAGCGCAAATAGAGTATCGTCGCTGCCTCTACCCACATTCACACCTGGGTGAATATGTGTACCTCTTTGACGAACCAAAATGTTGCCAGCCAATACGAATTGGCCATCTGCACGTTTTACACCAAGTCTTTTAGACTCAGAGTCACGGCCGTTCTTTGTGGAACCAACACCTTTTTTATGGGCGAAAAATTGAAGTCCGATTCTTAACATCGTGTTACACCTCCAAAACGATAATATAATCTGGATATTCCTCAGATAGCGAGATAAAATGTACCATCATGGCAGCCAATACAGTTTGACACACCTTGTCAATTTCTTCACTCAAACCACCTGGAAGTTTCAGAGAGATTTCTGCATCTTCTCCATTTACTCTTACTGCTGCTTTTAGCCCCAAAACATCATTGACAGCACATTCTGCCATGCGAACAGCACTTGTAACAGCAGCGCAAAGGATATCTTCCCCTGCATTAGCAAGCCCACTGTGTCCACTTACTGTGAACCCTACTATGCGATTGCCTTCAAATTCAAAACTAACTCTAATCATGCCAAAGCATTACGCGTTAATTTTGCCGATTTGTACTTTTGTGTAAGGTTGACGGTGACCTTGACGGCGACGGTAACCTTTTTTAGGTTTCATTTTGAAAACTCTAATTTTCTTGCCTTTGCCATTTTTCACGATGGATGCATCAACAGTTGCACCGTCTAGCATTGGAGCACCGATTTTTGTTTCGTCACCCAATACAGCCAATACTTTGTCAAATACAACAGCATCTCCAGCTTCAGCTTCTAGTTTTTCAATGAACAATACGTCACCTTCAGCAACTTTGTATTGTTTCCCACCAGTTTCAATAATTGCGTACATTCTTGTACACCTCTTTCCTTTATTACGGTCTCACTATCGTAGGCGAAACAGTATGTTTTCTTTTTTACCCATTCAAAGTGGCTTCAACAGTATACCAACCCAATCTACAAATGTCAAGTATTTTTCTTGCACACAAAACACATCCAACCCTTGTGTTCTTTTTCTTCAATCACTGTATATCCATGCTCTTCTAAATGACTGCGCACCTCTTGCGCTCTTGTATCTATGATACCTGAACAAATGAAATATCCGTCCTCTTCTAGCATAGGTATCGCTTCTACACTCAATGGCATAATGACATCTGCGACAATGTTGGCAAGCACCATGTGCACTTTATTTTCTTGCAGTTTTGCAAGCAAGGGCGCATCTGTTAGTACATCTCCAATGATCACCTCTAAGCGCTCCTCACCAATCTGATTGAGCTGCGCATTTTCGCGCACCACACCACGCGATTTTGGATCGATATCCACTGCAGTCGCGTATTTTGCACCAAGCACCAAGGCCGCAACAGACAATATCCCACTCCCACAACCCAAGTCGATGATTGTTTCCCCTTTTTCTAGATACGCTTCCACTGCTTCCAAACACAATCGAGTAGATGCATGTGAGCCTGTCCCAAATGTTAAACCTGGATTGAGATACACTGGCACTTTGCCTTCAGGCAATGACTCATCTTTTTCCCATTCGGGCACAATATATAAATGTTCTCCAATGGGAATTGGATGATAATACTTTTGCCAACTATAGGCCCAATCATTTTCTTGTAATTTCACCGTCTGATACGGAATGTCGATATCTTTTGTATAGTGGTTTAGTTGCGCTTTGCCATCTTCATCATCTGTAACATAAAACGTGATACGACTAAGCCCTTTCATCTTTTCCATCAGTTCTTCATCAACATAATCCCAATACTGCCTATTTTCCTCTAAAAAACGATGAAAATCCTCTTCTTCTTCTATCATTATCCCACTTACGCCAGCTTCGATGAGTGTTGCACTCACTTCATCAAGCTTTTGTGTGTCAACATCCATCACAACAGCAAGCCAAGTTACATCCATGTTTCTCGCCTTCCTTTCATAGTATTCTACTTATCATAGCGCAAAAAACAAACCATTGGCAAGTATAACTATCAATCTCCACAACTTTTCCTATAAAATTCAAACGGATTTTGAATTGACATTCTATTTTTCTTCCTATACTATTAAATATAGTGTGTTAATACTAAGGATAACTAAAAAGGTAGGTGAATTAAGATGGACGCAGGCAGTAATAGTGGCACAGTAGAAGCCCGAAGTAGCAACAAACAAGACAGCCCTTTTGCGTCTGTCTCAATGCGCTAACCTCACTTCCGCTTCATGTGTCGTATTCTGCTCATACGAAGGAGCTTATGCTCTTTCGCATATATGAAAGGAGGCGATGCTGATATGTCTGAACGTATCGCAACACTAGAGGGCACTCTATTTGCTTTACTTGAAGAGCGAAAATACAGTACCATTCGTGATATCCTTATCACCATGAACGCATCTGACATTGCAGGGATTTTTGATGACCTCTCACATGAAGGCATAGCTCGTCTGTTTCGACTATTGCCCAAAGAGCTGGCAGCCGAAACCTTTGTCGAAATGGAACCAGATGCACAAGAATTGCTCATTCAAAGCTTTTCTGACAACGAACTCAAAGAAGTTGTCGACGAATTATATGTCGATGACGCCGTAGACATCGTAGAAGAGATGCCTGCAAACGTAGTAAAACGCATTTTGCGTCAAGCCGATCCTGAAATGCGAAAAATGATCAACGAAATTCTACAATACCCCGAAGACAGTGCGGGCAGTATTATGACTACAGAATATGTGAGTCTTCGTTCGCACATGACCGTCGTCGAAGCCTTAAAACGCATTCGACGAATCGGGCTTGATAAAGAAACCATTTACACTTGTTATATTACTGAAGAGGACAGAACGCTCATCGGAATGATTTCCATTCGCACCATCTTGCTCAGTGACGATGATGACGTTTTATCTGATATTATGGAACAAAACGTGATTTCTGTTTCCACCATGGAAGACCAGGAAAGCGTTGTGCAAATGTTTGCCAAATATAATTTTATGGCTTTGCCCGTTGTTGACACAGAAAACCGCCTCGTCGGCATTGTCACCATTGATGATGCTATGGACGTTATGCAAGAAGAAGCCACAGAAGACTTTGAAAAAATGGCTGCGATGACACCAACAGATAAGCCCTATCTCAAAGCAACGATTCAAGAAACCTTCAAAGCGCGTGCCCCTTGGCTACTCATATTAATGCTATCTGCCACATTTACCAGTCTCATCATTTCTAGCTTTGAAGACTCCTTAGCCACCTATGTCATATTGACTGCCTTTATCCCTATGCTGACAGGCACAGGCGGTAACAGTGGCACACAATCCTCCACCGCTGTCATCCGGAGTTTGTCTTTGGGCGAAATTACGGTCTCTGATTGGCTCTCTGTCATTTGGAAAGAAATGCGCGTGGCAGTGCTTGTTGGTTTAACCCTTGCCATTTGTAATTTTGTTAAACTTCTATTGGTCGACCAATATTTACTGCAAAACCCTTCTGTTACACCAATTGTCGCAGCGGTCGTCTGCATCACATTGGTATTTACAGTTATATTTGCAAAACTCGTAGGTTCTCTTCTCCCATTGTTGGCAGAACGAACTGGATTTGACCCTGCCGTCATGGCAACACCATTTATCTCAACGCTAGTGGATACGATGTCACTACTCATTTATTTCCAAGTAGCTCGATTGGTTTTACAAATTTAAAAAAAGCACCACCTTAAAAGGTGGTGCTTTTTATTCTTCATCGATTGGCAGTGGTCGACGCTCTCTATTTTGCACCTCCCAATGCGGAAGCGGCAAGCGCTGCATTGAACGAAATACATATTCTTTGATATTGGGATAATCCACTCTAAGCGAATCAACCAAGTCTTTCACCTCTTGTCGTTTGGTATGTCCATCTACTGGGCAAGGGTTATGCACAACTGGCACCTGCAAGCGTTGCGCAGCTCCACGAATCATTCCTTCACTACAATATAATAAAGGTCTTATTTGTGTAATTTCACTTCTATCTAGATAGGTGACAGGCTGAAAACAAGACAATCTCCCTTCATAAAACAGTGACATAAAAAATGTTTCTACCGCATCATCATAGTGATGTCCCAAAGCCACTTTATGAATCCCTCTCTCTAAGAGCGCATCATGGAGCGCCCCGCGACGCATTTTGGCACATAGAGAACAGGGGTTTTTTTCTTTTCGCACATCAAATATGATATGATTGATTTCCGTTTCAATATTATGATAGGGCACATCCAATTCTTCGCAAAATTTTGCTACAGGAGATAAATCCATTCCCGCAATGCCCATATCCACCGACAACGCTTCTACTGTAAATTTTTGAGGATAAAACTTTTGCAAACGAGCCAGCGCAGCAAGTAGCATCAAAGAATCTTTCCCGCCAGAGACTCCAACTGCAATGCGATCACCTTCCTGAATCATATTATAATCTTCGATACAACGGCGTGTATAACTGAGAATTTTTTTCATGATAAAGCTCCTAAAAAAAGTGAAATTGAACATGAGATTGAGAGAGATATAGAGAGATAACAAGAGAATGAGGGAGATTGAAGTTTCTATATTAAAAAAGTGTCTAAAAAGTGTTGACATAACAAACTGACAGTATTATAATACATAACGCTTCACATTGTCCATAGAAGCGAATGATCGTTCATAATTGTATACACATTAAAATATATTTTTGGAGGTTTGACCATGTCCACATTTATGGCTAACAAGGACAACGTCGTGCGCAAATGGTATATTCTTGACGCTGCTGGCAAACCACTAGGTAAAACTGCTGCAACAGCTGCAACTTTGCTTCGTGGCAAGCACAAGCCTGAATTTACTCCACACGTTGACTGTGGCGATTTCGTTATCGTCATCAACGCTGAAAAAGCAATTCTAACAGGTAAAAAGTTAGATCAAAAAGTCTACTACAGACATTCTGGCTACGTTGGTGGCCTAAAAGAAACCAAATACCGTCATTTGATGGAAAGAAAACCTGAACTAGCTATGCAACTAGCTGTTCGTGGTATGCTCACCCGCAATAGCCTTTCAAGACACGCATTGACTCGTTTGAAAGTATTCCGCGGAACAGAACATACTCACGCTGCACAACAGCCAGAAGCATGGACTGCTGAATAAGGAGGAACAGAATAATGTATAAAAGCAAAAAACCTTACCATTACGGAACTGGTCGTCGTAAATCTTCTGTCGCTCGTGTCCGTGTGTTCCCCAACGGCACAGGTAAAATCACAATCAACGACCGTGACATCGACGATTACTTCGGTCTTGAAACTTTGAAACTTATCACACGTCAACCACTTGAAACAACTGGTGTTACAAGCAACGTTGACATCATTGCTACCGTTTCTGGCGGTGGTGTAACTGGACAAGCGGGCGCTATCCGTCACGGCATCAGTCGTGCACTTCTACTCATGGATCCTGAATTCCGTCCAACTCTAAAAGCTGCAGGCTTCCTCACACGTGACCCACGTATGAAAGAACGTAAAAAATACGGTCTTAAAGCTGCGCGTCGTGCACCTCAATTCTCAAAAAGATAATATACCAATTATCCAAAACCACTGGAAACCATGTGTTTTCAGTGGTTTTTTGTTTTTTATTAATACAATAAAATGAAATTTCGCATGTATTAGATGCGCATTAGCATCATATTAATAACAAATTTAAAAAACCTCCAACATCATAAACTTATATTCTGCAATGGACAAGCATAAGAATCAAATAACTAATCCCTTTAATAATGACTCAACAAATTTGAGTTGATTTTCTATCTCTTTCTAACTCTAAAATGTATACATTTTACAGGGTCAGGCCATACTTTATGTGTTCATATGTCTATTAAAGTATACTTATCATTCTTAAATATAATAATTAGGAGGGCTTATGTATGAAACAAAGGCTAACTGGATTGCTGGCTATGATTATGCTTTCAACTGTTTTACTAATAGGGTGTGGAGATCGTTCTGCACTTGGGTGTAGCGCCTCGATAGAAGAAGATGCATCCAAAAAAATAGAACTAGAACTAGGAACCCCTCAATGGGCTTCAGCAATTGCTAACTCCTATTTAATTAAGAATATTTTGGAAGAAAATTTTGATGTAAATGTTAATATAAAAGATATAGATGGGCGTGCTGTATGGAAAAGCTTAGCAACTGGTGATACCGACTTTATAGCATCGGCATGGTTACCTTGCGATGATAACTATATAAATGAAGTATCAGACCAAGTGGTTAACCTTGGCCCTCTCTATGACCAAGCTAAAGTTGGTTTAGTGGTCCCAACTTACGTTGAAATAAACTCCATCGATGAACTAAATGCTAATGCAGACAAGTTTGGTGGTAAAATTGTAGGTATCCAGCCTGGTGCTTGCGATATGTATAGGGCAATTAGTGCCATTGATCAATATAACATGACAGATATGCAGCTCGTTCCAGGAAGTGAAAAAACCATGATAGAAGCACTTGAAAACGCTTACAAAAATGGTGAATGGATTGTTGTAACTGGATGGGAACCGCACTTGAAGTCAAAGAAAATGGATTTAAAATTCCTAGAAGATCCTAAAAACGTTTATGGTAAGACACAAACCATTAATTTATTTACAAAATTAGGATTTGAAGAAGATTACCCTGAAATCAACAAGTTCCTTGATAACTATGCGTTGAATGAAGATCAATTCTATTCGTTATTGAATATTATGGAAGAATATGATGACCCTAACGAAGCAGCTAAGATTTGGATTGAAACTAACCGCGAACTCGTTGACAGCTGGCTCGAATAATAATTATGATTAAAAAGATATTCATAACAAACCATTACCACCACTAATTATAATTATATAAACAAAAATCCAGAGGCTGTATAATTCCAACCTCTGGTTCTTTTTTTATTTCTTCATAGACAAATTTTTAATAAGAAGACTCCTCATTGAATATGGCGACCGACAATTATTAAAACAGAGGAAGCACAACACGTTTTGTATTTTTATTAATAAAAGTATATACTTAATATTTTAACAACTAGTTAAATTTTAGGAGGTCTTGATATGAAAAACCGTTTTTCATTAATTCTACCCACACTAGTATTTAGTTTTATCCTTGGAAGTTGCACCACCCAAAGTCCAACAACCCCAACTGCTCAAGAGTATTTTCCAACCCAAGAAAACACAAAATACATTTATAAGGGCCTTGGAAACGAATATGCATCCTATGATGTTATCATTGATTACACTTCCGAAAACAAAATGCAACGAAGAATCAACAACAGCGGAACGGAACTAGTGGAAGTCATTGAAGTCTCAGACGGCAAAGTAACTCGCTTATATGAGCAAGCGGAAACGTATTATCGCGAAAACTTTCTCAACAAAGAAGCCACGATGCAAGATGTCTTATTAATGGATCCCATTAAAATCGGCACCTCTTGGACTTTAAGTGATGGCACCGTCAAAACTATTACTGGGGTATCGGTTGATGTCGAGACTCCTTCTGGCAATTACTCGGCTGTTTCAGTAGAAAATAAAAATGAATACGGCACAACTGTCGAATATTACGCAAAGAATATTGGTTTAGTAAAACAAGTGTACACTGCAAACGACTACGAAATATCATCTTCTCTTTCTGAAGTATTGGAAAACACCCCACTTCTACAAACGGTGCGTTTTTACTATCCAAACATCCATAACTCTACGCTAGAGGTCTACGACAAAGAAATCAGCTTTCAAACCAACGATAGCACCAAAGATATATTAGAATCCATCTACAAAGAAAACATTACAAAGCAAGGTGGCGCTGTATTTACTGCAAACACAAAAATCAACAAATATTACCTCAACGATGAGGACATTGTTTGTCTTGATTTAAACAACGCGTTTCTCACCGAAATGAATGCAGGCGCAGAATATGAAGCGATGATTCTGCAAAGCATCGTCAATACATTCGGTTCCTATTATCAGCAAAATAAAGTGCTTTTAACCATAGACAATGGGCTGTATTCTTCAGGTCACTTTGAATTTGTAGAAGATGAATATTTGACCGTCAACCTAGACTCCAGTCAAACATCAGAAAAGTAGCACTATAAGTTTTGCATACCTAACTGAAAAGCCTTCCGTGATAAAACAAGTAACTCCACCTTGGTGGGAAAAACAAGGTGGAGTTACTTGTTTATGTCTAAATCCTCTATTGAACACAAATGATCTGACAACTCTAATCCAAACCTATCTCACTAGACTTTCTGCTTAGTTTGTGCTACGATTTTTCAAACAATTTCTAATTGCACACAAGGAGGAATGGTTTTGGATTTGATTTTTGAACTTGGCTCCATAGAAAACAGCCCTGAAATCGTTTCTGTTTTTGAAGAAGCTATCAACCATATGATAAAGGCTGGTATTCACCAGTGGGATGCTATATACCCAAATAAGAAAGATATTGAAAACGACTTACAAAAGAAAGAGATGTACATCGGAACAATAAACCGTGAAATCGCAGTAGTCTTTGTGCTAAACCAAATACACGACAAGCAATATGAAAATGCAACTTGGTCACCTCACACCGAACGCTTTATGGTACTTCACAGGTTATGCGTACACCCAACATTTCAAAACATGGGCATTGCCCGCAAAACCATGCAGTATATTGAAAACAAACTGCACTCCCAAGGAATCAGTGCCATTCGTTTGGACGCCTTCTCCTTAAATCCTTATGCCCTTCAGTTATATACTTCACTGGGATTTAAAACAGTTGGCGAAGCCCAGTTTCGAAAGGGAACCTTCTTTCTCATGGAAAAGCTCTTGACCGACCTTTAACAAACATCTCCACTTACTTGTGTTTCACTCCAACGCATAGTGATATACTATATTGTGACCAAATTCTATACTAGTATCTGCTAAATCGTTTACATTTTTTCAAAATATGATATTATTCTATTTGTTTTCTTTTCAAACCTTGTCGAGTTAATACATACACTTGAGAACTTTAGAAACATTTCAACAAAACAAAACACCTTAAAATTGAGGTGATTCTTTAATGAAAAAAGGGGTACTAATATGCATGCTAGCTTACTTTATAACTCTGCTAGCTTCTTGCAGCAACAAAGAAGAAATCACACTCAGATTCGCTTTCGGTGAACGAACCGGAACCTATGAAGACGAATTAGTAGATGGCCTGCCAACCGGATATGGTACATTCAAATCCGAAAGTGCAGACGGCACAAAATGGACATATGAAGGCAATTGGGAAAACTACTACCAAGAAAAGAAAGAAGGTTTTGTCTTATGAACTATGTCAGCACATTACTTGCGGTAAATGATATCAATGCATCTAAACAATTCTATAAAGAAGTACTGGGCTTGGAGGTCATTGCTGATTTTGGCGCCAACATCACTTTAACCGGCGGAATTGCTCTGCAAACTCTGGACACTTGGACAGATTTTATCCATAAACCTAAAGATGATATCACCTTTGGGCATCAAGCTACAGAACTCTACTTCGAAGAAGACAATTTTGATTTGTTTCTTTCTCATCTCAATAAACGTTCTGATATAAACTATGTACACCCCTTGCAAGAACACAGTTGGGGGCAACGTGTCATCCGTTTTTATGATTTAGATCGACATATCATTGAAGTCGGGGAGAACATGGTTGTGGTGGTAAAGCGTTTTGTTACCAATGGCCTTTCCTCAGAGGAAACCGCCATTCGCATGGACGTTCCTCTTGACTACATTAAATACTGTTTATCCTTGCCAAACTAAGAAAAGCACAGAGAGCTAATGCCCTCTGTGCTTTTCTTTTCGTTTTTGTTGTTTTTGCGCAAAGCGCCACTTACTTTCTTCTTCTCGCTTCTTTCGTGATTGCAATTGATTTTCTGCTTTGCTCTGCTCACGTTGCAACTTGAGTGCTATCTGCGCTTTTGTTCCAACACCTTTTTCTTCTAGCTGTTTTTTGATGGCGCGTTGCATCCGCTTCGGGTTCATCACCTTGCGTGAAAGGGTTTGCACATTTAATTTTGGACTAAACCGCAAAGATCTGAAATTTTTGAGCATATACTCATACACTTCATTGTCCTTGGGCTGTGCACCATACATAATCTTGCACACTTCATACGCTCCATCAAATTCACGCTCATAGACAGCAATCCAAAATGGTTCTTCAAATAATACAGTCAGTGTTGCTCTACCCATAAGTTGGTTCCTCCTTTAACAATAAGCAAAGAATGGACAACCAAGGAGACAGGTTACTGACAGCGACGGCTGCGTCCGGACTACCAACCGGAACTGTGTTTTTATCTTTACAAGAATTATTATATCGCAAAAATCATTTTGGTCAAGACACGCGAAATACGCACGCATTATATTTTATACATAAAAACCCCCACTGTTTCATAAACAGTGGGGTTTTTTGATTAGTCAGCCATTAAATCACAAACAAGTTGTGTATAACCCACAGGGTCAGGTAATGGCAAATCAGAAATAATCAATGCTTGATTATATAATATTTGTGCATATTTAGCTGCTTTTTCTTTGTCTGTTTCAAAGACATTTTTCATCGCTTCAAACACAGGCGCGTTGGGGTTGAGTTCCAAAACATGTCCGGTTTGCATTGGGAACTCAGAGCCAATTTTCTTGAAGTATTGTTCCATTTCAATGGAAATTGGACCTTCTGCGGTGAGACAAACCGCACCACTTTTTAGAATCTTTGAAATTCGCACTGACGTAATGGCATCACCAATGGTTTCCTTCACGAAATCCAACAGTTCTTTATATTCTTTTTCTGCTTGTTCAGCTTCATTTTTTTCGCTTTCCGTCACTGGAAGTGCATTTTCATCTGCAACAGAAATAAATGCTTTTCCATCCAACTCTTGCAGCATTTGAATGACAAATTCATCTTCTTCTGATGTGAGATATAAAACTTCATACCCTGCATTCAAAATGCGTTCTGCCTGTGGCAATCTTTGTGCTTTTTCAACGCTATCAGCAATGACGTAATATACATATTCTTGTGACTCTGGCATTCTTTCTTTATATTCTTTCAATCCTGTCAGAGCATTGTCTTTGGAAGACCAGAACAAAAGCAAATCTTGAATTTTATCTTTATTTGCTCCATAGGTATTCATGAGAGAGAATTTCAGTTGCTTTCCAAATGCTTCCCAGAACACTTCGTATTGCTCACGATTATCTTTGCACAGTTTGTTAAGCTCGTTGTTAATTTTCTTTTCTAGATTGTTAGCAATGAGCTTAAGCTGACGATCATTTTGAAGCATTTCACGAGAAATGTTCAAAGAGACGTCAGGAGAATCAACCACACCACGCACAAAACCGAGGTAATCTGGAAGCAGTTGCTCACAAGACTCCATAATCATAACGCCAGAAGAATACAGCTGAAGACCACGTTTGAAATCGCCTGTGTAATAATCCATAGGCGCTTGCGCTGGAATATACAAAAGCGCTTTATATTCCATGGTACCCTCCGCATGAATGTGGCTAATGACAAGTGGCTCTTTGAAGTCCATGAATTTTTCTCTATAGAAGCTATGATATTCTTCTTGGCTCACTTGAGATTTCGCACGTTGCCATAGTGGTACCATCGAGTTAACGGTTTTCCACTCGCTCACGGTTTCATATTCTGGTTTATAATCATCGCCAGCATCTTCTGGGCGCTCTTTCATTTTGGTTTCTTCAAGCTCCATACGAATAGGGTAGCGAATATAATCAGAGTATTTTCTAACCAAATCAGCAAGTGTATTTACATTCAAGTATTGTCCATACTCTGCGTCAGTTTCATTCTCATCTATTTTGAGTGTCATGATCACATCTGTACCTACTGTATCTTTGTCACATGTCTCAATGGTGTAACCTTCGATTCCTTCTGATTCCCAGCGATATGCGGTATCTGCACCATATGCTTTGGAAACAACGGTTACTTTTTCTGCAACCATAAACGCAGAATAGAAACCAACACCAAATTGTCCAATGATATCTAATTCACTGTCATCTTGATCTTCAATTTCCTGTTTAAACTGATAAGATCCACTTTGCGCAATGGTTCCTAGATTTTTTTCCATTGCATCTTTATCCATGCCAATACCGTTATCTGACACGGTAATGGTTCTCGCTTCTTTATTAGCAGTAACGACAAGCTGGAAATCATCCTTAGCTAGACCCACTTTTTCATCTGTAAGTGCAAGATAAGCAAGCTTGTCCATTGCGTCACTGGCATTTGATATAATTTCTCTGAGAAAAATCTCCTTATGTGTATAAATGGAATTGATCATCAAATCCATCAGACGTTTTGACTCCGCCTGAAATGCTTTCTTTTCCATAATATAGCTCCTTTGTTCGCTGTTTTAGCACTTGTCTTATTAGAGTGCTAAAGACATTATGCATCTTTTGACATCAAATTTCAAGTATTTTTTTGCATTAATTAAAGCTATCTCCATATTCATCAAAGAGCACTTGCACTTTCCGTTTCAATCCACTGTATTTTGCTTGCGATAAATCTGAATCTTCTTCACAAATTTGAATCGCCACTTGTCTTGCTTGCGCTAACACATCCATATCATCCACCAAATTTGAGACTTTAAGTGACGGCAACCCATGTTGTCTTGCACCAAAAAAGTCACCTGGCCCACGCTGTTTCAAATCCTCTTCTGCCAATTGAAATCCATCATTGCTGCCAACGAGTGCTTTTAGACGTTCACGACTTTGTTGGCTAGCACTTTCACTGAGTAAAACACAGTAAGACTGCTGTTCTCCACGTCCAACACGACCACGCAGCTGATGCAGTTGTGACAATCCAAACCGATCTGCATTTTCAATCACCATCAAACTAGCATGTGGCACGTCTACCCCAACTTCAATGACCGTAGTAGAGACTAAAATATCAATCTCTCGATTCATAAAGCCTTGCATAATGGTTTCTTTTTCTTTCGCCTTTAACTTTCCATGTAGCACAGCGAGTGTTCGATGCGGAAAAACGCTTTCTTGCAAGTGTGCACCGTACTGCAGCACCGATTTCAACTCCATGGTATCCGACTCATCCACCATGGGACACACAATATATACCCCATGTCCATCGTCAATTTGCGCATCGATAAAACGATTGAGCCGTTTGCGCTTGTCCTCACCAATGAGATATGTTTTGACTTCTTTTCGATTTTTAGGTTTTTGATCTAAGACCGACAACTCCAAATCTCCATAAATAATCAGCGCCATCGTTCTTGGAATAGGCGTCGCAGACATGACAAGCACATGCGGTCTACGCTCTTTTCCTGCCTTTTCTAAAAGAGATGCCCGTTGCTCTACACCAAATCGATGCTGTTCATCTGTCACTACAAAAGATAAATTCGCAAACTGCACGGCGTCAGATAAAATGGCATGTGTGCCAATGAGTAAATCAATCTCACCACATTTGAGCTTTTCTTTTACTTCTCGTTTCTCTTTTGCAGTAAGCGATGCTGTTAGTAAACCAATTCGAATGTCATATGACTTTAAAAGCTCTTGCAATGTTTTATAATGCTGTCTTGCCAAAATATCAGTTGGCACCATAAAAGCACTTTGCAAGCCTTGTTTCCAAGTCAAATATATTCCTGCTGTCGCCACAACCGTTTTACCTGAACCCACATCCCCTTGCAACAATCGATTCATTGGCACTTCTAGTTGCACATCTCGTGCAATATCCTCGATTGCATTAATTTGTGCTTTCGTTGGTGAAAACGGCAAAGCGCTCATAAAACCTGTCAAATCATTGAAAGCGTATGCCACAGCTCCTGTCTGTTTTCTGCAATTTCGAAGGCGAACCAAACCCAAACTCAAACATAACAATTCTTCAAACACCAAGCGATGTTTTGCCTTGCCTAATGCTTCCCAATCTATGGGGCTGTGTATGTTTTGATATGCTTTTTCCAAATCCATAAGGCAACACTGTTGTATGAGCTCATCTGGCAACGTTTCTTCTTGCGCACCCAATTTCAAAAGGCTCTGTCTGATGAGTCGAGACAAAGTCAATTGCGTCATTCCACTGGTGAGCGGATAAATTGGCACAATACCCTCAACAAATTCTCGTTTTGCACTTTCTTCAAAATACGGATTTGTCATCTGAAATCGACGTCCCGATTGCTGTATCTTCCCATAAAAAATATAGCTTTCCCCATATTTTAAAGAGTTGGCAATATACGGTTGATTAAAAAAAGTAATATCTACAACGACAGAACCACTGGCAGCTTTTCCTTTCGTCAGTTTAAGCCCACCACGGACCTGAGCCGTCCGAAACTCTTCGACAACCAAGCCTTCAAAGCTCACCGACTCTCCATCTTGAACCTCACGGAGTGAATTTACCAACCTACGTTCTTCATAATTGCGAGGAAAATGATTGATTAACTCTTCAATTGTGCGAATCCCCAAGCGTTTGAGTGCCTTTTCTTTCGCACTGCCTACGCCATCTAACGCCAAGACTGCGTCACTTTTTCTCATTTCCTCATCTCCTTTGCCATAGAATAGCACATTTTATTTGTTAAAAAAAGAGCCGAACTGCAAATGCCCCTGCCACAAAGCCAGCCAAATCAGCACACAATGCTGCCGGAATGGCATATCGCGTCTTGTATATGCCTGCTGCACCAAAATATACTGCAATGGTGTAAAATGTAGTTTCGGTTGAACCCAACATCACCGCCACACATCGCCCAATATATGAATCTACCCCATACGTCTCCATGAGTTCTACCCCAACGCCCAAGGCACCGCTTCCACTAATGGGGCGAAACAACATCAGTGGTGCAACTTCAGAAGGCACCCCCAACACATCCAAAAATGGCGCTAGCGTCATCGCCAAATACTCTAATGCACCAGAGGCGCGAAGCATATACACCGCTGTCAACAAGCCGATGAGAGACGGCAATATGCTGACCAAAACCTCTAAACCACCAGCTGCACCTTTTAAAAATGCGTTATATACATCAACTTTCCGATACACCCCATATGCCGTAACAAATACCAATATGAGCGGAACTAACATTGCAAGTATCAAACTCAACATCAATCCCCCCACAACTTAGCAAAACATTTTGCTGCACAAATCCCAACCGAAACAGATATCAGCGATGCTAGCCAAACTGCTGGCAAAATATCAAAGGGGTTCCCACAGCCTTGCGCCATGCGAACACCTGCAATGGTGCTTGGAATGAGCTGAATCGAAGCCGTATTGCATACCACTAGCATACAAAGACTATTACTGGCCACACCTGGACTTTTCTTACTCATCTTCCTTGCTGCTTCTAACCCAAGCGGTGTCGCAGCATTGCCAAGTCCTAACAAGTTTGCAGATACATTTGCAGAAATATTCCCCATTACTTCCTTGTCTTTCGCAAAATCAGGATACAACAAACGCAAAACCGGATATAACATACTTGAAATGCGATCAACTAGTCCTGACTCTTTCATAATCTCCATGACGCCCATCCAAAGACAAAGCATTCCTGCCATCGAAATGCAAAGTGTCACAGCTGACTCTGCACCTTCCACACTTGCACTTGTAAGAGTCTCATAATTGCCAGTTATCCCTGCAAAAATTACTGAAATTAACATCATTGCGGTCCAAATATATGCCATAGTCATGACTTAGTTCCTCCATAAAAAAGACTCAACATCTTTTTCACTATATGAATCAGCAAGTCAAGCTATTCGTTGATTCTATTGCGTTTTTTTGCTTTCTAGAAATTAATTTCAAGAGTTTTTCTGTGTAAAAAATACAAATTTCAGCAAAAAAAGATAGCAATTACCGTATTGTTTCCTTATTCTTTTATTTTTTCCAATTTTCGTTGACATATAATTACATTGTGTTATAATTTAGTCAGGAAACATCAATCTCAGTATAGTAATGATCTGAAACTGAAGGGGGTCAATATTATGAAATCAACAGGAATTGTAAGAAAAGTAGATGAACTAGGTCGTATTGTTCTTCCTATTGAATTACGTCGCACACTAAATATTGCTGAAAAAGATTCTCTTGAAATCTATGTAGATGGTGCATCTATTATTTTAAAGAAATATCAACCTGCTTGTATTTTCTGTAATGATGCAAAAGATATTATTAATTTCAAAGGAAAAAATATCTGCGCTATATGTATGGAAGAAATGAAAAAGTAATTGATTTGATAGTATATAAAGCCGTTTCTACAATCGTAGAAACGGCTTTATTTATGCATTCAACTTTTTTGTTGTGCAAAATTATATAACTCTTTTCGAGAAGTTCCATCTTCTTTTGCAACTTCTCTCACCGCATCACGCAAAGAGCTTCCCTTTGTACATAATACTTGCACACGTTCCATTTGCTCTTCAAGCGTAGGTTTATCGTCTGCTCTCGGCATTGCCCCTTCTACCACCAAAACAAATTCTCCTTTGGGTGCATGTGCCTCAAAATAGGTAACCGCTTCTTCCAACGTGAATCTCAATACCTCTTCATGTACTTTCGTCAGCTCTCGCGATAAGCTCACTTGTCGCTGCGCCCCAAAATTTTGCATCATATCTTTGAGCGTAGAGAGCAATTTATGCGGCGCTTCATAAAAAATCATGGTGCGCATTTCGTCTTGCAAAGACGTCAAATGTTCACGACGATTTTTCTTATTCATGGCCAAAAAACCCTCAAAGGTAAAACGCCCTGTTGGCAAAGCAGAAATCGAAAGCGCAGAAATGAGCGCACAAGCACCAGGAACTGATTTCACCTCAATCTCCTGCTGAGCGCATTTTTTCACCAAAGTTTCTCCTGGGTCGCTGATCGCTGGCATTCCTGCATCACTAAGTAGCGCGCAGTTTTCTCCAGCCAATATGCGAGATAAGATATTCTCTGCCCCAGATTCTTCATTATGTCTATGATATGCAACCATTTGTTTTTTGATTCCCAAATGGTTGAGCAGTTTTACTGTCACTCTCGTATCTTCTACTGCAAGAAAATCAACTTGCTCAATCGTCTCCACCATGCGTCTTGAAATATCTCCAAGATTTCCTATTGGTGTAGCGACAATGTATAAAATACCAGCCAAGTTATCACTCTCCTACTCTTCTTGATAGTGGACAGGTAAAATAGTCAGCCCTGCGCCACCTTCTTTGATGCCTTCTATCAAAACCGCATAAGGCTCTTTTTGGCGATTATAGGAAAGCAGTTGCATTCGCTTTGGCACAATTTTAACATGCTCCATCGCACAAAAAAGCTCACTCAACCTCTCTGGGCGAAAAACCACTGCGAAACGACCTTTGGTGCGAAGCAATCGTGACCCTACTGTACAGAGCTCCTCAACAGAACAATGCTCCTCCATACGTGCCAATCCACCTGAGTAGCCAGTTCCCAAGCGAAAATATGGTGGGTTAGACACCACTAAATGAAAGCTATCAGGTTGCAAACCAACATTCTCCCGAAAATCTGATTCAATGATTTCACCGGTCAACTGGTTTTCGGCAAGGTTTTGTCGCGCAATCTGCACAGCTTCTGGATTGATATCAATGCCTACTCGTTCAATATTCTCTTCTCTTTGCGAAAGCAGGAGTAATAAAGAGCCAACTCCACAGCCTAAATCACATACTCGATTGCCTTTTTTAACGGTGGCAAAGCGAGACAACAACACGCTATCTCTGCCCAATTTAAAGCAATTATCCGACTGGGTCAGATAATATTCTCCAAGAAACTCTTTTGTCACAAAACACCCTCCTGCTCTAATACATTAATTAACCAACGCGTCATCCGAGCGGTGAGCCCCCATATGCGATATTCTTCATATTCATAAATAGGCACATTTGTACTACCTGCGCGCCAAGTGTATTTGGGCGGTATTCCTATTTTATCATACGGAAAATCATCGCCAATTTGCATAATGACAGGCGTCTCATAGACAAATGGTGGGTTTTCCTGCAAAAACGACAACGGCACCATAAACACTTCTTTCACTTCCTGCTGATTGAGGGTCATTCTTTCAATAACAGAAGCATTTGCTTTTCCCAAAAACGGATAGATGGCTCTATCACTCACATCTTGCAGTAAATCAAGCTGTGTAATGACCTCTACCTCTTCTGGCAGTATGCCAAGTTCTTCCCAGGTTTCTCGCAAGGCCGCTTCTTGCAGCGATTCACCTGGCTCCAGTCGCCCTCCTGGAAAGCAAATCTCTCCTGGCTGAATATCAAGTTCATCCGATCTAACCTGATATAGCAAACAGGTTTCGCCTTCCACTTCTAATAGCAATAATAGCACCGCATAAATTCCCGTGGCTTCCTGCACATAGGGCACTCTATTTTGCAGTGCGTTTTGAATATCTTCTATGTGATAGTTTTTTTTCACTTTCTTCCCCCTCTCAGACTTCTGCAATAATACAACGAGAAAAGAAGACAACTTCTTTAGTTTTACTTACAATTCTACTCAAATAAGACTTTATAAAGTATGTTTACACAATCTTCTCTATTTTATCACAAAGCATTCATAGAAACAAGCAACCCATCCTCTCACATCTGCGACAATTTTATATATTTTCACAAATTTCACCCTCTGTTTTTGTCGCAATTTAACAATCGTTTTCACTATAAGACAGCCACTTTCTAATTAATATTAACTACTTATACAACCAAAGATAATTAATATATATCATGTATCATTTGCGTGGTTATGATATAATGCGGATATAGGCATGCCCTCGGGCATTTTAGGGTTTTCATGCCCAAGGGAGTTTTGAAAAACCCTGTCATTTTAATTTACCATACATTGGAGGAAATTTTCATGGAATTTACAATGAACGAACAACAACAAATGGTGTACGAACTAGCGAAAGATTTTGCTGAAAACGCAATCCTTCCTAGAGTCGAAGAAATCGAAAAAGCAGAACATTTCCCAAAAGATCTACTTAAACTAATGGGTGAAAGCGGATTCATCGGCATCAACTTTGGTGAAGATGTTGGCGGTATGGACATGGGCCACATGGAACAATCCATCATCATCAAAGAAATCGCACGTGTTTCTCCAAGCACAGGTTGCGTACTTGACGTTCTTCTACTTGGTCTAGAAGCTCTTGGTCTATATGCAAACGAAGATCAAAGACAAAAATACCTAGCTCCATGTATCGCTGGTGATCAAGCTGTTTCTTTCGCATTTACAGAACCAGAAACAGGATCTGACCCAAAAATGCTTAAATCTACTCTTAAGAAAACAGGCGAAGGCAAATACCTACTTAACGGCGTAAAACGTTTCATCTCTAACGCAGCTTACGAAGGTCCTATCGTATGTTTCGCTCTTGAAGAAGGCGAAGACGGTAAAGACATCGTTACTGGTATTGTTTTCGACAAATTCTGCAAAGGTTACTCTATTTCCACTCCATGGGAAAAAATCGGTTACCACGGCAGTGAAGTATACGACGTATTCATGGATGACATCGAAATCACTGAAGATCAAATCCTTGGCAAACACGGCGACGGCTTCACACAACTACTTGGCACAACTGCTTATGGTAAACTAGGTTTCACAGCTGTTTTCACAGGCACAATGCTTGGTGCTGCTGACCTTGCAGTTAAATACTGTAAAGAAAAACTACACAGAGGCAAATCTATCGCTAAATTCCCAACAGTTCAATTGAGAATTGCTGAAATTTGCACATACGCAAAAACTGCAGAACTTCTTCTTCTTTCTGCTTCTGACGTTTGTGACAACAACCACTTTGCTTCTGACGACATTGCTACAATGCGTTACGTACAAAGCTTCACAGCTCAAGCAAAAGGTTATGCTGCTGAAATGGCACCTAAAGTTGCAACATTGGCTGTTAACGCATTGGGCGCATACGGCGTTTGTGACGAATACCAAGTAGAACGTTTCCTAAGAGACGCTGCTATCGCTCCAAACATCGAAGGTTCTGGCGATATCCAAAAACTAATCTACGGTATGTACGCTCTTAAAGGCTAATTTATCTCTCGGATAAATTGTCTTAACTATCTAATCGTTTTCGTTTAGATAAAATTGAAGTGTTTGCTAGCCGACCCAGTCGACTAACTGGGTCGGCTATTCCGTGGCACAAAAAAGTTAAACCCGGGTAGTTACCCGTAAATTTTTTAGGAGGACTGACTTATGAACATCAATTATCCAGCACCACTTACTTACCCAGAGTTCGAAACTCTTAAACTTGACATGGTAGAACCAAACATCCTGAAAGTTACTCTAAACCGTCCAAATGCTTACAATGCATTGAGCCACACACTAGTTGAAGAAATGACTCAACTTTGTGGCATTCTTAAAGACGACTTCTACAACGTTCGTGTAGTATTGCTATACGGTGGCGACGAAGCTAAAGGCTTCTGTGCTGGCTTGGACGTTAAAGAAGGTCTAACTGACTACGAAAAAACAGCTCCTGGTTTCTATGCTTACCAAATCAAACTTGGTGAAATGGAACTAAAAATGACTCAAACTCCACAACCTTGGATTGCTATGATCGACAACGTATCAGCTGGCGGTGGCTTCTCTCTAGCTATGGCTTCTGACATTCGTGTTTGTACTCAAACTGCACGTTTCTCTTGCTTCTATGCAAACGTTGGTATCGGTGGTTGTGACATGTGTTCTTCTTACCAACTTCCACGTTTGATCGGTACTGGCCGTGCATACGAAATGATGCTAACTGGTAACTTCATCAACGCTGACGAAGCTTACAACCTAGGTCTTGTAACTAAAGTTGTTGAAACTCGTGCTGACCTAAACCCAATTGCTATGGACCTTGCTCGTACAATCGCAGCTAAAGATCCTCTAGCAGTTCGTCTAACAAAAGAAGCTATGCGTTGCAACGTTGACGCATCTGGTTTTGAAAATGCTTTGCATGTTGAAAACCGTAACCAAACTCTAATGATTTGCCACAACATGAATAAAGATGCTAATCTTGATCCAATCGGCAAACACTGGATTGAAGAAAGATAATCATTTTTTCAACATCAATAAACGGCAACCGACATCGGTTGCCGTTTATTTTTTTGCATCCACAATATATCTCTCCTCGCAAAAAGATTAACCATATGGCTTACGAAATTTTTTTGCTACTTATATAAATAGTTTTTTTGTGCATCCTAAAGCATATAAAATACGCCAACTAAAACTAGTTGACGCATTTTGATTCTACGCAGGCAGAGTAATTACCATACTGCACTTTGCGTACTATCATTAATCTCATCGATTTCAACTTTACTTGTTGCATTTTTCTTTTTTCTTGCAACTGGTGAAGGACTATCTTTTCCACTGGAACAAATGGCTGCAGCTATATCATTGACACCATTTTTCTCAATTTCACGTTTATATTTTTTTGACATTCTATATCACTCCCTTCAACATCAGTATGACCTGAATGCAAAAATATATACCTTAGCGTTATTCTTGACGAAGAAAAAAAACAATGCGATAATACTACTATGTATCTAAAAAAACAGAAGGGTCGAATGGATTATGACAAAAAAAGTATTGATCGCAGAAGACGATACAAACATTGCGCAACTTCTTCAATTATATTTAGAAAAAGAGGGCTTTGAAACTGAAATAGCAGTGGATGGCGGAAAGGCACTTGAACTATATCACAGCAATCATCCAGATTTGGTGTTGCTGGACATCATGCTCCCTGTCATGGATGGATTTTCCGTATGTTCTGCTATCCGCCAGTCAAGCAAAACACCAATTATCATGTTAACCGCCAAAGGTGAAACCACCGATAAAGTGACGGGGCTTGAAATGGGTGCAGACGATTATATTGTAAAACCTTTTGAAATGAAGGAATTGTTAGCAAGAGTACACGCTGTCATGCGTAGAACCGGCGAAGAAGAGGAATCTAGCAAAAAACTTCGCTTTGCCGATTTGATGATTGATTTGGACTCATATGAACTAGAAGTCACAGGCAATCGAATTGACACTCCCCCAAAAGAACTGGAACTGCTTTACCATTTGGCAAGTTCTCCAAACCGCGTCTTTACTCGCAATCAGCTTTTAGACGAAGTATGGGGCTTTGATTACTTTGGTGATTCTCGCACAGTAGACGTACATATCAAACGTTTGCGAGAAAAGCTTGAAGGCGTGAGTGAACATTGGTCTCTCAAAACGGTTTGGGGCGTTGGATATAAATTTGAACTTCGCTGATGAGAAAGGCAGGCCATCATGTATCAAAGACAACTCATTGCCACCCTCAGTTTGATATCGTTTTGTCTCGTTCTCCTTGGCACTGGTTTCTTTAGTTTATATTACCAATATCATTTGGATGAACTCCGAAAAAGCGTCGTGCAAGATGTCGGCCATATTTCAAAATATGCGAAATCTGTATTGCAAAATGAATCAGACTTAACTGGCAACGATTTTAAACAGTATTTAGAATCCGTCGCCATGATTTCTGACACTACCATCTTGCTCACCTCTTCAGAAGGCGTCATCCAATATGCCATTGGCAATGACATCAATCTATCTCTTGATCCAGAAAAAAAAGTTCCTACTTGGATTGCAAAAGCAACTTTAGATAAACAGACCTTTACGGAATTCACTACGTTCAATGATTTATTTGCACAAAGCATGTATGTCACTGGGGTTCCCATCGTTGCACACCAAATCACGTTTGATGATAATAGACCCATAGAACTGGAAGTGCCCATTGGGATGTTATATGTCGCTACAGACGCCTCTCACATAAAAAATTTCCTACAAGACGCTCTTCAGCTTTTTCTCATGACAGCTTTCGCTGTCCTTATGCTTTCCCTCGTAATTTGTGCCATTACCGCACAGTATATGGTGAAACCTTTGCGAGAAATTTCAGATGCCGTATATCGTTTTGCGCATGGTGATATGGATACCAGACTAGAAGAGTATAGCCATCGTAAAGATGAAGTGGGTGACCTCACAAAAGCCTTTAACACGATGGCTGAATCCATCAGTGTCGCTGAACTCAGACGCAGTGAGTTTGTAGCAAACGTCTCTCACGAACTCAAAACCCCCATGACTACCATTGCTGGCTTTGCAGACGGCATGTTGGATGGAACAATCCCACAAACACGACAGCGCGAATCACTTAAAGTCATTTCATCGGAAACACGACGCCTCTCAAGACTCATTCGTCGAATGCTTGAGCTGTCTCGCTTACAGTCTCAAGAGCGCGTTTCCGCACAAGTACAATTTGACATAAGTGAACTGTTATTGCGCGTTTTGTTTAGTTTAGAATCAAAGGTAACAGAAAAGCAATTAGAGGTCATCACTGACTTGCCCCCAAAAGGTCTTTTGGTCTGGGGAGACCCAGATGCCATTACGCAAGTGTGCTACAACCTATTGGACAACGCCATCAAGTTTTCAAAGTTTGAAGGACATTTGGATCTGAATATAACCTCCAAAGCAGGCAAAGCATATATTTCCATTCAAAATGAAGGCGAAGAAATTCCAAAAGAACAACTTCCACACGTTTTTGATCGTTTCCATAAAGCAGATAGTTCGCGAAGCGAAAAAGAAGGGGTGGGCTTAGGACTCTATATCGTGAAAACAATATTGAACACCTATAAAGAAACCATCTCCGTCACCAGCGAAGATGGGAAAACCACGTTTATTTTCACCATGTCAGAAGTATAAAAAAAGAGTGTAGGAAACATTCCTACACTCTTTTTTGTCATTCAAACCTAAGCGTTTACATGCAATCCTTTTGCAATCTGCAAGACAATTGCACATTCTACACGTTTTTTAAACAATTCACAGCCAAACTCATACACACCAAAAATTGACCCTGTTGTATGATACGCATTCGCTGTGCACCCACCGGCACAAAACATTTTTGCCCAACAGTCTCTACAAGTGGGGTTGGCATAAATATTACATTTCGCAAAGTCATCTATTTTTTCAGGTTTTGTAATACCATCCCACACATTTCCCATTTTAAATTCTGGATGTGTCACGAATTGATGACAAGGATACAAATCTCCCCATGGCGTCACTGCAAGATATTCTGTACCAGATCCGCAGCCTGCAATACGCTTATGCAAACAAGGACCTGCATTCAAATCCATAATATAATGATAAAACGTAAACTCATCATTTTGTTTATATCGTTTGAGCATTTCATGCCCAAGCAACTCATATTGCTCAAAAAGTGCAGGCAAATCCTTTTCAGTGAGTGCCACTTCATCATCAGGGCTACAAACCACAGGCTCCATACTTAGTTCACGGAAACCCAAATCGAGCATATGTAAAATGTCATTTGTGAAGTCAATGTTTTGATTGGTATATGTTCCACGCAGATAATAATCTTTTCCGCCTCGTTTTTCCACAAACTCTTGAAATTTGGGGACAATCACATCATAACTTCCTCGTCCGTTGGCTGTTTTTCGCAAACGGTCATGCACTTCTTTTCTTCCATCTAAACTCAATACCACATTGTGCATTTCTTTGTTGGCAAACTCAATGACATCATCATCAATCAAAACACCATTCGTTGTCAGTGTAAAGCGAAAATTCTTATCATGAATTGATTCTTGCTCTCTTGCATACGCCACCAAATCTTTAATGACCTGCCAATTCATTAGTGGCTCTCCGCCAAAAAAGTCCACTTCGAGATTGCGTCTGCCCTCTGATTCTCTAATCAGATAATCGAGCGCCTGCTTTCCTACTTCATATGACATCACTGCATCAGCGCCTTGATAATTTCCCTGCTTTGCAAAACAATAATCACAGGTCAAATTACAGGTATGCGCAATGTGAATACACATCGCCTTGAGCGTTGTGTTTGTCTTTTTGAACTCATGGCTCTCTAGAGCAGAAAAGGGATCTTTAGAAAAAAGTTTATTCGCTTTAATCAGCGATTCTATATCACTCAAACAAAGTCTGATGTCTTCTTGCGTGACATCCTCATCCTTAGCATAACGCTCTAATATGATTGAAATAATTTGTTCAGCTGAGTGGTTTTGATACAGTGCAATAATATCATACGCCACAGGATCTACTACGTGAATTGCTCCACTGTATATATCAAGTACAACACAAAAGCCATCTAATTTAAACTGGTGAATCACAACTATCTTCCTTTCACAGAAAAAGCCGCCCCTCACACGCAACGGTGATCAGGCGACTTTCACAAGCTGAATGATATGTTCTTAGCCTTTATCATTTTCGCAAGATTGATTTGTCAAACCACAAGATGTTTTGCAAGCAGATTGACAAGATGTTTGGCACTCACCGCAGCCGCCAGTTGCAAGACTTTTGATGAGGTCTCTTGTTTCGATTGTTTGAATACGTTTCATGCTAAACACAGCTCCTTTAGTTTGTTCGCTCTTTTGATAGAAGCAAACTCATACATCTCACATTATATGTAATACCCTTGCAATTTGTCAATGCTTAAACATCTAAAACAGCAATTTCCTCAAAAACAACCCCTTTTGTTACTTGAATATGCACACCAGCCATCTGTAGATTGTATAAATACTCTAAGATTTCTTGCGAAATCACTTCACCTGGCGCCACGATAGGTACTCCAGGAGGATATGCCCAAACATAACTCCCACTTAGTTTCCCTGCCGCTTTGTTCCAATTCACAACTTTACTAGGCGCTTCAATTGCCTTATAGACGGGCATCTTACTCCAAACCAAAGGCACCTGACTCCTTGCGACTTGCGTTTCATCTCGCTCAATAGAAGCATCCAACGCTTCCACTGCCCTTGTTAGCTTTTCCATCATCTCATCAGTATCTGCCAGAGATGTCATAGCAACGGCATAGGGTAAATATCCCATTTCCAATTGTATGCCATATTCATGTCTGAGTCTCTCCAAAAACTGTACGCCTGTATAAGTTGTTCCAATCATTGCAAAGACCAACTTGGAAGGATCCACAGCCCAAATGTTCTTGCTTTTTTCTCGTGTTAAGAGCGTTATCTTTTTTAGTGCTTTCATCTTCATTGCAAAAACTTGCAAGCGGTTGTGCCAAGCTTCAAACAAGGAAGAAGACTCTTTCTGTAACAATAGCCTTGTACATGCATCCAGCGATGCCAGCAGTATATAAGACGGACTACTAGACTGAAAAATCATCAATTGTCTTTGTATTTCTTCCGTTGCAATTCGATTACTATTGAGGTGCAAAACAGCTGACTGCGTTAAACTCGGCAGTGTTTTGTGAAAACTTTGCACCACCAAATCTGCTCCACATTGAATGGCTGAACGGGGAAACGTTGGATGCAAACCAAGATGTGCACCATGCGCTTCATCCACAAAAATTGGAATGTCGTTTTCATGGACAATCTCAGAAATCGCTTGTATGTCAGAAATAATCCCTTCAAATGTAGGACTCGTCAGAATGACCAGCTTGATCTCTGCATTCTCTTCAATTGCCTCTTGCACCATTTGTGGCGTGATAGAGCCAGCACAACCAAAGCCTTCAATGGTTGGTGGTTCTAAAAAAACAGTCTGCAAACAGCACAATTCTATCGCATGATATACAGCACGATGACAGTTGCGTGCAACAAGCACTGTATCAAAACGTTTGGTTGCAGACCGAATGGCAGCTAGTATCCCTGCTGTGCTTCCATTTACCAAATAGAAGGCTTTTTGACTTCCACACAGTTGAGCGGCTTTTTCCATACTATCTTTTAAGATTTCTCGTGGCTCATGCAGATCATCAAAATTCGGAATTTCGGTAATATCCATATGAGCACTCAACTCATGTAAATAAGGCGCAAATGAACGATTTCTTTTATGTCCTGGCATATGAAACGATGCAATATTTTCTTGATTATATCCATCGAGCACTTGCCATAACAACTGATTTTCATCTCTCATGAATGCCACATCCTTTCCATTCCATTATAAGGTACAGACATAATAAAACAAGTTCTGATTTAATCTGACCATTCAAAAAAATAGAAATCTGGATATTTTGAGGCAGTCAGCACGCTGATATACTGAAACAAAGAGATTGAGAAAAGAGGTTTTTTGATGCCATTAACTAACAATGCAACAATAGAACAAACACCAAAACTAACCCACACAAAATTCATAGTCTTAACAGCAATGTTCACTGCCCTAACATATATTTGCACATATTTGGGTATAGAACTACCGATTGGATTTAGTGATGGAGCTTTTGTTCACTTTGGTAATATTCCATTTTTCATTGCTGCTATTTTGTTCGGCCGAAAAGTAGGTGCAATATCCGGCGGTGTTGGAATGGCACTATTTGATGTCCTTTCCAAATACACTGCGTGGGCTCCATACACCTTAGTCATTGGCTTGCTCACAGGTTATTTTATAGGATTAATCACAGAACGCAATAAAAGTAAAAAAACATGCATTCTAGCATTTGTAGTTGCAGCAATCATTAAAGTTGTTGGCTACTATATTGCCGAAGCAATAATCTATGGTAACTGGTATACACCAGTTTTCTCCATTACAGCCAACGTGCTACAAGTGGTCATTGCTGGGATAGCGGTAATCTTCCTAGTTGAACCACTATACAATGCGGCAAAGAATTCTATTCTAAAGTCAGGTGCTCGATAACCTCTCACCCCAGAGTCTAAGTTTCATTTAGACTTTGGGGTCTTTTCATGCTGTCATATTTCCTAGTAAAAGTGAATAAAAATAACTTGGCTATGATGACAAGATTTGAGAAGAGTTATCTAGAAAAATTTTTAGTCATTGCAAACATAAAGAGAAACATTCTTTTGTGCAATATGACAAATATATAAAAAACCTCTTAGGAAACGCTCAGAAACGAACATTTTTTACAAATTATTTTGCTTTTAATATTGCGTTTTGGTTATACTCGTGATATAGTTTGTTGTGACGTTTCGATTAGTAGAATGTTTCTAGATTTATTTCTAAAAACCATTCTCAATCAATTTGTAAATGGCCTATGTACCACGTTTTAACCTTCGTGCACTACAGAGGCGAAAATATAATTTAAAGGAGCAAACTTGTTATGAACGCATATATTGCAAGAGTTCTCGAAAACGTAAGAACAAAACACGCATCTGAACCAGAATACGTCCAAACTGTAGAAGAGGTTTTGGAATCTCTAGAACCTATCGTTAATGCTCACCCTGAATATGAGCAAGTAGATCTACTAGGCCGTATCGTAGAACCTGAACGTATGTTCACATTCCGCGTATGCTGGATGGACGACGCAGGTCAATGGCACACAAACCTTGGTTACCGTTTCCAATTTAACGGCGCTTTGGGCCCATACAAAGGTGGTCTTCGCTTCCATCCTTCCGTATACCCAGGTATCATTAAATTCCTAGGCTTTGAACAAATCTTCAAAAACAGCCTAACAGGTCTACCAATCGGTGGCGCTAAAGGTGGTTCTGACTTTGACCCACGTGGTAAAAGTGATGCTGAAATCATGCGTTTCTGCCAAAGCTTCATGACAGCTTTGTATCGTTATATCGGTCCTGACTGCGACGTACCAGCTGGCGACATCGGTGTTGGTGGTCGTGAAATCGGCTTCATGTACGGTCAATATCGCCGTCTAAAAGGCCTATGGGAAAACGGCGTTCTAACTGGTAAAGGCATGACATACGGTGGTTCTCACTTCCGTCCAGAAGCTACAGGTTACGGCGCAGTTTACTACACAGCTGAAGTTCTAAAAGCTTTCGGTCTTGACTTCAAAGACAAAACTGTTGGTGTTTCTGGCTTCGGTAACGTTGCTTGGGGTATCTGTAAAAAAGTTGCTGAACTAGGCGGTAAAGTTGTTACTCTATCTGGTCCAGACGGCTACGTTTACGATCCAGACGGTGTTACCACTGAAGAAAAAATTGAATATCTACTAGAAATGCGTTCTTCTGGTCGTGACCGTTGCCAAGATTACGCTGACAAATTCGGTGTTAAATTCGTTGCTGGTGAAAGACCATGGGGCGAAAAAATGGACATCGCTATGCCTTCCGCTTTCCAAAACGAAATCGGCATGAAAGAAGCAGATCAAATCCTAGCAAACAATGTAGAATACTACATCGAAGTTGCTAACATGCCAACAACAAACGAAGCTTTGGCTTACCTACAAAGCAAAGTTAAAGTTGTTGCTCCATCCAAAGCTGTTAACGCAGGTGGTGTAGGCGTTTCTGCTCTAGAAATGTCTCAAAACTCTGAACGTATCGTTTGGGATGCTGAACAAGTTGACGAAATGCTACAAAAAATGATGGCTAACATCGTTAAAGAATCCCTAGCCGCTTGTGAAGAATTCAACCTAGGTTATAACCTAGTTGCTGGTGCTAACATCGCAGGCTTCAAAAAAGTTGCTACTGCAATGCTAGAACAAGGTGTATTCTAATTTAGTTTTTAACTAGTATAAAACACCACTGACAATTGTCAGTGGTGTTTTTTTGTTTTTCTATTAGAGTCTATTGTCTATACATTTTTATGACCATAATACCACTCAAATCTCTTCTGCACATAGATGTCTTCTTCCTAATTTAGATCTTTTCCTGCTCTAAACAAGCCTTTACAATTTCTTTGGCTGTAATGGCAGCCCCTTTCATGACCATGCTGACCCCATTCCCTGGGTGTATATTCGACCCGACAAAGTACATATCCTTTACATCTGGGTGTTTCGATTGTGGTCGAAATACACCACTTTGCATCAACGTGTGAGCAATACCAAATGATGCTCCATTACTACGATTATACTTATTTAAAAACTCTTCTGGTATCATCTCTTCTGCGTTAATCACATCATCTTTTGTAAAACCAATCTCAGCAAGAGCCAAATAGCATATTTCTTGCATTCGCTCTTTCTTTTCTGTTGTCCAAGAAAACTTCGCATTTTGTAAATTAGGAACTCGCACCACCATTTGAATGCATGTTGAGACTTGCGATTCCTGTTCCGTTTTTCCGCTATCAGGATAGTAAATATAGATGGGTGGCGTTTGCGGAAATTTTCCTTCTGCCAAGCGATTCATTTCCTCTTCAAAATTCTCTCCCAAATACATATTATGTTCTGTCAATACACAAGGCGCTTTTTTCTTGAGGACCAGTCGAAGAATATACACAGATACACTATGCGTATAGTTTCTTCTTTTTCCATACTCATATGGTAAAAGCTTATCCATTGTATAGCAGTAATCTGCATTTGATATTACGATATCTGAAAAAACAGGTTTATTCCCTACCACAACGCCACACACGCGATTACTATGTGCTAAAATTCGCTCGACAGGTGCATGAAGATGAAGTATCCCACCAAACTCTCGAAAGATAGCCATCAGTGCATCTAAAAACGCACTCATTCCACCTTTGATGTGCGGAATCCCTTGTGCATGAGAAAGCGCTGGCACAGAAGTGAATATGGCTGGCAATAGTTGCGCGGGCAACCCCATATATAAAGTTTGAAATAATGTAGCTTTTTGCAAGGACTCATCACTTACTACATCGGAAATGACTTTTTTGCAAGTATTCTTTGAAAGCATACTCCAGGTTTCTTTCTTACGCATGAGCGCTAAAACGGTGCATATGTCATCCACTGGTTTAGTGAGTAATTGTTTGTTTAAAAAAGAATACTTTTTTTGATAGTTTGTCACAAGATTGCGATATTCTATTTGCTTTTCAAAAGCATCTGACTCAATTCTTCTCTCTAATTTCCAAAGAGCTTTATTAGGCTCTATGATCGTATACAGGACCTCTTTCTCAGAAACTTCAAGATAATCATTCATATCTTTTCCAATGCCTTTAAAAAAGCGTCTATATTGCTCTGGCTCGATCATCATAGTAGCACTCTGCTCAAAGGTGTTACCAGACAAATAAGAAGGCGCAATGACACCACCTACTTTGTCATTTTTTTCATAAACATGAACTTCCATCCCTGCATGCAATAAATAAAGAGCAGTGCAAAGTCCACCAACGCCAGAACCAATGACAACGACTTTTTTCTTCATCTAACTCACCTTTCTACTAGCTTATAACCGATTCCATTTTTCAGTATAATTTTATTTAGATTTGTTATTTTATCTTTACTATTTCGTTTTCGCCTTCACTTTATACATTCCTCAAAAAACACATAAAAAAGCAGGAAAGAATTGAATCTTTTCCTGCTTTTTCTCTTATTTTATACAGTTATACACTTTTACACACAGTTTTCCACAAAAATACCCAATCATCAACAGACCCTACTTGAAATTCAAGCAGGGTCCTGTTGTTAAAATATTTCTAAATCATCATTGTCTTTTTTTCCTTTTGATTCATCTTCTTGCGCAACCTCTTTACTATCTTCTTTTTGCTCAAGTGGCAAAGAATCTGCATCTGCCTGCTCTTTATTGTCATCTTGTTGTTCCATACGTTTTTTCTCAAGTGGAGAAACCCAAGGCGTTTCAATAAATTCTTCTTCCGCTTCTGCTTCTTCTTCTGGATTTCTGCCCTCCATAATTGCCATAAATTCTGCACCAGTGATGGTTTCTTTTTTCAGCAAATATTCCGAGATTTGATCCAATAATTCTCTCTTATCCTCGAGTATTTTTGTCACGTCCTCATGACAATGATCGATAATGCTACGGATTTCCTCATCCACTATGGCTGTCGTATTATCCGCACAATTCATTCCCATAGAACCATCTAAATATTGACTCTTCACACTAGCCAAACCAACCATACCAAAATGGTCACTCATCCCATAGAGTGTAATCATTTTACGAGCAATGTCTGTAGCGCGCTCGATATCATTGGCAGCCCCTGTAGTGCTCGTTTCAAATACCACTTCTTCTGCACAACGACCAGCTAGTAGAACACGAATTCTATCATACAATTCTTCTTTGTTCATTAAGAAGCGTTCTTCTTCTGGAGTTTGCATTGTATAACCCAGTGCACCTTGTGTATGTGGCACAATGGTAATCTTCGTAACAGGTTCACTATTTTTTTGCAATCCTGCCACAAGCGCATGCCCAACTTCATGATATGCAATGAGCCTTTTTTCCCATTCAGTCAAAATGGTGCCTTTCTTTTCTGCACCAGCAATTACGAGCTCAAAAGACACGAGCAAATCACGCTGATTGACGGCTTGTCTGCCACGACGTACCGCGCGAAGTGCTGCTTCATTGACTAAGTTTGCAAGATCGGCACCAACACTACCTGCTGTTGCTTGTGCAATTTTCTCAAGATTAACATCTTCAGATAGTCGGATTTTTTTTGTATGCACTTGTAGTGTCGCCAATCTTCCTTTGAAATTTGGACGATCCACTGTAATACGTCGGTCAAATCGACCAGGACGAAGTAGTGCTTTATCCAAAACTTCAGGACGGTTGGTCGCTGCTAGCACAATAACGCCCTTCGAAGGGTCAAACCCATCCAATTCAGCGAGCAATTGATTGAGTGTTTGCTCTCTTTCATCGTTTCCACCCATACGGTTGTCACGACTCTTCCCGATGGTATCAATTTCGTCAATGAATATGATACAAGGCGCGACTTTAGCCGCTTCGCGGAACAGATCACGCACACGCGATGCGCCTACACCGACGAACATCTCTACAAAGTCTGAACCTGAAATGGAAAAGAACGGTACGCCTGCTTCGCCAGCAACGGCTTTTGCCAAAAGTGTTTTACCTGTACCAGGTGAACCCACCAAAAGTGCACCTTTTGGTAGCTTCGCACCTATTTTCGTATACTTTTGAGGGTAATGTAAAAAATCAATGATTTCCTGCAAAGATTCTTTCGCTTCATCTTGCCCTGCTACATCAGCAAAATTCACTCCAGTGGAACGTTCCATGTAGACTTTTGCATTGGCTTTGCCAACACCGCCCATACCGCCCATGCCACCCATACCACCACCTATACGGCGCAGTACAAAAAAGAAAAACACCATGATGATAAGCATTGGCAATACAAGATTCATAAATATGGAGCTCAAGTATGATGTTTCTGGTGGGACATAAAAACGATAGCCAACATCATGTTCGTCAAAAAGTGACAAGAGTTCCGCATGTGTCACTGTTCCAACTGTGGGCACTACGATAAATCGTTCTTCATCATTATTTTCACTTGCAGAAGTCAAAAATTCTTGTATCCCGGAAGTGTTAATATCAGTAACAATTTCTTGCCCTTTCAAAGTAAGGGTATATTGCTTTTCGCTCATTTCTACAAAAGACAACTCATCTTTTTCAATCATCTCAATGAATTCGTTATAATCAAGTTCAGTCGTCTTAGCATTGTTGGCACGATTGGCAAGCACATTAAGAATTAGTGTTATTACGACAGCCCATAAAATGGCTGACATAAGTGCACCTCGTTTTTTCGGCGCTTGATTTTTTTTATTATTCGGGTTGGGGCTCAAATGTATCGCCTCCTTGTTTCACTATCCACAAAATGTGGGGTATTTTTATAGCATCTTTCACAAAATAAGTGCAATATTGTTAAATATACCATATCCCTTTTTTAAAAGCAATAAGTAGAGTGTGAACAATCTATTAAAGCATACTCATTTCATTATATAAAATATTTTCTGCGAGAAGAGAGGAAAACCGCTTTTTATCTCTAGTATTTCATGATATGATAAACTAAATGAAAAATCAAATTTAGGTGAACATATGAAACAAAAAGTTGAAGCCTTGTTAGAGGCAAACCCAGAAGGAATTATCGAAGGAAAAAATGCAGTCCTAGAGGCACTGCGCGCAAAAACACCAATTGACAAAATTTTTGTTGCCAAAGGCGAAAGTGACAACACGATAAATCGCATCACTTCTGCTGCCAAAGCGCAAAACATCGTGATAACACAGGCAGATCGTCGACGTTTGGATAGCTTAAGCCAAACCAAAACACACCAAGGAATCGTAGCTGTCCTTAGTGTGCAAGAATATGCCTCTGTGGATGACATGCTAGCACTTGCACAAAGCCGAAATGAACCTCCACTCATCATCGTCTGTGATGAATTGTCCGATCCACACAATTTAGGAGCAATCATACGCACCGCTGAGTGCGTAGGCGCTCATGGTGTCATCATTCCCAAAAGACGAAGTGTCGGACTGACTGCTGTAGTCGCGAAAACCTCAGCAGGCGCTGTATCTCATATACCAGTTGCCAAAGTCCCTAATCTTCCCATGATTTTAAAAGAATTGAAAAAAGAAGGTCTTTGGGTATTTGGTGCAGATGCAGAAGGAAGCACTGCTTTGTATGAATCCGATTTGAAAGGTCCTACTGTCATTGTCGTTGGCTCTGAAGGTGACGGCATGGGACGACTGGTCAAAGAAAACTGTGACTTCTTACTCAATATCCCAATGCGTGGCAAACTCAACTCACTCAATGCAAGTGTTGCAACATCCATTATTTTATACGAAGCTCTACGTCAGCGTTTATAAGAAAAGGTGATTTCATGCCAGAAGTGAAAAACGATTCCAATCTATATGAATTAAATGAGATCATCAAAGAAGTCTCTTCCTGGGGAAATGAGTATTCTTTCGAAGAAGAAATTGCGTCAACACCTATTATAGAAGAGCCCCCTACATCCAATCATATCTCTGAAGCTGAAAAAGCCTTGTTCGAATTTAGCTTTGAAGAAGAGCTTTCTTCTGAAACACTCGTCAACGAGAACCCTATTCTGATTCATGATATGATTTCCGAGCCACAACCTGAAAGTCCCGAACAAACGGCTCCAGTCTCTTCGCCACAAGATGCCCAAACAACAATCTCTCCCGAAACGGAGCAAGAAGAATTGGATGCAGAAACGGAAAGCCACTTTGCAGACTTCCTAAAAGATTCAGAACAGGCAAGTGAACCATCGAGCCAAAGCGAAACTGAGCAAGCCGAACCAGAAACCGTGAAAGAGCTGTTTTCAAATTCTCTCCAGCAATCTCGCGCTTGGTTTCGTAAATACAAAAAGGCAATTCATTTTCCTACCATCAAAGTCTCTCTCCCACATGTGGCGTGGGGATTTCCTCAATTTTCAGATAAACATACACCTCCAAGTGTGCCAATAAAGGAATTGCAGTATGGCTATCGCAAAGAATCTAAATCGTTGCGTACGCAAAGCTATGTTGTCGCTTTATTTACCAGTTTACTGATGCTCCTTGCATATGCCACGGTTACAAACAACATGATATTTCCCTCTGTGTTTTCAAATGTTACTGTTATATTATATAGCAGTTTGAGTCTCTTTATTCTTTCGCTTGTTTTTAGCAAAGAACTCCTGATAAAAGGTTTAAAAAGCTTATTGCTCGCAAAATTCGGTGCTGAGAGTCTCTGCGTGCTCTCTTCTCTTTTTGTAATAATAGATACGCTCTTTGTCACCCTTTCTCTCCGCCCATACAGCTTGCCATTATTTGCCCCAGTTAGTTTGATTTTATTCTTTCAGCTATGGGGTCTTTCTCGAAAGAAACAAGCCCAGTATTATAACTGCCAAACAGTTTCAATCTCAACGCAAACCGACTGCTTGACGATGGAATATCACCAATGGGGCGAAAAACCGCTCTATCGTCGCAGATCAAATAGCGCCACGAGTTTTTCCTCTCAAATGCAACAAAAAGATGGCGCAGAACTCATTTTTGAGTACTATGCACCTTTTTTTCTCTTTGCCAGCGTTTTCGCCACTGTCATTACAAGTATATTTCACAATGAAGTAACCCACTTTTTTTATCTGCTATCTGCTTTTTGCACCATATCATGCAGTTTGAGTATGGGGCTTTGTTTCTCCTTCCCCTTTTATCGCTTATCGAGACGATTGCGTCTGGCTGGCGTTGCACTGGCTGGCTGGTCTGGTGTCCACAAAACTAAAAATACAGCAAATTTGCTTGTCAAACACAGCGACTTATTTCCCAGTGGTAGTATGCAACTGAACAATTACCGCTTATTTGGTAATGCCCCTTCTGCACGTGTCATATCCTATACTACTTCAGTTTTAAAAGCAGTGGGGAGCGATTTACATGAAACCTTTTCTAGCCTTGCTCGAATTGAAGGCGCAAAACTTCTTCACACGGCCGCTACCACACTAGAAGATGAAGGAGCTTCGGCAATCATCGATGGTGCACAGGTTTTCGTTGGCAACGCTGCTTATATGAAGCAAAAGGGAATTTATCAAGTGCCCTCCAACTTAGAAGACGAAGAGGGTCTTTTCTGCGCAATCAATGATCGTTTGGTTGGTTTTTTTAGTATGGAATATCATGTGCATCACTCTGTCTCTTCCGCTCTTGGCATGCTGTTCAAGACAAGAATCATCCCAATTCTAGGCGTCATTGATTTTGCTTTTACGACAAAGCTATTCCGCACAAACAAACGCTTTACTCGCATTCGGTTCACCTCTCCCTCCATTACAGAGCGACATGAACTATTGCACAAATCCAGCCAAAGCCCTTCTCACCTCGTTGCTCTGATTAACCGCAACGGTTTGGAGGCCACAACTACGGCTATTCTATCCGCAACTAGATTACAATATGCCACTTATTTATCAGCCTTTATCGCTTGTTTGAGTTCCTTTATTGGCATTGCTCTTATTTTATTCTTATCCATATATGGATCATATTTCACCTTTTCTGCTATACAAATTTCTATGTATCTTCTTTTGTGGAGCATTCCCACATTCCTTATCACCCATTGGATTGATCAGTTTTAATGATTCGCCCATATAGAACAATCGTTTGACTTTACACAAGGTATATGATATGATACGAAAAATATTAACTATATAGGGGGGAGTATATTGAATAAACTCACCACAAGACAACAGAAAATCTATGATTTTATCACTGATTTTTCGCGTAAATATGGCTACCCTCCGTCAGTAAGAGAAATTGGCGATTATATGGGCGTCAAGTCTCCTTCTACCGTTCATTTTCATCTCAAAGGCATGAAAGAAGCTGGCGTGATTTCTCAACCCGAAGGGAAAACCCGAGCCATCACCATTAACACCGAACATCCGATTGCCAAACAATCAAACCGTGACATCCCTGTACTGGGCCATGTCGCAGCAGGTTCTCCCATATTGGCACAAGAACATATCGAAGAATACATTACATACCCAATGAACACCGAAGATGATTCCTTATTTGCACTTCGTGTTCGTGGTGATTCTATGATTAATGCAGGAATACTACCCAATGACCTTGTCATTGTGAAACCCCAACAATCTGCCCATAACCGTGATATTGTTGTGGCACTCTTTGAAGACGAAGCGACCGTTAAAACGTATCAAAAAACCAATGATGCAGTTTGGCTTTTACCTGAGAATCCAAACTATGCTCCTATTGATGGCACTTTGGCACAGATTATCGGCAAAGTTGTTTATGTGCTACGTCGTTATTAACTGTTATATTTTCATCTCTGTTTTTAAGCAGAGATGTTTTTTTATATTTTGTTCTGCTTTGACCCATCTTCATCAGTAACAATTATTCAGACCACACACAACCCCTAATACATGCGCAAAAAAGAGCAAGCTACTATGTAGCTTGCTCTTTACTATGTATTCTATTTTGCGTATTCAACAATTTTCACTTCTCTTAAGAGATGCACTTTAATTTGACCTGGATATTCCATCTCGTCTTCAATTTTCTTTGCAATATCACGGGCCAATAAGACCATTTCATCTTCTGTCACCACTTCTGGTTTTACAATGATACGCACTTCTCTACCTGCTTGAATTGCAAAGGATTTTTCAACACCTTGGAAGCTGCTTGTCACTTCTTCAAGTATTTCTAATCGTTTGATATAGTTTTCTAGATTTTCACGACGTGCACCTGGACGCGCTGCTGAAATAGCATCTGCGGCTTGTACAATACAAGCAATCACAGTTTCTGGTTCTACATCATTGTGGTGTGCATGAATGGCGTGAATCACAGCATTACTTTCTTTATACTTCTTCGCCAATTCTACACCAATAGAAACGTGAGAGCCTTCCACTTCATGGTCAATTGCTTTTCCAATGTCATGCAATAACCCTGCCCTTTTTGCTTGAGGCACATCAGCACCAATTTCTGCTGCGATGAGTCCGCAAAGGTGAGCCACTTCAATGGAATGATTAAGCACATTCTGCCCATAGCTTGTACGATATTTCATACGGCCAAGCAATTTGATAAGTTCAGGATGTAAGCCCATCACATTGGTTTCAAATACTGCACGTTCTCCTTCAGAACGAATGATTTCTTCCACTTCTCTTTTTGCACTTTCCACCATTTCTTCAATGCGTGCAGGATGAATTCTGCCATCCAATATGAGTTTTTCTAGTGCTCTTCGTGCAATTTCACGTCTGGCTGGATCAAAACACGAAACGGTAATCGCTTCAGGCGTATCATCAATAATCAGATCAACACCAGTCATAGTTTCAAGTGTACGAATGTTTCTACCTTCACGACCAATGATTCTTCCTTTCATTTCATCGTTAGGAAGAGGCACAACGGAAACTGTCACTTCTGCGACATGGTCTGCAGCACAACGGGTAATGGCAAGTGAAATAATCTCCTTTGCTTTGGTGTCTGCTTCGTCTTTCATGCGACCTTCAATTTCCTTGATTTTCATCGCCTTTTCATGCGTCACTTCTGTTTCAAGTTTTGCGATGAGATAATCTTTTGCTTCATCAGCTGTAAAGCCAGAAATTCTTTCCAAAGCCCCAGTTTGCTCTTCTACCAATTGAGTTGCTTTGAGCTGTGTTTTCTCAACCTCATCAATTTTTCTTGTGTAACTTTCTTCTTTTTTCTCTAATGCTTCGAGTTTATTGTCTAAATTTTCTTCTTTATGTTGTAGCCTTTTTTCTTGCTTCTGTAATTGTGAACGGCTTTCTTTGATTTCTTTTTCTTGTGCATTCCGTTCTGTTAAAATCTCTTCTCTCGCTTCAATTAACGCTTCTCTCTTTTTATTTTCAGCATTTTTAATTGCCTCATTGATGATACGACGCGCCTCTTCTTCTGCGCTTAAAATTTTCTTCTCAGAAATATTTTTCCGAATCATAATACCAGCTAAAATGCCAATGATAATTCCAATAACAGCACTAACTAAACCAACTATAAATGTATTTTCCATATAGGTCGGATATTCCTCCATTTCTTCAATTTTTCTTACAAATTGGGTTGTATACCCAACAAAGCATATTAATATCATTCTTATGACAGTACGCCTGATATTTTATTTTAAGGCGATTTGTATACTTCTGTCAAGCTAAATTGCGTTCTTTGGTAAAAAAAGTACATCCTAAAGCTGCAAAAACTAACCATTCACCCTTCATTTGCATAACATAGAATAAAGTGAAAAGGAGGCTTAGTTATCATGATATCTGAAAACAATGATACCGATGCCATATTCAAACGTGTGTGGGAGCGTGTATCCGCTACATATCCTAGTAGTCCACTCATTCCTACCCCCACTCCAAAAATGAGTGACACGCCTAATAGCACCTCAAAAGAAAATTTATCCTCATTATTAGAACAAGAAGCTCCCTTGCTCTATGAA
This sequence comes from Oscillospiraceae bacterium, assembly GCA_030625685.1. GTDB lineage: Bacteria > Bacillota > Clostridia > Oscillospirales > Oscillospiraceae > Evtepia. Next base: position 161,760 of record DAOUQJ010000002.1, read on the forward strand.
CCAAAAAACATTTCCCCTTCAAGCAATCATAATGAAACAAAGCGCCAAGCAGACGAAGCTACAAATACGACACAGGTCGACTACAACCCAACTACCCAATTTTCTTCTGTAAATGAAGAAGCGTCTCATGTCGCTATGCTACAATCCATGATAAGCACAATTCTTGAGCGCAAGTCCCTTCATAATACCTTAGCCAAACGAACAAATGGAGAGATTTCAAAAACATTTTCTCAAATGGCAACAGAAGACCATCACTATGCAAAACGGCTCTCTGTGGCTTGCTTTCTTATGAGTGGCCTTCGATACTTTCCAGAACCGAAAATTGCAACACTCATGCCTTCCTATTTTTCCACGTTACGCAATCGCTTTCTGGATGCACAAAATCACGCACATCAATATCAAACAGCTGCGCAGGATATAAATGACCCTTATTTAACTTCATTGTTTCAAGAGCTTTCTGAGTACAGTCTAACGCAAGCCAATCAAATACGCATTATATTAGAAAAGATATAATAAAAGCCAGTTTGCGTTAGCAAACTGGCTTTTAAGTTCTACTATAAGCGTCGAATATTTTCGGATATTTCTGAAAGGGCTTTGGATGCCTCCATATCACAAGCATGTGAACGAGCCAAATCAGCCAATGACAGCATTGCAGTCAGCTTTCCATCTTCAAGCACAGGCAACCTTCTCACTTGTTCTTCAGCCATCACTTGCATGGCTTCTTTAATGTCTTGCTCAGGCGTCACATAACAAATGTGCTTTGACATAATTTGTTTCACCGGTGTCTGTTGTGGATCATCTTCTGTTGCAATACAGCGCAATACAATATCGCGATCAGTCACAATGCCTCGAACCACACCATCTTCTGAACACACAGGTAGCGATCCAACATTGTGTCTAGCTAGCATTCGACCAGCAAGAGATACACTCTCATCAGGAGAAACTGTAATGACATTGGGAGTAAATAAATCTTTTACTTTCAAAAATACACACCCACCTTACATAATAATATAAGCTAAGTGTTTCCACTATGTTTTATTCTATACCTCTTCTTCTCGAATTGACAAATTTCTCCTCAGTGGTGCAATGCCACGCCAAGAAAACGCATACTGTTTGTATTTTTCTTTGAATTGACGGTTAGATAGACCCTCCAAGTCCTCTTTGGTTAACTCTGTAAGTACATTCGTTTTAAACTCAGGTAATAGTGTTTCTACTGCCGTTCGATTATAGGGACAAGCCTTCTGGCAAATGTCACACCCCCATATATATGGTGTTTGTTGAATCCAAGTTGTCTCTTGCTGTGTGAGCTCTCGTTTTTCCTGCGTCAAAAAAGACAAGCACTTTGTTTTATCAAAGCCCTCATTGAGAGCTCCAGTTGGGCATGCTTTCACACAGATATCGCACCCTTTACAGATATCTTTGCCTGCGCAGTTTTGCACGTTTGTCATTTCTAAATCAGTCAATATTGTCCCAAGAAAAAAATAACTTCCATATGGTGGTGCTATGAGTAAATTGTGCTTTCCTTTTTGCGCAATTCCGGCCATGATTGCAATTTTTTGCTCTGGAAGTGGAGAATTATCCACAAGTGGGACAAATATGTGATTTGGATGGGCTTCTCGCAAACGTATACAGCATTCTTCCAAACGTCTAGTGACAACGTGATGATAATCTTCTCCTCTGCAATAGAGCGATAAATTGCCCTCTTGCTGTTTGGAGTAGTACGAAAACAATCCCACCCAAACCGATTTGGGGCTCTGACAAATCCGATATATTCTTTCTTGTTTTTCCTCATCTAGAAAAAAAAGAAGGTCGCCAAAGCGGACAAATCCTTCTTTCCCCGCCCCAGCAACCTTCCATTGTACTGTCATATATATTTGTTACCTTATTGTTTGTTTCTATCCATGGCTTCCATTTCACGTTTTGCATCTTTGATGGAAAGATTAACTCTTCCTTTTTCATCAATTTCAGTGACTTTCACCCAAACCATATCGCCAACAGTCAAAACGTCTTCTACTTTTTCTACACGTTTTTCAGAAATTTTTGAAATGTGCACCATGCCATCTTTTCCTGGTGCCAATTCTACAAAAGCACCAAATGCAAGAATACGCACAACTTTTCCGAAATAAAGTTTACCGATTTCAGGCACGAAAATAATATCATCAATCATTTGCTTTGCAATGTCACAAGCTTGCGCATTTTCAGCAGAAATATAAATGGTTCCGTCATCTTCAATGTCCACTTTTGCGCCAGACTCTGCACTGATTTTTTGAATGACTTTACCACCGGATCCGATTACTTCACGAATCTTATCGACAGCAATTTTCATTTTGATCATTTTCGGTGCGTATTGAGAAACTTCTTCACGAGGTGACTCAATGCAAGGAAGCATAATTTCATCCAAAATGCCGAAACGAGCGTCTTTGGTTGTTTCCAAAGCTTCTTTTACGATTGCATGGGAAAGACCATCGTTTTTAATGTCCATTTGGATTGCTGTAATCCCTTTTTTGGTACCAGCCACTTTAAAGTCCATTTCGCCATGGAAATCTTCAACGCCTTGAATATCAATGAATGTTGTAAAGTTATCTCCATCTTGAATGAGTCCACAAGAAATGCCTGCTACTGGAGCTGTGATAGGTACACCCGCATCCATCAGTGCGAGTGTTGAGCCGCAGATAGAACCTTGAGATGTGGAACCGTTGGAAGAAATTACTTCACTCACCACACGGATTGCATATGGGAAATCTTCCACAGCTGGAATGACTGGCTCTAGAGCACGTTCTGCCAATGCGCCATGTCCTTTTTCGCGACGGTTTGTTGATCTAGCACCACGCGCTTCACCAACTGAATATGCTGGGAAGTTGTAATGATGCATGTATCTTTTTTCTGTTTCATCCCAAATGGTATCTAATTTTTGGCTTGCAGATAATGTGTTTAGTGTACAAATGGATAACACTTGTGTTTGACCACGTGTGAATAGACCAGAACCATGAACGCGAGGCAACAATTTAACTTCTGCGCCCAAAGGACGAATTTCGTCTTTTTGTCTGCCATCCACACGGTGACCAGCTAGTAGCCATGCTTTGACGATTTTCTTTTGCAGTTTATATGTGATTTCATCCAAATGCTGATCAAACTCTGGATAATCTTCTAAAAATGCCTCATGCCATTTATCTACAAGGGCATTCCAGCGCTCTTCACGCACATTTTTATCGTCTGTATCCATTGCTTCTTTGGCTTCTTCCAAATAACCTTCTACAATTTTGTCGAACAGTTCTTGGTGGAACTCGGCTTGCTCATAGGTCATTTTTTCTTTGCCAATTTGCGCAACCATATCATTGATATACGCAATTTGTGTTTGTATTTCTTCATGCGCTTTGATGATTGCATCATACATAATATCATCTGGAAGTTCTTTCGCACCAGCTTCAATCATAATGATTTTTTTCTCAGAAGCAGAAAGCGTCAGTTCTAGCTCTGTTTTTTCTTTTTGTTCTTTGGTTGGGTTCATGACAATTTCGCCATCAACATAACCAACATCTAGTGTGCCGATTGGACCATTCCATGGAATATCTGAAATTGCAAGACAAGCAGATGTACCAATCATTGCAGTGATTTCAGGGGAACAATCAGGGTCGACACTCATCACAGTACAGGTAACAACCACGTCATTGCGATAATCTGATGGGAACAATGGACGAATCGCACGGTCAATGACACGACTTGCCAAAACAGCTGGCAATGAAGGTTGTCCTTCTCTACGCATGAAAGATCCTGGAATGCGACCTACTGCGTATAGTTTTTCTTCAAAATCAACAGACAATGGGAAAAAGTCGATTCCATCTCGTGGACGTGCAGAAGCAGTGACTGCTACAAGCACAGAAGTCTCCCCATATTTCACCAATGCAGATGCATTGGCAAGTTCCGCCATTTTGCCAACTTCGATTGAAAGTGGACGGCCTGCAATTTCAGTATTGAATACTTTAAAGTTTTCAAATTCTTTTTTGTTAATAATGGTAGGCATTTTGATGCTCCTTTCATTTATGCGTGCATACAAAGCCTTGTTTTAGCATTTGAAGCCTTGCCCAATTAAGATCATTTTGCTTGGACAACTCTTCAACTGCTAAAAAACCAAACAGCTTTATAGCATCGACTTTGTTCACTATCCAGAAAAGGATAGAAAGGGACGGTGAACCATGCCACCGTCCCTTGTGTTCACATTACTTACGGATACCTAGTTTGCTGATAAGCGCACGGTAACGCTCAATATCTTTCTTGTAAAGATAATCAAGCATTTTACGACGTTTACCAACCATTTTAAGTAGACCACGACGGCTATGGTTGTCATGTTTGTGCTCTTTTAAATGTTCAGTTAGTTCTTTGATACGAGCTGTCAAAATGGCAACTTGTACTTCTGGTGAGCCTGTGTCTTTGTCATGTGTGCGATTTTCTGCAATCACATTTGTTTTATCTTCTTTACGGATCATGAAAATATCCACCTTTCTATAATTCTCTTAAGCCGCGTAACAGGTTGGTGTTTCCTTTATCCAAAAGGTTTATCTCCTGAAACCCAGTCAAAGAGCGCATACTGCGATACGTTACCGAGTATATCATTGATTTCAATATCTGTAAAGGGGAATTTCTTAATTATTATACCCCTTTTTTCTGTGCTCTCATACGCATATCATGCTTTAAAATTCTTTTTCTTAAACGCAAGTTCTTTGGTGTCACTTCCAGCAGCTCATCATCTGCCAAAAATTCTAAACACTGTTCTAAACTCATTTGACGTGCTGGAACCAAACGAAGGCTTTCATCACTTCCTGACGCTCTCATATTGGTCAGTTGTTTTTTCTTGCAAATATTCACTGTCATATCTTCACTGCGTGCAGATTCCCCAACAATCATACCTGCATAGACCGCAGTGCCTGCACCAATAAACATGACACCTCTCTCTTGTGCATTAAACAAACCATATGGCACGGCTTCTCCATTTTCATGGGCAATGAGGCTGCCAGAATTGCGACGACTCACTTCACCACGATATGGTGAATACTCTTCAAAAATAGATGCCATAATGCCCTCACCTTTGGTGTCCGTTAAAAACTCATTGCGGTATCCAAAAAGGCCACGCGCTGGAACGAGGAAGCTGAGTTTCATTCGATTGCCAACCGGATTCATTTCTAGCAAGTCACCTTTTCGTGCACCGATTTTTTCGATAACAGCTCCAACTGCATCAGAAGGCACGTCCACAACCAAGCGTTCGATTGGCTCATGCTTCTTACCCTCAATTTCTTTATAGAGCACACGTGGGGGAGACACTTGAAATTCATATCCTTCACGTCGCATGGTTTCCATCAATATGGATAAATGCATTTCGCCCCGACCAGCCACATTAAATGCCTCAGCTGAATCTGTATCTGTCACTTTCAAAGACACATCTTTGAGCGTTTCTCTAAACAAACGATCTCGCAAGTTTCGCGAGGTAACAAATTTACCCTCTTTGCCCGCAAACGGCGAATCGTTGACCGAAAAAGTCATTTCCATTGTTGGCGCTGAAATCTGTACAAACGGAAGTGCTTCTGGTGATGATGCAACACAAATCGTATCACCGATTGTGACGTCACCAATACCCGACATGGCAATGATATTACCTGCAAACGCGGTAGTAATGGCTCTTTTTCCCAAACCATCAAACTCATATAAGTTCACTGCTTTGGCTTTCTTCACTTCATTTGATTTATGATAGTTGCAAACAACGATTTCTTCATTTTGATGAATGGTGCCTCTTTCCACTCGACCGATTGCAATTCTGCCTACATATTCATTATAGTCAATAGCAGACACCAACATTTGAAATGGCTCTTCCGTTTTCACAACAGGCGCAGGAATATATTCCAAAATGGTTTCAAAGAGTGGCTGAAGGTCTGTCCCCAACACTTCTGCTTCTTTAGATGCAATGCCTTGTCTTGCGGAACAATATAAGAATGGTGAATCTAACTGTTCATCTGTTGCATCCAATTCTAGCAATAGCTCTAACACTTCATCTCGCACTTCCAACACGCGTTGGTCTGGTCTATCAATTTTATTGATGACGACTATTACGCGATGCCCCAATTCAAGCGCACGCGATAACACAAATCTAGTTTGCGGCATTGGTCCTTCTGCCGCATCTACCAGTAGAATAACGCCATTTACCATTTTCAAGATTCGTTCCACTTCTCCACCAAAGTCAGCATGCCCAGGAGTATCAACAATATTGATTTTAATATCACCATACTGAATTGCAGTGTTTTTCGCTAAAATCGTAATGCCACGTTCGCGTTCCAAATCCCCTGAATCCATCACACGTTCCATTACTGCCTGGTTTTCTCGATATACGCCACCTTGTTTGAGCATTTCATCAACTAGTGTGGTTTTACCGTGGTCAACGTGCGCAATGATGGCGACGTTTCTTAAATTATCATTTTTCAAATTATTGCACCTTCTGTATCATATCTAAAATAATTTTTATGCGTATCAATCTTCACAATCTTTTATTATACTGAATAATCCGCCATATGACAAGAGCTTTATCAAAGCATTGACAACTATACAAATGTTTCGTTACAATACATATAAATATGTTCAATTTGCCTCCATAGTTAAATGGATATAACAAGCCCCTCCTAAGGGCTAGTTGTAGGTTCGATTCCTACTGGGGGTGCCAGAATGTATGCATGAAATAGATGCCACTTGCTAAAAGCCAGTGGCATCTATGCTTTAAGGCACTGTTTACTCTTAGATATGATTATAAGTAAGTAGGTATTAATTTTGGCAAAAAGTGACAATGATTGTTTTTCACTTGTTATATTATATATTTTGTCAAAGAAATAAGAAGTTGTAACGATAAGACTTTAGTAAATAGGAGGTTTTAAATGATTAATACAGCTTTTAGGGGTGATGAGATGTTTAAAAAGATAGGTAAAATTACAGTGCTTCTATCTATATTTATCTTGATATTTACGGGACAAGTTTTTGCGGATAGTCATTATGTATATGATGGAAGTTCTCTAAATCTGACTACAGGTGTATTGATAAAATCAGATGGTTCCACTGAAACACTCACTATAAATGATGGAGATGCACTAAACATATATGGCACAGTTACTTTAACAGGCAGTAAGAATGTACATGTATCTTGTGTAAAAAACGTTAACTTAACACTCGATAATGTAACCATTGATAATTCAAATAGAAGAGATTGTTTCATGGTATAACTTTTGTCAGTAGCACGTCTATTGGAACAAGCACTTTGAACCTTGTTGGAAACTCAACATTAATTGGTTATGATGGTTCAGAAGATAATGGCTTTGATAGTGGATGTGGCATATCAATGTATAACATAGAACTGATTATTGATAGCAGTACAGGTGGCAGTTTAACGACAACAGGAGGAAGAGGATGCGCTGGCATAGGATTTTCGCAAATCGATAATAGCACACTTACAATAAACGGAGGAAATATTACAGCTACGGGAGGATACAAAGCTGCTGGAATCGGTGGGAATAGCGAGAAAGGCACAAATCCAATTACTATTAATGGTGGTAATATAACAGCAACTGGAGGCACTTTTGCCCCTGGAATCGGTGGTGGCGTTCTTGGTGATCGTGGCAGTGTTATTATAAATGGAGGCATAGTAACAACATCATCAACCGGCTATGATACAGCTGGAATTGGTATGGGATATCACGGGTCAGGTGGCTCAATTTCAATAACCGGAGGAGAAGTATATATTGCAGGTGATGGCGATGGCAGTAGCTCAGTTGATAATGGTGATATCAGCTACGGCAGTACAGTTTCTATATCAAATAATGCAGTCGTATTCTTAAAAAACAATATTATTCCTACTCCTACAACAGACCATACCCTATTCTCATATGAAACAATCGTAGGTAATTCAGCTTATGGATATACCAACATACCTGCTTCATGGAGTGGCACTGCTTATGCTTATATTTATCAGACAGTCTTTGTAATCGATGATGCTTATATAGCAAGAGCTAGTAGTACAGTTGATTTAAATGGCATACTAGCCACTGTTAATACAATTCAGATTGATACAACCCAGGCAATTACAATAATGGATAGTGAAGAATCAAGTAGAGAAATAGAAATAAAAACATTGTGTAGTGATGTTGATTTAACCATTGAAGATATCCATCTTGATGTAAATGGTGTAGCCCTTGATTTTACAGGAACAAACAATACACTTACTCTTACAGGTCATTCAAGCTTAGCATCTGCAAGTTCTAAGCCTGCGATAAGTGTAGAAACAAGTGAATCACTCACCATTAGTAGTTCAACTAGTGGCAGTTTAAATGCTGTAGGTTCTGTTGGAAGTACTGGTGGTACAGTTAACGTAACAAGCGGCCAAATATATTCAAATGCATACAACAGTACACTTAACATTAGTGGTGATTCTGCTGTATTTGGAGAAAATGCTAGTTCTTTTAATACGATATCTACAAGTAGTCATACTTATGTGGATAGTGACAATATCAACAACCAAAGTGCATATGGCTACATTAAGTTCCCTGCTTCATGGAGTGGTAAAGCGTATGGCTATATCAAAACGCCAATATTGGTTAACTTTTATGATGAAGACGGCTCTACCCTTTTGGACACTTTAAAAGTAGCTGAAGGACAGAAATTAAGCAAACCAAGTACACCGCAAAAAAATGGTTATAGTTCTTTGTGGTACAGCAATAGTGATTTAAGTGATGCAAGTAAGTGGGATTTTGATGCAGCTACTGTTACAACAGCAATTGATTTATATGTTAAGTGGACAATGAATACTTATACAATAGACTTCACATTGAATGGTGGTACAAATAATGTCCAAAACCCGTCAGACTATAATATATTTGACGGCACTATAACATTACTAGAAGCCAGTAAAACAGGCTATACCTTTGAAGGTTGGTATGATAACCCTGCTTTAAACGGTAGTGCAGTAACTACACTAGATACATCAGATGCAGAAAACAAAGAGTTTTTTGCAAAATTTTCTGCCAACAGTGCTACAGTATCATTTGATGGGAATGGTAATACGAGTGGATCATCACCATCTGATATTTTGTCACAAACAGATACGATAATTGCCCTACCAGATAATACAGGTGGATTAGAAAACATTGGATTTATATATAAAGGTTGGAGCGAAAGTGAAAGTGGAACCGCAATCAGTGGAAACTATGCAGTTCCTGCTGGAGGTGCTACTTTATATGCTGTATGGTTAGAAGATACATCAGTTCCAAGTTATACTGTAACTTTTAATGCACAAGACGGCTCAAGTATAGATTCTCAAACTATACCAAAAGGAGCACATGCAAGTAAACCAAACAATCCAACAAGAGATGGGTTTACTTTTAGCGGTTGGTATACAAGTAGTGATTGCAATGATGATGATAGATGGAATTTTAACACATCGCCAATAATACAAAATACAACCTTGTTTGCTAAATGGACAGCAGTAGGCAACACTAGTTCATCAAGCGGAAGTAGTACAAAAACAGTGGTAGTTAACGAATTTACAACAGAAATACCAAGTAGCTATATTGGTAAAGATAAAGTATTTGAAGTAGAAAGTGATGAAGCAAAAGTCAGTGTAAACGGTCTATCATTAGAAAAATATAAAGGCGATGATGTAGAAATATTTATACAAAAGATAGATGCAGATTACTTTAATTTTGATGGCGTAGGAGAATTTCCAGAAGGAATGGAAGTATTTGATATAAGCCTCATCGTAGATGGAGTGAAAGTGCCATTTGAGAGTGATATTCCATTAGAGATTGAACTTGAAATTGATGGTGATTATGAAAAACATAAGATGGTAGCTATTTACCTAGCTAACGATGGAAGTTATGAAATCTTAGAGGGCGTATATGATGGCGAAAAACTGATATTTAAAACTAATCATTTAAGTAATTATTCAATAGTATATGCAGATAAAACTTTTGATGATGTTAATACTCACTGGGGTAAAGAAGCTATTGAAGCACTAGCATCAAGAGAAGTTGTCAATGGTGTTGGTAATGATTTGTTTAATCCTGATGGAGAAATTACAAGAGCAGAGTTTATTACCATAATGGTTAGATATTTTGATTTAGCAGCTTATGGAACAGATTTAGGATATACAGATATTAAAGAGGATAGCTGGTATGCAGAGCATGTATGGACAGCTAGAGAAAATGGCATTTTACCAGAAATATACGGCGATACTTTTGAACCAAATAAAGCCATAACTCGTGAAGAAATGATGTATATATTATATAAATCATTAGAAGTAGCAGATAGGCTCGATACACTAGAGGATAATGGCGATAAGTTATCAGACTTTACAGATAGCAACATCATATCTGACTATGCTATCGAAGGAAGTGGATATTTAATATCAAGAGATATCATAAACGGTAGTGGAGATGGAAAGTTCAATCCAACGAGTACATCGACAAGAGCAGAGGTAGTTCAAATGATTTGGAATATGATAAACTTAGTAAAATATTAATTTAAGATAAAAGGGCGTATCTATTAGGTACGTCCTTTTATTAAATAAGCTGACATCAATTTCGCAAAGCTTTGGGAATTTATTGTATTGAAGAAATGAAACGCGTTGACAAAGATATCGTTTTACATGAAGTCAATACTTTAGAAGATGCAAAGAAGAGTCCAATTTTAATGAATAATTTTGCTGTTATAAAATATGGTCAGTACATCACTCATGAGTTATTAAATGAAATCAGGTATAAGAAAATGGTACATTAGCATAAAATAAAAATATGTCATCCTTTATCACTACCGCCAAATGTCAATGAAAAGAAGTTCTACAAGGTAGATTCTTTATCAATTTATCTGAAGGTGATTATATTAGAAATATAAATTTAAAGCGAATGATATTATTAGTGTTTGCAGTTACAGTCATTATTTTGATTGGCAGGCTTTTATACATATTTAATATTATAGAGCATCGTTCATTCGACAATACAGATTTTGGAATTGATCCTTATATGAGCTCTATTGATCAGGATCATGATGGAATCGACGATCAAACAGATATATTAATGAGCGTAAGAGATTACATTGAAACGAAACCGGAATATAAAAGCAAATATTATGATACAGGCTATCCAAATGATAATTATGGCGTTTGTACTGATGTTGTTGCTTTTGGGCTTTTAAATGCTGGATATAACTTAATGGAATTAGTAAATGAACATATCATCAACAATATCGAGTTATATAATATAGACCAAATTGATAAAAACATTGATTTCAGAAGAGTACGTAATTTATTTGTGTTTTTTGAAAATACCGCCATAAAGTTAACAAGTGATATCTATGACATTGATCAATGGCAAGGTGGAGATATCGTTGTTTTTGAAAAACATGTGGCAATAATTTCAGATAAAAGAAATAAAAATGGCGTTTCGTTTATTATTCATCATTACGGAACAACTCAACTTAGATATGAAGAAGATGTTTTAGAATACAGAGATGACATACAAGGGCATTATAGACTAAATTAAGTGACAGTAAATTTGCACATTGCTTAACCTAAACACCATTCAAACTCTAAAAATTTGAAAAATTTTAAACACAGACATGATGTCTGTGTTTTTTTATATGCACAATTGCTTAACTAGACTTGGGTCGTTATTTCAAATTGTATTTTAAATAAAGTTGTAACGCTAGCATATTGTTTCACCAAAGAAAATAATGTTAAAACAAATATAAAAGAAAACTTGATTCAAAGAGTAATACTATCTGTCGGAAAGAAATCATAAAATACATCTACTAAAGAAAGACTATATATGATAAAATCGGAAAAGTTTTTAAACAAAACTACTTATTCACTAATCAATAAAACAATTCAAAATCAAAATATAACAAAAGGGGTTCATTACATTATGGAAAGAGCACATGAAGTTGATTATCAATTACACGGAGATGACATGCAGTTTGTAGAAATTGAACTGGATGGTGGAGAAACTGTATTATCTGAAGCAGGCGCAATGATGTACATGGATGATGGCATCAAAATGGAAACTATCTTTGGTGATGGAAGTGGCAAAGATAGTAAAAAAGGGTTTATGGGCAAATTGATGGGTGCAGGAAAAAGACTCTTGACTGGTGAAGGGTTATTCATGACTACATTCACCAATACACAAGCAGGAAAAGCGCATGTTGCATTTGCAGCTCCTTATCCAGGCAGTATCATACCTGTTGATTTAGCAACAATGAATGGAACCATCATCTGTCAAAAAGATGCTTTTTTGTGCGCCGCCAAAGGCGTATCAGTTGGCATCCATCTTCAAAAGAAAATGTCAGGCTTTTTTGGTGGTGAAGGCTTTATCATGCAAAGACTTGACGGCGATGGCTTAGCCTTTTTACATGCTGGCGGCACAATTATTAAAAAGAAAATCTCATATGGTGATAAACTAAAAGTTGATACAGGTTGTCTTGTTGCCATGACGCAAGGCATTGATTTTGATATTCAGTTTGCTGGCGATGTCAAAAACTCTATCTTTGGTGGAGAAGGATTTTTCTTTGGCACACTCAGTGGAGAAGGGGAAGTATGGTTACAATCACTGCCATTTAGTAGAATGGCTGACAAAGTTATGAGCGCCTCTGGCGGAAGCAAAGGCGAAACAAAAAGCACCGCTACAAATCCTTTTGAAGAGCTTTCAGGCCTCACAAATCTATTTGGTAGAGATTAATTCTCAATCACCCAATTGCTCAGTCAATATATAAGCTTCACTAAAATAATTTGCTTCAACAAATCGACTTAGCTACAGATGCTGACGAAAATGATTTGATCATCACAAAAGTCTTCAATATATCCTTGGTCCTTAATCAGAATCAATTCATTGCAGAGGTGTTGTTTTAACACCTCTGCAATTTTTTGCATTCAAAATTTGTATATACAATGAAAATCTCACGCCATCTCAATAAAACCACTTATACTTCTAAACAATGCTCTCTCAACCAAAACACAGATGTAACATGCTATATTCTTGACAAATAAAAATTGCACTTTCCAAGAAATGAAAAAAATGTTAACATGATAAGATATAATCTTTTAAAATCAAGAAAACTATGCTTTCACTCATACATTTTTTAAATTTTAAACAATACCATAAACTGCATTTTATCTCTATGAAAAATCTGTTTCCTCACTTTTTCGTGCTATTCATTATAGTTACACCCAAAACTTATAAGCATATAGTAACCAACAACGCCCAAATTATTTCAAATAATTATGATTACTAGGAAGTGACACTATGTTTCGTAAATTCAGAAAAACAACAATGTTATTGCTCTCCTTTTTGCTCCTTACCATCGGCTTTATCATTTATGTTGCATTTGGAACTCTACGCACTTCCATAGAAACTTCTTTGATTCAAAACTACGCAACCTATGGAAGTATGTATCATGAGCAGCTCTCACAAAAAATGAAATCATATGATATGAACTCACAATACATTGCGAACAATCCAGAAATGCGCGAAGCGATGTCTTCGTATCAAAACACGACACTCACTTTTTCTGCCCTTCAATCAGTATTAATTGAAACCTATACAAAAAATGTACAAGAACTTGAAAACGTAGCGGTTGCACTGAGATTTTCCCCTGATATGACTATTCTTACAGACTATCTGAAACATGAAAAGTACACTGAAACCCAGCTGCTTACCCTTGATACATCGGAGCGCAGTGCTTCCTCCTCGTTAGAATTATTTGATGCTTTCGTTTTATATAAAACCTTAATTCCTATCCGTGATAGCGACGGGACTCTATTGGGCTATGATTTTATGATATACGATATGACCTCCATTTTTTCAAATTTTCATATCAATCATATGAACTTCTATCTCCTTTGCCCTCCAACAATTTGCGAAGCTTCCAATGCAGCCTTCATCTTTAACCTAGAAGAAGTCTATCGCGAGGATTCCATTCGTATCCTCCAAAATGACGAAACCTATTATACTTTAGTACCTACCGTTTCAGATTTATATCTTGTCGCTGAGTCAAGCGAAGATGATATTTTCCACGAGTCTTCAGCACAAATTCAATATTTGATGCAGCAAACTCTTTTAGAAATTTTGCTACTGTTTGCAATTACAATGATCATCGTATTCTTCATTTCAAAACGACAAATCAACAAGGCCGAAAACAGAGGAAATAGCTATAAGAAGCTTGCTTATTTGGATACTCTGACAGGCTGCTATAATCGCAGATTCCTAGAACACTGGATAAGTCACCTGCGTGCGAGAGATAAAAACTATACCTTATTATTATTTGATCTTGATAATATGAAAACCATCAATGATACATATGGGCATATCAAAGGTGACATTGCTCTTCACAGTGTAGCGGAAGCTATGCAAGAAGTAGCGCAAGCTCATGACTATGTCATTCGTTATGGTGGCGATGAATTTGCCATGATTTTAGAGGATACGAGTGAACTACGCATTTCAGAAATCTCTCAATTTCTTCAAATGTATTTAAAAGAAACAAAAGAGAACCATCCTTTTGCGATTAAGCTTTCTTCAGGCTCCAGCCTATTGTCCTCTGACAAGAGTTTTGAAATTGCCTTAGAAGAAGCCGATCAGCATTTATACAATAATAAAAAAAACAATAAAAAAAGTTAACTCTCACTTCTACTATATGTAAACACCACTTCTCAAAATAGCTTAATTCAACATAGATAAGGAGACGAATAACCATGTCATTTGAATTTTCTTACCAAAACCCCACTAGAATCCACTTTGGCGAGAATGCACTAGAAAATCTTCCTTTTGAACTATCCATCTTTGGTGAAAAAGTACTTCTCGTCTATGGCACAGGCTCCATTAAACGAACTGGGATCTATGACACTGTTATGGAATGTCTTTTAAAAGCAGGAAAAACCGTAAAAGAACTGTCTGACGTCACTTCAAATCCAACAGCAAGCAAAGTATATGAGGGTATTGCTCTGTCGAACTCATTTCAGCCAGACCTCATTTTAGCTGTAGGTGGTGGCTCTGTCATTGACTGTGCAAAAGCAATTGCCGTCGGTGCATGTACCACAAAAGACTTTTGGGATACCTTTTTTGTCAAACGTGAATCTCCAGAAGATGCGCTCCCCGTTGGTGTTGTTCTCACCATGGCTGGCACTGGTTCTGAAATGAATGGTGGTGCAGTAATCACCAATGAACTCGAAAAGAAAAAATACTCTACACAGCATGGTTATATGTACCCTGTGTTTTCCATTCTCAATCCGAAATATACTTACTCTGTACCACAAGAACAAATGGTAAGTGGAATTTGCGATATCATCAGTCATCTTATGGAAACCTATTGCAGTCCCTCTGATGATGATATCATCACGGACGCCTTAATTGAGGCAATTTTAAAAAACACCCTATCCTCTGCTAGAATCGCAGTGAAAGACCCCTATAATTACACAGCCCGAAGCAATCTCATGTGGGGTGCTATGCTCGCGCTCAACGGTATACTCGATTTCGGTAAAATGGAAGACTGGATGGCACATCAAATCGAACACCAAATTGGCGCATTTACTGCTTGTCCACATGGGTTAGGGCTATCCGCCATTTCTGCAAATTACTATCGCAGAGTACTCCCGTATGCTCCCAATCGTTTCGCACGTTTTGCAACCAATGTATTTGGAATTTCTTCTGAAGGCAAAACAGAAACACAACTAGGCTATGAGGGCATCGATGCGTTAGAATCATTTTTCAAAGAAATTGGGGCTGCCACCACGTTGTCTGAACTTGGATTAACCACAGAAAGCCCTCTACGAGAAATGGCGAATTCTTGTCGCCGACTTCAAGGTGGATACCGCAAATGGACAAAAGATGAAATCTATGCCTTACTCTTAGAGTCTCTTTAATTCCTCGGTGAACTTCTCTATCTCTTTTTCGAGCACCAAAGCAAGACAAAGATAGGCTAATATATAATCTTCCTCCATTTTGCGAGAAAAAGAAACCGTCATTTCTTGTCTTTCCACTGAGCCACCTTGCAATGTGACAAGCTCTCTTTGCACACATGCCACCATCTGCTCTCCTTCAAGGCTTGAAATGCTCAAACAATTTTTTGCTCCTTTTCCATATGTCATCACGCAATCAGCATGACTTTTGTGCGCCAAGTGTTGATCATCTCCAGCGATAATCAACAGTCGACAATTTGGAAGTTGCACATCTTCTGTTTCACTCCCTTGTGGAAGAACGCATAAGACATCCCATTTCATTTCTTGATGTGTGGATGAAATTTGCTCAAAGGCAATGCAATTCATACTTGCATTGTCTTGTGTGAAATAATGATCGAGCGCTGTTTTCTTACCAATAACCCCAACTAATTTCATGAATTTCTCCCCATTTCCTTCGTACGACATAGCATTCACAAAAAAGGCGTGCTTTATACATCTCTATGCCATGACACAACTTGACTTTTGTCGTACTTTTTCATAAAATGGAGAGATACTGTTGATAAAAAAGGATGATACGATGTCCAACGATAAAAAAAAGCAAGTAGAACAAATTACTGATATGGAGCAGGATTTTGCACAATGGTATACCGATGTGTGCAAAAAAGCCGAGCTCATTGATTACTCAAGTGTAAAAGGCATGTTTATTTTGCGCCCGTATGGCTATGCATTGTGGGAAAATATCCAACATACACTTGATACTGAATTTAAAAAAACCGGTCACGAGAATGTATACCTCCCTTTACTCATTCCTGAATCCTTACTCGAAAAAGAAAAGGATCATGTTGAAGGTTTTGCCCCTGAATGTGCGTGGGTAACCATGGGTGGCAGTGAACGATTAGAAGAACGTCTTTGCATCAGGCCCACCTCTGAAACACTATTTTGCTCTCATTATGCGAATATCATTCGTTCTTGGAGAGACTTACCAAAGCTATACAATCAGTGGTGTTCTGTGCTCCGTTGGGAAAAAACTTCTCGCCCATTTTTGCGTCACCGCGAATTTTTATGGCAAGAAGGACACACCATGCACGAAACAGCCGATGAAGCAATTGCAGAAACGCATCAAATGCTCAATATATACGCAGACTTTTGCGAAAATGTACTTGCTATGCCAGTCGTCAAAGGGGTAAAAACAGCAAAAGAAAAATTTTCTGGCGCTGAAGATACATACACCATTGAATGCATGATGCATGACAGAAAAGCATTGCAATCTGGCACAAGTCACTATTTTGGCGATGGTTTTTCAAAAGCGTTTGATATCACCTTCACCGACAAAAATAATCGCCCTGCGTATCCACATCAAACTTCTTGGGGGCTTTCCACACGCATCATCGGTGGCATTATTATGACCCACGGAGACAACAATGGCTTAGTGATTCCTCCTCGCATTGCACCTACACAAATTATCATTTTGCCCATTGCTCAGCACAAACCTGGTGTCATTGAAAAAGCAGAAGAGCTCAAAGCTCGTCTAACTGAATCTGGCTTCCGCGTCAAATGCGATACTTCTGACCAATCACCTGGTTGGAAATTTGCAGAATATGAAATGAAGGGCGTTCCATTGCGTCTTGAAATCGGTCCAAAAGACATTGAAAAAGACCAATGTGTTTTGGTTTCACGTGTCACACGCGAAAAACAGTTCATCTCTCTTTCCGATTTGGAAACCAGTGTAACTAAGACACTAGATGACATTCATCACAGTATGTTTGAAAAAGCCAAACAAAACCTTGAGAACCATACCTATGCTGCCAACTCTTTAGAAGAAGCAAAAAGCAAACAAGAAGCGCATGGTGGTTTTATCAAAACTATGTGGTGTGGGGAAGAAGCCTGTGAATTGCGCATGAAAGAAGAAGCAGGCATGACATCACGCTGTATTCCTTTTGAGCAAGAAAACCTAGGTGAAACCTGTGCAATTTGTGGCAAAAAAGCAGAGCATATGATTTACTGGGGCGTTGCTTACTAACCTTATTATTTATTAAAAAAAGAGAAGCCGAATGGCTTCTCTTTTTTTATCTTAACAACTCTAAATAGGACTCTTTATCTGAAACTTTTCCAACAACGGAGAGAGAGGCTTCTTCAAAACGAAGAATATCATTTGACAATTTCAAAATATCATCCTTTGTCACAGCGTCATAGGCCTCAATAATATCATCGGCTGATAAAATTTCATCTGTAAACAACAATGAGCGCCCCATATGGCTCATCCTCGCTTGCGTAGATTCCAGCCCCATAAGCACATTGGCTTTTGACTGTTCTCTTGCTCGTTCAATCTCTTCTGTTGTAGGCCCCTTTTCTGCAAACTCACTGACAACTTGCCTAATGGTGCTCAGCGCCTTATCTTCCATGTCTTTATTGAGCGCGGTGTATATATTGAACAGTCCAACATCTGCATGGGATGCTCCATAACTATACACAGAATAACAAAGGCCTCGTTTTTCCCGCAATTCTTGAAATAAACGCGAGGACATGCCACCACCCAAAACGAAAGACAAAAGCTGCAAGGCAAAACGTCTTTGAGACAAAAAGCTCTCACCAGGAAATGCAAGAATCAAATGGTTTTGTTCGATATTTTTGCGCTTTGTCACAATGGATTTTTGATACGTCGTCGGTTTGAACGAAACGCCTTCTTTTGCTTCTAGTTCCTTAAACCGTGCAGTGATATATTCAATATCATCTTTTGAGAAGCTACCGGATATTGAAACCACGGTATCTTGAGGAACATAATGTTTCTTTTGGTATGCCTTCAGCGTTTCCCCTGTCATCTTTTTAAGCGTTGTCGCTTTTCCTAATATCGGACGTGCCAAAGCAGATGTTCCATATACTTGCTTTGAAAGCTGCTCAGCACACAAATCATCAGGAGTATCTCGATACATGCCGATTTCTTCTAAAATTACACCACATTCCGTTTCAACATCTCGTTCATCAAAGCGAGAGTGATACAGCATATCATACAAAATATCCACTGCTTCTTTGAAGTGATGATCCAGTACACGCGCATAATAGCATGTGCATTCTTTCGTTGTGAAGGCGTTGATTTGTCCGCCGATTGCGTCCGTTTGCCTTGCGATATCCATCGCTGATCGAGATTCCGTTCCCTTAAACAACATATGTTCAATAAAGTGAGCAGAACCTGCCTCACTTGCTTTTTCGTGTCTAGAGCCTGTGCCTATCCACACCCCAACACTAACTGAGCGGACACCTTCCACATGTTCGGTTACTATGCGGACGCCATTGAGTAAATGAATTTGTTCATACATATTCTTATCTTATCCTTTTCATGGATCAATTTGAGTCATTTTTGTGCCCAGAGAGCGTTCTGACACTGCATCTAACAGCAAGATATGCTCCTGGCTTCCATCCAAAATCGTCACAGCTTTCACGCCTTTTTCCACTGCGCATATTGCGTTGTTTGTTTTTGGAATCATCCCACCAGCAATGAGCCCTTCTTCAATCAGATTTTTTGCATGCTTGGCAGTCAAATTTGCAATCTTCGTGCTTTGATTGTCTTTATCCACTAATATTCCACTTGTATCAGTTAAGAAGATAAGTTCATCCGCTTTTACTGCTTTAGCAATCATAGATGCCACATCATCGGCATTGCAGTTATACGAAAGACCTTGCTCATCTTGTGCAATCGGAGACACGACTGGTAAAAATCCACCTTGCTGCAACTGCAAAAATAGCTCTGTATTCACGTGCGAGATTTCTCCCACTCTGCCTAGCGTCGGATCTTTTTGTCTTGCCACTAAACTTTTCCCATCTCGTCCCGATACGCCACAAGCAAGTGCTCCAAATCGGGCCAATCTACCTACAATTTTCTGATTGACTTTGGCTGTGAGTGCCATTTCAGCAAGTTCAACCACTTCTTCATTTGTGACACGATACCCATCCACAAACTGCGTTTGAATCTCCAATTTTTTAAGGAGCGCCGAAATTTCTTTTCCCCCACCATGCACCAAAATAACCTTTGCGCCAATGGCCTGCAACGCGGAAACGTCTTCTAATATACTCTCTGTGGCTTCTGCGCCAATGGCACTTCCACCATACTTCACGACTAGTGTTTTTCCTGCATATCGACGTAATAGCGGAAGGGTCTGCAGGAGCGCACGCACTTTGCTCATGCCATCCATGCCGTGAATTTTGTCATATTCCTCTAAGGCCTCTTGCACATACGCAACATCCGAAGGGCAATCAATGTATTCTACCCCTCTTTTTTGTCTCGTTTCTGCACCTTTTCCTGTAATGAGCAGAACACTAGGTGTTTGAGACGCCATCACCGCTTGATAAATTGCCTCGCCTCGGTCTGGCTCAATGGTATAGTTTCCCCCGACCGCTTCCACATACTGTGCGATGTCTTTGCAAATATCCAAAATTGGCTCTTCCCCTGCATCTTCTTCTGTCAAAATCACAAGATCAGAATACTTCCCAGAAATTTCACCCAAATCTCGACGTCGATCAAAAGCTTTTTTCCCTGGGCAGCCAAAGACTGTGATAATCTTTCTATCTGGATATTCTTTTCTCACCGAGTCAAATAACGTTTCAAATGAAAGCTTGTTGTGGGCATAGTCAACAATGGCTGTCACATGTTCATTCGCATTTTGATAAATCTCCATACGCCCTGGCACGCGCGCTTTCATAAGCCCTGCATATGCATATTGCTCGGATATTCCGAGCGCTTCGCACACAGCCAAAGACGCCAAGGCATTTTCTACATTGAACAGCCCAGGCATCGTGAGGCGAAATTCACGATGATACGCAGGTGTTTTTACACGAAATACAATATCATTTCCACTTTTTTTCACTTGCGACGCATACACTGTTGCCGATGCATCCTTCTGTGAAAAGGTAATCACACGCTTACAATCTCTCTTTGCTGCCGCTAACACTCTATCTGCATACTCACAATCTAGATTGACACACGCTGCTGCCCCTTGTCTAAATATCTTCAATTTAGATTCCAAATAATCTTCAAAATCTGGATGTTCAATAGGGGATATATGATCCATGCCTATATTCAAAAATACGGTTGCTGCAAAATCTACGTTGCGAACACGATCATACTTTAGTGCTTGACTTGATACTTCCATGGTGAGATATTCAATGTCACTTGTAAGTGCATTATTAAAATGCCCTTGCAATTCTAACGGTTCTGGTGTAGTCAAATGGGATTCAAACCGCTGCTTTCCATCATAAGTATTGATGGATGAAATCACAGCGCTTTCCTCTTTTTTATGTGCCATTAAATACTCATCTAAGATATATTTCATATAATATGTCGTGGATGACTTACCTTTTGTGCCCGTAATACCAATGACATGAAGTCGATGGCTGGGATCATTATAAAAATAGCTTGCCATTTCGGCCATCGCCAATCGAACATCTGACACCAGCACACAAGGCAAACCAACACTTTCATAAAGCACTTCTGAAACGTAAGCAACTGCTCCATTTTCCTTTGCCATTTGCAGATAAGAGACATCAAAATGTGCTCCTTTGCAAATAAACAAACTATTGTTTACCACGGTGCGCGAATCGCAAGACACAAATTGAATAGGGGTGGAAAGTGCGAGTCCTGTGTCAGCTTGCAAAACAAGCTGATGAGACTTTAGTAGCTGCAGATAGTCTCCAAAACAATGATTTGCTTGATTCATACGTCCTCCTTCAATGTGTGATGACAAGCTGTAATTGCACACTCCGCCAACACTTCCATGGCATCAATATAATAACTAGAAATCGTATGCATATTTGCATAAACCGATAATTCTGTGCACCCCAAAATCACATAGTCGCAGTGTTTTGCGCGCATGGCACCATCAATTTTCAAAAATATCTCTTCACTGCCGATTTCACCTTTTTTAATTTCTTCATAAATCATGTGCATCACTAGCTTTTGCGTCGACTCGTCTGGCAGAACAGCTTTTAGATCATACTTTTCCAAAACCTCTTGATACAATCCCATCTGCACCGTACCATCGGTCGCCAAAATTCCTACTTTTTTAGCATTCGTCTTCGCTATTCGTCTGACGGTTTCCTCAATCATATTGAGAACGGGAATGGAAATCTCTTTTTGCACTTGTGAAATGAAATAATGGGATGTATTGCAAGGAATGGCGATGGTGGTACAGCCAGCATTCTGCAACAGTTTTGCTGAAGAAATTAGCCTATCCCGCACCATATCCGCATTTCCTTCCAATATGGCACGTGTCCTGTCAGGCATCAATGCGTCACTCCAAATTAATGTAGGCACATGCTCTTGATCGCACTCTGCGTTCGTTCTATCAATAACTCGCTGATAAAATACTTGTGTAGCTTGTGGACCCATTCCGCCTAAAATGCCCAAACGCGCTTCGTTTTCTTCCATCAAGACCACAGCTCCTCTGCTCAGCGTTTTTTATCGTAATAAATCTTATATTTTTTAATATGCCCAATTTGGTTTTTCACCAAACGCAAAAGACGAAGAATTCCTTTATCTTTCTTGTAAAACAGTGGATTGACTGCTTTTTTTTCGTGTAAGAGCGCTTTCATTTCTGCATGATACTCTGGCACAATGTAGTCAAACATCACCTGTTTGGGCACTACATACCACAAACTCTTTTGCTTTGACATTGTAAACGGTAAATCTTCCTTACAAACCAAATCTCGCACAAGATATGTGGCAATATTCTGACCTGCACCCGTCACATAAAAATTACTTCTGCCTTGTCGACAATTGATTTCAAACACTTTATATTTCCCGTCACGTGCATCATACTTGATATCAAAGTTTGAAAATCCACAAAAGTTAAGTTCTTCTAACAAACTTTGAAACGTCTTACACAATGCTTCATTTTCTTCCGTAATAATCACTGCATGATTTCCTATTCCATGTGGCGTATGTTCTTCTAATAAGACATGTCCCAAACACATCATTTTCACTGTTCCATCACTACTTGAATAGTTTGTCAAAACGCGCATATGGCTATCATCACCTGGAATACACTCCTGAATAATCATGCTATCATCATAGCCCGCCGAATAGACTTTTTTGAGCACCTTGCATAGTTCTTCTTTCGTCTCACAAAAAAACACTTTTTCATTTCCTTCAAAGGGATGCTCCCAATATGCAACTCCATTGGATGGCTTGCAAACAAAAGGAGGTGAAAATGGCACTTCGAAATCATATCCTGTCGTGGGATGGTGCACCAGTGTACTTGGATATGAAATTCCATGATGCTCACACAATTCATAGAAACGTTCCTTATGCGTAAGCATTTCAATTTGATCAATCGAAACATAAGGCGCTATCACATTAGCCGGGAATTCTCCTTTGAGTTTTGATGCCAATTTCACATAACTATCCCCACAAGCAATCACCAAAACGGTTCTATCCGCATGCTCCTGTGCAACGGTTTGCACGTTTTTCAAAAAAGCTTCCTCTTGCTCATTTTGAAGACAAGGACGATAGTCAATGATGTCACTTTGATATGCAGGTCCTGATGGATATTTCCCATAACAAATACTTTTGATGTCATAAGCTTCATGAAAGGCACGCGCTACACTGTATACATTGATATCTCCACCGAACAGCAACGGCTGCACATTGAGTTGACCCATTCACATTTTCCTTTCTACGTTAGCCCGACACGCGAGACACTTCATATACGTCTGAGATTTGATTGAGTTTTTTCATTACCAAAACCAAATCTTCATTGTCTTTCACTTCAAGGACAATATTGATTTTTGCATAGCCATCTGGCATGCTGTTTGCCACCAAAGTCAGCACTTTTAGTTTCGCTGTCGAGAGAATGGTCGCCACATCTAGCGCCAAATTATCTCTATCTTTGGCAGTGAGTTCTAACGCTGTTTTATAAGAGTGTTTACTTTCCATATCCCACTCGACTTGAACCCATCGGTCTTTGCCCTGTTTGCCCATATGATATGGATTTGTATTGGGACAATCCATACGGTGCACAGAAACTCCGTATCCTTTGGTGATAAATCCAATGATGTCATCACCAGGAACTGGGGTACAGCACTTGGCGAATTTCACCATACAATCTGTCATTCCTTCAACTAAGATTCCTGACTGTGATGTTTTCTTTTTCCCTGCTTGCACAACAACACCAGCATCTACTATTTGCTGATCTTGTTTTACTTCCTTGATTTCTTTTACTTCTTTTTTCTCGGTTTGTAAACGATTTTGATGAATAAGCTCTTCTCTCACACGATTGGCACACTTTTGCGCGCTTGTCCCACCATAGCCAATAGCAGCATACATTTCATCCAAAGAACCAAACCCTGTTTTTCTCAACACACGAGGTAAAATCGCATCGTCCATCACAGCTTGCAACGAAATATTCAAATGACGGATATCCGCTTCAAACATACTTCTGCCATGTGCTATGTTTTCTTCTCGTTTTTCCTTCTTAAACCATTGGCGAATCTTGTTTCTTGCTTGGTTGCTTTTCGCAATTTCCATCCAGTCACGACTTGGACCTCGTGCATTTTTCCCTGTCACAACTTCTACAATTTCGCCCGATTTTAATGGATAATCGAATGTAACAATTCTGCCATTCACTTTTGCCGCTATCATACTATTGCCAACGGCTGAGTGGATATTATATGCAAAGTCAATGGGTGTTGCCCCAAATGGCAGGTTAATGACATCTCCATTCGGTGTGAAGACAAACACTTCATCAGCAAAAAGGTCCACTTTCAATGTGCGAACATATTCTTCTGCATCTGTATCTTGCTGATTTTCCAACAGGCGACGCACCCATGCAAAACCCTCTTCTTGCTGGTTTTGACTTTTCTGAATGCCTTGTTTATATTTCCAATGCGCTGCAACCCCATATTCAGCGGTGTGATGCATGTCCCATGTACGAATTTGCACTTCAAATGGAATACCTTCACTACCAATTACGGTCGTATGCAAGGACTGATATAGGTTTGGTTTTGGTGTTCCAATATAGTCTTTAAATCTACCCAATACAGGAGTATATAAATCGTGAATCACGCCCAACACATTGTAACAGGAAGCAATATCATCCACGATCACACGAAATGCGTATAAATCAAAAATTTCACTCATATTGCGATTTTGCACATATACTTTTCTATAAATGGAATACGTATGCTTAATTCTTCCGTATACTTCTCCTTGAATGTTGGCCTGTTTGAGTCGTTTTTGAATTGTGCCCTGCGTTTTTTGCATAAACACTTGTTTGGTCTTTTCTAAATGTTGAAGTTCTTTTTCTATTTCCTCAAAAGCAAATGGATCTAAATATTTGATTGATAGATCTTCCATCTCCCACTTCATCCGTTGCATACCTAGTCTGTGTGCAATGGGCGCATAAATTTCAAGCGTTTCAAGCGATTTTTCCAATTGCTTGCGTTCACTTTGATATTCCATGGTGCGAATATTATGCACTCTATCACAAATTTTAATCAGAATAACCCGAATATCTTTTGCCATTGCCATGAACATTTTACGCAGGTTTTCCATCTGCTCTTCTTCTTTAGAGGTATACTGCACTCGCGTTAACTTGGTGACACCGTCCACCAAATCAGCCACAGTGTTTCCAAACACATGTGAAATTTCTTCATGACTTGCATCGGTATCTTCAATGCAATCATGCAAAATGGCAGCAAGAATGGACTCTATATCAAGCCCCAAGTCTGCTACTAAGTGTGCAACAGCCAAAGGATGACCAACAAAAGGTGTATTATCTTTTCTAAGTTGATGCGCATGCTTATCTTTGGCATACTCAAAGGCTTTACTGAGCAACTGCTCGTCTTCACTTGTCATTTGATCTTTCAGCCTACTTACCAAATCATTGTATAGCTTATCAATTCTTTGCATAAAGCCCACTCCTTTCTTTGGTTCCTAATTGACGGTATGGCGCAACCGGCGCATGATGTTTGTGTCCTCTAAGTTCATTTTTTTCCCTTGCACTGCACAACTTGCAATTTTCATTTTGCTGCCTTCTCCTTGAATTGAAATGAGATTGCTCTGCTCTAAGACATCCAAACAAACCTGCAAACGAGTTTGTGTCAATCTCTGTCCCAACTGTGCTTGCAATTGACTTTTTAAAATCTGCAAGCTTTGCACGCTTTGGCCTCCTTGTCCCATCAGATGCCTCCAAAAGACAACAAACTCTTCTCTTCTTGGCAAAATGCGCTCAGCCAAACCTTCGTCAATTGCTTCGCCTTGTAAAAAGCGCTCATACGCTAGAATTTCTTGTTTTTCTTTTTCGGATGGTCTTAAATCAAGCACCTGAAGTTGCGCACTTCGATTGCCTCGAAATGTGTTGATTTGAGGATAAAACGCTACATCAACTCGTTCTCCGACTTGCACATCAACTTCTTTTTTTGTTGCCCCAAAGAATATGGCATCCACACTATGGTCTCCTTGTGCAACCCGCAACTTGAGATGTCTTCCACCCCCAACAGGTATCAATGATGTCAAATGCACATCCATAATCACAAAACTTGGTTTTTCATTGCCGTTGCCATAGGGTTCTAGTTTGGATAACTGCGACACCTCATATACAGACAATGTTTCAATTTCTGAAATTTCCACATCAATATCTAAGGTAGAAACAAATGATTGTCCTTTGGTTTGCTTTTGCACTTGTTCTGACATTTTTTCACGGAATGCAGGAATATTTTCTTCTTTGATTGTAAATCCAGCAGCGAGCGCATGTCCACCATAGCCCTCTAAAAGCTCACTGCAAGCTTCCAAGGCAGAAAACAAATGGAATCCACCATAAGAGCGACATGACCCCTTACCATACCCTTGTTCTAATGTGATCATAAATGCGGGTGATGCATATTTTTCTGCCAAACGAGAAGCGACAATGCCCACCACACCTTGATGCCAGCGATCACTCGCCATAATAATACACTGATGCTCTTTATCTTCACCTAAAATATCAATGCACTCTTCAAAAATAGATAGTTCCACCGCTTGTCTGTCTCGATTGAGTTGACATAGCGTTTGCGCCAATTGTTTGGCTACTCCATCATCATCAGTCAAAATAAGTTCCACAGCTGTTTGCGCTTCGCCCATTCTTCCTGTTGCATTGATACGTGGCGCCAATAAATAGCCAATGGTAATCGAATTGACTGTTTGTATATCTGTTCCCATTTCTTCAAACAAAGCATCCAATCCCATACGTTTTCCCAAACGCAACTGCTGTATACCATACTGCACCAAAAAGCGATTTTCATCCACCAACTTCATGACATCCGCCACAGTGCCAATGGCCACGAGATCTGAATACCTATCCAACATCTCTTTTTGTTTATGTTTACCTTCCAGCGCAAGAACGAGTTTAAACGCAACGCCCACACCCGCCAAATGTTTGAAGGGATATGCACAGTCTTTTCTTTGTGGGTCTACCACCGCGACTGCCAAAGGCAATTCCTCTTTACATTCATGATGGTCTGTGATGACAATTTCAATACCCAAGCTACTTGCGTATGCTACTTCCTCGAGCGCCGTAATACCACAGTCTACGGTAACAATGAGAGATACGTCTTGATTTGCCAATTGATCTATGGCATCACAAGTCAACCCATAGCCATCTTCTAAGCGACGCGGAATATAATAATACACATCCAACCCTTGTTTTCTAAGATAATCTGTAATAATACAAGTGGATGTAATGCCATCAACATCATAGTCACCATAAACTGCAACTTTTTCATGATGTGCGATGGCTTTTGAAATTCTTTCCACCGCCTTATCCATATCTTGTAGCAAAAAAGGATCTATCAGTTCACTTTCATCTGTATGCAAAAAATGTTCTACTTCATTTATAGTATGAAAATCTCGAGACGACAAAACAGAAGATAATAATTTCTCAATTCCTTGTTCACGAAGTGTTTTGGCCGCCATAGGAGATTCATTTGCGATATGCCATCGAGAATACTTCATATAACCTACTACACTACCTAACATTACAATATTAAGTGATTATATCAAATTTCCAGCATTTTCTCAACACATAGCCTTATCTTTTTTATGTAGTATGCACCGCTTTCACAAAGATACTTAGAGCCATCATATACCTTTTTAACTAGATAAAAAAAGTAGTCAAAGATGGGCTTTTGCCCCATCTTTGACTACTGCATCATTTACTAATCTTAAAAGGTAATTCGATCTGATAAATATTGTCTCAATTCCGAAATTGCCACACGCTCTTGCTCCATCGTATCACGATGACGAACGGTTACGCAATTATCTGCTTGGGTTTTATCATCGCCAACCGTTTCAAAATCGACAGTGATACAAAACGGCGTTCCAATTTCGTCTTGTCTACGATAGCGTTTGCCAATAGAGCCTGCATCATCAAAATCGACCATAAAGTACTTGGATAGCTCTGCTTGCACTTCCATTGCTTTATTTGAAAGCTTTTTGGAAAGAGGCAAAATAGCACAAGTAAAAGGTGACAACGCAGGATGCAAGCGCAAAACTGTACGCACATCATTTTTCTCAGCATCTACCACTTCTTCATCATACGCGTCTACCAAAAATGCAAGAGTGACACGGTCTGCACCTAAGGAAGGCTCAATAACATAAGGAATATATTTTTCGCCTGTTTCTTGATCAAAATATTGTTGTGTTTTTCCTGAACGTTCTTCATGCGCAGATAAGTCAAAATTCGTACGAGAAGCCACACCCCAAAGTTCTCCCCAACCAAAAGGAAATAAGAATTCAAAGTCAGTGGTTGCATTGGAATAGTGAGATAACTCTTCTGCTTCGTGGTCACGCAAACGAACGCTCTCTTCCTGCATATTGAGCCCAAGTAGCCAATTGCGACAATACTCTCTCCAGTAATCAAACCATTCTAATTCTGTGCCAGGTTTACAGAAGAATTCCAATTCCATTTGCTCAAATTCGCGAGTACGGAACGTGAAGTTGCCAGGAGTAATTTCATTACGAAAAGATTTGCCGACTTGACAGACACCAAAAGGCAATTTTTTTCTAGTAGTCCGTTGCACATTTTGAAAATTGACAAAAATACCTTGTGCTGTTTCAGGACGCAAGTAAACTGTTGACGCTGTATCTTCCGTAACCCCTTGAAATGTTTTGAACATCAAGTTAAATTTACGAATATCTGTAAAATCAGATTTTTCACAATGTGGACATGCAATCTGTTTTTCTTGAATGTATTCCATAAGTGTTGCATCATCCATCGCTTCTACATTTACATCAGTCACAGCATTGGCTAAATTCCATTCTTCGACAAGTTTATCTGCACGATGGCGCATTTTACAGGATTTACAGTCAATCAGTGGATCATTGAACGTGGCTACGTGCCCAGATGCTACCCAAACTTCAGGATTCATCAATATGGCAGAATCCAACCCTACATTATAAGGATTTTCCTGCACAAACTTCTTCCACCATGCTTTTTTAATGTTGTTTTTTAGTTCGACCCCAAGCGGACCATAATCCCAAGTATTGGCAAGACCACCATAAATCTCACTACCAGCATATACAAAGCCACGCCCTTTACAAAGCGCAACGATTTTTTCCATGGTTTTTTCTGTATTTCGCATCATAGACACCCATTCCTCCATTTATATTCTCAATCATTATATATATGGAATATACACTGTGTCAATGTAAATGATGAATCATGAGACTAAATTCTCCATCTCTTCTGCCGTAATGTCTTGATGTAAGGCAAGTGAAATGCCCAAGCCGACCACAAAAGACACCGTTTTCACATTCATATCCACTTCTTTGGGCGTAACAAAATAGTTGGTCCCTGAATTTTTTAGTGTAGATAAATCCATATCTTTGGCATCATGTTTCTCCAAAATATCATGACATAAGGTGAGTGCATCCACAACGGTTGGCACACCCACTGCAAGCACAGGCACACCTAAACTTTCTTCTGTCACAGGCATTCTGTTATTTCCTATTCCTGACCCAGGCACAATTCCCACATTTGTCATTTGAATCGTGGAAAACATCCTTGTGACACTATATGATGCCAAAGCATCGACCACAATAACAAGAGATGGCTTTGTTTCTTTTACCACTGCCAAAATCATCTCAGCCGTTTCCATACCGGTTTCTCCCATGACACCTGTTTCAAGTGCTGAAACTGCACGGTACTGCCCGAACTCTTTTGGTGCAAGTTTTAACAGATGTCTTGTCACGAGCAAATGATCCAAACTGTAAGGACCAATGACATCAGGTGTGATTCCTCGATTTCCCAAGCCAACCACCAAAACCGGCCCATACTCTTCAATCGAAAAGCAACTTCTCAATTCTTGCGCCAAGGTTTTTGCATGGAAGATACATTGTCCTCGATCCGATTCATGCAAATCTGTGATATCTAAGGTTACATACCTTCCTTGTGGTTTTCCCAATGCTTTTTCGCCCTCTTCGTTGATGATATCCACAAGCTCGCACTTTCCATAAGGGATTTCTTTCTCTGTTGCAATAACACCCGACAGTTTTGTGGTCTTTCCACTTTCGTTTTCCCAAAGTTGTTTCGCTTCCACAGCTAGATCAGTTCTATAATTCTCCATTGACTTCCCCTTTCACCCCTATATATAGTGGTTAACATTGATATTTGTTTCTATTTTTTGTTTTTCTTCGAAAATTTATACTATTGTAAGTATTTTTCTAAAAAATAGTTGCATTTTCATTATGCTAGTGGTATAATTATGGCCTGTGCAGATGCTTAAAATTAATGATCATCAATCGGAGGAGGTGTTTGGTTTGCCAAATATTAAATCTGCAAAAAAACGCGTGCTTGTCAATCAAGCAAAAGCAATTAAAAATAAGGCTACTCGTTCTGCCTTGAGAACACAAATGAAAAAATTTGATATTGCTGTCAGCGAGGGCAACCGCAGCGAAGCCGATACAGAATATAAATTGGCTGTTAAGGCTGTCGATCAAGCTGCTGCTCGTGGCTTGCTTCACAAAAACAATGCCGCTCACAAAAAAAGCAGCATGACATTGAAACTTAATAAAGTAGCTCAATAATAACGTGTTGAAAAGTCGTCTGTTACTAGACGACTTTTTGTCTTTTTATACACAAATTTTCTATCCACAACAAGAAAGGACATATGCTTATGCAAGGCAAAGAACTCACATGGTCTGACCGTGGCTATCTCTGGCTTCGCCTTCTTATTCGCGCGATACTATTCACTGGTTTCATCCTTCTTTTCACGCTCATTGGCATGCCAATATTGTCTTTTTGTTCCCCCTTTGTGTTTGGTTTTCTTTTTGCATGGATGCTAGAGCCTTTGGTTCGATTTTTCATCAATAAGACACCTATATCAAGACCTCTTGTCTCCATCTTACTCATTTTGCTCATCTGCGGTCTACTAGGCAGTGGTGTAGCTTACCTCATTTATGAATTGGTACAACAGTTTTCTAACTTGTCCTCCAATTGGAGCGATGTTTGGCAAGATATCACCATTGGAATTTCACAAGCCTTTGCCGCCATTGAACAGTTTACTTCGTACCTTCCAAAAGAGCTCACTGAAGTGGCACATTCCATTTCAGAAGATTTTCTTTCTTGGCTACAAAGCTTTGGCACGGAATCCATTATCCCAAAAACCACTTCCTTCGCAATTAAGCTGCCTTCTTTGCTACTATCACTATTATTCTTTTTGATGAGTTTATATTTTATCCTAGCAGATTATCAGACTGTTGGAAACACCTTGACTAAGTGGATGCCCTACAATCTCAAAGCTTTTATCAAATTTGTAAAGCATGATTTTCACTCCGCTTTGTTTGGTTATCTACGTGTTCAACTTCTCTTATCTTCCGTGGTATTTTTCATACTCTTACTCGGGTTTTCTCTTCTACGAATACAATACGCCTTACTCCTTGCCTTTGGTCTAGCCATTTTAGACTTCATTCCCATTGTCGGCGCAGGAACCCTCGTTGTTCCATGGGCAATCATTTCACTCTTTTCAGGCGATTTCAAACGCGCCTTTGCTCTTATCCTAATATTTATTGTCATCGCTTTATTCCGGCGTATTGCTGAACCACGATTTCTCGGTGCTCAAATCGGCCTGCATCCCTTACTTTCCTTATTCAGCATCTATGTTGGTATGAAAACCTTTGGGGTTTTGGGCATGGTCCTTGCACCTACACTATTTTTTGTTTGTTTGCGCATATTAGCCTCCGGTATTTTTGACCCCTTGCAAAGAGACTTAAATATGGCCGCTCATGATATCCAATCATTGCTATCATCCTCAAACAAAGATTAACACTTTTTTAACAGTTATTTCTGATATTGTCACATTTTTTTCATATTTTCTTGTTATGCTATTTACAATTAGCATTGAAGGAGTTTGATATTTATGGATTCGCATGACCCTTATAGCCCACCGCTTCATGACACACCTCCCTCTAAAAAAAGCGGTGCACCAAAATTCATCAAATGGTTTGCATTTTATCTTGTATGTGTTTTTTCTGCTGTTTTGATTTCAGATGGACTATCGTCAAATCATTATGGCGCAACCACAATGCAAACTGGCCAACGCCAAAACACTACAGTATCTGAATTGACTGTAGACACAAACCGAGAAATGACGATTCCTGAAATATATGAAAGTTATTCTCCTTCTTGCGTCGGAATCACAGTTGATGCAGTGACGACAAATCTTTTTGGCCAGCGTGTTACTCGTGCCGCCGCAGGCTCAGGATTTGTACTCTCTGCTGACGGATATATCATGACAAACTACCATGTTGTCGAAAATGCAAATGCCATTTCTGTCTCTTTTGTGGATGGCACAACATATCCAGCAATTTATATAGGTGGAGAACCTGCCAATGATATTGCTGTCATCAAAATCGAAGCCCAAGATCTCAAACCTGTGGTGCTTGGTAACTCTGAACAAATGCACGTAGGCGAACCCGTTTTAACCATCGGCAATCCACTTGGGGAACTCACTTTTTCACTATCTGACGGTGTTGTTTCGGCTCTAGATCGTTCGATTACTATGGAAGATGGTAGACAGCTCACTATGCTTCAGACCAATTCACCGATCAATCCAGGCAACTCAGGCGGACCTTTGTTTAATACCTACGGCGAAGTCATTGGCATAGTCACATCAAAATACAGCGGTGGCTACCAAAGTCAAAATAGTATTGAAGGGCTAGGATTTGCTATCCCAATTACGCAAGTCAAAGACATGGTTTATGACATCATTGCATCTGGTTATGTGACAAATAAACCGTTCTTTGGCATTTCAGTACAATCTGTATCTGAAGAAGTACAACAATATGGCATTCCTGCTGGAGCCAATGTTGTCTATGCTCCAGAAGAGTTATCCGCTTATCGAGGCGGAATCCGTGAAGGGGATATCATTACCGCAATCAATGACATTGAAATCACATCTGACTCAACACTCATAGCCCAAAAAAACAACTTCCAAGCAGGTGATACCGTTAATATCACTATCTTCCGCAAAGGCTCTTTCCAAGATTTTTCCATTGTTTTAGATGAAGACAATCAAGAAAATCGATCCATTTTAAACAATTATATCGAGGAGCAACTTGCACTAGAAGCGCCTATGCAAAATGGACAATTTCCGAACGGTTCTTTCATCCCATAAAAACATGCTAAAACCCCCACAGCTTTAAAGCTGTGGGGGTTTTTTATGATTCTTATTTCTGTTCATTGGGTTTCTTATTTGGCTTACTGCGACGTTTCCAATATGGTTTCTTATTCGTTTTTTCACGATTCTTTTGCGCCACTTTCACGTCTTCTTTTGCCTTTGTCTCATCCAAAGTTGGTTGCGCCTTTTGTATCGCTTGCTTCGATTTTAGTTTATGATTTCTACGCGGTTGTTGTTTTTTCTTCGTAGAATCTTCTTGTTTTCCTGTATGCTCAACTTGGTGTTTCTCTTTGGGTTTCTCTATAGGCTTAGCGTTCGCACCATTGTCTATTCTTTCTCTACGCTCTACATTGCGTTTTGGCCTATGCCCATTGCGACGATATGAATTTCTTTCTGACTTCCCTTTTTGTTTTCCGTTTATTTGCTCCTTGGTTGACACTTCATCGGTTTGTTCCAAAAAACTAACTTCTGATATATCAGGTATGAAGGGTTTTTCTTCCGGTTCCACATATCGCATCGCTTCCATTTCTTGCTGTGTGGGCAGTTCATACTCATCAGGACGTTTTCCTTTGCCGCGGCGTATCACGCGCACTTCACTGTTGCGATATGTTTTAAGAGAATCAGAAGAAGCGTCTAAACGAACACTAACTTTTTCTCGCAACACATTTGTCGTAATAATATCTCCAACTCCATCAGGTGTCACCACGAAAGAGCCTTCTTTTGGACTATGTTTCAATAAATCTTCATACGCATCTTGTTCATATTTTAGGCAACACATAAGCCTACCACAAGTGCCAGATATTTTTGTTGGATTGAGCGATAAATTTTGCGTTTTCGCCATTTTGATGGATACTGGCTGAAATTCTCTTAAAAAAGAGGAGCAACAAAACTCTCTACCGCAAATGCCCAAACCACCTAACATTTTCGACTCATCTCGGACCCCGATTTGGCGCAATTCAATGCGGTTATGAAAAATACTTGCCAAATCTTTTACTAAGCCACGAAAATCAACTCTACCTTCTGAAGTAAAGAAAAATAATATCTTTGAGCCTTCAAAACTAAATTCCACATCAACGAGCTTCATATCCAATTCATGCTCAATGACTTTTTGAGCACAAATACGAAATGCTTCATCCTCTTTTTTGCGGTTTTCTTCCACTAGAGCCAGATCTTCTTCTGTTGCTATACGAATCACGGGACGCAAAGGTGCCACTAACTCATCCTCTGAAACTTGTGCATTTCCACGTGAGCAAACACCATACTCTGCACCCCATGACGTCTCTACAATAACACCCTCATTTAGTTGCACTTGCAAGCCTTGTGGGTCGAAATAATACTGTTTTCCTTCTCGCTTAAAGCGAACTGCAATAATCTCTGCCATAATAGCTCCAATCTGCTTACCTTATACTGTCATTCTACAACAGAAAATTAATTTATACAAGCTTTGCTATGAGAAAACCAACCATATGGCCTACACCCAAATTATATTCTGCATTAGCCCGAAGAGTTTGAAACACCTCTAACTTAGGCAAATACAGCTCTGGGTTTTCTTTGACACGTTCCACCAAAATTTGAATTATATCGTCTAACAGCACAATAAACTCATCACGTTTTTTCTTTTCTAACAGCACAAGCATAGGTAATAGCTCTAAGGGATTGGTATCTTCTTTCAACGCATCGACTATATCCATTGCCAACTGACTGGGCTCATGACTGCTGTCTTCAAAGCAGTAAACCGCTTCAGAGCGAGATTGTATCGTATCCAACAATTGCTCAGGGTTCGGTAACAGAAAGAAAAACACCGCAAAACTAGGCCCTTCTTCCAAAAGTTTAAGCAAAGCATTTTGCGCACTTGCATTGAGTGTTTCAGCTCTCGTAATGATATATATTTTTCGTTTTGCCTCATTGGGATGCACATACGCATCTGCACGCATTTCACGCACAGTTGATACCTTCAACGACGCTCCATCTTCACCAATCACAATCACATCAGGGTGAATATCTTTTTCGACCTTGAGACAATGTAAACATACTCCACATGGCGTTTTTTGACCCTCGCATAAATAAGCCTTTGCAAGCTCTTTTGCATATCGCTCTCTCGCTTGTCCATAGATTATTACGGAGGATGCTACATTTTTTCCATGCAAACGGTTTTCGAGTTCCTCACTCCACATAGCTCCATGCTCCCCTCATTATTACAAAAATGTGGTGGGATATACCCACCACATCCAACTACTTTGTGTAAGGTAAGATACAATTAATATGTATGCTTCCCTTTTGAATACGCAATAACTGTGCGACGATTTGGTTCTGTTCCTTTCGAATATGTAACTATATCGTCATATCCTTGTAGTGCCTCATGAATTACATGACGTTCGTAAGCATTCATTGGTTCTAATGTCATATTCTTACGATGTTGCACTGCTTTTCCGGCCATTTTAATTGCCAGGCGTTTCAAAGCTTCTTCGCGTTTTGCTCTATAGTTTTCAACATCAACATGCACACGCACACGTTTTGCTCTATTTCGATTGACTACAAAATTGGTCAATTGCTGAATGGAGTCTAATGTTTCACCTCGATGTCCAATCAGCATTCCAAGATTTTCTCCTTGAAATACAACTTGCACACTGTCTTCATTTTTACGAGATGCTTCAAATATTGCTTCACTTTCCATGTGGCGCAATAACCCTGTTAAAAAGTCAGAAATTGCAACTTCAACATCTTGCTCTTCAATTTCTGCTACTTTCTCTTCTTTTTGAGCTGTGTCTTCAGCCTTTTTCTTCGCGCTATCTGTTTCAACTACAGTTTCTGAAACAATTGGCTCTTCCACCTTTTCTGGCTTTGCCTCTTGTTTTATAACAGGTTTCTCTTCTTTCGGTTCTTCTTTTATGACAACTTTGTCTTCTTTGGGTTCTTCCACTTCATAGCTCATTTTCACCTTTGCAGGTGTAGCGCCTATGCCTAAGAAACCAGATTTTGCTCTTTCTAGTATTTCAACTGACACGTCATCACGATCTAATCCAAGTTGTTCTAACCCTGAATCTATGGCAATTTGTTCGGTTTTACCCGTCACTTCTATCCATTTAATCATCGTCATCATTCCCCTTAATCATTCAAGTCTTCCGAGTTGTTTTCCACAACATCTTCTGCTTTTGGGGAAGACTTCAATTCTTTTTGTTCTCTTAGAATATCATCTGGATCTCGATATTCTGTTACAGGATATCGATTTGTATCATATGTTCTGCCTTTTGCATAAGCACGGATGCCAACACGGCTTTCCGAAATACCATCGGAATTCACCTTGCGTTCCATTTTTATTCTTCGCGCTTCTTCATCTTTTTTCTTTTTTTGTTCAGCAGCAATTTTCTTCTTTTCTTGTCTATTTTTCTTTTCTTCTTCTGCACGTAGTGCTGCAGCTTCTTTCATTTTTTGAGTATGCTTTCTCAACATTCCAATCGATGCATACTCTTGCACAATGGCAAAGGCACTGTTTGCAACCCAATATAGCCCCAATGCAGCAGGCAAAGTAAATCCAAGCCACAAAGAAATGACTGGTTGTACAATCAACATATTACGGTTTGTCGCATCTTGTTTGGAAGGTGTTCCGAGCACTTTGTGGTTAATTGCGGTATTCGTTTTCATGGAAAAGAATGCAAATACAGCTGCCACAATTGGAATTAAGAACAACCCAATATTGGCCCAAGTCATTGCACCTGCTTCACTGAAAAACCCAATATCAGGAGTAGCGGACAAATTGATTCCGAAGAAATCAAAACTAATTGGACCACCAGCTTCTGTAATTTTATTTGCTATCTCAGGAAATGATGCTTGCACTTCAGAAAAACGATCATACACTGGTTGTGCCAATGATAACTGAGAAGTTCTCATCCCACTTGCTTCTTGTCCAAATAAAGTCATAAGGCTTGAAACTTCATTTTCTGTCATTCCCATCAGATATTTAAACGGACTACTGATGATTACATACAAGAAAATCAATATAGGCAAAGGAATGAGTGACCATAAACAACCCGCAGATGGCTTCACATTTTCAGATGCATAAAACTTCCCGAGTTCTTGCGAATATTTTTCTCTATCTTTTCCGTATTTTTTTTGTAATTCCTTTTGTTTGTCAGACAAACGACTCATGTCTAGCATATTTTTTCTGCCTCGAATTGAAATCGGAAACAGAATGACTTTAAACACCAAACAAAATAGTATAATAGCCATACCATAGTTGCCTGTTGATAGATAAAACCAATCCAGCAACATCACAAATGGTTTAATAATAAGATCCATAATTTAGACCTCCAGACTCAATTTTTGCATTTTCTTAAGGAACAGGGTCATACTCAATCGTTTTTTGTTTATGAAAGGGTTGACATTTGCACAAACGACGAAATGCCAGACAACTCCCTTTCGCTGCACCATACTTTTCAATGGCTTCCAATGCATAAGCCGAACAAGTCGGAACAAATCTACAATTGGGGTTGGATAAAGGGGAGATAAATCTTCGATAACAAACAATCAAAAATAATAGTAGCCGTTTCACTGGATGTCCTCCAAATCACAAAGCAACTGCTTTTTCTTACATTCAGATAACAACGCATGTTTCATTTTTTGATAAGAAGCGCCAACTGCCCTTCCCCTTGCAACGACGACAATATAATATCCCGTGCAAAACAAATCTTCATTGGTGCGATAAATCTCTTTGATTTGACGGCGCACTCGATTGCGCACAACAGCATTTCCAACTTTTTTGCTCACAGTGATGCCAAGGTGATTTTTATTATCTCTACTTTTTTGAAAATACACCACCAAATATGGAGTGACAATACGCTTTCCCTTTGCGTAAAGCCTACGAAAATGCCGATTCTCTTTTATGGAAATGGTATGTTTCAAAACAAAATCCTTTCCAGCATTTTTGTATACGCTTTGCAGGGGCTAGAAAATACATCCCAGCCCCTATACAAATGATATACAATTTTCCATCATTTGCCAATACATAACATTAACTTAGTGCGTCAAACGAGCGCGACCTCTTGAGCGACGGCGTGCCAAAACTTTACGGCCACTTCTTGTTGCCATACGTTTACGAAACCCATGTTCCTTAGAACGTTGACGTTTTTTAGGCTGATAAGTACGAACCATCTCGATACACCTCCTGTATCTTATTAAACAGAATCTCTGTCTCCACAACAGTTCAATATCGAACTGAGGTTTTCTTTATGAACGCCATGTTCACATAAAATCACAGCGTAACAATTATTATAATAGAAAAGGAAAGAACTTGTCAACCTAATATTTTCATTTCATACAAACTTATTTGACACTCTTAAGCAGTTCTTGCTTTTCATGCAATAGCAGACAATTAATATCCTATATTATAATGAAGAAGTTGACAAATCAGCTTTTTTTGTTTAAAATGTTGACTTAATCAGTGTATTTATTGGTTTCAATATTTTTTCTATTAATACACATGATTGTGTAAATTCGACAACATCGAATCACTCAATTTTTAAAACTATGGAGGGAATTATGAAAAAACTAACCGCATTATTTTTAGTACTACTAGCTTCCATTTTTGTGCTCTCAGCTTGTGGTACAGCCAATGAAGAAGAAGCTGCAAACAATGACGAAACCGCTCCACAATATATCATTGCAACAGACACTGTCTTCAAACCTTTTGAATACACCAATGAAAATGGTGAGTTTGTCGGCATTGATGTTGACATTCTAGCGGCCATTGCTGAAGATCAAGGTTTCACTTATGAACTTCAAAGTCTTGGTTGGGATGCTGCTGTTGCTGCAGTACAAGCAAATCAAGCTGATGCAATTATCGCTGGCGCTACCATCAAACAAGAACGCATTGACACAGGCTGGATTTTCTCTGATGGATATTTTGATGCAACGCAAACTTTTGTTGTCGGAATTGACAGTGATATTGCAAGCTTTGAAGATTTGGCAGGCAAAAATGTCGCTATTAAAAATGGTACAGCAGGTGCTGATTATGCAAGAAGTCTTATGGAACAATATGATTTCACTGTAACAACATTTGACGATTCACCTACCATGTATCAGGATGTTATCCTTGGTAACAGCGTAGCATGTGTAGAAGATACCCCTATTATGTCTGCTTCCATCAAGGAAGCTGGCCTTACTCTTAAAATTCCTGAAGGTATGGAAAGTGAAGGCGCACCGTATGGCTTTGCTATCATGAATGAAGAAAACCAAGACCTTCTTGATATGTTTAATGCTGGTCTTGCTAACATCAAAGCAAACGGCACATACGATGAAATCCTCAATACCTATCTCAAGTAAGACACTACTTTTGAATCGTTAAGAACCCAGTCTTAGACTGATGGACAAGCAAACAAAAATTTTTAATTTAATTTTAATTTGCTAACTTTCAATTGTGTTTCAGTCAAAATCCAAGGTATAGGATTGCAAACGTGAGAGACCGTTGCAGGTTTCTCACGTTTTTTGCTGTAATGAATGCAATCACTACTATGGTTGCAACCATCTTGTTTCTAAAATTGCTTTAATCACAATAAACCTATACCCAGTATATTGAGCACTATAATTCCATCCTTTCACCGTTATCTGTAAAGCAAAATATTATCATATACTAAAAAATTTATTACCAATGGAGGTATTTATGATAGCAATCATCAAAACCTATGGTTTGCTTTTAGTGAATTCCATGGGCAATACCTTGCTTCTAACATTTCTTTCTCTAATTTTCGCCATGATTATTGGTCTCATTTTTGCACTAATGAACGTGGGAAAAAACCGTTTTTTCAATCTCATTGGCACAATTTACGTAGATGGTGTACGTGGCGTTCCACTCATTGTCCTTGCCTACTTCACCTATTTTGGTTTGCCTATCATCATTCAGTCTTTGGGCAATCCTAGTTTTAAACTA
Organism: Oscillospiraceae bacterium; assembly: GCA_030625685.1. Classification (GTDB taxonomy): domain Bacteria; phylum Bacillota; class Clostridia; order Oscillospirales; family Oscillospiraceae; genus Evtepia. The sequence goes on from DAOUQJ010000002.1 coordinate 202,286, forward strand.
CCTGCTCTCGCTGCAGCTACCATTGCTCTTTCCATGAACTGTGGCGCCTATATGGCAGAAATCTTTCGTGCTGGTATCGAAGGGGTTGACAAAGGCCAAATGGAGGCTAGCAGAAGTCTTGGACTGAGTTATGTAAAAAGTATGCGTCTCGTTGTCCTTCCTCAAGCCTTTCGCGCTATGATTCCAACCATCATCAATCAATTTATCATCACATTAAAAGATACATCCATCCTTTCTGTAATTGGCTTTCCTGAACTCACCAATATGGGCAAAACCGTCATGTCAAATACCTTTCAACCCCTTCAAACCTGGGCAGTTGTAGGTCTTATGTACATGATTGTCATTGTATCGCTCAGCCGAGTGGCTAAACGCATTGAATGGAGGCTAAACCGTGGCAGATAACAAAGTTAAAATCCATGTTGAAAATCTACATAAAAGTTTTGGACAACTAGAAGTTCTCAAAGGGATGAGCATTGATATCCATGAAGGTGAAGTCGTAGTACTTCTTGGTCCTTCTGGAAGTGGCAAATCTACCTTTCTTCGCTGTCTAAATCAATTGGACTCTTCTACATCAGGTACCATTGTGATAAATGGCACTGATATCACAGACAAACACACTGACATCAATAAGGTTCGTGAAAATATTGGTATGGTATTCCAACATTTCAATCTCTTTGCTCACAAAACCGTGATTGAAAACATTATGATGGCGCCTGTGGAGCTAAAAATCATGTCCAAAGAGGAAGCAAAAGAAAAGGGCATGCAACTACTCAAACGAGTGGGTTTGATAGATAAAGCAGATGCCTACCCATCTCAGCTTTCAGGTGGGCAAAAACAGCGTGTTGCCATTGCCCGCTCTCTTGCTATGAATCCAGATATTATGCTGTTTGACGAACCTACCTCAGCACTAGACCCTGAAATGGTTGGCGAAGTATTGGATGTCATGATTGAACTTGCCTCAGCTGGCATGACCATGGTAGTTGTTACCCATGAAATTGGATTTGCCCGTGAAGTAGCAAAAAGAATTGTCTTCATGGATGGTGGAAACATTATTGAACAAGGAACGCCAGAAGAAGTGATTAAAAATCCAAAAGAACCGAGAACCATTGACTTTTTAAACAAGGTACTATAGGAGATCTACTACATGAATAAAATTGTAACGATTAGCCGTGAATATGGTGCTGGTGGAAGCTCTATTGGTAAGATAGTGGCAGACAACCTTGGTTACGAATTCTATGATCATAAATTGATCTTTGAAGCAGCGAGACAAGCCAACGTAGATATTGAAAGTCAACTGAAATGGGATGAGAGAGTTCCTGCCAATTTTGGTTTTGCTCAAAGTCTGTTTGATTTAAAGAACAAGTCACTGAGCGAGAAACTATTTAATGCACAAAAAGAAGTCATCCATAAAATTGGAAACAAAGGCAACTGCGTCATTGTTGGAAGAAATGCCAACACCATTTTAAGCGCCTACGATCACACGCTTCATGTTTTTATCCATGGAGATGAGAATTGGCGCATTGAATGGATGAAATCGAAAACACCCGATGTACCAGAAGAAAAAATTAGAGAACAGTTGCACTCTATTGATAAAATCCGTAAAAAATACTGTTCTCACTACACCAACACAGAGTTTGGTGATTCAGACTACTATGACATCTCTCTGCGCACATCCAAACTTGGCATTGATAAAGCTTCAGAAATCATTTGTGATCTCGTCAAAAACACTATATAATAAGACGTTTATAATTGCATATCATGCTAAGCCCCAACCATTTTTCAAAAAATACTTGGGGCTTAGCATTTCTATTTTAATATACTATTTCTAACTATAAATTTAATCCAATCTCAAGCACTCTTTTGTTAAAAATAATACAAACCTGCATCATTTTAAAAACATGATTGCAAATAATTCAATAAGTCTATCTAAATCAATATTTTTCAACATTTTCGTTTGATTTGTGGAAATATTTTTTTCTTTCCTATAAGTATATTGAATAGCTCTCGAGATAAATAAATGCATAATTTGAGTAGATTTTTGTTCAAATACAATGTCTTCGTACTGCCATACGAAACAGCAAAATAAGGAATTTTAATGTTATCCTATCAATAATCCCTTTAACTGATACCTATTATAAATATTACTCTAGTATTGCTTGATGTTTAAGTCATTTTTTGATATAATAGCTTGATAATTATTATCTATTTTTAAAGATATCCTTATTTCTCTTTTGGAGGAAAATTTTATGAACTATGTGCAAGACGTTTGGAATAAAATCCTGCTTTTAATGGAACAAGAAATCACAGCGACAACCATCAATACATGGTTTGACGATGCTGTTGCTGTCAAGTTAGAAGAAAGTAGGTTTTTAATCTATTCTCCAACACCTTTTAAACGTGATATTATTCGTGGAAGATATCTTCCTGTCATTCAAAAAGCACTATTCGAATTGTTTTCTTCACAATTTGAAATTGTAGTGTTAGACCAATTAGAAGAACCCAAAGAAGAAAAAGTAGAAAATCAATCAGCAGAAGCATTGAGTAGCACAGAAGGTTACACATTTGAACGCTTTGTTGTGGGAAACTCAAATAAATTTGCGCATGCAGCGGCTGAAGCTGTCGCAAACAATCCTGGTTTCAGTTATAACCCATTGTTTATTCATGGAGAATCAGGCTTAGGAAAAACTCACCTGCTCTATGCCATTGCTGACACCATCAAAAGAGCACACCCAAATTACAACATTGTATACATTCGTGGGGACGCCTTTACGAATGAACTCATTCAAGCCATCCGCGACAATACAAACGAACAATTTCGCATTAAGTATCGTTCTGCAGATGTATTTCTCATGGATGATGTCCAATTTGTTGCCGGCAGAGAATCTACACAAGAAGAAATGTTTCACACATTCAATACGCTATTTGAAGCAAAAAAACAAATTGTCTTCACTTCAGATAGACCACCTAAAGAAATGCTCCGTTTAGAAGATCGTCTCAAAACACGATTTGAATGGGGCTTACTTGCTGATATTCAACCACCCGACTATGAAACAAGGATGGCGATTATCAAAAACAAAGCAATCCGAATGGGTTTTGATTTACCTGAAGAAGTTATCATATACATTGCTGAAAATATTACTGCCAATGTGCGTCAAATTGAAGGCACAGTCAACAAAATTTTAGCATTCAGAGATTTACTTGGCAATAACGTAGATGCAGGTAATGTTACACGTGCAGTCAGAGATATGTTTAAAGACCCTCACTCCATTTTACCATCTGCTGATGTCATCATTGAAGAAGTCTGTAAATTTTATTCTATCGAAGAAGATGAACTTCGTGGTCAAAGTCGTATCAAAGAAACAGTGCAAGCACGTCACATAGCCATGTTCCTCATTCGTAGTATGACAAATCTATCTCTCAAAGAAATTGGGAAAGAATTTGAAGATCGTGATCACACCACCGTATTGCACTCTATTACGAAAATTGAAGATCTCAAAGGAAAAGAACCCGAAACTGCTGAAATACTCAAAGATATTAAGACAAACATCAATATTCATTACGAATAATTTTTCCACTAGAAAATGTGGATATGTGAATAAATAAAAAAGACAACATCTTCTATTTGTGAAAAACTATTTTATTTATCCACAAACTCAACTTGTCCTTGTGGACGAAAAAATGGCGCCATTTCAGGGTTTTTTGCTACTTATCCACATTTTTTTTCCCTACTACATACGATTACTACAAAAACTATCATTTTTTTGTAAAGAAAGGCTGATATCAATGAAATTTAGTTGTGAAAAAGCAATACTACAATCTGCTATACAAACAACATCTCGTGCTGTCTCATCCAAAAGCACAATTCCAGCTTTAGAAGGTCTACTGATTGAAGCAACCGATATTCTTTCTATTACAGGATATAATTTGGAAATTGGAATTTGTACTACCATTGAAGCCAATATTCAACAATCTGGAAGTATTGTATTTCCTTCACGTTTATTTGGAGAAATCATTCGAAAATTACCTGATGAAATGGTAACCATTTCTGTCAACGATTTGGCTGTTGTTATTGAATGCGGATTCAGTAAATTCAATTTACTGGGAATTTCTCCTGATGACTATCCCAAATTACCAGAATTAGACGGAACACAACAAATCCAAATTTCTGAACAATCTTTAAAACATATGATTTCTCAAACTCAATTTGCCATCAGTGACAATGAAAATCGTCCAATTTATACAGGATCTTTATTTGACATCAAACAATCTGAATTAACCATTGTTTCTGTAGATGGATTCCGTTTGGCCATTCGTCGAGAACCCATTGAAGATGTAAAACAAGACACTTCTTTTGTGGTGCCTGGCTCTGCACTAAACGAAATTGAAAAAATATGTTCAGATAATGACAATTTTGTGGTCATTACCAATGGATTAAAGCACATTCAATTCAACATTGGTTCATCAACATTAATCACACGACGTTTAGAAGGAGAATTTTTGGCTTGGGAAAAAGCCTTACCTCAAGACAATCATATTGAAATCATTATCAACACAAAACAAATGCTACAATCCATCGAACGTGTATCTCTTATCATCAATGAAAAACTCAAAAGTCCATTGCGTTGTATCTTTGGTGAAAATGAAGTGAAATTTATTACCAAAAACTCACTAGGAGATGCATATGACTGTTGTTCAACAACTGGAAATGGAGAACAATTAGAAATTGGTTTTAATCACCGATATATGTTAGATGCTTTGAAAGCCATCAGTTCCGAAGAAATCCGATTTAAATTATCTTCGTCTGTTTCTCCTTGTGTCATTTTACCAGTAGAAGAAAATGATACGCATTTTACATACATGGTTCTTCCAGTTCGTTTAAAATCAGAATCTTAGGAGACTAACATGAAACAAGAAATCAAAATAAATACAGATTTTATCAAACTCGAAGCATTACTCAAATATTCAGGTTTGGTTTCCACAGGTGGACAAGCAAAAATAGTTATTCAAGAAGGGCAAGTTTCTGTCAATGGAGAAATTTGTTTAATGCGTGGTAAAAAAATCAGAACTGGTGATGAGGTTAGTTTTCAACAAACGATGTTGATTGTTGTATGATAGTAAAACAATTATCGCTTGATGGTTTTCGGAATTATAAAAACTTGCAAGTAGAGTTTTCACCAAATATGAATGTCATTTGTGGAGAAAATGCGCAAGGCAAGACAAATTTAGTTGAAGCCATTTCTTATCTATCTACAGGTAAATCACATCGCAGTCGATATGATAAAGAACTCATTGGATTTGATTACCATCACGCATATTTGGATGCAATAATAGAAACCAGACAACGTGAATTTCATATTAAAATTACACTTAATCGTTTATCCAAACAAATGATTATAGTCAATGGTATTAATTTAAAGAAAAAGTCTGATTTAACTGGAAAATTCCACAGTATTTTGTTTAGTCCAGAAGATTTGTCACTTGTCAAAGATGGTGCAAGTATTCGCAGACGTTTTTTGGACGATGCAATTTGTCAATTACGTCCAAAATATGCAGAAGCTTTGCAGACTTACCAAAGATTATTGGATCATAAAACAAGAATTTTACGTGATTCGGATCAAAAATCACATCTTTTACATGTTTTAGATGAATTTAATGATGCACTTGCAAAACAAGGTGCCATTATCATTCATTATCGTGCGTATTTTATTCAAAAACTTTCTCGTTTTACAGATGAAATCACAAGAGATTTTTCGGGTGGTCGAGATCAGCTGCAATTGGAATACAGCACAATTGATACAAATCCTTTTGCAAAACCATCTAATATATATCCAGTGTTGAGAGAAATGCTTTTTCAAAAACAACATGTTGAAAAAAAAGCTAGACTTTGCTTAGTTGGTCCACATAAAGATGATGTTTTTTCATTTATCAACGGTCGAAATACAAGGCAATTTGCTTCACAAGGACAAAGTCGAACAGTTTCTTTGTCTTTAAAATTGGCACAAAGAAGTTTGTTTCACACTGATACCAATGAATGGCCAGTATTAATTTTAGACGATGTTTTATCAGAACTTGACCATAAAAGACAATCTTTTGTGTTAGAACGCATCAAAGGTGGTCAAATTTTTGTAACAGGTTGTGAAATTCCATTTCATGATCACAACTCTTCAAAACATTTTTATATATCTCAGGGAAAATGTGTGAAATAAAATAAATTACATGGGAGCTAGAAATATGTATTTACATATTGGTCAATCTGTTGTCATTCCTATGGATGATATTTTAGGAATTTTTGATTTAGATAATGCAAGCTATTCCCATAAAACTAGAGATTTTCTCAAACAAGCAGAAAAAAAAGGTAATATCATCAATATTGCTGATGATTTACCAAAATCGTTTTTGTTGTGTCAGAACAAAAACAATGAAATTAAAGTATATTTATCGCAATTGTCTTCGGCAACGTTACTCAAACGTGCAGATTCTTTTGTTGTCGATTCAAATGATATATAAACTCCATGGAGGTTAATATGGATCAGCTAGAACATAATACAGCAGTAGATCACGAATATGGCGGAGCCGAGATTCAAGTCCTTGAAGGATTAGAAGCTGTTCGAAAGCGACCAGGTATGTACATAGGTTCCACATCATCATCAGGATTACATCATCTTGTTTATGAAATTGTGGATAATGCCATTGATGAAGCATTGGCAGGTTTTTGCACAGAAATATCTGTAGAAATTGATGAAAACGATATTATTACTGTGTCGGATAATGGTCGCGGAATACCAGTTGATATCCAACCTCAAACTGGACTTCCCGCAATGGAAGTTGTATTTACAATTTTGCATGCTGGCGGTAAATTTGGCGGTGGTGGCTATAAAGTTTCAGGTGGCTTGCATGGTGTTGGGGCATCTGTTGTCAATGCCCTCTCCGAATGGCTAGAAGTGCAAGTACATAAAGATGGTAGCATTTATGAAATGAAATTTTGCCGTGGGGAAGTTGTACAACCAATTACAAACATTGGTGTGACTGAAAAACATGGAACAATCGTCAAATTTAAGCCAGATCCTGAAATGTTTGAAGAAACAGTATATGATTATAATATTTTATTTACTCGTATGCGAGAACAAGCTTTTTTGAATGCAGGCTTAAAAATTGTCACAATTGATCGTCGAATTGGCAAAGAAAAGCACAACGAAATGTGTTATGCAGGCGGCATTAGTGAGTTTGTGAGCCATATCAACAAAACCAAAACACCTTTGCATGATGAAGTCATTTGCATGAAAGGGGAAAAACAAGATTCTATGGCTGAAATCGCCATGCAGTATAATGATAGTTATAGTGAAATGATTTTATCTTTTGCCAATAATATCAACACCCCAGAAGGTGGTATGCATGAAGAAGGATTTCGTAGAGCACTGACACATACACTCAATAACTATGCCAAAAAAGTTGGTCTACTCAAACAAGATGAAAAGTTATCTGGAGAAGATTGCAGGGAAGGTTTGACTGTAATAATCTCAGTAAAATTGATGGAAGCACAGTTTGAAGGGCAAACCAAGGCCAAACTTGGCAATTCTGAAATTAGAACACTAGTCAATGCAATTGTTTCAGAAAAATTGCAAGTATTTTTAGAGGAAAATCCTTCTGTTGCTCGCAGCATCATTGAAAAAGCGTTGACAGCTTCTCGCGCAAGAGAAGCGGCACGTCGTGCAAGAGAGAATATTCGACGCAAGAATGTGTTAGAAGGTGCTACACTTCCAGGGAAATTAGCTGACTGCAATGAAAAAGATCCTGCTTTGACAGAAATCTACATCGTCGAAGGTGACTCCGCTGGAGGCTCAGCCAAAGGTGGACGTGATGCAAGATTTCAGGCGATTTTGCCACTTTGGGGTAAAATGCTCAATGTGGAAAAGGCGAGAGCTGACAAAGTATATGGCAATGACAAGTTAATGCCAGTGATTACAGCATTGGGAGCAGGTATTGGTGATGATTTTGATGTAGAAAAATTGAGATATCATAAAGTTATCATTATGGCCGATGCTGACGTTGATGGCAGTCATATTAGAACTTTGCTACTTACTTTTTTCTATCGATTTATGAAACCACTTATTGATGGTGGTTATGTATATACAGCAGTGCCTCCGCTTTATAAATTGGTGCGTGGCAAACAAGTGAGATATGCATATAGTGATGATGAACGTGATCGTGTATCTGCTGAATTACGTGGAGATAATCCGAATGTGCGAATTGAAATCAGTCGCAATAAAGGTTTGGGTGAAATGGATGCGGATGAACTTTGGGAAACAACTATGGATCCTGAACACCGTATTTTAAAACAATTTACTGTTGCCGATGCCATACATGCGGATGAAATTTTTACGCTTCTCATGGGAGAAAAGGTTGAACCACGCCGTGAATTCATTGAACAAAACGCAAAACGTGTTGTTCATTTGGACTATTAAGGAGGCAGAATTAATTGGCACATAAAGATAAAAAAGCAGATATTTCATATGAAAATCAGATTATTGAAAAAGTGGAACTGCGTGATGAAATGGAAATGGCATATGTCGACTATGCCATGTCTGTTATCATTGGTCGTGCTCTTCCAGATGTACGTGATGGTTTAAAACCAGTTCACAGAAGAATTCTTTATGCTATGTATGAAGACAATCTTACACATGACAAACCATTTAGAAAGTCTGCTACTTGTGTTGGTAATGTGTTGGGTCGATATCATCCACATGGTGATGGATCTGTCTATGATGCATTGGTCCGTATGGCACAGCCTTTTTCCATGCGCTATTTGATGATTGATGGCCATGGTAACTTTGGTTCCATTGATGGTGACCCTCCAGCTGCATATCGTTATACAGAAGCTAGAATGTCCAAAATTTCTGCTCAAATGATGCGTGATTTAGAAAAAGAAACGGTCAATTGGGATCCAAACTTTGATGAACAACGCAAAGAACCACGCGTGTTGCCATCTCGTTTTCCAAACTTATTGGTCAGTGGTTCTTCAGGTATTGCAGTTGGTATGACAACAAACATCCCACCACATAACATCAATGAAGTCATTGATGCTTGTGTTTGTGTAATTGATAATCCTGAAGCCACTCTATCTGATTTGATGGAACACATCAAAGGGCCTGATTTTCCGACAAAAGGGATTATCATGGGTCATCGTGGGATTCATTCTGCCTATTCAACAGGGAAAGGACATATCAAAGTTCGTGCAAGAGCTGACTTTGAAGAGTTTGGTCAGAATCGTACAGCGATTATTGTCACTGAACTTCCTTATCAAGTGAATAAAGCACGTTTGGTTGAAAATATTGCTGAGCAAGTAAAAGAAAAACGATTGGATGGCATTTCTGGTCTTCGTGATGAATCAGACCGTGATGGTATGCGCATTGTCATTGAGCTGAAGAAAGATGCCAATGCACAAGTTGTACTCAATCGATTGTATGCACAAACGCAAATGCAAACGACATTTGCTGTTGTCATGCTTGCCTTGGTGCAAGATCAAAAGCAACCAAAAATCCTTACCTTACGTGAAATTATCGATGAGTACTTGACATTCCAAGTAGAAATTGTTGAAAAACGTACCATTTATGACAAGAAAAAAGCAGAAGAACGTGCCCATTTATTAAAAGGTCTTATCATAGCGCAAGACAATATTGACGAAGTCATTAAGATTATTCGTTCTAGCTATAACGACGCACAAGAGCGTTTAATGGAACGTTTTGAACTAGATACGGTACAGGCTAAGGCAATTCTAGAAATGCGTTTAAGAGCTTTACAAGGGCTTGAAAAAGAAAAATTAAACGCTGAGTTTGAAGAATTACAGAAAAAAATTGCCTATTACAATGATTTGCTCTCTTCTCATGACAAAATTAATGCGGTGATTCGAGAAGAACTGCTTGAAATTCGCGACCAGTTTGGCGATGAAAGAAAAACAGAAATCGCCATTGCAGAAGATGATATTGACATTGAAGATCTCATTGAAGAAGAACAATGTGTTTTTACACTTACAACAGCTGGTTATATCAAAAGATTGCCTTCTTCAACTTATAAAGTGCAGCATAGAGGTGGAAAAGGGATTTCAGCACAGAGTTTGCGTGATGAAGATGGAGTTGATACTCTGTTCACAGCTTCTACGCATGATTTTATTCTATTTTTCACAAGTGCTGGTAGGGTATATCGTAAAAAAGGCTATCAAATACCAGAAGCCAGTCGTGTAGCAAAAGGAACGAATATTGTCAATATCTTGCCATTGGAAAAAGGTGAGCGAGTGACAGCGATGATTCATCGTCGTGAAAATGATGAAAATGGTTACTTATTTATGACCACACGACAAGGAACAGTCAAACGTGTTGCGTCTTCTGCAGTACAAAATATTCGCACCTCAGGTTTGCGTATTATCACGTTGGATGAAGAGCAACAAGATGAACTTATTTCTGTTCTTGAAACAGATGGCAACATGAATATTTTGATTGCCACACACAACGGCATGGCAATTTGCTTTAGAGAAGATGATGTGCGTGTGGTTGGTAGAACCGCTATGGGTGTGCGTGGAATACGACTCAAAGAAGATGATTTGGTCATAGGTGCTGTGCGTGCTTGGGAAGATAGCACAGTTCTAACCATCACTGAAGAAGGCTTCGGCAAACGAACCTTGGTTGAAGAATATGTTCGCTCTGGTGGAGAGCCACAACGCCGTGGTGGCTTTGGTTTGAAAAACTATAATATCACAGATAAAACAGGGAAATCTGTTGCTATCAAAGTGGTGAATGAAGAAGATGATATTCTCATTATTTCAGATGATGGCACAATCATAAGACTGCCTGTTTCCAGTATTAATATATACGGCAGAGCCACACAAGGTGTACGTGTGATGCGCGTCAATGAAGGTGCGAAAGTCATTTCTCTGGCGCGTGCAGAAGCTGAACCAGAAGAATTGGAAGAAGAAACTGAGGAAGTTGAGTCTGTAGTTGAGGACAGCGAAGCATGAAAGAAGTGACAATTTATACCGATGGTGCATGTTCTGGAAATCCCGGTCCTGGTGGTTGGGGTGCGATTTTAATGTATCAAGGGCATAAAAAAGAAATTTCTGGAGGTAGCACTGAGACGACAAACAATCGTATGGAGCTACAAGCTGTCATTTCTGCATTACAATTGCTAAAAGAACCGTGTAACGTAGAACTATATTCTGATTCTAAGTATGTGGTTGATGCACTGGAAAAAGGATGGGCTAAGTCTTGGAAAAAGAATGGTTGGAAGAGAAAGACTGGGCCTGCATTAAATCCTGATTTATGGGATGAATTATTGACATTGTGTGATAAACATACAGTGCAGTTACATTGGGTAAAGGGACATGCAGACAATCCTTATAACAATCGTTGCGATGAAATGGCTGTCATTGAGCGAGATGTCTTTGCTAAAAGATAATAAAAACTCCACTGTTATAACGTAACAGTGGAGTTTCTTTATTATTGTTTTTATATGATTAGTCTTCTTCAACGGTTGTGGCAAGTGCCAATTCATTCAGTTGCACATCAGATACTAAACTTGGACAAGCTGTCATGAGTTCAGATGCATTTTGTACTTTAGGGAAGGCGATGACATCACGAATTGAGTCATTGCCTGCAATAAGCATACATAGACGGTCTAAACCATATGCCAATCCACCGTGAGGAGGAGCACCAAAACGAAATGCTTCAATGAGATGACCAAATTGTGCATTGGCTTGCTCTTTGCTAAAACCAAGTGCAGAGAACATGGTTTCTTGCATTTCGGGTGTATTGATTCGGATGGAACCGCCACCCAATTCTACACCGTTGAGCACAATATCATATGCTTTGGCGCGACAATTGAGAGGATCGTCATTGAGCTTATCAATATCTTCATCCATTGGTGCTGTAAATGGATGATGCATTGCTACATAGCGATTGTCTTCTTCATCATATTCAAACATAGGAAATTCAGTAACCCATAAGAAACGATAATCGCTTGGGTCAAGAATATCCAGTTGTTTGGCACATTCACAACGCAAAGCACCCAATGAAGCATAGACAACATCATTTTGAGCATCGCCAACGATTAACAAAAGGTCACCATCTTCTGCGTTTGCTCGTTTCATGATGGCTTCATTTTCAGATTCAGTTAAGAATTTTTGATAGGAAGAGGATACATTTCCATCTAACATTCTTGCAAAGGCCACGCCTTTAGCACGATAAGTTTTCGCAAAATCAGTGAGTTTATCAATCTTTTTGCGAGGGAAGTTCGCGGCTGCGCCTTTGATATTGATGAGGCGAACAGAACCACCAGCTGCAATTGGGCTAGAGAACACACCAAACTCACAGTCTTTGACAATATCAGAAATATCTACAAGTTCAAATCCAAAACGAGTGTCAGGTTTATCAGAACCGAAACGATCCATTGCTTCTTTCCATGGCATTCGAGGAAATGGTATTTGCACATCGACGTCTAAGACTTCTTTGAATACGCGAGATAGAAAGCCTTCTTGAATGGTCATCACATCTTCTTCATTAACAAAAGACATTTCAAGGTCAATTTGGGTAAATTCAGGTTGGCGATCGGCACGTAAATCCTCATCGCGGAAGCAACGGACGATTTGCATATATCGGTCAAACCCTGCTAACATGAGCAGTTGTTTGTATTGTTGTGGAGATTGAGGAAGTGCATAAAATTTACCTTTGTGCATACGCGAAGGCACCAAATAGTCTCTGGCACCTTCAGGTGTAGACTTGGTGAGCATTGGTGTTTCAATTTCATAAAACCCTTGTTCATCAAAATAATCTCTTGCTACTTTTGCCACTTGATGGCGTACGCGAATAGATTTTTGCATAGAAGGACGGCGTAAGTCCAGATAGCGATAGGTTAATTTTAGCGTGTCATTGACTTGATTGTCGTCTAGTATTTCGAAAGGAGGAGTATCCGCTTTTGCTAAAATTCGAAGATCGGTAACATGTACTTCAACATCGCCAGTAGGTAAGTCAGGGTTTTTCGATTCTCTTTCTCGCAACGTACCCGTAACAGCAAGTACATATTCTGCGTGTAGTGTGCTTGCTTTGTCAAAGAGCTCTTGTTTTGAGGTGTGATCAAAGGAAAGTTGCAAAATGCCAGTGCGATCACGTAAATCAACAAAGATGAGTGAGCCAAGATTTCTGGCACGTTGTACCCATCCACAGACAGAAACCTCTTGTCCAACATGTTCCATATTCCATGTACCGCAATAGGCATTGCGTTTAAAACCTTGTATAGTATCCATTGTCATTCTCCTAGTCAATATGATTGCGCTTGGCGCTTTATTCTTTTATAGGTTTGCCTTGTTTGCGTGTATCTAAATAGGCTTTTATGTGTGTAATTGCATCTTGTTTAGACATGGTTTCTTGTACTCCCGTGTCTAGATTTTTGACTGCAACAACTTTGTTTGTAATTTCATCTTCGCCAAGCAAAAGGGCAAATGGTATTTGCAATTTATTTGCATAGGTGAGTTTGGCTTTGAATTTTTTGTTTTCTGTGTATACTTGTGTTCGAATGCCTTCACTGCGCAAATGTTGTGCAATTGAAATGGCAAGAGACAAATCATCAGTCATTGGCAAAACTAGTACATCAGCAGGGCTTGTGAGAAGTTCATCATTGAGATAACCTTGTTCACCCAATACATAGAATAAACGTGTTAAACCAATGGAAATGCCGACGCCTGGAAGTGTTTTATTCGTGTAGTATTCAGCAAGATTATCGTAACGACCTCCAGAACAGATGGAGCCAATTTCAGGATGGTCGAGCATTACCGTTTCATAAACAGTACCTGTGTAGTAATCAAGTCCTCTAGCAATGGTGAGATCCACTGCAAAGTGTTCTTCAGGCACGCCGAATACAGCCAAATATTTAGTCAGTGCGGTGAGTTCATCTAAGCCTGTATCAAAAAGTTCATGCTGTCCTTTATAAGCTGCCAGAGCGTTAAGAACTTCGGAATTGGAACCAGTAATAGAAGTGAAAGACAAAATCTCATCAGCTTGCTCAGAAGTGATTGAGGCTTCTATGAGAAGATTTTTTACTTTCTCTGCTCCTATTTTTTCAAGTTTATCTACGATTTGCATGATTTCACTTGCTTTTTCAGAAAGACCAAGGATGGCATAAAACCCATTCAATACTTTTCGGTTGTTGACACGGATTTTGAAGCGAGAAAGTCCTAACTCAGTAAACGCAGTATAGATAATGGAAGGAATTTCAGCTTCATTAGAAATATCCAAAGAGCCATCACCGATGACATCAATATCTGCTTGATAGAATTCGCGGAATCGACCTCGTTGTGCGCGTTCACCACGATATACTTTGCCAATTTGAAATCTGCGGAAGGGGAATGTCAGTTCATTTTGATATAATGTGACATATTTGGCGAGAGGTACTGTGAGATCAAAGCGCAAAGACAGGTCTGCATCACCTTTTTGAAAGCGATAAATTTGTTTTTCAGTTTCTCCACCACCCTTGGCAAGTAAAATGTCTGAAGACTCAATAAGTGGTGTATCTAGATTTGTAAATCCATAGCGTTTATATGTTTCTGACAGAATTGAAACCATGCGGTCAAATTGAACTTGACGAGATGGTGTGAGTTCCATAAAGCCTGATAATGTACGTGGTTTGACAGGACTCATGTGTGAAAAGCTCCTTCCATAAAAATACGCCTTCGCCCTAAAAATGGACGAAAGCACATTTTAGTTATCAAAAATCTTATACAGTGACTGGTTTGAGTGACGGGTTAACAATTTCACGCCAATCTAAATCACCGCGTTCTAATCCGTGAATTAAAATTTCAGCTGTTGCAACGTTAGTTGCAAAGGGAATGTTGTACTGGTCGCACATTTCGTTGATATATTTCAGTTCTGAATCCAAATCAGAAGATTGTGGGTCAGAAAAGAAGATAACCATATCAATTTCATTGTATGCGATTCTAGCACCGATTTGTTGACTACCGCCGTGCGCATTGGAAAGAAACAGACGTACAGGTAATCCAGTCGCTTCAGCAACAAGGCGACCACTTGTGTTTGTTGCACAAACTGTGTGTTTGGAAAGCACACCACAGTATGCAATACAAAATTGTACCATCAATTCTTTTTTTCTGTCATGGCTCATTAAAGCAATATTCATACAATCAACTCTCTTTTATCGAATTTTCATTAAAGGAACATTCTGACCAGAAATACGCTTTGCAATATTACGATAGGCACGGCTGGCTTTCTTATTATTACCCAATAATAGTGCTTTTCCTGCGTTAGAGGATAAAAGCACTTGAGGATCATCAGGGACAATGCCAAGCAAGGGAATACCCACGGCATCCATGACATCATCAATGGTTGAACCCATATGTCGAAGTAGTTTCGGTGAAGTGCGATTGACGACCAAACGAATTTGGGGAACAATTGGCACGAGTTTGAATACCACTCGTTGGGCATCTCTCACAGCTGAAAAATCATTCATGGATACGATGATAGCTTCATCGGCATCAAAACTTGCCAGTTCAAAACCCAAGCCTAGACCTGCAGGACAGTCGATGAGAATGTAGTCATAAAGAGTTCTTGCTTCGTCTAGTAGTGCTTTGAATGCATCGAAATTAAATTCTTCTTCATTGAGTGTGAGAGGAGCTGTCAGAAGGAACAAATTATCAACGGACGGATGAGGTGCAACTGCTCGCTGTAGTGTACAACGTTGTTCCATAACATCAGAAAAATCCATAAAAACGGAATCAGTCATACCTAAGACGATATCTAAATTGCGAAGACCAATATCTGCATCGATACATAACACTTTATAATTCATGTTTGCAAGAGCAACACTGACGCCTCCAGTGAGTGAAGTTTTGCCTGTGCCACCTTTGCCCGATGCGATCAAAATAACGGTTCCCATCCTATGCCCCCTGTAACTTCTTCATCATGGTATCATAATATGGCCAAAAAATCAACATGTTTTTATGCACTTCTACTAAAAAAATCCCTGTTTTATTTTAGACCATTTTCGTGGATAGTTTTTTGGAGTATTTGCAATTTTATGGATAATTAAGAGTCTTCTTGCCTCTTTTTCAAAGGGTAAGGTATAATCAAATTGGTTGGGAGTGTCTCCTCCCAGTGTTTTAACTATAGGCAGAGAGGTGTTTAATTCTTCGACATTTTGCTGTGTTTTCATGGCAAGAAAGTTGCCATTTGGTTTTACATATGGCAAGCACAATTCTGTAAGGATGGGAAGACTTGCAACTGCTCTTGCAGTTGCTATATCATATTGTTCACGGTAGTCGTTTGATAAACTACATTCTTCAGCTCGGCCGTGAATAAATTGCACATTTTTTAAATTTAGTTTATCACAAACACTTTCTAGCCAATCCAAACGTTTTTTTAAACTATCTAACAAGGTCAATTGTATGGTTGGTTCTAAAATGCGTAGCACAATGCCAGGAAAGCCAGCGCCTGTCCCAACATCAATGACTGACTGATGCGCAAAGGTATGATAGTTTAGTAAGCAAGCAGAGTCGAGAAAATGCAGATCACAGATCTTTAGAGGGTCTGTGATAGCTGTGAGGTTCATATGCTCGTTTTGCTCGAGCAGAAGGTTCGCATACTGAATTAGTTGATCAATTTGCTCTTCATTAACAGAAAGACCTAATAAGGAAAATCCTTCTTTCAATCGATTGTACATTACCATTTGAATATATTCCCCGTTGCAATAGAGTAGCTATACATGATGGTTAGCAGTATCATCAAAATTGCGCCAATCAAAGCAAATATACGCGTAGAACGTTTGGTTTTCTTTTCTTCTTGTGGAGTTGTTTCTGATGTTTGGTTTTGATCCATTTCCATTGCAAGGCTCCTTTCCATCACTTAATGCTAATTATTCAGGTTTTAAAATTTCTAAACCGCCGAGGTATGGGCGTAACACTTCTGGGATAACAACAGAACCGTCTTTTAGCTGGTTTTGTTCAACCATCGCTGGGAAAATGCGGCTTGTGGCCAAACCAGAACCATTGAGAGTGTGAACAAAGTCTGTTTTACCTGTATCTTCACGACGGAAACGCATATTGCCACGACGTGCTTGATAATCTTTGGCATTTGATACAGAAGATACTTCCTTATATCCATTCATAGATGGAATGAGAATTTCAATGTCATAAGTGCGTGCCATAGAAGCAGAACAATCTCCAGCTGCAAGTTTCACAGTTCTAAAGTGGAAACCTAGATCTTTGACTAGGCGTTCTGCTTTTCCGACAAGTTCTTCAAAGGCAGCTTCAGACTGTTCAGGTGTTGTGAACTGCACCATTTCAACTTTGTTGAATTGGTGACCACGCACCATGCCACGCTCATCAGAACGGTAAGAACCAGCTTCGCGACGGAAACATGGTGTGTAACTGATGTATTTGCGAGGCAATTCTGTTTGATTTAGAATTTCATCGCGGTGCAGAGATACGAGTGCAGTTTCAGCTGTAGGAAGCATAAAGTGCATACGATCATCTGTTGGGTTTTCGATTTTATATACTTCATCAGAAAATTTAGGAAATTGACCAGCTGTTTCGCCACATTGATATTCTAGCATATGAGGAAGCAAAATGAGTTCATACCCATCTTTACTGTGACAGTCCATAAAATAGTTGAGAAGTGCCCATTCAAGTTTAGCACCCATACCTCGATATAACCAAAAGCCAGAACCAGCTAGTTTCGTGCCACGTTGATAATCTATGAGACCAAGGTTCGTACACAAATCTACGTGATGTTGTGGCTCAAAGTCAAACTCTTTTGCCTCACCATAATATCGGATTGGTTCATTGTGTTCTTTACCACCTGCCTTGAGGTCATCATCTGGTAAATTCGGCAAGGAAAGCATCAATGTGCGATATTCAGAATCAATTTCACGAAGAAGTTCATCATTTTTGGAGATGATGCTTTTTAGTTCACCCATTTTTGCAAAGATCGGTGCTGTATCTTCTCCATTCTTTTTCATTTGCGGAATGGATTTGGAGACTTTATTTTGCTCTGCTTTGTGTTGTTCTGTTTGATAAATGAGATCGCGGCGTTTGCCATCTAATTCTAGTATGCGATCCACTTCAGCATCGCAATTGATTTCTTTTGCCTGAAAGCCTTTTTTAATATCTTCAGGGTTTTCTTTGATACGTTTGATATCTAACATGTTATTTCACCTCTATATGATTTCGGAAGGAATTATTCTTGAGAATTTGCTGACAAGAATGCGAGTAGAGCTTCGATGTCTTCTTGTCCAGAAAACTCTAGTTCAATTTTTCCTTTTCGTTTTCCTTGTGATATTTTTACTTTGCGACTTAAGAGTTTCGATAAATCTTGTTGAGCGCGAGATAAATATTCTGGAAGGGGCACTTTATTTAATTTGAGTTCATTTGTTTTATTTGTTTCTTGTTTGCCACGTAAGAGAAGTTGTTTTACCCTTGCTTCTGTTTCTCGTACAGTTAGTTCCTGAGAAATGATTTCTTCTGCTAGAGCATATTGATCTTCACTGGGCAAGGCAAGAAGTGCACGAGCATGTCCTGCTGTGAAAGCGCCTTGTTCCAAGTATTCTTGAATTGCTAAGGGAAGCAATAACAGTCGTAGTACATTGGCAACAGCGGAACGTGATTTTCCAACGCGAGTGGAAACTTCCTCTTGTGTCAGAGAACAATCTTCCATCAAAGATTTATATCCTCGTGCTTCTTCTAAAGGGGATAAATCTTCTCGTTGTAAATTCTCTATCAGTGCAAGTTCCATTACTGTTTTTTCATCTGCAGTGATTACTTGTGCTGGTATTTGTGATAGACCAGCCAATAAGGAAGCACGATAGCGTCGGTCGCCTGCGATGATCTGGTATTTTCCGCCTTGCATGCGACGTACAGTGATTGGTTGCAACACACCATGAATGCGGATACTATCTGCCAATTCTTGTAAGCTATCTGCATCAAAGTGTTTTCTTGGTTGGGCTTCGTTGGATGCTACCTGTGAAAGAGGAAGTGATATAATTTGTTGGGCAGGAGGCGTGGTAGGCGATGGACTTTCCGTTGTGTTAGTTTCATTTGCATCATCACCAAGTAGTGCACTCAAGCCACGGCCAAGTCCTTTGTTTGGGCTTTTATCAAATGCCATAAGCCAAATCCTTTCTTAAGATGGTTGTAAAGAGAGAAGTTCTTGTCCGAGCCTTCGATATGCTTCGGCTCCGCGGGAAGCTTGATCATATGTTGTAACTGGTTTGCCATGGCTTGGTGCCTCAGCAAGTCGAATATTTCTGGGAATGAGTGTTGCAAAGACCTTTCCTGGAAAGTGTCGTTTGACTTCTTGTGACACTTGGAGAGAAAAGTTGGTGCGACTGTCATACATGGTGAGCACCACACCTTCTAGTTCAATGTTTGGATTTAAGTTACGCTTGACAATTCGTAAGGTACTGAGTAAATCTGATAGACCTTCTAGAGCATAGTATTCACATTGTACAGGAACAAGGATGGTATTTGCAGCACAAAGACAATTGAGAGTTAACAATTCAAGAGAAGGTGGACAATCAATAAGAATGAAGTCATATAGGTGAGTGACTTGTTCTAATGCATGTTTTAGTAGAAATTCTCGTTCAGGCATTAAGACAAGTTCGACTGTTGCGCCTGCTAAGGTTTTATTTGAAGGCAATATGTCGGCATAGGGTGTTTCAACAATAATGTCTTTTGTTGGAACCTGATTGATGAGTAAATCATAGACAGAATATTCTATGGATCGCTTATCAACGCCGAACCCAGATGTTGCATTTCCTTGTGGGTCAAAGTCACAAACCAACACTTTTGAACCAAGTTCAGTTAGAGCTGCAGCAAGGTTTAAAGTGGTTGTGGTTTTTCCAACGCCACCTTTTTGGTTCACGACGGCTATGATTTTCGCCATAAGGCACCTTCTTTCTTAAGCCCTAAAAATAGGACGTTTAAATTCGCAAAGACTGTAGTATATTATACGAATTTGGCAAAGAAAATGCAAGAATTTTTCAATAAAAGATATGTTTCACGTGAAACATCTAGTTAACAGATATGTATTTACTGTTTATGTAAATGATAAGAAATGGAGTGTTTCACGTGAAACACTCCATTTAATGAACTGATAGATTAACTGCTTTTTTGTTCTTTTGGAATTCGAATGGTCAAAAATATATGATTTCCATCCTCATTTTTTTCATACTCAGCATCAATTCCCGCAGTCTTCATAATGGATATACCGTGATTCACACTATTGAGAAAAAAACGCACATCTCGAATGATGTATGTTTTACGTTGTTTGTTTGGAGTAGGTAAGCTCTTTGCAGGAGGATGCTGCTCTTTCGTTTCTTTGTCAAGCAAATTAGAAATTAATTCTTCAGATTTAGAAACTGTCATTTTATTTGAAACAATCATTTTTGCAAATTCTAATTGGAGTTCTTCTGTTGGTAAGCGTAGCAGACAACGTGCGTGACGTTCACTCATATTATTTCTTTGTAACAATGTAAGAACTTCAGAAGGTAAGTGCAATAGGCGTAGTTTGTTGGCAATGGCAGATTGTGATTTTCCAACTTTATTGGCAACTTCTTTTTGAGATAATGCATAGGATTTCATAAGATGCGCCAATGCTTTGGTCTCTTCTAAAAAGTCTAATTTCTTTCGTTGGTTATTTTCAATGAGAGAAAGCACACAGGAATCTTGTCGGGTTGCTTCTAAGATGAAACAAGGCAGTACATCTAGACCACAGAGTAAAGAAGCGCGCAAGCGACGTTCACCTGAAATCAATTCGTATTGTCCGTCGTTACGCTTTCGTACATGTAAAGGCTGAAGAACACCGTGCGTACGAATGCTGTGTGCAAGTTCTGTCAGTGCTGCTTTATCAAATTGTGTTCGTATTTGATGTGGATTTGGCAAAATTTTCGTGGGAGGTATGAATGTGATTTGACGTTCGATAGCTTGTCTTGTTTTCGGAAATGCCATAATACCTGCTCCTTCCAAATGATTATGGAGAGTTTAGCATTTTTAATCAAAGGAAAAAAAAGAAAACAGTCGATATTTCCTTTTCTTTTTGAGATAAAAGAAATAACCAGAAAAAGCTGAAACTTTCTCTGGTTACGGGTATCATTTTGAAGGTTTACAGAATATCAAGAAGAATCTAATCACTGTAACCGCGAATGTGTAAATCAATACCAATCTCATCCGCAATTATTTGACAAGCCTGGATTTGTTTTGTTGTGAAATCATAATCTACAATAGTAAAGTTAACATTAGGTACATACTGTTTGATGTCTCTAGCAAATCGAAGCATAGCAGGCCAAGCATTCTCTGGATCGTTGGGACGAACCAAGTGATTATATTCCTTTTGGTTTGAGGCATTTAATGATATGGAAACTCGAGCTATGCGTCCTTTAAAAGAAGGCGTAATATCTTTATTGTGAATCAGTGATCCAAGTCCGTTGGTATTTAAGCGGATGGGAGGAAGGTTATCCACTTGGGAATGGAGCTTATCACAGAGCCAAAGTATGTCGTCCATACGGTAGGTAGGTTCACCGAATCCACAAAATACAATTTCAGAATAAGAGGTAGGTGAGTGTGAAAGGATATCGGATAAAATTTCTTCTCGACTTGGTTCACGTGGTAGCCATAGAGTATCATAAAAGATATTTTGGCTGTTGCGAACACAGAATTTGCACGCGCAATTACAGCGATTGGTCAAATTGATATAGAGTGCATCGCCGAGTTCGTAAGAAATGGTCATACATCAATCCTCAATTTGAAATAGTCGTTTTCCATTTTCGGTTGTAATAGCAATGACATCTTCCACAGGCAGGTTTTTGAGCTCGGCAATTTTTTCAGCAACATAATAAACATAGCCTGAATGGTTTCGTTTTCCACGGTATGGAGTGGGTGCCATATAGGGGGCATCTGTTTCTATCATAATAAACTCCATAGGTAAAAACTCAATGACTTCTAAAGCACGTCTTGCATTTTTGAAAGTAATGTTTCCAGTAAAGGAAAGCATATACCCTTGTTTAATGAGGGTTTTCGCATCTTCAACTGAACCAGAATAGCAATGAACGACACCATGGACAGAAGGATATTCTTTTAAAATCCGCAATGTATCATGATGCGCATCACGATCATGCACGATAATGGGCAACTTTTTTTGCTGAGCCAATTCTATTTGATTGCGAAAGACAGCTTGCTGAACTGGTCGAGGTGGACTGTCATCATAGTAATAATCCAGTCCGATTTCACCTAAGGCTTTGACTTTTGGATGGTCAAGCATTGGGGAAAGTTTGTCTATAAAGCTTGGCAGTTGAGCTGCTGCCCAATGGGGATGAATTCCACAAGCTGCGTAAATATGTGGAAAGTTTTCTGCTAAGGATATGCAATAAGCTGAATTATATAAATTTGTGCCAACGGTTAAGGCTAGTTTTACACCTTGTGTGGGTAGGGATGTCAATAATTCTTCACGATCTTCGTTATATGCATTACTGTAGTAATGCGCATGTGTATCAAATAACATAGTCTGCTCCTTATGATGGGTTTACTAAAATGAGAAGTAAATATAGTAGTTATATCGGCTGAAAAGAAAAAAGTATCGTTTTATCACAAGCTTTGAGAAATATAGAGCAATAACCTAGCAATTTGCAGGTTTTGCAAATTGCTAGGTTATTTAACTTCTTCATAAAGTAGATGTGCTTCGTCTTTGCTAATGTGTTCTGGAAGGGAGAGTACCTTTACTTTCACCGTTCGTTGTCCTAATTGCAATTCAATTAAATCATTTACTTTGACTTGATAGGATGCTTTGACAAGAGCGCCATTGACGTGAACACGCCCTTTATCACATATTTCATTGGCGATGGTACGTCGTTTGATGATGCGCGAAACCTTAAGCCATTTATCTAAACGCATAAAATGCTACCTCCATGTTTGTGTTATGAAAAAATTTTGAATTCTGTAATAGGAGTGACTCGCAAAAATGCACGTCCTAGAACATTGCGTGTATCGACGAGAGAAATGCGCTCATCACGGCTGTCTGATGAATTGTTGCGATTATCACCCATAACAAAGATATAGCCTTGAGGGACAGTTGCATCTGTAATGGTGTTGAAGGATGTGGAATGTGGTTCTACCATCTCTTCATTGATATAAAGTTCATCCAATGGAATGCCATCAACATATACTAAGTTTTCATCATAATCAATGTGAACTTGTTGGCCACCGACGGCAATGACTCGTTTAATAATAGAGTTTTGATAATCTAAACTGCTGCCAAAGGCATTGTGAATGACAACAATGTCGCCTTGTTCTATTTGATAAGAAAGTGAATGTAAAAATAGGTGATCACTATCATGCAGTGTTGGCACCATCGAAGAACCAGAAACGGTGACACTGCGACTGAAGAATGAAAGAAGTAGAATAATAAACGTTAAGGAAAAAACCAAAGCTTGCAACCAACCAAATAAGCTAAGTCGCAGTTTTTTTCCAGGAATATTTTGATAAGAGGGATCGGTGAATGCGTGATTCATGAAGAAGCTCCTTTGTTGTAGGAATTGACAATATGTCGGTCACAATTATAATGCGCTATGATTTGATTTTCAAGGCTTTTTTGTTAACACTCGCGGAAGTTTTGCATATGTACATCTGGATCATCTGCAAGCATTCTTTGCTCTCGAGTGTGGCATGTGAACATTAATATTTGCCGCTGATTGGTTAATGTGTTTAGAATTTGTAGTGCTCGTTTGGCCCGTGCATCATCAAAAGAAGTGAGCGCATCATCTAAAATGATGGGAATGGATGTGTGTTCTGGTAACAATAAATCGCATAGGGCTAGGCGCAACGAAAAGTAAAGTTGGTCGATGGTTCCGTGGCTGAGCTGATGCGCATTGGCCTGGATGAGTGTGTGGGAAGGTTCTACAATTGCAGAAAAATCTCGTGAAAAATTAATGTGTTTATATGCCTCATTTGTTAGAAAATTAAAATATTGCAGTGCTTTTTCATTGAGTGCAGGAGAAAACTCTGCATGGAGAGTATGGTTAGCGGTTTCCAAAGCTTTCATGGCTATTTGAAGCGCTTCATACTCTTGGATTCGTCTTTGTTTTTTAGCCTGCAGTGTTTGGAGTTCGGTCTCTAATATAGATGGGTCGCCTAGCTCTTGGAGTCGCCCAGAAAATTCAGCAAGTTTGTTTTGTTTTGCATATAATGCTTCTTGTAAAGAAGCTTGCTTTTTTGATTGTGAAGGTGGCTGATTGAGTTGGGTTTGATAAAATTCAATGCGTTCTTTGGCCAAGGATTGTGCATTGAGAGAACTTTGATTTTGAGTTGAAGAATTCTCAGTTTGCATCAATGTACAATTCTGCGGTTTTAGTTTGAACAAACTCCAAACAGTTGCACATATAAACAGGATGGATGCGGGTATGGTGAAACGATCATAAGAAGTTGTAAGCACGGAAAAGACAGAGACAAAACTTAAAATCAAAAAGAGATAAAATGCATGTAGCATTTTTTGCTTTGGATGGTCGCTCTTTTTGGACTTGCTGTGAGAAGTGACATCCATTTGCTTAGTTAAGGAAGCTAAGTCATCCTGTGCTTTAGCGAGGTTTTCTTGGATCGTTTTATGGTGCAGTTGATGTTTTTTTTCTGAAACGTTGTCTAGTTCCAACAGCTCTGTTTCAATTTCTTTGATTTGCTCTTGCAACAGAATATATTCTGGCCAAAATTCTGAAATTTGAGCGAGCTTCTCAGAAATTGATTGCGTACGCGATTCCAACTTACTGAGTTCGCTGTTTTTATGAGAGCTGCGACGATGTTGCCACTTTCGCAGAGTAGATTCTACTTGAGAAAAAGAGTATGTGGTGTCTTCGTCAGACAATAAGGTGAGTAGTCTGGTTTCTATGTCTTCTTGTTTGTCTAAAATGAGATTTGATTCAGAGAATAGAAAACAGGCCGTGAAAATTTGTTTGTTGACTCCCGTGAGGAAAACGCCAACATTATTAGAGGTAATGCCCTCGACAGGTAGACGATTATCTGCATAGACAAAAGAGAATGTAGCCATAGGAGCACCATTTTCTGAGCTTCTACGGAGCAGATAGCGTGTATTGTTGAGGCTGCATTCAAGTTGCCCTTCCATTGCTTTACCACTCCAAGGTCGAAAACGGTTTTTATCAGCTAGACTTGTTTTGGTATCACGCTGTCTGGTATCTAAGCCATATAACATGGTGATAAGTAATTGACAAAACGTCGATTTTCCACTTTCATTGGGTGCATAGATGATATTAAAGCCCTCTTCAAATTGAAGATGATGCTCTTCAAGCGTGCCATAGGTGGCTGTTAATGAATGGATAATCATAAAGGATCCTCCCTCTGTTCCAAGGCAGAAATGCCAAATTGCATGGCAAGTTGCAGTGTTTTTTGCTGTTCGGGAGGAGCGGTTTCGATTTGCGTTTCCATATTTTTTAGAAAAAGTCCTAACAGACTGTGCTTGTGTCTGATGGTTTCGTAATTTGTAGCAAGAGTGGTTTGATCTTCAATCATTACGGAACCATATAAAGGTTTTGCTATGGATTCCAAGTGTGTGAAAGAAAGTGCTTCGTGACGAGTGCCTTTCAATATGAACTTAACAATGTCATTTGTTTTGCTTTGAGGCAATGTGTGTCGCAAGGCATTTGCAGGTTCTTGATTTGTAATATCAACATCTATCGTTAGATAACGCTGTGTACATATGGGATAAAATGCAAGGGAAAGATCTTGCTCGTCTAGCGTTCCAATTAATATGCCTTTGTGGCCTGTTTCATCAAAACCTCGCCCTTGAATTGTTCCAGAATATGCATATTTTGTGAAGGCTGCTTTGCCAACATTGCTACGCTCGTGAATGTGTCCCAAAGCGATGTAGTGTAGCTGAGAATGCGCAATATCTGCTTTGGAAATGGGTGAGTAAGGGGAAGGTGTGGCAGAAAGATTGGCGTGAAAGGAACCGATATGGAGACCTTTTGTGTTTTCCCTTATGAATCCATCTAGGGTGGGACGTGTTTTTCGTTCTGTGACAAAAGCTGTACCATAAACGGTACAGGATAGTTCAGGAATATGTACGGAAGAGACATCTTCTGTGTTGAAAACGTGGACATGTTTTGGGAATTTGACTTTGGCATATACAGAGTTTTCAGTAAATGGGTCATGATTGCCAGGAGAAATAAAAATAGGACATTGTATTTGAGTAAACATTGCTTGCAGTGCTGCTAGTGTTTCGGGATACAGTCGTTTGCTGTCAAATAAATCTCCAGTGAGCAAGACGAGATCGACTTGCTCACGATTTGCCAGTGTAGAAATTCTAGATAGTAAAGTTCTTTGAGACTCTCTGGCTTTGATTGCTTCTGCTGGGCTTAATGAAGAGAAAGGGGAGTCTAAATGAAAATCCCCTGCTTGTAGAAAGGAAATCGCCATATTGACCTCCTTATCATTCTTCAATATCGCAGCGGATAAGATTAACACAGGCATTTGTTTCTGTGTCAATGGTAAATAGCACACTATTGAGTTTGCCTTTTCCTTTGGCAAGGGTATGACGGCGAGGAAGACCACCCAAAAATAAGTTGATAGAATCAGCAGGCTCAATGCCAAGGACGGAATACTTTGGACCCACCATGCCAAGATCTGAAACAAAACCCAATCCTTTGGGGAGAATTTGCAAATCAGCCGTTGGCACATGTGTATGGGTTCCCCACAATGCCTGCACTTTGCCATCTAAATGCCAAGCAAGTGCGCCTTTTTCGCTCGTTGTTTCTGCATGGAAGTCTACTAGAATCAGGTCTGCATTGTGATTTTCTAATAGTCGGTCTGCAGTGAGGAAAGGGGAGCTTGCATGAATATCGAGATTCATGCGTCCAATCAGATTCATTACACCGATACGAAGACCATGAGGACCATCGAAGACACCAAATCCACTCCCAGGAAGTTGTGGTGCAAAGTTGGCTGGGCGGAGGATATAAGGATTGTCATCGAGATAATTTGTAATTTGTTGTTTGCCCCAGGTGTGATTGCCAAGGGTTATGACATCAGCGCCAGCGTTGAAGACGCTTTCCGCTTGATGTGGCAATAGGCCAATCCCTGCAATGTTTTCTGCATTGACAATGGTAAAATCGACCTGATGTGTTTGAATGAGAGTGCGAAGATGTTTATGAAGAAGATCAAGACCAACTTCACCAGAAACATCACCTACTGCTAAAATTTTAATGAGCATAATAAACCACCTAATAAAACATATATTCTAGTATACGGGATAGCGGAAAAAAAAGAAAGTCAATTTTCTGTTTCCTGTGTGCAAGTGTCTGCATATATCATCAGAATGTCTTTTGCCAGTGAAGCCAGAGAAGAACCAGCACCACCTTCTTCTACGACAATTGCCATTGCAATTTCTGGGTCATCAAAGGGGGCAAAACAGACAAAGACAGCATTGGATTCTACATGGGTTCCAACTTGTGCTGAGCCAGTTTTTGCACCAATTTGAAAAGGAAGTGTTTTAAAAACTGGCGCAAGTGTTTCTGTCTGTGTGACAGAAAGCATGGCATTTTTGATGGCCGTAATTGTGCTGGGTTTAAGATGTGTGGTAGATGAGATTACTGGATAGTGTTCAAATAAAAGAGTTTTATAGTCGTATGACCACACGCGATGCAAAATACTGCTTTGATACAGTGTACCACCATTGGCTACAGCTGCAATATAATTTGCCAATTGTAGAGGGGAGAATAGGTTATTTTCTTGACCAATGGAAGCAGATAGAGTATTGCCTTCATACCATGCTTGTCCAAGGGAATTTGATGTGTCAGGAGAAGCGATATGACCAACGGCAGATTGAGAAAGCTCAATACCCGTTGGCTCTCCAAGACCAAACTGCTTGGCATAGTAGTTGATTGCTTCTATGCCTACGCGTCGACCCACATCATAAAAATATACGTTACAGGAATGTGCCATGGCTTCTGATAAATTGAGTGGTCCAAGGGTTTCGCCCTTCGTGCGATACAGATAGGATTGTGGCTGCGGATAAGAGTAGTATGTGTATTTCCCTGTATCCAGTATTTTGGTGTCTTCTGTAATAATACCTTTTTCTAAGGCAGCAATGGCTGTGATAATTTTAAAGGTCGATCCTGGCGCATATGTGCCTTGCAAAGCACGATCGAAGAGAGGATTATTGGGATTTTCTATGAGTGTGTTATAATCTTGTGAAAAACTAGACAAAGAGTATGTGGGGTATGATGCCAAAGAAAGCACAGCACCAGAGTGAACATTGACAATGGCGATTGCCCCACCTTTTGCATGTGTTGAGTTGGAAATAAAAGAAGCCAAAGCTTCTTCACAGGCAGTTTGTAAAGGTAAGCTGATAGATAGAGAAATATGATCTCCAGCAACGGCTTTTTCCACATATTCTGAAGAAATGTGGATACCTTCTGCGCTTGTGTTGACAGCATATAGTCCATCTGTTCCATGTAAAATCTTTTCGAAGCGCTGTTCCACGCCTGTTTTTCCGATTGTACTATCCATAGAATAGCCTTGAGATAGATATTGTGTTAAGGAAGATTCGTCAATTTGTCCCATATAACCCAATAGATGCGAGGCAATGGGGTAAGGATATTCACGTTTGCTGTTTGTATGAATGGTAACACCATCAAGTTTGTTGGCACTAAGTGCCGTAAACAGCGTTTGATCAATGTCTTTTGCTGCAATGAAAGGTGTGGAAACAAGACCCAATCGGCGTAAATCTAATTCATAAGATAGACCGACAAGTTGTCGTGTCGTCACAAGTGAATCATCTAAGTTAAAGTGATAGACTTGAGCAAGTTGATAGAGTAAATCAGCACCATTATGTGGTGCTTTAATGTTGTAGTGCTTTAAATAAGATAAAAAAGTGTCATTTTGTTTGCGGTAGGCGTAAGGAAATTCTTCTTCAATTGGTAAACTGTCATAAATGGGGGGGAGGGTTTCTATGATTTGAAGAAGGGTTTCTTGATCGGATAATATACTAGAGGATAGTGAAATGTCGTGAGAAATTTTACTGCCTACTAATACAGTACCATTGCAATCTAAGATATCTCCACGCAAAGCTTTAACAGGTTTTGTTTGTGTGACTTGGTTTTGAGTTTCTGAATAATTTCTGATTTGTAAATCATAGAGTTTAAAGGAATATACGAATAGAATCAAGCAAAATGTGCAGATTCCTATGATATATCGTTGTTTGGCAATCATGTAATCTTCCTTTGTTGGAGTTGAGTGATGTGAGATAGTAAATTGATGAGGAAAAAGGTGAAAAAACAGAGGAAGGTTTCGAAGATGAGTACTGGAATAAATGAAAATGTATTTGCATTAGTGATAAGTGTAATGGCTAACAAGCGCACTAGAGAGGAAAGTAGGAGAAGAAAAGAAGAATAAAAAGCTCTTGCCAAAAGGCGGGATTCTTCTCTGCAAAATCGGCAAAGAATGAGTGAAATCATAGGATATAAAAAGACCACATAAGTGGGATAACCGAGAAAGAATGCCAGACAGCCGAGCAGTAATGCAAATAAAAAGGTTGCAGTTTCATTGTGCCAAAAAGATAAAAAGCAGCTTCCCATATATAAAAAATATGGTCTGAGAAAGCTGTGGGGAAGCGCTGCAAAATATGCATCGAGAATGCAGAGGATAATGATGAATTGTGCATATCTAAGAAATGTAGCCATGATAGTTCTCCTAGTTTGCTAAGTAAAATTTGTGATTACAAACACTTGTCTTTGTGTGTGCGTAGTGACATATGGTTTTACTTTTGCTGTTTGATATAAACCAGAAGAATCTAATTTGATGGAAGCAATGGTGCCAATGCTCAGACCATCTGGGTATTCAGAAGAGGGCAGTGTGATAACATAATCGTGAATTGAGATTTGGCTATCGCGTGGAATGTTTGTAATGGTAAGCAAACCAGTCGTCATATCATCTAGACTGGAAGACAATACGGCAATGTCTTGTGTTGAGGAAAAAGAAATGACAACATTGGTGCTGGGGTCTAATAAACTTTGCATGGTTGAGGTGTGTGTACCCACTTCTGAGATGAAACCAAGAAGTCTTCCATTTTCATCGATGATACTTTGTCCAATGTGTAATCCATCTTTGCTGCCTTTGCTTAGCAAATAGGTTCTTGCCCAGTTGTTTGTGCCATAGGAAATGATCTTGCAGGGGGTAGTATGAATGGAAGCTTCTTTGGAAAAATCTAATAGAGATCGAAGTTGATTGTTTTCATAAGTGAGTAGTCGATTTTCTTTTTCTGCTTCTTCTAGTGTTGCAATGGTCTGTTTCAGAGCAGCGTTTTCGTTTTTTAAAATATCATAAGAGAACGCTTCTCCA
This sequence comes from Oscillospiraceae bacterium, assembly GCA_030625685.1. Taxonomy (GTDB): domain Bacteria; phylum Bacillota; class Clostridia; order Oscillospirales; family Oscillospiraceae; genus Evtepia. The sequence continues at coordinate 232,665 of DAOUQJ010000002.1, forward strand.
TAGATATGATTTGCATTTGACGTGACCACTTCGTTTATAGTACTCAAAGGCGATGAGAGCATAGCTTGCATAAAGCGTCTTTCTGTTTGCCAGAGATAGGCGAAAACCGCACACAAGAAGAAAACAGAAAGAGAGGTGAAAATAGCATAGCGTTTATGTGATGAAAAGAAATGCTGCAAAAAAAGATCGCCCCTTTGTTATAGCAAAGACCTTCCAAACGCTTTTAATTTTTCACCGAGACGACAGATGGGCAAGCCAACTACATTGAAGTAATCTCCGTGTACACCTTCAACCAGTAAAGCACCAAACATTTGTATGCCGTATGAGCCTGCTTTATCCATGGGCTCACCAGTGTCAACATAGGAAACGATTTCGTCTTTTGTCAGTAATCGAAATTGTACCTTTGTGATTTCATGAAAAGTTTCAATGTGAGAGCCTTCTCGTAGAGTAACGCCTGTATATACTTCATGGATGTTGGAAGAAAGGCGTAACAGCATTTGGATGGCATCTTCTTTGTCTTTCGGTTTTCCAAGAACTTCTCCGTTTAATACAACTACTGTATCCGCAGAAATGATGAGTGCATTGTCATTTGAAATGACTTTGGATTTTTCTAAGGATAAACGCTCTACCAGCTCGGCTGGTGTTGGAGCAGATATGGCGGATTCATCAATGTCTGGTTTTTCAATGGTAAAAGTCAATCCAATTTGGGTGAGAAGTTCTTGTCGACGCGTGGAGGCCGATGCTAAGATGATGGGTTTATTGTTGTCAAAATACTGCAGAATTATTCCACCTTTCTATAATAAAGCCCTTTGGTAAAGGATTTGGGTTTTTCGGATTCTTGATTTTTATATGCACGTAACACACGCACACAGTCAGCTTGTGATTCAGTGGTGAAAAGAAGTCGCCCAGTAGATAGGCCGAGTGATTGTATGTCATCTTGTTTATCTGCAAGATACAATGTATTGGGGTTGAGGATTTGACTTCGTGAACCGAAGAGCGGGAGGATGGGATAGGTGAGCCCTTTTCGGTCGGTTAGGGTAGAGATGGGATTATGTTCATCAAAGGACTGTTCCGTAATCATCATGGGTAGGCGCCCGTAAATGATGATTTCGGTGGGAAGTGATTTGTATATATCACGAATTTGAGAAAAATTGAGTTCAAATGATGCAGTAGCAGTGGAAAAGCCTAAGCGATGCATTTCGCTCAGTGTGACACTGTTATATACACCTAAGCCAAAGTCGCCATGAAGCACAAAGCCCATCTTTTTGCACAGTGTTATTTGCCCCCAGTTGCCAAGCAATATATCATGAATCCCCAGCGATTTCCCTGTTTGAAGCATTGCTTTAATGGTTGGCAGTTCTTCGTCCCAAATGACGGGTGGAAGTGACATGGCAAAGCGAATGTGGGGGAATTTTCTTTGATACTGTTGCATGGTGGTTTGATTCTGCATGATTTCATCTAAAGGAAGGTAAACCATGCTGTCATGCGCCATTTCAAGAAGTTTATCCGATAATTGATGGATGGATAAGATTTGTATCGTATAAGAAAAGGGTTTTTTATGCTTGGACAGAGTCTGAAACAAACTGCGTGGGTCAATTGTTATGAGAGAGTGCTTATTTTCTTGTGAGCGCATGCGAAGAATTGTATCGCTTGCATCGCGACGCAGAGCATTGAGTGCAGAAATGGGAACAGACAAACCATCTTCCACTTCAACATAGATATCTTGTAGTGTCAGAGGTGTTCCACCCAGTTTAGAAAGTTGTTGAATAATTTTTTCCTTTGTCATTGCGCGATGAAGTGCAGGTTCTGGAATAATACCTTCTAAGGTGGTTGTATTGCCTTTGTCATCATAAATGGTCAGGGATATGGGATTGTGTAGGGTGATAGATACTGTCATCCAAACTGGGATTTGTAAGTTTGCTGAAGTTGTATAGCTCTCTTTGGCATGTTCAAGCAATGCTTTGTCAATTCTTTGATGTTCTGGTCTCATTCCAAACATGTTGGATTGTGTGCCTGTATAGTATCCATCTGTAAAACCATCTCGTGAAAAAATATCGGAGAGCGCTTTTTTCTCTTGTTTTGTCGGTTTTCTTTTTTCTTCAAGACATGTTTTATAGATTTTGGTGACAATGGCAACATATTCTGGGCGCTTCATCCTGCCTTCGATTTTTAAGCAGGCGATGCCCATATCTTCAAGTTCCTTGAGAGAATCTATTATAGATAAGTCTTTGAGAGATAGAGGATAACTCGGGTTAGTTTCTTGATTTATTTGATAGGGCAGACGACAAGGTTGGGCGCATAAGCCACGATTTCCGCTTCGGCCACCAACCAAAGCCGACATATAGCATTGTCCGCTATAGCAAACACATAAAGCGCCATGTGCAAACACTTCTAGTTCTAGAGGAGAGTGTTTGGCAAGAGAGATAAGAGCAGATTTAGAGAGTTCTCTTGCTAAAACCACACGACAAACACCTTGCTCTTTGCAAAAGGTCACACCATCTAGGTTGTGGATACTCATTTGCGTGGAGGCGTGTAGGGGAAGTGTTGGCGTCATGTTTCGAAGTAAGGCGAGCAGACCGATATCCTGCACAATCACGGCATCAATTCCAGCGCCTACGGCAATGGAAATGGTCTCATGAATTTGAGATAGTTCACGGTCAGTGAGAAGTGTATTCAAGGTGAGGTATACCAAGACACCATGTAGATGACAAAATGAAATGGCTTCTTGAAGGTCGTTTTGTGTAAACTCTTTGGCATTTCGTCTGGCATTAAAGTTACCAAAACCAAGATATATGGCATCTGCGCCATTGTAGACGGCAGAATAAACGGCTTCTAATGAGCCGGCAGGACATAGTAGTTCCATTAGACATACTCTTTTCCGTTGAAGTATTCATCCAGTTAAAATGGACTGATTCTGTGTGTCATATTATAGCATGTTGTTTGGATATATGGATATATATTATCCTAAAATAAGAACGCATTTGTGTTGTATACTTTACTGCTGACGAAATTTCGGGTAAAATAGCAGATATCGAAAGGAGGTAGGTATCTATGCCAAGTGATTTTTTGCATCCAGGGGGCATTGTTGCAATGTCTCGACAAGCGGTAAAACGACTGCTTCAAAAACAAGATGGTAGATTGGCTTTGCTATACCTATCTTTACTGAGCAATGGAGATGACAAAGCAATCACATTTCAAAGTGAAACAGAGCGAGAAGAGGCCTACAAAGCGCTCGCTAGCATTGGGTTATGGGAAAGCAATAAAAAGCCAGAAGCAAAGCCAGAAAAAATAGATGTACCTCCCCCAGAGTATACCCAAAGTGACATTCTTCATGCGCTGGAGGAAGAGCCAAGCTTTACGCTCATTGTGGGACAAATAGAGCAAATGCTTGGCAAAAAACTTTCCACTGCAGATTTGCATCACTTACTTTTTATATTTGATTATTTATCCCTGCCTGCTGAGGTGATTATGTTACTCACAACATTTTGTATCGAAAGAACAGTAAGACAAAACGGAGAAGGAAGAAGACCAACATTAGCACAGATAAAAAAAGAAGCCCTTTATTGGAGTAGACAAGGCGTTGAAACCTTAGAACAAGCAGAACTGCAGCTGAAAAAAGCAGAAATGAGCAAAGAATGGGAGCGCCAAGTGCTGACTTGTATTGGTGTGCGCAATCGCCCACCTGTTGCAGAGGAAAGAAAGTTTATTAATGCTTGGGCGGATATGGGCTTTAACGGAGAGGTTATATCCCTTGCCTATGAAAGAACCATCATGCAGTTACAAAATATGAACTGGAAGTATATGCATGGAATTTTAAAACGATGGCATAAAGAGGGACTCATGACAAAGGCTGATATTGAAGCCAAAGAGTCTTCAAAATTCCGTGGAAATGATGTGTCATTTCAAGAAACACCGAAAAAGCGTGGCGTGACGGATGTGACAAACGATTTTGATCGTTTGGATAAATTGTTAGAAAAAAAGAAAGGGGAGTGATGATTTGTCTTATTCCTCAAGTGTTTTAAAACAATCAATGGAACGGTTAGAAGAAGAACGTGTGCAAAGAGCCAAATGGAAGGCGCAAAAAAGAGCAGAGATTTTTAAAGAGCTCCCTGAAGTGGAGCAAATTGATAAAGAGTTACAAAAGACGATGCCAAAGGTACTTGCCATTGCTTTTCGCAAGGGGGAAGATCCCCAAAAAGCCATTGCCAAGGTGCGCATGGAGAATTTGGCAACGCAACAGCGCAGAAGAGACTTGCTGTCTCAGCATGGTTATACTGAATTTGATTTAGATGACACGCCAAGATGCAAACATTGTGATGATAGTGGTTGGATTGGTGCGACTATGTGTCAATGTTTACAGAGAATATGTGCAGAAGAACAAACGAAAGAATTGTCACTTCTATTAAATATAAAAGAGCAGGCATTTCAGAAGTTTCAATTGGATTATTATAGTGATACGATTTGGCAGGCTTATGGTCGTTCGCCAAAGTTAAATATGCAAAAGGTATTGAAACTGTGTCAGTATTATGCCAACGAGTTTCCTCATTTTGCGGCAAACAACTTATTGTTTCACGGGGAACCTGGATTAGGGAAAACGTTTTTATCCGCATGTATTGCCAAGGTGGTGGCGGAAAAGGGATATTCCGTTGTCTATGATACAGCTGGGCAGATATTTAGTAGTTTTGAAGAAGGGAAATTTTCGAGAGAGACACAAGAATTACAAGAGGCAAAGAGCTTGATGCAGAAATATTTGCGTTGTGATTTGCTGATTTTAGATGATTTGGGCAGTGAAATGACCACGCCATTTGTCAAGGCAACACTATATCAGCTTATCAACACGAGGCTCATTGAGGGAAGGCATACCATTATCTCTTCAAATTTTGATGTAGAATATTTACAGACGAGGTATGGCAAACAGATTGCATCCAGACTCATAGGGGAATATGAAGATATCCTGTTTTTTGGAGAGGATATTCGGAAACTGAAGAAGAAATAAAAAAACACGCTTTGTCGATAGGATAAGACAAAGCGTGTTTTTATTTATTTGAGTTGCAATCCGACAGGGCAGTGATCACTTCCATAGATATCTGTATGAATGGTCGCATCGCTGACTTGTTCCATATAACGATTGGACACCAAAAATCCATCAATTCTCCAGCCTGCATTTCTCTCTCTGGCTTTGGAGCGATAACTCCACCATGAGTAGGCATCTGCTAAATCAGGATAGAAAGAACGGAAGGTGTCTGTGAAACCAGACGACAGCAGCTGTGTCATTTTGGCGCGTTCTTCATCGCTGAAACCAGGATTTTTATGGTTTGTTTTTGGATTTTTTAGGTCAATTTCTTCATGTGCCACGTTGAAATCACCACAGTATATGACAGGTTTTTTACTGTCAAGAGATAACAGATAGTCGCGCAAATCGTCTTCCCACTGCATACGGTAGGTGAGACGACGTAAGCCATCTTGCGCATTGGGGGTATAGCAGCAGACCACATAGAAGTCTTCATATTCGGCTGTGATGACTCTACCTTCATGACGATGAATGGCGTCTCCAAAATCATAAGTAACGGCAAGCGGGGTCTTCTTTGTGATAAGTGCTGTTCCTGAATAGCCTTTTTTATCTGCACTATTCCAGTATAGGCTATAGCCATCTAACTCAATGTCAACTTGCTCTGGTTGGAGTTTTGTCTCTTGGAGACAAAAAATATCAGCATCAAGTGAAGCAAAAGATTCTAGAAAGCCTTTTTTAATACAGGCACGCAGACCATTTACATTCCAGGATACTAGCTTCATATTATTCTATCTCCTTGATGATTTGCTTGGCAATGTCATCAAAGTAATCACATTCTAATTGTTCAATCGTGCCTGCATCCATTGCTTTGGCGATATTGGAATCGATTGGAATTTGAGCAAGGATCGGAAGTTCCACGTCTTTTGCAATTTCTTCTAGTTTGCTTTCACCAAAAATGTGATGGCGCTTGCCACAATCATCACAGACAAAATAACTATAGTTTTCTACAAGACCAAGGATTGGTTTTTCCATTAGATTTGCCATGTTAACTGCTTTTTTTACAATCATAGAGACAAGGTCTTGTGGGGAAGTCACGCAAACGATACCTTCAATTGGGAGTGACTGCATCACTGTTAGTGGAATATCTCCTGTGCCAGGAGGCATATCGACAAATAGATAATCTAAATCGCCCCAAATGACATCAGACCAAAACTGTTTGAGAACATTGGCAAGAATTGCACCACGCCATGCGACAGGGTCTGTTTCGTTGTTGAGAAGTAGGTTAAGAGACATGACAGCGACACCACCATCAGAATATTCTGGAATAATGCCTCGGTCAGAACTGGTTGCATTTTGGTGAATACCAAAGGCTTGTGGAATAGATGGGCCTGTGATGTCTCCGTCAAGAATACCCACGCGATATCCGCGCTTTGCCATGGAAGTGGCAAGACCAGCGACGGTAGAACTTTTGCCTACACCACCTTTTCCGCTCATAATGGCAATGACGTGACCAATGCGAGAAAATTGGTTTGCAGGTTCTAGTAGTGATTGTGGGCTTTGTCTGCTTTCGCATGAAGCGCTACATGTGGAACAATCGGAAGGTGCGCAATTGTCGGTTGAATGACTCATGATGTTTTGATTCCTTTCTGTTGTGAAATGACTGTGCTTTATTTGTATTCGTAACTGCCTCCACCCAAAAATTCACGCAACAAAGCGTCAGGGTGAATAAGGGTTTGGTCAATGTGAGCGAAGCTAGAAAAGGCATCGACGATGTCGGTGATGTACTCTGCTTCAATTGTTTCATTTTGTAAGATGGTTTGGAACAACGGTTGTGCCCTTTTCTTAAACGCGGAAGCTTCATAAGGAAAAGCAGAGTCAATTGTGATGTTGGCTCGACCGGCAAAAGGAGAGATATAAAGGCGCTCTCCACGTCCTACAGTTGGCCACATTTGCATGGTGGTTTCTGCATTTGTTCCGCGGAACTGATAATCTCGGACAATGCGGCGAGTCAAGCGCATCCATGTTGTTGGAAAAATCACTTTCTCACCATCTAAGATGTCAGACACAGGAGCAACATAGACACCCATGGATTCTTGATGCGATCCAGTAACATTGTCATTGAGTGCATGAATTCCTTCAAAAATAGCAATTTCATGTTTTTTTAAATGAAGAGGATAGCCACCATTTTCTACACGACTTTGTTGAGAGAAATTAAATTTGGGGATATGAATGGGACGCCCTTGCTCTATACTTTCAAAATGTTCAGCAAGTAGTGTAGCATCCAAATAGGAAGGAGATTCAAAGTCAATATCACCAGTTTCTGTGCGCGGTGCTGTATCATGGGATAGTGTTTTGAAGTAATTATCCATAGAAATGGTATGCGACAGAATGCCATGACACTCTAAGGCATGTTCAATTTTCATTGCTGTGGTTGTTTTACCAGAAGCGGAAGGACCAGAAAGGAAAACGACCGTGCTTTTGTCACTGTTATTGAGGATTTGTTCTGCGACTTTTTCAATTTGGGTTTCATATTCTGTATCGCAGTGTTCTAAAAAACCACGAACGTCATAGGAAATGGCATTGTTGATGTCTTGCAGCTGATTATACATAGGTTAGACCTCCTTACAAAGAGAACAGAAGCGTTCTTTCTCCTGCATAATTTTTGCACCTTGTGCTATATAGTCGTGGGGATATTTGGGGTTGGCTAGTCGAGTGATGCGCCCATGTTCGTAAGACACAATTTTACTGATGCCACCCGCACCCAAAGAAAGGACATGGTGCAATTCTTCCATCATACAGATATTATATTCATTAACTTCTTGAAACTTTCCCCAACCAATATTTTCAAAAGCACCAGAACTGCGTTTTTGACGGTATAGGTAATATGGAGTGTAACCCTCTTTGCGCAATTTTGTGCTTGCATAGTCAAGCATAGCATTGAGGGTTTTTTTGTCTTCTAATATATCTAGAAGTTTTGACAAATGCGACCCTCGTTTGATAGCGAGTGTATGCACAGTGATGTGTTCAGGAGATAAAGAAAGAATAGTATCAAGCGTTTGTTTGAACCCACTAATATCATCGCCCGGCAAGCCAGCAATGAGGTCCATATTAATGCAGGAAAACCCCATTTCTCGTGCCAAATCAAAGGCAGAGAGAATATCATTTGCCGTGTGATTTCGACCAATCGACGCCAAAACAGTGTCTTGCATGGTTTGAGGATTGATGGAAATGCGGTTGCAGTTCCAAGATTTTAGAACAGATAGCTTTTCTTGAGTGATGGTATCTGGGCGACCAGCTTCTACTGTATATTCAAGCTGCGCTTTGAGGGGAATGTGCGTGTGTATCGCTTCCATTAAATTATGGAGTTGCGCTGGAGATAGGGTTGTAGGTGTGCCACCACCTATGTATATGGCTCGTGCGATGAGTCCATGCTCATGCATGGCACGACCTGCTGTTTTGATTTCTTCGTGTAATAATATCAAGTAGGGCTCCATAAAGGAATTGTTGTGAGGAACAGAAGAAATGAATGAGCAGTAATTACAACGAGTAGGACAAAATGGTATGCCAATATAAAGAGAGAGCTCATTGTCTTTGAGTGACGATTTAACATCAATCGTCGCCACAGCACAATCCATTGCCATTTGAGCGCGCTCCGGTGTTACGTGAAAGTCATTTTCTAGAATCCTTCGCGCTTGTTCCAATGAAGTGCCTTCAAGGATTGCTTTTGTAGGAATTTTAACTGGGCGAACTCCAGACAACATGCCCCAAGCAGGCTCTTCGTTGAGATATTTGACACAGGCAAGATATGTGGTGGATTGCAACAAACGTCGACGCTGTCTTGTCAATTGCACTGAGTCATCACTATTTGGAAGGGCAGGAACGGTGGATGTGTGTGAATATATACCGCCATCACGGTGTAATGTTGCTGTTGCAGTTAGGGTTGAATGGATATTCTCAAGTGTGACCAGTAGCTTGTTATTCTCTGACTCTGCATCAGATAATATTTCTCTTGGAAAGAGAATGAACAGCATTTGTTCAATAGCATATCGTTCATTGTGTCCAGAAAAAGAGAGAAACATTAGGATTGTTTGGCTGCTTCACGCATGAAGGAGTTGTTTGCACGCTCTTTTGCCAAAGTGGTAAAGCCTTCATGTCCAGGAAATACCTGATAGTCTCCGTTCATGTCATGCAAACGTTTGAGAGAGGCAAGCATTTCCGTATAACTGCCACCTGCAAAATCTGTTCGGCCACAAGTGCCTTGGAATAGCGTGTCACCGGTAAATAGATTGCCATCAACACAGAAAACCAAAGAGCCTTTGGAATGGCCAGGGGTAACATGCACGTCAATATTGAAAGAGCCCAATGGGAGAACATCGCCATCTGACGCATACTGCATATTGTTTTGAACAGCTAATTTCATATAGTTGTTTGGCATGCCAGAAGGATCGACTTCTTCTGCGTGAACATATACAATGGCGTTAGGGTAATGTTTTGTAAGTTCAGGTAGAGCCAAGACGTGGTCATAATGTCCATGTGTGACAAGGATATATTTGAGCTCCATACTACTTTCTTCAATCATTTTGACGAGATCTTGAGAACGATCACCGGGATCAATGATGGCACAAACGCCAGCATCCTTATCTCCGATTAAGTAACAGTTTGTGCCGAGTGCGCTTACACGCATGTGTGCGATATACATTATATTCACCTCATATAATTATTTGGAGTCAGTATCAAACAGGATGGTTACAGGGCCATCGTTGACAGAAGAAACGTGCATATAGGCACCAAACTGTCCTTGTTCGACGGGTATATCCAATTGGCAGCATTCTTTTATGAACGCTTCATAAAGTTGTTTAGCTAGGTCAGGTGCGCCAGCTCCGGTAAAACTAGGGCGACGGCTTTTGGTGCTGGCATATAGTGTGAATTGTGAAACAGCAAGGATACTTCCGCCAATGGTTTTGATGTCTAAATTCATCTTGCCCTTATCATCTTGAAATACGCGTAAAGTAGCAATTTTTTGTGCCAAATATTTCACATCTTCCAAACTATCATTCTGACCGACACCGAGAAGCACCAGAAACCCTTCATTAATTTCACCAAAAATCACATCATCTACAGAGACCGAAGCTTTGGAGACTCTGGTGACAACTGCACGCATGAGAACACACCTTTCTAAACTAAATTTCAAATTTTAATATAACACCGAACGCTTCGTATCGTCAAGCGTGAGCTTATCTAAAAAATTTGTATACAACCGCGCTAACATTGCCATAATATAGGCAAAAGGAGCGCGATGAAATGATTGAAACAAAAGAGAAACTTGAATTTCATCCACGAAAAGAACCGCAGTATGATGCAGCACTGTCGATAAAGGCGATAGAAGAGGCCTTTTCAGACTGTGTTGATTTTATTAAGAGAGGAATACAAATCGGGGAACATCGTGGATATATGTTTTATGTGTTAGGCATGGCGAGAAACGAAAGGGTGAGCGATTATTTGCTCAAACCCATTGCCCAAACGCATAAGCTCGAAGGTTTGGGCAAAATGGATGCACTGGAGATGCTTCATCGAGAAGTTCTATATGATGTATCACACTATTGGCAAGATAAACTCGATGACGTCATCAATGATATGATTAAAGGAAATGTCGTGTTTGCATTAGAGGGGATACCTGTGATGCTGTCTTGCATAGTGCCAACAGAAGAAAAACGTAGCATTTCTTCTCCTCAAAATGAACCTTCTATTAAAGGTGGAAAAGATTCATTTGTAGAATCCATCCGCACCAATACGAGTTTGGTGCGAAGAAGACTACGCCTTCCGTCTCTCAAAATTCAAGAGGTTATTGTTGGTAGACAGAGCCGGACATGGGTAGACATTATATATATTGAAGGCTTGACAAATCCGAGTTTTGTAGAAGAAACCAAACGACGATTAGAAGCAATTGATATTGATGCATTCATTGACGCCGGTCAACTAGAAGAATACGTGAATGACAATGCGAGGAAGACGCCGTTTCCTCTAGTAGCATATACGGAAAGGCCAGATCGATTTTGTGCAAATATTGTGGATGGGCGAGTGGGGCTCATTGTCGATGGCTTACCTCTTGGCTTTTTTCTTCCCACAAACATTGGTTTATTTTTTAAAGCAAATGAAGATAAATCAAAAAACTGGATGGAAGCGTCGTTTTTGCGCTTGTTGCGATATATGTGTATGCTAGTCGCGCTTTATCTTCCTGCACTATATGTTTCAGCAGTGAATTTTCATCATGAAATGCTACCAGCGTCGCTTGCGTGGTCTATCATGCAGGCGAAAATTGATGTGCCATTTTCAACGTTATTTGAACTGATACTATTGTTAATTGCATTTGAAATTGTGCAAGAAGCAGCTGTTCGGTTGCCGCCAGCGATTGGGACAACCGTTTCGATTTTGGGAGGGCTTGTAGTTGGTAGCGCAGCGGTTCAAGCAAATCTCATATCTCCCGCGGTGCTCATTGTGGTGGCTGCAGCAGGTATTGCTGGATATACAATGCCAAGTCAAGCATTTTCAGGGGCACTGCGTTTGTGGCGATTGGTTTTTGTCATTGTAGGCGGTATGACAGGACTTTTTGGAGTTGTGTCGGCTAGCGTATTACTTGTGTACCATCTTGCCAACTTGCAAAGTTTTGGTGTGCCTTACCTGAGTCCGTTTGCGTCTACTGAAGGAGAAGAAATTAAAAATGTGTTGCGCTTGCCACTTTCTGTTATGAAATTTCGTGAAAGGGTGTTAAAAACAAAAAACAGGAGGACGCAGCGATGAAAAAAAGACAAGCGTTCTTGTTGATTATGCTATGTGTTTCGTTATCAGGCTGTCAGTTGAGCACATTCTTACCAAGAGCAAGTGAGCCCCGAAACAGTGCAATTGTTAGCGTGCTGGGTGTTGAGGGGTTGGAGTATGATTTGGTGCGTGTGTATGCCATGTCTCAAAATAGAAATGAGATGGAGGCGGTGACTATGATGGCACAAGAAGATAGCATTTCACATGCTATACAGAAGACAAGAGACGAAGGTCCGAATACAGCTAGCTATGCACATGTAGAACATTTGATGCTGGAAGAAGGCAGTGCAAAAGAACAATTAGATAAGCTTCTGAGCATGTCATTTCAAAATGGAGAACAAAGTATTGAAAGTAAATTGTGGCTTTTGAAAGATGGCGAAATGCAAGATTTGTTTGAAAACCATAAAAATTTAGCCAATCAATTGGACAGTTTGAAAACAGGGGCAAAAGCAGGTACAAGCTTACCTGATATGAGTTTGCGTCAAGTGGCAAGTCGGTTGTTTGATGATGGAACAGTGGTGCTTCCAGCGCTGAGATGGGAAAATGAACAGTTATCTTTTCAAAGTTATGCTGTATTTCAAGATGGTAAAGAAGTTGTCTATTTAGAAGATGAGGTTGCACGTAGTTATGCAATTTTTCAAAATGATATGTATCACTGGTTGGAGGATGTTAGTACAAAAGATGGAAGCCTTGCGGTGTCTATGCGCAGAAAAAAACTGCGTGTGCAGCCACAATTTGAAGAAAATATACTAAAGGGATTGACCATCTTTTGCAATCTGGAGGCTAGCTTACCAGAAGAATGGGAAATGGATGCACATGAGGAGTTAAAACAAAGTATTGAGACTCAACTTGAAAATGAGATATTGCATGCGGTCAATACTTGGCAGTTAGAAGGGGTTGATGTTGTGAATCTTCGACGCAAAGCAGGAATGGGCGAACCGTATTCTTGGACAGAGATCGAAAACCAATGGGAAAAGGCGTTTTCATCTTTGCAGTGCGAAGTGGATGTCAAAGTCAATCTCAAACATTTCTTTTAAAAGGAGCAGAGCATGAAACAAAATAGTATTTCTATGAGACAAATGATGATTGTGTTATTCATTGCGCTCATTTCCTTGGCAATAGAAATAGTGCCGAGTTTTACGCAAGCAGGTTCGGCTATTTACATCGCTCCTTTGCTGGCTGCACCTGTAGTACTCATTGTGGTGTGGTTGACGGCGGGGGTAGACAGAGAGAATTTTAGTAATACCATTCGCAATTTAATGGGTAAACAAATGAGTCTACTTGTCAACGTCTTGTTTCTGGTGTGGACAATGCTGTTGCTTGTGAGTAATACAGCCCGATGTGCAAGTCGATTAAGTCCAAGTCAACATGATGTTCTGCTTACCTCTATTCTGGTTTTAGTGCTATCGATAATAATGGCGAGCCGTCGTTTGGATGCTTTTGCTCGGTCATGTGAAATCTTTTACATGGCGATGATAACTGGAATAGTAGGCATTGTAATCCTGGCTGCAGTACATCTGCAAGGGGAATACATCATATTAATTAATAAAGCACAAATTAAAAACTTGCCAAGTGTAACGCTGTCTCTTTTAGGAATTAGTAGTATTGGCTTTCTGAGTGTCTTCTTATTCGGTGATGTGGGAGAGCGCAAAGAGGATAAGAAAAACATTTATTTATGGTCAAGTGTATTCTTTCTTGCCTTGGCTATTTTGCTCATGTCAATTGTCGGTACATTTGGTCCAGGATTATTTGGAGAGATGCAAAGTGCATTCTTTCAAATGGTTGCAGGTTTAGGAGTGACAGGAGCATTTCAACGATTAGAAGCATTGGTGTCTGCACTGTTCTTTCTAGGAGACGTTGCTTTACTTGGTTTTTTATTATTTGTAATTCGTTCAATTGTTAGTTCAATGCTTCAAAAAGATAGCAACAAGACAGTGTGGATTGTTGGAGTTATTGCATTTATTCTAGGACAAATGTTAGCAAAGCAAAGTGTATTTTTACAAATAGTGTTGCAGACTATCATACCTTATGGCAGTGTGGGGATAACTCTATTTATAATAGGTATCATGGCAATGAAGAAAGCAAAAAATAAAAAAATCAAAAAAGATGAAAAAAGTAGTTGACAAAGCGGAAATGATTTGGTATTCTAGTAAAGCTGTTGCAACAGCGACGGCAAAAAACTGGCAGAACTTTGTGAAAGATTGTCAAAAATAAGTCTTGACACGAAGGGCAGG
>DAOUQJ010000027.1 GCA_030625685.1 Oscillospiraceae bacterium
AAAGAGGCTTGCGGTCAGATGATTAAACCCATCAGCGTGACTAAACCAAACAGCAACCATGTTGCAATGTATGAAGACTATTATCAAACTTACCAAAGTTTATATAAGACATTAAAAGATACTTTTGCCAATCAAGCAAAAATAGTAGAAAAGTGGATGTAGAGAAAAAGTTTCAGTTATTACCGTCGCCAAATCAAGAATTTGTGCTCTAAAAATTTTGAGAATATCTATAGGCAAAGAGTTATTGACGCGATACAAGATAAGCAAACTAAGTTAACACCAAGGCATATTGACTTGACGCCAGGCATTGAAAATATGCTGAAAAAGGAAACAAAGTGAAGTGATGTAGAGACGTTTTTGGCAACCACAAACAAATGCTAAATACTGGCAGACTGGAGTGACATAATGGCAAAAGTTTTTGGCAAAGAATACCACAAAGAAGAGTTAATGAAAAAAACAGGTAACCTTTCGCAAGTTTGTGGTATTAGAGAATTCACATTTAATTCAGGCAGGGCAAAGGGTGTCGACGCTATTGAAGTTAACGCGGGAGACTTGAAATTCACCGTTATAAGCTCTAGATGCCTTGATATTGGACAGGCATCATATAAAGGTTTTCCATTTGGGTATATATCCAAATCTGGATTGCGTGCCCCTGAATATTTTATGGAAAAAAAGGCAAAGGGATTCTTAGACGGTTTTTATGGTGGACTTGTAACAACGAGCGGCTTGAATAATATTGGCGTAGATTGTGTTGTGGACGGCAAGGAATATGGAGTGCATGGAGAAATTGCTAATATACCTGCGGAAATGGTGTCCAAAAGAGAATATTGGGATGATGATGAACTGTATTTTGAAATATCCGGGAAAATCAGGCATTCGCGATTCTACGCAGAAGATCTGGTAATGGAACGAATAATCCGGACACGTTTGGGTTCAAATAAACTTACTATCACTGATACAGTTGAAAACAGGGATTTTACCAGCGTGCCCTTGATGCTTTTGTACCATATCAATCTGGGGTTCCCGTTTTTAGATTCAGCTTCAAAACTGATCATTCCCCATTTAAAAGATTCTTGGCCCAGAACGGCATCTGCAAAAAAAGGGTTGAGTTCGTTTGATAGCTTTTCAGACCCAGTCGATGGCATAGGGGAAGAATGTTTTTACCATTCCTTTGATTCGGATGATGGGAAAGCAAGTATTTGTCTGTTTAATCCTCAGCTAGGAAAAAAGGGCATGGGTGTATATCTGAAATATGATACTCAACAGTTACCTGTGTTTTTACAATGGAAAATGATGAGGAGCAAAGAATATGTTTGTGGCTTCGCTCCTGCTACGACTTACGCTGAAGGAAGGAAAGTTGCGATTGAAAAGAATGAAACAATATTCTTAGAGCCTCTAGAGAAAAAGATGTTTTGTATAGAGATCGGGGTTACCGAGGATATTGACTCAATTTAAGAATTTTAATAATCAAAACATAAAAGACGCACAGAATAAACAAACGGCGGGCTTGCCAATTGGTTGCAATTAGTTGAAGTAGTTCTCACAATGAAAGAACGGATTTTATTAGTTAGGCAATTGTGAAAAATTTTATCTGGATAACTGAAGCATAATATTGTTGGTGGCGTTAAAGAATGGTATGTGATGATTAATTTCTCTTAGTAATAAATTCACATAAGTGAGAAACTGTAACATATGTGAGCTTCTGTGTTATATTAAATATATGTTTGAATGGGAAAGGATATGGATACTGATACTCGTAGGCAATTATTAGCTGATA
>DAOUQJ010000020.1 GCA_030625685.1 Oscillospiraceae bacterium
CTTAATTGACACGAGAAGGATAACGGTTTCATCCGCTTCATAAAACCGCTTTGGCGAATAAATAGTGAGTTTGATGTTTTCTACTTCTTCGGAAATTTTATGGGGGCATTTTCCTTGAATCGTGCACCAATATACTCGATAAACTCCAAAACTACATGCAATTATGAGGATCAAAAGTATCACCAAAATGAACAGCTTTTTGGGTTTCATACTTTCGGCTCCTTTATTTTGAATTCGCATAACGGAAGAGCTCACCCGCAGCTCTTAATCAGTATAAAACAAAATATCTACTGGCAGTGTTATTAAAGGTTTTATTACACATCCCTTTTAATTACCATCGTAACCTGCTGTCGGGTGGAGCGGGGGTTAGCTATTAATTAAGGGAAGAAAGAATAATGGACGATACTGACCATGAATGATTCTTTATTTTCCCGAATTGTAACAACACTCAGGAATTACCCAGAAAATGGATCCATTAAGTTTGAGAGTAGTAATTGGATAGTTATTGGTAATGGAAATGCGGCAACAATAGCCATGGCCGCTGCAATCATCAAATGAATTGGATTGACGAATTTATCACTTACAATAATGAATAATACTAGCGCGGTAATGGCCCAGACGTATTTTACAAATTTTGACATTTTCATTTTAAATTTGTTTTCTCCATTACCTAATTTTGGTTTAATTCAATATCTGATGCATATTCATAGGATATAAGGTCTAGCTCTTTAGTCTCAAGATAAGCCTTCTCTTTATGGGCTTTCGCGCTTATTTTTGAGGCGTTGAAGTCCTCAAAATACTCTTTGATAAATGAAAGCACACGCAATTCCGATGTGCTGAACTGACTAATATCAGGTTGTTTATTGGCGATGAAATTTTCGCCAATATATGAACCGCAATTCTTTTCTTCAACTAGAAGAGACTTATCTTCGTGAATTAATGATGCAAAGTAGAATTCATAGTTATCAATAACGGGGCCAAATTGTAAGTGAACATACTGAGCGCCTGTGATGGATTTCTCATAATCCTTAAAATGAAGAAAATCTGCGTAGAATAGCAGTTTGTTTAACTTTGTTTTCAATTCACCTGATCCGGAACAAAAAAAGAGAATGCTATTTACAATTTTCTTAATATTCAGGGGTGCTAATCCACTATACTCATCCGTAGGATAAGCTCCAAACACATCCAGGTTTAATAAACTAATTCCTTTGCTATCTTTTAATAATTCTCGAGTTATGATCTTTAGAACAAGCTCCTGTTTCTCTAAAGGTATTGCACTGTGGTTATCATGAACTAATTTCTTTAAGTTCTTTGGGTCCATAACTAAATGCAATACCTTATCATGTGCCTCGTCCTGGAGCGCTCCGTTTTCATATCTGCTTATTGTCGCTCCACCCCAGCCAAGCAAGTTACTCAGATCTTTTTGAGTAAGTTTATATTTCTTTCTAAGATCCTTGATCTGTTCAGGTTGAATCATGTTGTACTTGGAACGATATTGACGATAAGCAAGATCCAATGGATCAATATCCAGATCAAAAAATTCCTCCTCGCAAACATCACATTTGATATAAGGAATTTCTAATCGGATATTTTCATTTCTAATATCTAGTGTTTCAACAGAAGTCATTTTTACAAAACTGTTTTCAGTCTTGCATTTCGGGCATTTATTTTCAGACATTTTTTTCCTCATGCGAGAGGGTATGATAATGGAAATTCAGCAATATGAAAGGAGATACAGACAGCAATTTCTGTAATACCCGTTTCGTCGGTATTAGCCAGTTTGATGTAAACATCATTCCCGTTAATCCTTTTTCCGAATACCATGATATGACCATCATAATCATCGTTTTCTTCAGGGCCGGAATGGTAGTTTTCGATTGTTAAGGTTGTTAGCAAGTCTTTTAGATTTTTGTAGTTGTAACCGAGTGTAACAAGTGTTTGTAAATTTTTCTTACGTTTCACAAAAAGGAAGTTTGCTTTTTCAAGATGACTACAAAACTCCTCTAAGAAGCTTTTTACCATAAAGCGTTTCATTGACATACGTTGGCCCCTTCGATAATGGAATATTCGCTATCTTCATCTCCGCCTCCTGTAAAAATATATCATAAAGCATATAAATGTAAAAAAAATATATCATATGATATGCTAAATGTCAAGAAAGATTCTATGTGAATAATATGAAAATAATCTGTAAGGCACACCTTTTTGGAGAATAAAAAATTAATAGCTAACGGATGAGCTCACCCGCCTAAGATAATTTGATTATACTTGCGCCATCACTTCACCAGGGTCGGGTGGAGCGTGGGTTAGACGCCACCAAAAGGTATTAGCAACAAACCTTTCAGGAAAGTGGCAAGGCTTTCTTTACCTGGAACCTGAAATCCTCGTTAGGGACAATATATGAAAGCCCCTTACACTGAAACAAGCCTTTTCCACTCTCTTTTTGAAGTATTTGGAACAAATTCTCATTAACTTCGGGACCCGATAAACCCTCAGTAATCGTCATATGCGGGATAAAATTCTGTGGGTGTTTCATATCTAGATTGAAGAAGCCAGTTTGGTGTAATACGTTGCGGAGCTTGAGCACCTTCTCTGTGGGTTGTATTTCATACCAAATACATGGATATGGAAGAAATGTTTTAAGGGGTCCATAAGAGATTTCAAAGGATGCGATACTCGAGAGAATAGTTTCCAATCGATCCCATTCCTCATCATCAAGATAATCGCTTAGGGGTTGTGTGACAGTGATGTGTGCCTCGCAATATGATTCAGAGACAGGGTCAGTCCGTTCGCGTTGCGAATTAACGATCTCGCGTAGTGCATCGGGAGGCCAAATCACCAAGGTCCCAAAGCGGTATGGTTTTTGCCAATCTTCCCAAGAATTCATAGTAGAGCCATCAAGTATATCAAATCGGTGGCGTTCTAACGGATGAGCTCAGCGGCGCGTACACTAGCGTCCGCTGGAGCGGGGGTTATGTCCAACTCTCCATCGAGAGATGTAAGTCTATTTCAGTTTCTCCGAGTGTCCGGATGCATAAGTCATTCCAATCCTTTTTCTGAAGA
>DAOUQJ010000012.1 GCA_030625685.1 Oscillospiraceae bacterium
GTATCATAGCGGGGCTACTCATTTCTTGGCTTGGCGTGACAACGTTTCCTCCTATTATTGACAAATCTCTATCCCATTTTTCTGCACTTGTCACCCCACTCGCTCTTTTATCTATAGGCGCAAATTTTCAAGGAGACAAAACCATCTCCAAATTGCCACAAGCAACCCTCGCCACATTCATCAAACTCATTTTGCTACCTATGCTCTTTTTGCCTCTGGCAGTTAATTTCGGTTTCACCGATTCAAAACTTGTAGCACTCATCATCATGTTGGGCAGCACCACAACCCCTACTTGTTATATTATGGCTAAGAACTTAGGACATGACGGAGATTTTTCTATCAGTGTCATCATTTTAACCACCATTTTATCTGCCTTCACTTTGACATTCTGGATTTTTCTTATTCGCTATTTTCACTTAATTAGTTAAGGAGCTATGCCGATGCGACATCAACTTATACAATTGCGCAAAGCAATGAAAGAACACAATATTGATGCTTACCTTATCACATCATCCGACTTTCACGGCAGTGAATACATTGGTGCCTTTTTCAAAGGGCGCGAATACGTCTCTGGCTTCACAGGTTCAGCTGGGGTCTTGCTTGTATTTCAAGATTGGGCAGGACTGTGGACAGATGGTCGTTATTTTCTGCAAGCAGAATCTGAACTGGCAGGGTCTGATATCACCTTAATGAAACAAGGGTTCAAAGAAACCCCATCTCTTCATCAAGTGCTCAAAGAGCGATTAACCAAAGGACAATGCTTTTCTTTTGATGGTCGCTGTGTCACAAGCAACGATGGAAAACAGTTTGAAAGGGTTTTGACAGCGCTTGGCATTCGTATGCAAACGGATTGCGATCTACTCACTCAAATCTGGAAAACCCGTCCTGCCCTTTCAGCCGAACCTATTTGGGAGTTGCATCAAAATTATGCAGGTTTGTCTCGCTCTGATAAAATTCAAACACTCCGTAACATGCTAAAGTCGCATAACGCCGATTACTGCATCGTTGCTTCATTGGAAGAAATTGCATGGCTTCTCAATTTGAGAGGAAATGATATCATCTATACTCCTGTTTTTCTTTCTTTTCTCATTCTCTCGCAAGATGAATTACAGTTATATGCGAATCCAGCCAGTATAAGCCCCTCAATAAAAGAAGCCTTGCAAGCAGATGGGATAACAATATTTCAATATGATGATATATATTCAGCGGTTTCTTCGCTCTCTTCTCCCTCTTGTATTTGGCTCGCTAGCAGTGCAAATTATACGCTCTCACAAACGCTTCCTAAAGAGTGCAAACGTATTGACAGACCTACCCCCATTGCACATTTAAAAGCCATCAAAAACGAAACTGAAATTGAAAACATGAAACTGGTACACGTAAAAGATGGGGTAGCACAGACGAAATTTATGTACTGGCTCAAGCATCTCACCTTAGATGGCTCAGAAACTGAACTCTCCCTTGCTTCCAAGCTAGAAAATTTTCGCACAGAACAAGAAAACTATCTGGGAGCCAGTTTTTCTCCCATAGTTGGCTTCAACGCACATGGAGCAATTGTTCATTATTCAGCAACCGAAGAGAGCAATGCACAGATTGATTCCAATGGATTTTTACTTGTTGATACAGGCGGTCACTATCTCAATGGCACCACCGACTGTACAAGAACCTATGCCCTTGGAACCCTCAGCCAAAAACAAAAAAGTCACTATACAGCGGTATTGTGCGGTAATTTAAGCCTAGCGGATGCCTGTTTCCCAAGAGGCACAACAGGCGCACATCTTGATGTACTCGCAAGGCAACCACTTTGGAAACTACATTTGGATTATGCACACGGCACAGGACATGGGGTATCCTATTTAACCTCTGTCCATGAAGGCCCACAACAAATATCATGCCGTGGAAACAGACTGGGCACAGCAATGGAATCTGGCATGGTCACCTCTAATGAACCAGGCGTATATTTTGCAGGCGAATATGGCATAAGGCTTGAAAATCTACTCCTTTGCACGCAATCATCTCAAGAAACCAGTGGAGATTTTCTCAGTTTTGAAACACTCACCTTAACGCCATTTGATTTAGATGCAATTAGCAAAAAGCAAATGAGTTCAAGAGAAATTGATTTGCTCAATGCATATCATCAAATGGTCTTTGAAAAAATTTCTCCGTATTTGACAGAGGAAGAAACGAAATGGCTCAGCGTGGCCACGCGTCCACTTTGCTTTGATTAATTGATTAAATGTGGTGATACAATTGAACGAATTCAAAAAGCAAGTCTTTTATGTCTTGCAACCATCTAAAAAAGGAAATGATTTGAGCAAATTTATTGACATTTTTCTCATCTTTATTATCCTTCTCAACACCTGTATTGTCTACTCCTATACGTTTCCTCTTTCAGAATCTTTACTAGACACACTATCTAAGATTGAAGTGTTTTCTGTGATCATCTTCACCTTAGAGTATCTACTACGCCTTTGGACAGCAGATGTATTTTATAACTATATGCCTGCTTGGCGTGCAAGACGCGCCTATGCATTCTCGCTATTAGCTGCCATTGACTTACTCGCAGTGCTTCCGTTTTACCTTCCCATGGTGTTTCCGGTCGATTTGACTGTCTTAAAACTGTTTACAATATTCCGCTTTTTCCAAATTTTCAAATTGACTCGTTACACCTCATCCATGCGAAATATCGGTCTAGTTTTAAGACGAAAAGCTTCACAGCTCATCACTTCGATTCTTGTCATCGGCATGATTATCACCATCGTATCACTGATTATGTATCATATTGAACACGATGCTCAACCAGACAAATTTGAAAGTGCGTTTTCTGGTATGTGGTGGGCAATTTCTACATTGACCACCGTAGGCTATGGAGACATTTATCCCATCACCACTTTTGGGCGCTTTATGGCAGGCATCATATCCTTCCTTGGCATCGGATTTGTTGCTGTCCCAACGGCTATCATTAGCTCTGGTTTCATTGAACAAATGAACACCAAACGAAATACACGTAGAAAAATCAAAGAATACCACTACTGTCCACATTGTGGAAAGCCACTCTCCGATGAACAAGAACTCATCGTCTCTCCGCCCATGCAAACCGAAACTCCAGAATTAAAAAAATAATAGCAGTACATACTCTAACCTAAATTACCTGCTGTCACGCTTTTGGATTTCTACTATTAGAATAACAAAAGCCTGCTTCCAAAACAAAGAATGCAAACGTTTATTGACTGAAAACATCTAATTCACATATTAAGAAGACTGGCAAACATTTGCCAGTCTTTTTATTTTCTCATTCAAGAGTCTTATTTTGCAGCGAACTCTTAGGTAAGTGCATTTCAAACACAGCGCCACTGTTTTCCCTACGATTGAGGATAGAAAGTGAGCCATGATGCCGCTTCAATATCTCAGCCACAATGGATAGTCCAATGCCACTGCCATCACTTTTTTCCTTCGCAAGACCATTTGTCAAATTGCGAAGGCTCGCTTCATCAAACCCTTTTCCATTGTCTGCTATGATTATTTGAAGTTCACCCTCCGTTTCAAGCACTTTGATTTCAACTAAGTCCTTTGTATATTTGATGCAATTTGAAAGCAAATTTACAATTGCCCGATATATTTTATCATAGTCCAGTTCTAATGCTTTAGTTGGATGCGGCTCATAAAAAATATCAATATCTTTGAGTATTGCAATGCTCTCAACACTGCGAATCGCATCTTCAATCACTTCACCAACATGGCATTCTTGAAAGTCATATACTTCAATATTACTCTCTAACTTACTCAAAAAGATAATATCTTCCGTCAGTTTTTTAATTCGCAAACTCTCGTTCATAATAATATCAAGCACTTCATCTTGGTTCGTAAAAACGCCTGATTTAAGCCCTTCTGCATATCCATAAATTGAAGTGAGTGGCGTTTTCATTTCATGAGAAACATGTCTGAAAAACTTCACTTGTTCTTCATCATGTCGCTTAAGGCTACTTGCCATTTCATCAACCGCAATGGATAATTCTTCGATTTCATCTCCTGTGTGCGCGATGAATCTCTCCGAAAAGTCCTGTTTGGCATATTGGCGTGTGAGTGCAGTCACTGTATTGATTGGATCTGTGATTTTTTTAGAAAACCGTTGCATCACAACAATTGAGATTCCACCCAGTAGAATGATAATCAAAATCAGTGCTGCAATATACTTTGCGATGAGATTCTGCACACTATCGAGTGGCACGAGTGATATGGCAATACTTTTTGGGATATCTAGATTTCTCACATTTGACACCTCGCTCATCGTTGCCAAATATGTTTTACCATTCAATACAATATGTACCACCTCATCATCTTGCTTACTCATTTCTCGCATCAAAGCGATAATGTCAGCTGGAGCCTTGAAATCTTCATTATTGATAGAGGTAAGTTCATACGCACTCATCTTTTCATTCCATACAAATACCATACTTGTGCTTTCTGTTAAATTATCAAACATCCAAGGCTTTGAAGAAATTTTATCTACCACTTCTAAATTAGTCCGATTGCGTAATAGTGCCACTCTATGGACTGATTTATTTTCAATGAGCAGTTGCTCTCCTAAACTCTCGTTCATATAATTTTTTAATATCACCGAAACCACAATGCAAAATACACTCAATGCAATAACCAAGATCATGGAATTTACCGTAATAAGTTTTCGATTGAGTTTATTTTTCATTTGAATCACCTATTTTATACCCATATCCCCACACCGTCTGAATTTGACAGGCGGAGCCAATTTCAATCATTTTCTTTCTTAGGCGTTTTATCATGTGATCTACTTGTCTTGAATCTCCATAATAATCATATCCCCAAATGCGATCTAAAATATTGTCCCTAGAAAATGCAATATTTATATTCTCTAAAAACAACTCTAATAAATCAAACTCTTTGGAAGTCGTCTTAAGGAGCTCTCCATCAATATGTACTTCACGTGTCCTTTTATTGAGAGACAAATCCAAGCAAACCAAAGAATCGGCATCCGCAACTGGATCCGTTTTCTGCGATTCTAACCGTCTGAATAAATTTTTGATTTTTGCCAACAATTCTCGAAAACTAATGGGTTTTGAAATATAGTCATCACTACCCAACTCAAGCCCAAGCACTCTGTCAATTTCATCGTTGTTCGCTGAAATCATAAAAACTGGCACCATACTGCGCAGTCGGATTTCACGGCATAAATCATAGCCACCCATCTCTGGCATTGCAATATCAGTGATAATTAAATCACAAGGCTTTTCAAAAAAACGATCCAAGAGCATTTGCCCATTCGAAAACGTTTCAACCGTATATCCTGCATTTTCAATATGACTTTTGAGAAGTGTACAAATATTTTTGTCGTCATCTGCTACATAAATCAGTTTCATCTCAAACACCTTTTTATTTTGATTATAGCATATCCCTCTTCTGAAAAAAACTGTCCGCATTTCTAGCGGACAGTTTCCTCTTGGCAATTAGATTTCGTTTCTTTTAGTAGCTCCATCATCTACTGCTCTTTGCACACGATGCATCATTCCTTTGCCTTCCTCTAAGCGCACTTGTCTTGCTTCCCATTTAGCTTCAAATTCTTCCTGTGAGATTCCATTTTCTTGCGCGATTTCCCACATGACTTCTTTCATCATTTCATGTCTTTCTTCACGCTCTAACTCTCTGTATTCTTCAATCGTCATGCCAAGTTCTTCCGCTTCTTGTACTCTTTGCTCATGCAAATAAGTTTTATACTCTTCCATTGTCATTCCGAGTTCTTCTGCTTCACTTTCTATTTGAGCGCGTTGTTCTTCTCTAATTTCTGACATAGCCTGTTTCATTTGGTCACGTGCTTCCTCAATTTGCGCTCTGTATTCTTCAACAGTCAGACCAAGTTCTGCAGCTTTACTTTCCATTTGCTCTTGTCTTTCCGCTTTGAATTCTTCGACTGTCAAGCCAAGTTCTTCTGCTTTACTTTCAATGTTTTCTCGAATTTCCCCATTGCGTTTTTCGCCATTAACAAGCATATGGTTCATTTTTTCTTTCATTTGCTCTTGTCTCTGTGCTTGAAATTCCTCAACCGTCATGCCTAGTTCAGCTGCTTTAGCTTCAATTTCTTCCTGCATTTTTGCTTTTACTTCATCCACTGTGATGCCAAGTTCATCCGCTTTTTGTTCAATTCTTTGCATTTGTTCTATGCCGAAGTTTCGCTCACGAGTTGCAGTGTCCACATTGTTTGCTGTTGTTGCAGAAGCAGAAATAGCAGTTGCTCCTACCAATACACATGTCATTGCCAATACGCCTAGTTTTTTCATAATAATTCTCCTTTCAATTGTCTTAAAACTATCTTTAAGATGTGTTTAGTATAGAAGAAAATTATGGCATCTTTATGCGGTATATATGGCAATTTTGTGGCAAATGCTAAAAAACTTCATTTTCAATCGTACGAAACTTTGAAAAGAAGTTTTTTTAACTACCGCTTTATTTCATTTTGATATCTTTGAGTTTAGTATAAAGCACTTTATATTCTTTTTCATTTGCAATTTCCAAAAGCTTATCATCTGGATTGACGCAGATGGGCATTCCCACCAAATCTAAAATTGGCATGTCGTAATAACTATCTGCATAAGCAACACTGCTTTGAAAATTAATATCATCGAAGTGCTCTTTGAAACGAATCGCTTTCATTTCATTTTGAATGATTTCCATATCTACCGAAAAATCAAGCATCTCTTTGCTATCCACTGTCTTATAACTCAGTTCGCTTCCAATCACAAAATGGATACCAATTTCTTTTATCATATATTCTAGGAGCTCTCTATAGTTTCCAGAAAGTAGCACTGTATAATAGCCCTTGCTTTTCACTTTTTCCAATTCACGCAAAATCTCTTCATCCAATATACGCGCAAATTCTTTCCCTGCATAAGAAAAAAAAGAGTCAATTGTCTCTC
Source organism: Oscillospiraceae bacterium (assembly GCA_030625685.1). GTDB lineage: Bacteria > Bacillota > Clostridia > Oscillospirales > Oscillospiraceae > Evtepia. The sequence continues at coordinate 6,942 of DAOUQJ010000012.1, forward strand.
TATCATAAGATTTTAATGTATAAGTTAAATCATCAAACGCCTCTTTGCTAAATTGTTCTTTCGAATAACTCGATATCAACTTATATTTGACTATCTTCATTGCGATTTTAAAATATGCCTTTCGCAATATTCTAGGTTCGTTGAAAAACTCCTTGTGATACTGTAAAAATTTCGGTCCAAAGTCATGTGGCAACAGTGTCCCATTAAAATCGAATATTGCTACTTTTTGCATTTTTGTCTCCTCGTCTAACTTAACTTCAAATTAATTCTGTAAGGAACGCCTCTTTTATACTCGAACTAATTCGAACCATATCGCCCCAAAATACTTACACAATTTGTTCTGCAGTTTGTCTATCTGTCAAAAGAATATCAATATATCCACTTTTGAGCGTGGCTTGTATGGCTTTTGCTTTGGCATCTCCAATTGCGACTGCAATGGTTTTTGAATTCTTCAGTTTTTCGAGTGGTAATCCTATCACACGATTGGAGTGTTTCGAATACACTATATCTCCATCCTTATTGATATAAGAAGCTCCACAAGCCGCAACAACACCTAGAAATTTGAGTTCTTTCAAATCTTGTTCCGTCAACAAATTTTCTGTGTCGTAATTTATCAACGCTTCAATATTTGTGATACCCACAAAACTGACTTGGGACTGTTCAGCTTTTTTGAGTATCTCAGAAATGGATGGTTCTTTTTTGAGACCATCTGCCGTTTCAGCCGACTGCACAAAAGCTGGTGCATTGAGCTGAAAATATTGCCCATTGGTCTTTTTGGCAAAGTTTACAGCAATTTGATTGGCGTGCCAATCTGCGCCATTAGTGCCCAATCCACCGATCATTGGAATAAACGACAATCCTCTTTTATCTATCAGATTAATCCTCTTGACTACCTCTCCTATTGAATACCCTGTCATAATTCCAACGGAAGCATTTTCTGGAATATAGGCATTGATATGCGAGGCAACACTCGCATAAAAATCAACATTCCCATTAAAGCTGTTATCAAATACAACAACATCAGAAATCTGATATTGCCTCAAAACTTCATCTTCCAAATCCCCTTCATATGGATGCGGATTTTTCACTTGAATAGTGACAATATTATGGTCTTTAGCATAAGCCAATATACGACTAACCTGCGGACGTGAAATAAGAAGCCGCTTTGATATCTCCTTTTGGCTCAATCGTTCAATATAATATAATTTACATACCTTTACGATGATTCTCTGATTATCAATGATAGACATAAAAACCTCTCAATGTGTGCATCATATTTCTTATAACACTATAATACCATAATTTTCTTTTTTACGCAAAAATGTAAACTTTGAGCTTCATTCGCGCTAGAATACCCCCATAATTGATATCAATTATGGGGGTATTCTAGCGCATAAACAAATTCATATTCATTGATCATCTGTTTTCTTTTTACTTTTGTCATAAAACGTATATCCACCAGAAAGGTTATACACTTCTTTAAATCCACGACCTAATAAAATATTCTGTGCCGCATTGCCAGTACCGCCTTTATTGCAATAAATAACTGTTTTCTTTTCTGAATCAAAAGAATCTAATTTCTTGCGTAAGTTTTCATGTGGCACATTCACCGCACAGTCAATGCAGCCCTTTTCGGCATGATCTTCTGGGCTTCTTGCATCGATTACTTGAAGAGAGTCATCCTGTTTGTCCAGTTCTTCTGCTCGGAGTAGTTTTCTGCCCTTATTCACAGCATTTTCTAACACCATACCAGCATAGTGAACAGGATCTTTCGCAGTTGAAAATGGCGGCGCATAGGATAAATCCAAATAAAATACGTCATCAATTTTAGCTTCATAGGTAATGAGCGTTGCAAAGACATCAATTCGTTTATCTACGCCAATAGTGCCAATGATTTGAGCACCAAGCAATCTCATACTTTTTTTATCTGCCACGACCTTAATGGCCATGTCTTCTCCATGAAAATACTCTGTTTTGTTAGGGCGAATGAGATGAGCCACTTGAATATCATATCCTAGTTCCAACGCCTCACGCTCAGATAATCCCGTCGAAGCAATGGTATATTCAAATAGTTTAAAAATACCTGAACCTACGTTTCCACGATAGCGTAATGTACCACCAGTGAGTGCATCACCAGCTATTCGACCCGTTTTGTTCGCGGTAGAGCCCAACGGTGTATAAACAGGTCGTCCATCAATGGAGGAAAAGGTTTCAATACAGTCACCACACGCATAAATATCGGGAAGATTTGTCTGCATCGCAGGGTTGACTTTAATTGCACCTTTTAGCCCTAACTCTATCCCAATGGATTTGGCAAGGTCTGTATTGGGTTTTATGCCAGTCGCTAGTAGGACCAAATCAGCATCTAATTTACTGCCATCACTGAGTAGCACATGTGATTTCTCAATTTTTTGAATGCTGGTTTCATTAAGAATACGAATCCCTTTTTGACAGATTAAATTTTCCAAAAATGCTGCCATATCTTCATCTAAATTAGGCGTGATTTTCTTTGCAAGTTCCACTACCGTTACATCAATACCACGATTCACAAAGTTCTCTAATACTTCAAATCCAATGGCACCTGTACCCGCAATGACAGCTGTTTTCGGTTTTTTACCTTCAATAAATGATCTAATATTTCTCGCATCTTGCACATTTCTCAAAGAAAAGACGTGCTCTGCATCTTTTCCTTCAATGTTGGGGATAAACGACTTGGCACCCGTTGCAATAACAAGCTTATCATAGGTATCCGAAAATACCTCACCTGTCATCATATTCTGTACCTTTAATGCTTTTTCCTCAGGAAGAATCTCAAGCACTTCATGTCTAATTTTAACATCAATATTATATTTTCGTTTGAACATTGCAGCATCTCGAGGCGTTATTTGTGTAATATCGTTGATTTCTCCTCCGATATAATATGGTAATCCACACCCAGCATATGAAATATCTTGATCTTTTTCATATATCACAATTTCTGCTTGTTCATTATTTCTTCGTGCTTTGGTTGCCGCTGATGTGCCTGCAGCAACTGCACCAATGACCAAAATTCTCATCAAATTCCCCCTTATTTAGGCAATGATATCTTTCAGCATATCACATAGCATTTCATTTGTCATTATTTACTATACTAATCTCACAAAATTAAACACGTTTTCATTATTCGCTATCATCTCTGCAAGCATATATAAAAACTTTTTATTCTATTAGTAGCATTATGCAGGCAAATAGAAACAAGGATGCAAACATTTGCATCCTTGTTAAATAAACGAAATTAGGCGTTTTCCCATTCTTTCAAATCACGTTTTTTAATTTTTCCACTGATGGTTTTTGGCATTTCATCGACAAAATCCATAAAACGAATCCATTTGTAATCAGATGTTCTTTCGTTGCAGAATCTTTTGATTTCTTTCTTAAGATCACTAGACGCTTCATATCCAGTGCTCAATAAAACAAAAGCTTTAATGGCTTGCCCACGAAGTGGGTCAGGAACCCCTACTACAGAACACTCTAGCACAGCAGGGTGCTCCATCAAAACATTTTCAATTTCATAAGGACCAACGCGATAACCACCTGTTTTGATGATGTCATCACTGCGCCCATTAAACCAAAAATAACCTTCTTCATCTCTCCATGCTGTATCACCAGTGTGGTAAACACCACCACTCCAAGCGTTTGCATAGAGTTCTGGATTGTCACTATATGTGCTAAATACGCCAGTAGGCTTTTCACCATTCTCATTAGGAAGAATGACAATTTCACCTACTTCACCGTCTTCTGTGATTGTTCCATCACTATTTCTGATTGAAACATTATAAAGTGGTGTTGGTTTTCCCATGGCGCCAGGTTTCGCTTCAAACCAAGGCAAATTAGCTAAAATAAGTGTAGTTTCTGTTTGTCCATACCCTTCTAAAATAGAAAGTCCTGTCGCCTCACGGAAACGAATGAAAACTTCAGGGTTGAGTGCTTCACCTGCTGTCGTGACATGCTCAAGACTTGGCATTTCCATCAGCCCAGTTTTGACTAAATAACGATAGATGGTAGGTGGCGCACAGAATGTATTTACTTTGTATTTATTGATAATCATCATGAGCTGACGAGGATCAAAACTATCAAAGTCAAACACCATGACTGCACTACCGACAAGCCACTGTCCATATAGCTTACCCCAAGAGGACTTTGCCCAACCTGTTTCGGCAACTGTGAAATGTAATCCATTGTCTTTCGCTCTATGCCAATACTTTGCTGTGACGATATGAGCCAAGGTATAGCTGTGATTGTGAATAACACCTTTCGGCTGTCCTGTTGTGCCTGAAGTAAAATAATTTAATAGTGGCTCAGTGGCTAGCGTTTCCACTCGTTCAAATTCAGTAGAAGCCTTTTCCATTTCAGCCGTAAGATTGAAACAACCGTCAATGGATTCTTTGATTGTCCAAATTTGCTCTAATCTTGACTGCTCTTTTGCCTCTAAAAATCTAGCTGGCGCTTCATTTTCATGCGTGCAAATTGTAGCCTTCATATTGCCTTTTTCCAAACGATATACCATATCTCCAACTGTAAGCATATGGGTAACAGGAGCCATAATGGCACCTAGTTTATGCAACGCAACAGCAACAAACCAATATTCATAGTGACGTTTTAACATCACCATTACGGTGTCACCTTTACCGATTCCCTTAGCAGAAAGCGCATTGCACACTTGATTGCTATATTTACTAACGTCTTCAAATGTAAATGTTTTTTCATTGCCGTGTACATCACACCAAACCATTGCCTGTTTGCTTGGTGATTCCTTAGCTATGGCGTCAACCACATCATAGCCAAAATTGTAGTTTTCAGGATATTCTAAGGAAAAGTCCGTCAATATTCCTTGTGAGTCATACTCTTCTCGGCAAAATTGCTGATAAATGCTCATAAGTCCTCCTTGGCGATGGTATCAAACGCCCCAAATTTTCGAAAGCGTTTATATCGTTTTTCCGTTAATTCTTCAGTTGTCAAATTCGACAATGCATCTAATTTTTGTTTAATCTTGATACTCAATTTGGCATAATACGCATCTGAACCCAAGCCATTTTCGGTCAACACTTCATCCGCAATTCCAAAGGTCAACGCATCTTTTGCCGTGAGCTTTAAACATTCAGCAGCGTCAGCTGCACGTGTTGCATCTTTCCACAATATTGCTGCACAACCCTCAGGTGAAATGACAGAATAGATGGAGTTTTCAAGCATCCACACTTCATCTGCAACCGACAAGCCCAATGCGCCACCACTTCCACCTTCTCCGATGAGAATAGATAATACTGGAGTTTTCAGCGCACTCATTTCCATTAAGTTGACTGCAATTGCTTGGCCTTGACCGCGTTCTTCGGCACCAATTCCACAAAATGCCCCAGATGTATCAACCAAACAAATCACTGGTCGTTGGAACTTTTCTGCTTGTCGCATAAGACGCAACGCTTTACGGTATCCTTCTGGGTTTGGCGCCCCAAAATTCCGATGCACACGTTCTTTTGCAGTACGGCCTTTTTCAATACCAATCACTGTGACAGGCATTCCATGTAGGGTAGCAACACCACCCACAATCGCTGTATCATCAGCAAAAGATCGATCACCATGCAATTCAAAAAAATCATCAAACATGCTGGTAATATAAGAAAGACTCGTTGGACGATTATTGGCACGTGCCAACTTAACACTTTCATATGCAGTATTACTCATGTGTAGCACCTCCCATATGAAGGTTCAATAAATCTGAAATGATCTTTGGTTGATCCAAACGAGAAACAATCGCATCGATAAATCCATGTTCGAGCAAAAATTCAGAGGTTTGGAACCCTTGTGGCAACTTTTTACGCACAGTTTGTTCAATGACACGCGCTCCTGCAAATCCCACCGTTGCATCAGGCTCAGCAATAATGATATCACCTTCCATTGCGAAACTTGCCATAACTCCACCAGTCGTTGGATCAGTTAATACTGTCAAGTAAAAAAGGCCCGCATCGCTATGTCTCTTCACAGCCGCACTGGTCTTTGCCATTTGCATAAGTGACAACATTCCCTCTTGCATTCTCGCGCCTCCTGAGACAGTAAAGCCAACGACAGGAAGTTTGCGCTCTGTTGCAAGTTCGAACGTGCGCGTAATTTTTTCTCCGACTACTGTGCCCATGCTCCCCATCATAAAATAGGGGTCCATCACAAAAATGCAACAAGGTACACCTTTGATAGTCGCAGTGCCACATACAACAGCTTCCTCAGCATTTGCAATGCTTTTGGTTGCGTTGAGTTTTTTTTGATAACCCGGAAAATCTAAGGGGTCTGTACTATTGAGCCCCTCAAATTCAGGTGAAAAGGAACCAGAATCGGTTAAAAATGAAATCCGATCTGCTGGTTTTATACGATAATGATAGCCACAAGAACAAGTATTGGCATCATCCCACAGTTTTGTCAGTTCTGTTTGTTTACGACAATTGGGACATTGTTGCGTTAGTTCGGCTTCCGTATCCCCATATTTCGGGTGAACCGATGTACGCCCACCTTGTTCAAGTGGATTTTTGGGTTTGTGTAAAAAAGGAATCGATGGCATATTTGTCACCTCACTATTTGAAAAAATCTAGGCTATAAGATCCATTTTGAAATCTTGTATCCCCTATGATATCGAGTTGATTCGCAATGTTTGTTTCAACACCCTGGATTACAAGTTCACAAAGTGCTGCCTGCATTTTTCGAATGGCTTCCTCTCTTGTTCCGGCAAACACGATGAGTTTTCCCAGTAGCGGATCATATACAGGAGATACCACGGAGCCCATCGCTAAGTAAGTGTCAAAGCGAACAAATGGACCACCTGGAATGTGTAAAAATTCAACTTTTCCAGGTGCACGAGCATTGATACGACATTCAATGGAGCAACCTTTCATTTTTACATCATTCTGTTTGAATTTGAGTGGAATACCTGCTGCTGTCCGGATTTGCCATTTTACCAAATCATAGCTTGTAATCGCCTCTGTTACAGTATGTTCCACTTGAAGACGGACATTCATCTCCATAAAGTAGTAATTCCCACTTGAATCAAGCAAAAACTCTAAAGTACCAAGTCCAAGATATCCTACCGATTTTACAGCTTTGGTGATTTGTTCAATCATTGTGTTTCTCACGTCAGCTGTGATTGCAGGAGAAGGAGATTCCTCCACAAGTTTTTGGTGATTGCGCTGAATTGAGCAGTCTCGCTCACCCAAACAAACCACTTCACCTGCTTCGTCTGCTATGATTTGCATTTCAATGTGTCTTGCTGGATGAATATACTTTTCCATATATACTGCGCCATCACCAAAGGCAGATTTCCCTTCAGATGTCGCAGCGAAAAAGGCATTTTCCATCTCTTCTTCTTTTCTCACAAGTCGAATACCACGACCGCCGCCACCAGAGCGGGCTTTCAGCATCACAGGATAACCGATGAGCTTTGCCGCTTCTAGTGCTTCCTCTACAGAATCTAATAATTTAGACCCAGGAATGGTGGGAAGTCCAGCTTCTTCCATGAGTTGTTTGACTTGTTCTTTGTCGCTAAGACGCTCCATTTTTTCAGGGTCTGGACCGATAAAGACGATGCCATGCTTTAAACAAAGCTCGGCAAACTGCGCATTTTCGGACAAAAAACCATACCCTGGATGGATTGCCTGCGCACCAGAAATGAGCGCAGCACTAATGATGCGTTCTTGGTTTAAATAACTATCTAAAGGAGATGCTTCTCCAATGCAATAACTTTGATCAGCCAATGCAACATGCAAAGCATCTTTGTCTGCTTTCGAATAGACTGCCACAGTAGAAATGCCCATATCTTTACAACTACGAATGATACGTACGGCTATTTCACCACGATTGGCAATGAGAATTTTTGAAAACACTGTTTTATACCTCTTGTAGCGCGAAGGAAAAACTTGCTTTGACGCACAATTTGCCGTCTACAAATCCTTTCCCTTCTGCAAAATAAAATGGATGTTTCGATCTAGTTAATGTACATTCTGTTTGGAATGTATCACCAGGTTTCACTGGATTTCGAAATCGAACATTATCCAAACTTGTAAAGAGTGATAACTGATTTTCACTAGTCATTTTTTCACTGAGAAGTACACAGACTGACTGCGCAAGCATTTCACACAAAATGACACCTGGCACCACTGGATTCCCAGGAAAATGCCCATCTAAAAACCATTCACTTCCATCTATTTTAACCTTTCCATAAGCGGTTCCATCTTCACAATAAGCTTCCTGTATGAGTAGCATACTGTCACGATGTGGCAATATGGATTTTAGTTCTTCTTGATTCATGCTTCCTCCTTTTGAATGCGGAAGAGAACCTGACCATAGTCCACTACTTGCTGATTTTCTACACAGATTTCGGTAATAACACCATCAAATTCTGATGTAATTTCATTCATCAGTTTCATGGACTCAATAATACAAATGACATCCCCTTTGCGCACTCTATCGCCGACAGATACGTATGGAGGTTGATTTTCTGCTGGTGCACGATAAAATGCGCCAACCATTGGAGAACAAATATCCTCCGTTTGACCGCCTTCGGTTTTTACAGGTGAAGGCGCTACTACTGGAGTAGTTGTTTCTGACACAACCACAGGAACTGTAGGGGAAGTCACAGCGACAGAACGCTCTAAACGAATGGTTTTTCCATTGTCGTTGACTTCTAAGCCAGTGAGCTCAAGTTCTTTCATGAGCTGTGCATATTTTCTAATATCCTTTTCTTCCATGTGTCCTTCTTCCTTATTTCAGTTTACGAATCGCCAAACACGCATTGTGCCCACCAAATCCTAGAGAGTTTGATAGTGCCATGTCAATTTCAGCTTTTCTTGCTGTCAGCGGTACATAGTCCAAATCACACTCTGGGTCAGGAGACAGCAAACCAACTGTTGGTGGTATCAAACTATCTTCCATTGCCATGAGACATGCAATTGCTTCAACTGCACCAGCTGCGCCTAGCATATGTCCAGTCATTGATTTGGTCGAACTGATCGGTGTTTGTTTTGCTTTTTCAAGACCCAATAGCGTTTTAATCGCTGTTGTTTCCATAATGTCATTGAGCTTTGTACCTGTGCCGTGGGCATTGATATATAATTTGGTGTCATCAGTATAGTTTGCTTCGTCTAGAGCCATTTTCATAGCATTGACAGCGCCAATACCATCTGGATGTGGTGCAGTAATATGATGCGCATCACAAGTAGAACCATATCCTGCGATTTCTCCGTAGATTTTAGCACCACGAGCGACAGCATGTTCATATTCTTCTAAAATGAGCACACCACTGCCCTCGCCCATTGTAAAGCCGCCACGTCGACTATCAAATGGCAAAGATGCCAAATCGGGATCATCTGCAACAGACAAAGCTTGCATATTAATAAACCCAGCCATGCCTGGTTCTGCAATGGCTGCCTCAGTACCACCTGCAATGACAGCATCTGTATATCCATGACGAATCGCACGAAGCGCTTCACCAATCGCATTAGATCCAGATGCACAAGCAGTTACGATTGGAATTGCTGGCCCTTGACAATTGAAACGAATGGCAACCATACCAGCAGCCATGTTAGCAATCATCATTGGAATGAGATATGGGGACACCCTACGTGGCCCTTTTGCACGCAACTTATCCATTTCATTTGTAAAAGCTTGGATTCCGCCAATGCCTGTGCCGATATACACGCTAATACGCTCTGGTGGAAGTGTACCGATAATACCACTATCCTCCACAGCTTGCGTAGCTGCTGCAATCGCATAATGTGCATTCTGATCGCTACGCGTCACTTCAGCTTTTTCCATGTAATCTTTTGGGTCAAAGTTTTTCACTTGCCCAGCCATTTTGGCTTTATAGTTTTCTGTGTCAAACCTCGTGTTTAGACCAATGCCATGCACACCTGCTTGAATGCTTTGACGAAAACTTTCTATGTCATTTCCGATTGGGCTCACAAGTCCCATACCAGTGACAACTACTCTTCTATGCATCTAAATGTTCTTCCTTTCGGTGATTCACACATCACATCGCTAGGCCGCCGTCTACGCGTAGCACCTCGCCTGTGATATAATCTGCCGCGTTACTTGCTAGAAATACGGCTGCATTGGCCACATCTTCAGTTGATCCCAAACGATTGAGTGGAATTGAATTGGCCAGTGTATTTCCAGCATCAATATCTTCTGTCATTTCAGTTTGAATGAAACCTGGCGCAATTGCATTACAAGTAATATTTCTAGGTGCCAATTCCTTCGCCAAAGATTTGGTAAGTCCAATGAGACCGGCTTTTGACGCAGAGTAATTAGACTGGCCAGCATTGCCCAAAAGCCCAGAAATTGACGTGATATTAATGATTTTGCCACCTTTTGCTCGAATAAAGACAGGAGCACAATGGCGCGCCATATGAAATGCACCTTTCAGGTTTGTATCCATAACTGCATCAAAGTCAGCTTCCTTCATGGTAGCAATGAGCCCATCTCGTGTAATGCCTGCATTGTTCACAAGCAAATCCACTTTTCCGAAATCTTTCTTCACATTCGAAACGGTTTCTTTACATGCAGCAAAGTCAGCCACATCACAACGATAGCACTCAGCTCGGACGCCAAAAGCACGGCAGGCTTCTACGACCTCCAAAGCAGCAGTTTCATTTGATGCATATACTACAGCCACATCCGCACCATTTTGTGCATAAGAAATGGCAATTGCACGACCTATGCCACGAGATGCACCAGTGACAATGGCAACTTTTCCTTTTAACATGTTTTAAGCTCCTTTACCACAACAGCAATATCCTCATATTCTTCTACTTGAAATGTTCGAACATGAGGATCTATTTTCTTAATTAGTCCAGACAAAACATTTCCTGGTCCAACCTCAACAAAGGTATCGACACCAGAAGCAATCATGTCTCGAACGATATCTTCCCAACGAACGGGATTACATATTTGTTCCGATAAGAGCGCCTTATACTCACCCTCATACGGTTTTGCCGTATAGTTTGAGTAAAGTGGAATTTCTGGTGCAGCAACATCATACTGCTTCAATAGATCAGCAAACGCCACAGATGCGTCTTTCATGAACACAGAGTGAAATCCACCTCTCACTTTGAGTGGGATAGCTCTGCCTCCTGCTTCTTTCACTTTTGCAGAAAATGGAGCAAGCTCCTCTTTCAGACAAGCAACTGTAATTTGTCCTGGTGAATTGAAATTCACTGGATACACGTTAGAAAACTGAGATGCTAACTCTTGAACGGTCTGAGAGTCAAGTTTCAATACTGCTGCCATAGCACTATCCACTTTTTCTGCATCTTCTTGCATCAGTTCGCCACGACGAACCACAAGGGCAAATCCATCTTCCACGGACACTGCTTTTGAAAACGTGAGCGCAGCTACTTCTCCTAGAGAAAAGCCAGCTACCATATTGGGTTTTACTCCAACGTCTACCAAAGACAGGGCTGCCGCCAATTCACAAGCAAACATACATGGTTGGGTATTGCTCGTTTGTGCCAACTCTTTTTCATCACCGTTAAAACACATCTCTGATGTGCCAGGTCGTATGGCATCGACTGCTGAAAAAACAGTTTTGGCTGTCTCAGAATTTTCGCAAAGACTCAATCCCATTCCTGCGTGCTGTGCACCTTGTCCTGGAAATACAAACGCTATTTTACCCATTGTGATGCTCCTTCCAAAACGGACTGCGCTTCTTCACAAAGTTCACGAATGATTTCGGCTGCAGGTTGCTCTTTATGTACCATACCTGCAACTTGACCTGCCAGGAATGATCCTTTTTGCAAATCACCTTCACGAGCTGCAAGCATCAGCTTGCCAACGCCCATTTCTTCCAATTCTTCATCAGAAATAGAGGAATATTCAGCCTGGAACATTTCACGAGAAAATGGCGTTTTGAGCGCACGAACTGGGTGACCCAAGCGTTTGCCTGTCGTAATGGTTGCAAGATCGTTTGCTTTGAGTATTTTTTGTTTGTAATTTGGATGGATGCCACATTCTTCAGCAACTAAAAAACGAGTGCCCAACTGAACACCGCAGGCACCCAACATAAATGAAGCCGCCATTCCTCTGCCGTCGGCAATGCCGCCTGCTGCAATGACGGGAAGATCTGTTGCATCACAAACTTGAGGAACCAGTACCATCGTTGTCAGTTCCCCAATATGCCCACCGCTTTCTCCACCTTCGGCAATGACTGCGTCTGCGCCAAGGCGTGTGACGAGTTTTGCCATGGAAACGGAAGGAACCACTGGAATCACGCGAATACCCGCTTCTTTCCACATGGCCATGTATTTCGTTGGATTACCTGCTCCAGTTGTCACAACTGCAACTTTTTCTTCCTTCACGACTTGCGCTACTTCATCTGCAAATGGACTCAATAGCATAATATTGACACCAAAAGGCTTTGGGGTCAAAGATTTGGCAATACAAATTTGCTCCCGAACGTAATCGCCGGGAGCATTGCCAGCTGCTATAATACCTAGCCCGCCTCCATTGGAAACAGCTGCAGCTAGTTTACCATCTGAAATCCACGCCATGCCGCCTTGAAAAACTGGATACGTAATTCCTAATAGGTCGCAAAGTTTCGATTTCATCATAGAATCAGTCCTTACACTTTTCCTCCACAAAACGAACAAGATCGCCAACAGTTTCGACTTTTTGATCAAGTTCAATTTCGCGTCCAATGGTATCTTCTAAGTTCATCAGCAATTCAACTGTATCGAGGGAGTCAATTCCAAGTGCTTGGAATGTTGTGTCCATCGTAATTTCAGAAACGTCACAGTCGTTGTGCTCTGCGATCAAATTTGCAATTGCTTCAAATATCATAATAAGTACCTCCAAAAGTTGAGTAAATTCTGTTTTTTTGCATTCATTTACACGAATAAATATGCTTTAAATTCGCGCATATAACCAGCACCAATTATAAACAGCATGTTAATGTTTGTCAATAGTTGTTTGTTTTCAAAAGTTAGGCACAATGCACACTATAGCGTCTTTTCCTGTGTAATCCAGAGATGCTTTGTTTGTTATATTTTTACATTTATTCGTGTCCTTATGCTCCATTTGTCCGCAACATGATAGAAATTGCGTCTTAGCGTAAATTTGTATGTATTGTATCTTGTCGTATATCTTTGAATAGAAGAGTATCCCGTCAAAGATTGGCATGTTTCATAACCGCTTCGGAATATCCTTGTTTGAGCTCTTCGAATAGTTGCTTCACACTCACAATTTCCTTGATGCGATGTGCATTTGCACCTGCAAACAACAATCCCTCATCAATAAATCCTTTTTGTGCTTTAATCAGTGCGCGCGTGATACAATATGGACTAATTCTGTAGTCGCACGTTTTAATACATTGTCTCGGACAGCCTTTTGGTTTTGTGAGCCCTTCTGAAACGTCTGAAACAAATTTGTTTTGAATCGCCCTACCAGGCATTCCAACTGGACTTTCTACAATGACAACATCATCTTTTTTTGCATCGACATAGGCTTTTTTATACTCTAAAGAAGCATCACATTCTTCCGTCGCAATAAACCTTGTTGCCATTTGCACCCCTGACGCACCATATTGCATGATGTTATAAATATCTTCTCCTGAATAAATGCCACCTGCAGCAATGACAGGAATTGTTTTGTTGCTCGCTTTTTCAAATGGTTTAATTTCCTGCACCACGTCATTGACAATATGGCTCAAAGAATACTCTGGTTTATCAATTTCATCTACACGAAAACCAAGATGTCCGCCAGCCATTGGCCCTTCGACAACAACAGCATCAGGTGCATAATTATACTTATCCATCCATTTTTTTGCGATCACTTTTGCTGCTCTCCCCGAAGAAACGATAGGCACTAGCAGCGTCTTACTGGAATGATCTAAAAACTCTGGCAAGTTTAGTGGAAGTCCTGCACCACAAAATATGATGTCTGCCCCTTCTTTCACGGAAGTTTTGACCATATCAGAAAAGTTTGACATAGCAACCATAATATTAATGCCAATGATACCTTTTGATTTTTCTCTTGCTTTGGCTATTTCTTTTTTAAGTGCGCGAATATTTGCTTCTAAAAAATTCGAGTGATGATCTGATTCATTAAACCCGACATTTGCAGCAGAGATGACTCCAATTCCTCCTTCATTGGCAACTGCAGCTGCCAGATTAGAAAGGGACACACCAATACCCATCCCACCTTGTACAATGGGTACTTTCGCTGTTAAATGCCCTATTTTGAGTTCTTTCATTTCTATCCTTTTCATTATTCTCTCCTATCGCTAAAAGCTCACAAATATTTTGATACACTGACAAGACACGTTCTGTGTCCATACATTTATTTTGACCTTTCATCCAATCGAATAGTGATATGTCCCCCATGACCTTTCCCACTCATATCACACTTCTTGACAATGCAAATTTTGCAAACCGTGGACATACTGGCATGCAAAAATAAGATAGAGTTGGTCATTTAAAGAACGTAAAGTGCAATTATAATATACTTATCACGAAAAATAAAGGAGAAATTATGAATACGCAACGACAAACACTCAACAAACAACTTGCACAAATGCTAAAAGGTGGCGTCATCATGGATGTTATGACTCCTGAACAAGCACAAATTGCTGAAAAAGCAGGCGCTTGCGCCGTCATGGCTTTAGAGCGAATTCCAGCTGACATCAGAGCAGCTGGTGGCGTTTCTAGAATGAGCGACCCAAAAATGGTAAAAGAAATTCAACAATCGGTTTCTATTCCTGTTATGGCAAAATGTCGCATTGGACATATGGCTGAAGCGCAGATTTTAGAGGCAATTCAAATCGACTATATTGATGAAAGCGAAGTCTTAAGTCCAGCCGACAATGTGTACCATATTGACAAAACTGAATTTGAAGTGCCGTTTGTCTGCGGTGCTAAAAATCTTTCTGAAGCACTACGCCGCATTAGTGAAGGCGCAACTATGATTCGTACCAAAGGAGAGCCTGGAACAGGTGACGTTGTGCAAGCGGTTTCTCACATGAGAGAAATGCAACGCCAAATGAAGCGCATCGCTTCCATGAGCAAAGATGAACTATTTAACGAAGCAAAAGAATTACAAGTGCCTTATGAATTGCTTCTATATGTCAATGAACATGCTTCTTTACCAGTTGTTAACTTTGCAGCTGGCGGTGTTGCAACCCCAGCCGATGCCGCTTTGATGATGCAATTGGGAGCTGAAGGCGTCTTTGTTGGCTCTGGTATTTTTAAATCAGGCAATCCTGAAAAACGCGCTGCAGCCATTGTAAAAGCAGTCACAAACTACAATGACCCTAAAATTTTGGCTGAAATTTCAGAAGATTTGGGTGAGGCAATGGTCGGCATCAACGAAGACGAAATCAAAATTTTGATGGCGGAGCGTGGCAAGTGATGACCATTGGTGTTTTGGCTTTGCAGGGCGCTTTCATTGAACATATCCAAATGCTTGAAAAACTGGGCGTCAAAACGCAGGAAATCAGAAAAACAGAAGATTTCTCTGCACAGTTAGATGGCCTCATTCTCCCTGGTGGCGAAAGCACAACCATCGGTAAATTATTGCATGATACCTCTCTTTTTCTCCCCATCAAAGAGTGTATTGATGCAGGCATGCCTGTCTTTGGCACTTGTGCAGGAATGATTTTGGTTGCAAAAGAAATTGCAGACGACTCTACCTCGCATTTTCAAGCGATGGATATTCAGGTCAAGCGAAATGCCTACGGCAGACAACTGGGCAGTTTTGGCTGCAATGCAACCTTTGCCGATGAACATGTAATCGAAATGCCTTTTATTAGAGCTCCTTACATATCATCCCATGGGAAAGCTGTCAAAATACTCTCTGTTGTAGACGGAAACATTGTTGCCGCACAAGAAAATAATATGCTCGTCACCGCTTTTCACCCCGAACTCACCGATGACACAACCGTGCATGAACACTTTATTTCTATAATCAACAAAAACTCTTAAGAGCATTTTATTAAACACTATGGTTCAGGAAAAAGAAGCTAAGTGAATGGAAACACCATATCACTTAGCTTCTTTTTGTCAATTAAATCACAAACAAACTCATATCATTATTTGGTAGATTCAGCACAAACAAGCCCAATATCTGACACATGAAACTTATTCTTTTTTAATACTCTCTCTGTAAATACTTCAACTATGTGTGGGTCAAAATGTGTCCCAGCACATTGTTTTAGTTCTGCCACTGCCTCTTGCTCTGTTTTAGGTATTTGGTAAAAACTGCGCCCAATCATAGCGTCATATGCATCGGCAACTGCAATCATTCTAGACTCAATGGGAATCTCTTCTCCCTTGAGCTGACTGGGATAACCAGTTCCATCATAGCGCTCATGATGGTATCGAACAATGTCAGCTATGACTTTGTATTCAACGGTACTTTCAAGTATTCTAGCTCCTTTTTCAACATGCAAAACCATTTCTTTCCATTCTTCTTTGTTGAGTCTTGCTGTCTTATTCAGAACATTATCCGAAACACCAATTTTCCCTATATCGTGTAACGTACCCGCAACACGCACTTTATTGACAAGACCATCATCCCACTCCAACTCTTTTGCAATTGCTTCACATATGAGCCCCACACGTTTAGAATGTCTTTCTTCTCTCATACTTTTCTCAAAAAGCGCATTCAAGATGGCTTTGATTGCTGTGCTTTTCATACTTTTATTATCAAAGAACTTTCTACGGTTCACATAGGTTTCAGCTTCTGTTAGCAATTCGCCTAGCTCAACACCCGCATTTTTTTGCATAGCATACCCAAACGATATCGACGTACTAATTGGTACATCCATATAAATTTGTGGTTCATATTCAAGGAAAAATTCCTCTGAAGTCATTTGCTCTAACCGTTTTATGAGTTGCTTGATATCTTCTTTAGAACAATGCGTGAGTAAAATTGCAAACTCATCTCCACCAATTCTAGCCAATATATGTTCTGAATTAATGCAATTATGAATTCTCTTTGCCACTTCTACTAAGAGCTTATCACCAACATGATATCCCATGAAATCATTGATTAATCTCATTCCGTTGATATCACCTCTGATGATGGCAAGCGGATAGTTTGTAATCTTATTTAATTTTTTATACTCATTTTCTAGATATCTTCTGTTATATACGCCAGTCAAATAATCGTAAAACGCCAAACGAATCATTTCACCCTTTGCTTCTTCTCTATCAGTGGCATCAAAAATAATAGAACATATATATTCCTCATCTTCATATACAATTGGAGAAGCATAGAGCTCAACAACTTTGATTGTTCCATCTTTTAACCGATGAGGTACCAGCAACTTTTTTTGCTTTTGTGCATATAATTTACGCAAATGTTCTGAAATGATTTCTGGTTCGTTCGTACTAATATCTTCAATAGTCAACTTAAGAAATTCTTCTTTTGAATAACCATAAAACTCTACTGCCGCATTATTTGCATCAATTATTTTTGCTGTGGTAGGATCAATAATTAGTATCGTGGCGGTTAAGCCATAGATGATCTCATTGAGCTGCTGCAACTGTTTATCTTTTTCATCTTGAATCATTTTTTTCTCTGTTACATCAAATCCAATGGAATACCAACTAGTAATTCTACCCTCACCATCAAATACGGCCGAATCTTGCCACTCCATCCATCGAATCGCATCTTTTTTAAAGACAGGATATGTTTGTGTTGTAGTGGGGCTCTCCGTTGTTAATTGCATATACCTTTGTTTGATGGTTTCTCGTTCATCCAATGGCATAAATGTCAAAAATTGTTCCCCAACAAGTTCCTCGGCTTTTTTTCCAAAATAAACACAAAAGGCATCGTTTACATATGTAATTGTGGTATCAGGTAAAAACTCAGCGATGAGCACTCCAATTTTATTAGAAATTTCACCTAGTTTTTGTAATTTTAGATTCATTTGTTTCTCTGCAAATTTTTGTTGCCTTCCCATCCAAGCCCTTTGCATGAATAACACCAAATGGTTGAGATTCATTGAAGGATACTGATTTGGAAAATTTGCAAGGTTCAAAACTGCAACTAGTGTTCCTTCAAACATAATAGGGATCGAAACGAATGTATCCAATGAAACGTATTGTCTTGCCAAGTCTTTGCTCAGTATCTCTATTTGGGAAGGTTGCGCAAGTACTGTAGAAGGATAGTTTGTATCTAGTAAAGCAAGTTCATATTTTGATTCTTTATTTGTGGTTTGATAAGCATGTATATTATCAATCTTTCTCTCTAACTTATCGTAAGAATTGACACATTGCATCGATTGGCAAAGTTCGGTTTCTTCATTCAAAAACCAGATATCCGCATACTCACAAGAAGAAAGCTCCATAATAATACCAAGTGAATGGGCTACAAACTCTTGGATATTTGCAAAATTTGTTTTGTAAATATCCATCAAATACTGTTGCTGTTTTAGCAACTGTTCTGTTTCAAGTTGCTTTATTGCTTGCTTTTTTTCTTCTGTAATTTCACGCGTTAGTGTTATAAAATAACCTTTTTGAGGGGAATATGCCGTTACGGAATACCATTTATCTAATGAACTACTAAACTCTTCAAACTCAAGGGTCTTTTCAGAAAACGCAACCGTAGCATAAGTCCCAATCCAATCAAATTCTTCGTCTTTAATCGTTGGAATAACCTCTGTAACTGTTTTTCCAATGACTATATCAGACAAAAGTCCTGTTTGTTTTTCAAACATATCATTGATTTCAATATATTCATAATCGCATGCTTCCCCTGCATCATTTAGAACCATTTTATGAAGCGCATAGCCAAAGGGCAGGTTTGTTAAAACGGAATTATGCCTCAACATATCCATAAAGTCCTCCTTTAAAAATGCCAAGTTTATTCATACGAAAACTTCTACCCAAAGACAACATCCTATCGCACTTAAAAAGGGACGCAAATTAAACTTGAAAATCCTGTAACAAACTCAAATGTTTTCTATCATTTTACAAGAATCTACATATTGTGTCAATCATTTCATGCTATATAAAGACATCTTTTTTACCAGTATTTCTATAGTAATTTATCACAAACAAATGGAGAAATATTTACTATTAATTTAAACACTTTAAAAATAAATAAGGTCAGTTGATTTTACCTATAGTAACAATCAATGATATTGACATACACGTCAGCTTCGTTTACACTAAAATAGTTAGAATTCAAGCAATTATGATAGGATGAGGTATAAAAGATGAACAAACAAACGCAAATTGAAGAAATCTCAACCGCATTGATGAACGTTCCTAGACTGATGCATCATTTTCGCAGAACATTCAAAACTGATTTTGATGTCTCGCTCAAAAAAAGTGAAATGCACTTATTGTTTGCGCTCCATCAACACTCCAATCTACCGATGAAAGACTATCTTACTGCCGTTGACATGGAAAGTGGTTCCTTTACATATTTGACCAACAATATGGTAGAAAAAGGTCTCATCGAACGAGTGCAATCAGAAGCAGACAAGAGAGTCACTGTGCTACAATTGACTGAAAAAGGAATAGAAACTTGCAACCAAACTAAGAGGCAAATAAATTCACACATTCAGAAAATGATTTGTTCACTTGGAGAAGATGACCTAAGCGAACTTGCGCGCGCGCTTTACTCTCTAGAAAACATTTTAGGAAAACTCAAAGAAAACCGATGCGAGTAATTTCTCCACTTCATAGCACTCGATTTACCGAGTAATTATAAAACAACGTTGTAGACACCAAAAAGTTTCATTCTCTCCCCCAAAGTGTCTAGATACAACAATCGTATTTAAAGAGGTTCATAAATGATTAAAACTCTCACAAAACAATTAAAGCAATATAAAAATGCAAGCTTCATGACAATATTGTTTGCTATCATAGAAGTCATGACGGATATTGCTATTCCCTATTTAATGGCGCTTATCATTGACCGTGGACTCAATGCAAAAGATCTCTCACAAATATACTTCTATGGAGGCATCATGCTTGTCGCCGTACTCATCGGTCTCGCAAGCGGTGTTTTGGCCGGAAAATATGCCGCAACTGCATCTACCGGTTTTGCACACAATTTGAGAGATAGCATGTTTTCCAACATTCAAACCTTTTCATTTTCAAATATAGATAAGTACAGCACAGCAGGCCTCATTACTCGCATGACCACCGATGTGACAAATTTGCAAAACTCATATATGATGCTCCTGCGACAGTTTGTCAGATTTCCACTTCTTCTGATTAGCGCACTGATTATGACACTCATCATCGCACCACAAGTAGGGTCGATTTTCATACTTGCCTCCATATTTCTCATCATCGCCATTTCTCTTATCATCAGAAAAGCTATCCCCATCATTCGAGAGGTTTTTGCTGGCTATGATGATTTGAATGCCAGTGTTCAAGAAAACATCACTGCCATACGCGCTGTAAAGGGTTTTGCTCGTGAGCCATTTGAAAAAGCTAAATTTGGCAAGACTGTATATAACCTATTTCACAAGTTCTACAGTGCTGAAAGAATCATGGTTCTCAATAGCCCTGTCATGATGATTTCCATTTATGGTTCAATGATTTCCATATCATGGCTTGGCGCTAACTTAATTGTAGGTGGCGCTTTGACAACAGGTGAACTGACAAGCTTATTTGCCTATGTTCTCAATATTTTCATGAGTTTGATGATCATATCTATGGTTTTGGTCATGATTACCATGTCTATCCCTAGCGCAAAACGAATTGTCGAAGTGATTGATGAAAAAGCGAACATCATAAATACACAAACCCCTTCTTTTCATCTCGCAGATGGCACGATTGAATTTAAACATGTCGATTTTTCGTATCAGGCAAACAGCGTTAAATACGTTCTTTCCGACATCAACCTTTCCATCGCTTCTGGTGAAACAATTGGCATCATCGGCGGAACAGGCAGCTCGAAGTCTTCTTTGGTTAATCTGATCAGTCGTCTATATGATGTAACAAATGGTTCAATTGAAATTGGAGGCAAAAACGTCAAAGATTATGACATCGAAACACTGCGCAACAAAGTAGCAGTTGTTCTTCAAAAAAACGAACTTTTCTCAGGAACAATCTTAGAAAATTTGCGATGGGGCGATCAGAATGCAACATATGAAGAGTGTGTCCAAGCAGCGAAGCTCGCCTGTGCAGACGGTTTTATCAATGCGTTTCCCAAACAATATGACACCTATATTGAACAAGGTGGCTCAAATGTTTCCGGTGGACAAAAACAAAGGCTCTGCATCGCAAGAGCTTTGCTAAAAAAACCAAAAATTTTAATATTAGATGACTCAACTTCAGCAGTCGATACAGCGACCGAAGCTAGGATTAGAACATCTTTCAAAGAACACATCCCAAACACTACCAAACTCATCATAGCGCAACGTGTCTCTAGCATTGCAGACGCTGATCGAATTGTGGTATTAGAAGACGGAAAAATAGATGCAATTGGAACACACGAAGAGTTACTAAAATCAAATGAAATATACCAAACAATTTACCAAAGTCAAGAAAAAGGTCTCGCAGACTTTGACGAGATGGGAGCATAAGTATGAAAAATTTAATGAAACTGCTACTGCAAAACCATAAATCTCGTCTCATTGTCGTCTTTTTTGGCATTCTAGGCTCTGCCATTGCGACCGTATTGGGAATGATGTTTCTCGAAGCGCTGATTGATGACTATATTCTTCCAATGACAAAGGTGCAAAATCCCGATTTCGCACCACTCACTTCGGCCTTATTCCAGATTGCATTTATCTATCTATTTGGAATCTTGTGCAACTACCTATACACAAGAACCATGGTTTCCGTCAGTCAAGGCACAATGAAAGAACTGCGCATCAAACTATTCAATCATATGGAATCATTGCCCATACAATATTTTGACACGCATTCCCACGGCGACATCATGTCACTATATACCAATGACATCGATACGCTCAGACAATTTTTAAGCCACAGTCTACCTCAACTGATGAACAGTCTCATCACCATTATCAGTGTGCTCATCAGCATGATTATCATGAACATTCCTCTCACGATTTTATCTCTGGCAATGGTCATGATCATGTTGCTATCAGCTTCTAAAATCGTGAAATCGGCTGGGAAAAATTTTAAAAAGCAGCAAGCTGATTTAGGCATTGTCAATGGCTATATTGAAGAAATGGTCAGCGGACAAAAAGTAATCAAAGTCTTTAACCACGAAGAAGAAAATATCGCTAAATTCAGAAATCTAAATGCCACTTTAAGAGAAAGCGCTGAAAAAGCGAACACCTTCGCCAATATCATCATGCCGGTCAATGGACAGCTTGGCAATATCAGTTATGTGTTATGCGCCATTCTTGGCGGAATTCTAGCTATCCAGGGCTATACAGGGCTGACTTTAGGCATGCTCGTTGCGTTTCTTTCCCTTAACAAAAGTTTCAATCAGCCCATTGGTCAAGTCAGCAACCAAATGAATGCAGTTGTAATGGCAGCTGCTGGTGTCGGCAGAATCTTTCAATTGTTTGAAGAAGCACCTGAAGCCGATGATGGCGCTGTCACATTGACGCGAATTCAAAAAGACAACGAAGACAATGTCGTAGAAACCGATCAAAATACAAGCATGTGGGCTTGGAAACACCAGCACCCCTCCACAAAAGAAAATTCGTATCAAACGCTCAGGGGTAATATCGAGCTAGACCATGTCAACTTTGGTTACACAAGTGAAACTCCCGTTTTGCACGATATCTCCCTTTGTGCAAAACCAGGACAAAAAATCGCATTTGTCGGCAGTACCGGTGCTGGTAAAACAACCATCACCAATCTGCTCAACCGTTTTTACGATATCCAAGAAGGCACCATCAAATACGACGACATTGATATCAAGCAAATCAATAAATCTGATTTGCGTCGCAGTTTAGGTTTGGTCTTACAAGACACGCACTTATTCACAGGTACAATCATGGAAAACATTCGTTTTGGTAGATTAGAAGCAACGGATAAGGAATGCATCGCCGCAGCAAAACTTGCCAATGCAGACAGCTTCATTTCAAGACTACCCAATGGATATGAAACAACGCTAACGAGTGATGGCACAAATCTCTCACAAGGGCAAAGACAACTACTCGCAATCGCGCGTGCTGCTGTTGCAAATCCCCCTGTATTAATTCTAGACGAGGCCACCTCAAGCATCGACACAAGAACAGAAGGTTTGGTCCAAAAAGGAATGGACGAACTCATGAAAGGTCGCACCACGTTTGTCATTGCCCATCGCTTATCCACAGTGCGAAACAGTGATTTGATTGTGGTTCTTGAAAATGGACGAATCATCGAACGTGGCACTCATGATGAACTCATAAGACTAAAAGGAAAATATTATAATTTAAATGCAGGCATCGCTTAACATTGTGTATTTATAAAACATGAACTATATTGCGTTTTTCCTTTATCTAAACAACTTATATAAAAACAACAGCCCTACTCAACAATTCAGAGTAGGACTGTTATCTATCATATCAAACATGACTTATCGTAACATTCACGCAAACCATAAAAGCACTATACAAAGTCGTAGGATTTTATTCTTCTAACGAATTGATGAGTGTTTCAATGGCAGTTTGAATCTTATTCAAGTCTTCTGCTTTTGCACTGCCGTTGAATTCGACGAAATCGAGCAAGTCCCAATTCAACTTATAGCGTTCTAGCATTTCATCAAGTTCTTTTTTTGCTCCCTTCGACCAACCATATGACCCAAACATAATCGCTTTTCTGTTGGCAACTTTTTTTCTGCCCAATTCATCAATCGCTTCGGCAACTGGAGGAAACATTTTAAATTCATAGGTAGGTGTTGCAACAATAATGCCTTGTGACTCCCACGCAGAAGCCAACACTGTTCCAATATCAGTATCAGGCAATCGATAGGCGCGATACGTGACACCTTTTTCATCCAAAAGTTGCTTGGCGTATTCTACCGCAGCTTCCGTCATCCCATACATTGAGCCAAAGAGTAGTGTCACTTCTTTCTTAGCGGGTCCTTTTTGATAGTTGGCAAGTGTTCGATAATGCTCAATGATTCTATTTGGATTTTTTCTCCACACAATACCGTGACCCGGGGCAACAATTTTGATGGGTAGCTGTGCACACTTATCCAACGCTTTTAATACCTGTTGCGAGAAAATGGCAACAATATTTGAATAGTATCGAACTGCCTCTTTAAGAAAAAAAGAAATTTCTTCTTCTGAGAGCAAATCATCATAATTTCTTTCAGAAACACTACCATATGAGCCAAAAGCATCACAAGACATCAGCGTTCCTGTTTCATTATCAAACGTTGCCATAGTATCTGGCCAATGCAAATTCGGAATCTCTACAAACGAAAGTTGCTTTCCATTTCCCAAGTCTAAAATATCTCCATCATTCACTATGCGCACATTTTCTGTGTGATTATAAAATGCAGACAGGAAATTAGCAGCGTTCTTACTGCAGATGATTTCAAAATCACTCGATATTTCACGAAAACTTTCAATCCATCCGGAATGATCTGGCTCTGTGTGATTCACAACGAGATAATCAATATCTTCCACTTTTATGTCCATTTGGTCAAGCAAGGCAAAGAGTGCTTCAGGTGTTTCGTCCCATCCACAAACACCATCAATAATAGCCGTCTTTTCACCTTTTACAATATATGAGTTTAAAGAAACCCCATTCGGAATTTCCCATAAACCTTCGAATAAGATGTTTTCCACATTGATAGACAATCGATATATGCCTTTGGCTACTTCTGAAATATTCACTATCTTATCTCCTTCTCAGTTACATGTATAATTTTTCTTTATATATAATTACAGCTTCCCAATTGTTTGAAGATATTATACCATAGCGTATATGAATTTTGTAACGCATTTCTTTATTTATATATCCAAATTCATTCTAAAATTACTCCCCACTCACCTCTTTTAGATATCCAAGTTCCCTCATGACTGCTTGTATCATCTCAATGTCATCAAGGTAAAATATAAGAAACTCTCGATAGAGTATCACAAACACACTTTGTAAAATTCTTATAGAGATCAAAATAAACCAACTCTTACACAAGTTGACTATTTTTTTGGGCTTTGCTAAAATAGACTAAATTTACATTAAAAGGAGAACTTAAATGAAAAAGATCCTTCCACTTTTGATTTCATGTTGTTTTGTACTCATGTTGGCTTCTGGTTGTTCGTCAAAATCTGACAAGGAACCTGAAGTTGCACCACAAAATGAAGATGTTTCAACTTCTGCAAACATCTCTGAAACAGAAACGCCTGAATCAAACACGCAAGACGAAGAAGATGAAGAAGCGCAAGAAGATGAAGACGAGAACGCAAACGAAGAGAACAGCACACTTGAAGAAGAGCCTGCTGGCAAAACAGCTCCTACTCACATTGATGGTCACAAGGTGATAGAATACCATGCAACCAATGATGAATTTCATATCAAGTTAGATGGAACATATGAAGGTTTAACCGGCGAACTTTCCTATGATCCATACTATTATGGTGGATTTGTTCTTAACATACCAAGCACACCCGATATGGAATCATTTGAATTCAGTTTGGAAGAATTCAACTCTTCCATCACTCCACCAGCCGATACCTACACGTTATCAGACGAGTATGTAATCAATTTGGTAGGATCAGAATTTTCTGACTATGTCAAAAACGGAAACACATTACAAGTGGAATGTAATGTCAGCAACTATGAGTTCGGAGCAATCTACGCCTCTGAACCATTCATCAACGCGACGATTGATATTTATAGTTTTGAAGATCCTCAAATCACACCATCTACTCCCGACGAATATCTAACAGGATTTGATAGTGAAACACTTTTCTCACAAGACACTCCAATGGAAATCAACTACGAAGACTACTCACTTGTCATTGTGCCTATGCAAATAAGCACTAATATGGAACAGCTGACACCACGAATTGTAGAAGTTCCTCAATCTGAATCAAATGAGTACGTAATGCCACATTTTCTTGTGTTTGGCGCTCTACACAATGTCACATTAACATATACCGTAAATGGGCTTGATCCAAATGAAGAGCCTGTTGAAGTGTTCATTGCAGATACCATCGAAAACGAATGTGTATACATAGATGCCGTCTTCCCCACAGATTTTTCTTCCATCACCATCACAGGGTATTATGGTTTCCAAGGCTTAGAAGAAGTCACATTTTCCCTCAATGATATGATGGATTCTTCCAGTTATAAAATCATCACCTTTGATGCGTATACCTATCCCAACGAAGCGTATTGATGTATATCCGTGTTTCATTCCAATGAGAATATCACGAAACCTCAAGTGTTTTGTTTGCAATTTTGCAACAAACACTTGAGGTTTTTTATTGCCATGGATGCTATACAGCGCATAACATAAGCCATTTCTAATATGTCATTTTCTTTTCAAAACAGATTTCATTGCTTTTATAACAAACCAATTTGAAATCCTAATTCTTGCAACATAGCAATATCTGTTTGCGTTGTAATGCCCGCCGTTGTTAACATATCTCCTGAAATGGCAGCATTAATTCCTGAGGCAAAGAGACATTTGCCTTTGTCTAACATGCAACCACGCCCCCCTGCCAAACGAAGCACAGCATTCGGCAGAATAAAGCGAAATATCGAAACAATGCGTTTCACTTCTTCTGCTGTCAAAGGTTTTAAATTGGCCAATGGGGTACCTTCAATGGCATTGAGCACATTGATGGGCACAGAATTGATATTCAGCTTTCTTAAATCCAGCGCCATATCTATTCTATCTTCCATGCTTTCTCCGAGTCCCATAATCCCCCCACTACAAACCTCAAGCCCTGCACTTTGTGCCGCCTTAATCGCATCTATTTTATCGTCATAGGTATGGGTTGTGCAGATGTACGGAAAGAAACGGCGAGAAGTTTCTAAATTATTGTGATACCGTGTGACACCAGATTCTTTTAAATGAAGAAACTGCGCATAGTTTAACAGTCCATGCGATGCACAAAGGGCAATCTCGCACTGGTCTTTAATGTACCGATAGCTTTCACATACACGTTCCAATTCACTATCGCTCAAATAGCGACCAGAAGTGACAACAGAAAAACGAGAAATCCCTGCCAAAGCATGTGCTCGTGCATCTTTTAAAAGCGTTTCTTTCCCCAACAGCGAATGGCATGCAATGTCTACTTCAAAGTGGGTAGATTGTGCACAGAATTTACAGTTCTCTGAACATTTACCACTTTTCCCATTTGTAATGGCACACAACTCAATATGTTCACCGTAAAAATGTGTGCAGATCTCGCTTGCAGCATTCGAAAGGATTTCTAAGTCTGCTTTCACTAGCTCCAAAGCGTCTTGCTTTGATACCAGGTAGTTGTCATATATGATGCTTTTCTTGAGGTCTTCTACCATTCAAATACTCCTAAACTATACTTTTCCCATTGCTTATTGTATGCGCAATCATTGTCACTTAACTTATCGTGCTCTTATTAAAAATAATAAAGAATGCAACAAACCCCATGATATCTGATTTACCCTTTCTTGTCAACTTATTCTATTTCATAAGTTGACAATGAAGGTAAACTTAAATATTCAAAACTTGTTTTTGACTTTTTTGTCTCATCAGTTATATTACTCAATACTAATCGTTTTTTCCTTAATATATAAAGGCCTCGCCAAGTAAATCTAAATTCACTTGGCGAGGTTATATAAACCGAGTGAGACACTCGCGGTTTGAAGTTTGTTCATTAACACTTTGTTTTCTCTTGCTCTTTCACAAAGACATATTAGCACTCAAATAAGAGAAAGACAAAATACGTTTCTACTCATCTTTGAGTAAACGATCTAAATTTGAATAGAGTTCCTCTTCTGACATTTCACTGAGCTTCATTTGAATAATCTTACCATCTTTATCAATAAATACAGTAGCAGGAAATCCACACAGTCCGTATAAAGTCTTTGCCTCACCATTCATTTCATAATAAACAGGAAACGTATACTCTGACTCATTAATGAAGTTTTTTCCATCTTCACTTTCTCTTTCAGAAGCCACTGCATTCACCATCAAAAATTGGATTTCTTCTCCATATTCATGAAATGCCGACTGAAAGTATGGCAATTCATCTATGCAAAAATTACACCAAGAAGTCCAGAAATGGAGCACTACTGGAGCATCTTCAAAATCAGATAATTTCACTTCTTGTCCAGTTTCATCAGTCATAGTAAAATCTGCTGCAGTTCCACCCGCCACTGAAACTGTCTGAACATAATCCTCTGAGTTTGAGGTAAGAGAATCGCTATACACGTCGTACATCACAATCGAAAGTATAAGAATTACTACAAAAGCTACGATAATAATTGCCCGATTTTTCGTCTTATACATTGCTAATCTCCTTTCTAAAGGATTCAATATACTCCTGTTGTATATTGATTTCCCTTTCTCCTTGATTTATTCATGTTTCTTTGCTCTTTCATAGCAAACAGTCAACTTTCCCCAAGGTTTCTTCATAAATTTTATTTTTCTATTATACTGCAGAAAATTTAAAAAGCTTGTTGCAGTATGTCACTGTCAACAAGCTTTTTTCGTCATATATGCATATTTAAAGTTAAATTCTGAAGGTTTTTCGTTTCAAAATTTTTCTTATGCTCTTATTAATCCTCTAAACATTTTACCGTTTCTTCTAATTACTCAACTATTTTATTAAAGGAACTATAAAACAAGAAGCGCTTCTCAAAACAAAACAATATTATTCAACTATACCCAATTCTGTTTTTGGTTGTTTCACAACGAAGGTAATCATAGCTCCAATGACAGAAAGCACAGCCGCAATCATAAAGGTTGGCTTTAGACCACCTGCATTTGCAACAATAATGGGTCCCACAAGTGCAGCGACTCCGTATGCTTGGTACACAACTCCGTAATTTGCTCCCAAATTTTTCATCCCAAAAAAGTCACCAGTGATGAGTGGGAATACAGCCAGAAATCCACCAAAGCAAAACGCAATGCCAGCTAAACTAGCAAAAAAAGTCAGATAGTTTAGTGCAAACACACTCATCGTAATCATAGCGAGTGCCGTTATTATAAACATTAAGGTCACCACTTTGATTCTTCCAAGTTTATCAGATAACGTGCCCCAAACCAGTCTTCCTCCTGCATTGAAAAGTGCAATCATCGCAACTGCATGGGCCGCCACAGAGGCTTCTAACCCTGCCAGCTGCATTCCAATGTCCTTGGCTAACCCAATCACCAGAAGACCACTCATGCAACCGAACAAATACATAAACCATACAAAGTAAAATGATTTTGTTCTCATCATCTGTCCAACTGTATAGGTTCTCTTCTGTTCCTCTTCCACATTTGAAATTTGCTTGCCATAGCCTATTGGGGGCACTCTTAAAAACTGCGCACCGAAAAGACCTAAAATTAAGTATATTCCGCCAATGTATAAAAAAGTAGAAGCCACGCTAGTGTGCGCTAAAAAGTACTGAATAATATACTTAAAGAGAAAACTCCCCAAACCAAAGGCACCGACCGCAATTCCCGTAATAAAGCCTTTTTTCTCAGGAAACCATTTTACACAGGTCGTCAGTGGACAAACATATGCAAACCCAACCCCAGCACCTGCAATGATGCCATAATACACATATAATTGCATCAACGATGTCGCAGTCGATGCAAGAATGATGCCTCCTCCATATAAAAGCGCACCAATTGTAGCGACAATTCTTGGTCCAATTCTATCTTGTAATCTGCCAGAAAATATGGTAGAAAACGCAAATACAAAAACTGCAATAGAATAGGTAAGAATTACGTCATGTTTCTCCCAACCAAAATGCTCCATCAGAGGTTGATTAAACAAACTCCATGTGTAAATTGTGCCGATACACATTTGCAATAATACAGCACCAAATACAACAAACCAACGATTCATTGTTTTACTCGTCATAGTATCCTCCCATGCAATCCACAAAGCTACCATTCATGTTTGTACACATGTTCCCTCTCTTTTCCTGTTTCACTCTTCCTTATTTTCAAAAAAACCGCAAACCCTAACTAATTAGCGGTTTGCGGTTTTTTTGTTGGTTGAAGTGATTAAACTTGACTTTGCAATTCCTTTCGCAATTGAAAAATTCTATATAAACAATACGCTACATAGCTTTCCAATTTAAATCAAGACGCATAATCGAACATTTCAAATGACTACAAGGTCATACAAACAATGTTAGTTCTTTATATCTGTGTACTAAACTATGATAGTTATACTTTATGTCTAGCCAAATGTCAACATCTTAATTCATGTTTTGGATAGCAGGTTTTCACTTACTCTAGTTTGCACATTTTCTTAGGAAAAAACAGTTCAAATTTAAGTTATTTTGTGAAAGGAATTCTACGCTTAAACTGCATTTTTCTCTAATTTAAATCCACCAAAAGATAAATTTCTGCATTGAATTGCGTATGTTCTTCACTTTTGTCAATATCAATATAGAAAACAACAAGTTTAAAAGTAGCCTGTTCATTTTCAGAAACCACAGAAGCTTCTTCTAACGAAAGTGTGTAATCGTTTTCAATATAGTTTTCGAAATGCTTCAAAATGGCTTGATCGGCCAAACTTGCAATCTCATTGCCGTCAATGTCACGCAGCACTATTCTGGAATCATTCTCGTCAACTTCATGCACAACTTGATACCTGTCATCTTCCGTTACAAGAATATTTTTATCGGCATTCTTTGCCCCATCATAATTTGAAATATGCGTTTGTGCAAAATAGTCATATCCAGCAATATCAATCATCCTGTTGTTTTCACTGCGGAAATGGAAATATTCCACATCACTTCTTGGATACTCATACGGTGAAAAGCCAAATACATCCGAAAAATCTTTGTAGTATTCGAAATCTTCAGGCAACCACGCAAGTTCATTCAAATATTCCATTCGATTAAGATATTGCATCGTCTCAACAATCTTTTCTCTTCCATTTTCTTGAATCTCAGGCTTTGGTTTTACTTCGCCATCACGGAGCATTTCATTTTCTACTAAAGTGCTTTCTAACACTTTAATTTGACTTGTTTTGCTAACAGAAAATGCATCTAGCATAGGAATGAGCGAAATTGCTATACATATAATCAAAACCATTGGAACAATTCCATTCTTTTCAACAGGCTTAAGACTAAATACGAGACTTGCTATAAATGCAAAAATCCCAAATAAAATGACGTAATAGCGCCCATAGGTCAAACCAAAGTCACCAATCCTAAGAAAAGAGTTTAGTGTTTGAAATATTACAATAGGAATTAAGATCTTAGGAAAGTACTTACGAAACAACACTGTACTTTTGTTGTGCATCCTACTAGACAGAATATACAAGAGTATAACAACTACAATATAAGAAACCAACATCGGCTCAAGCAAAGCATCGTTCCAAAAACTTCCGCTCACATTAATTACAATATAAGCGAGTAATATCAGTGTAAAAATCACCGAAATCGGAATCACGATGTAAGAAATTAATATTTCTAGATATTTGGGACATGAAGTCGCCTTAGCCAAATTATCTAGACTAGTACTCTTCGTAGCACCTTCATCCATACCTTCTCTTGCTCCTGGATAGATCGGAATCAAAGATAAAAAGTACATAACAGCAAATAGAATGAAAATCACGTTACTCGCATGGGCATATATATCGCTATTGACATCGAAAAGCAGTTCATCTATGGCCAAAAACACAAGGGAAAATCCAGCCATCAAGACAACAGAGAACAACAGAGCGATAAAAAAGGACTTAAAGCTAACCATAAAAACTTCATTAAATGTAGTCTTGTTTTTAATGGATGGCACCCATAAAAATCCAATGAAAAGACCAAACAAAAGGACAAAAGTTTTTATTTCTGCTTCCATACGCAAATCAAACTGATTCATAATAGTAAAATAGTAACCGGCCATCAACAACACAGTTAACCCCATAAAGCTAAATCTTGTTGTTCTCTTTGAATAGAATCTCTCATAAATCATTTGGAATAGTGCACTGAGCAAGACACCCACAGCTATAGTCATTAAGTGTTTTTCAAAGCTGAATTCTCTATCATGAATCATCATTCCATTGAGAACAACAGCAATGAGTAGAAAAACTGCGGTTAGTGGAAATCTTCCTACTGCATTTGAAACATTATAAATCAACTTACTTAATCTAAACTGCATTTTCACAAAATCACGTCCTTCCAAATATTTGATTATATAAGTACATTATATTTCAAGAACAATATTATAGCAATACATTTAGACACTTTTCACTATCATTTCTTTATTAACACCCCAAATCTATTCATTTTTCACAATTTTACCCTGTATCCTTAACTTTGCATCAGAATTATTTGAATTGCAACACCCTTTCTTTCACTCTACCCCAAATAGAATACTCTCGCATTTTGAAAAAAGAATATAAAAAAACCGCAAATCATTGTATCTCAACAATTTGCGGAGTATAAGTTCTCTAAACAACTTCACTTAATTAAATTCAGTTTTTCTAAATGCTTATAAGTTATTTGCATATTCGACATTCTATAATATTATTCAAATTCTGCTTCAGGAAATAGTTTTTCTATCAATGTGCTTGCGTCTGTTCCATCGCTAGGAAAGGTAACAAAAGTATTACTAATATCATAGTTTTTCATATTATCGTCATAAATTTTCAGTTCTTCAAACTTCTTTTTTACTTTATCATCAATGATTACCGTATTATCTTCTGGGCAAAAAGGAAAATACCCTAGAAAATGCTCTAGATTGTACTGTATAAAGATATCTGTATCCCAAAACAAGCTTTTGAGTCCTGTAAAAATCCGATTGCTAGAATCGGCATTGATTTCTGCATTTTCTGAATAAGCAGACGCACTTAAGCACGTTTTCAATATGGTAACCGTATACTTACCTTTTTTTGCTTTTGAAATTTCATGATTTAAATATTCTTTAAGATTAAACGTAATTGAGTTTTTAAAGGCGTTACTTTTTTTCTTTTGGATGGTCTTATTGTCTTTTTTCAGCAGTCGAAGGACTCTTTCACTGAGATAATAATCCTCAAATGGCTTTAAAATATAGTCCGACGCACCTTCTGATACACATCTTAGGAAAAAATTTTTCTTTGCTTTCGATGTTAAAATCACAACAGGAACATTGGGATATCCACTCTTTATTTCTCTCATCATAGCAAAGATATTTTCTTCAATTTCTTGATTGGTATTGATTATGAGAATGTTAACATCGTTGTCATGTTTTGTAATTGCATTTATGATGCCATGAAAACTTTCAGCATCTGTGACTTGGAATCCTTGTGATCTAAATATTTTCCCAATTCTAGCTTTGGTTATCAGCATACTGTCAAAAATAATGACATTAATATTGCTATGCATACATCCCCCTCATACACGTCCCATGCAAAACGCGGTGTTAAAGTTAACCCATATATTATACACTAATCGTTGTAGTCTTTCCACAATTTACAATATATTCTTCACTTCTTTTCACTAAAAATATATTGATACACTTGAAACGATTTTGATTCTATTCTACCAAGTATCATAAAACAAGGGTGTTGGCTTAAATTCACTTCGTAATTGTAGCCAACACCCTATAGTTTAAGATAAAACTAATGTATCAAAAAGATATGTTCTTTATTATTTTTGTTTGATAGCCGCTTGTGCTACTGCAAGACGGGCAATTGGAACACGATATGGTGAACAGCTGACATAGTTAAGATCAATGGTGTTCACAAATTCGATGGAATATGGATCGCCACCGTGCTCACCACAAATACCCAAAGAAATCTTTGGATTTGTTTTTCTAGCCGCTTCGCAAGCAGACTTCACAAGTTTGCCCACACCTTCAACGTCCAATTGTTCAAATGGATCTCTTTCTAACACATTCTTTGACTGGTAAGTAGGAATGAATTTTCCTGCGTCGTCACGTGAAAAACCGAATGTCATTTGTGTTAGGTCATTGGTACCGAAGCTGAAGAAATCCGCATGCTTCGCAATTTCATCTGCTACGACAGCAGCTCTTGGAGTTTCAATCATTGTGCCCACTTTATACTTCAGTGTTACTCCACTTTGGGCAATAATTTCATCTGCTGTTTCTGTCACGATTTGTCTTACATATTGAAGCTCTGGCGCTTCACATACAAGCGGAATCATAATTTCTGGAACGATAGAGAGACCTAGTTCCTTATTCACATTGATTGCCGCTTCGATAATTGCTCTTGCTTGCATTTTTGTAATTTCAGGATTGGTTACAGATAATCTACAACCTCTGTGTCCCATCATAGGGTTTACTTCACGAAGACCTTCTACCACTTCAGACAACGCGTCAACCTCTACGTCCATCTCAGCTGCAAGAGTTTTAATATCGTCCTCTTCATTAGGCAAGAACTCGTGAAGTGGTGGATCAAGCAAACGAACGGTTACTGGTTTTTCATGCATAACGCGATAAATGCCTTCAAAATCGCCTCTTTGCATATCAAGAAGTTTATCAAGCGCAACTTGTCTTTGCTCCATTTTTTGTGACAAAATCATTTGACGAATAGCCAAAATACGTTCAGCTTGGAAGAACATATGTTCCGTTCTTGTTAGTCCAATTCCCTCTGCACCAAAATCAATGGCAACTTGCGCATCTTTTGGTGTATCTGCATTTGCACGAATGCCCATTGTTCTAACTTCGTCAGCCCATGACATTACTTTTGCAAAGTCACCACTGATGGTAGCTTCGATCATTTCAATCTGACCAAGATAAACATTACCAGTATTTCCATCAATGGACATATATTCACCCTCGTTGACTTTGAGGTCCTCACCAATTGTGATATATCCTTGCTCTGGGTTAACATGAATTTCTGAACAGCCAGCTACGCAGCAAACACCCATTCCACGTGCAACCACGGCTGCGTGGCTTGTTCTGCCGCCTGTAGCTGTTAGAATACCTTGCACAACAGCCATACCTTCAATGTCTTCTGGGCTAGTTTCATTACGCACAAGCAATACTGGTCCATTTTTCACTTCTTCTACAGCCTTTTCCGCTGTAAAGACGATACGACCACATGCCGCACCTGGACTTGCAGCAAGACCTTTTCCAACTAGGTTTGCATTTTTCAGAGAAGTATCTTCAAAACGTGCATGCAATAGGCTGTCGAGTTGTTTTGGTTCAATTTTAAGTAGGGCTTCTTCTTTTGTCAAAAGGCCTTCATCAACCATATCAACTGCAATTTTGAGTGCAGCCTGCGCTGTACGTTTGCCATTTCTTGTTTGAAGCATATACAGTCTACCATTTTCAATGGTAAACTCCATATCTTGAATGTCTTTGAAATGATGCTCAAGTTTGTCAGAAACTGCAACAAATTCATCAAAGACTGAAGTGTTAACTTCTTTGAGGCTCTCAATTGACATAGGAGTACGAATACCTGCAACAACGTCTTCCCCTTGTGCATTCATCAAAAATTCGCCATATAATTTATTCTCACCAGTTGCAGGATCACGTGAGAACGCAACGCCTGTACCTGAATCATCACCCATGTTACCGAAAACCATTTCCTGCACATTAACAGCAGTTCCCCATGAAGAAGGAATGCCATTCATGCGGCGATAGAATACTGCTCTTTGTGTATTCCAGCTGCTAAATACTGCTTTAATAGCAACGAAAAGTTGCTCATGTGGATCAGAAGGAAATTCCTTATTAGTGAGGCCAAAATAGATTTCCTTAAAGCGGCTGACAAGATATTTCATATCTTCAGCATCAAGATCAGAATCAAACTGAACGCCTTTATTATTCTTTAATGTAGTCAGCTCATGTTCAAAAGAATTTTTAGGAAGTCCTAGTGCAACATCTGAGAACATTTGAATGAAACGACGATAACTATCATAAACAAAACGTGGATTATCTGTAATCTGTGCAAGCGTAGCTGCAACTTCATCATTAATACCTAGATTTAAAACCGTATCCATCATACCTGGCATAGATACTCTTGCTCCTGAGCGAACAGAAACGAGCAAAGGTGCTTCAGTGTCCCCAAATTTTTTCCCTGATATTGTCTGCAACTGATCAACAGCTTTTAAGATTTCATCTTTAATACTATCATTGATCTGTTCACCATCATCATAATATAGGGTACAAGCCTCTGTAGTTACAGTAAAGCCTTGTGGGATAGGCAGACCTAAACTTGTCATTTCAGCAAGATTGGCTCCTTTGCCCCCAAGCAGTTCACGCATGTTTCCGTCGCCTTCCGAAAACAGATAGACATACTTCTTGTTCATTGTTATCCTCCTAATATCTATTAATGCTATTTCAATAAATTTTTCTATAATAGTACAATGATCAGATTTACTCTGAAAGAGGTTCCGCTATAGCCCTTTTCCACTTTCGTGGAATACTAGCTAACAATATATCTGCAGCACTGAACAATTTGAGCAATACATCACAACATATTTTTAATATAGATTGTCAGATATCACTTCATGTGAAAAAGTGCAATTAATTAAAACCGGTCGTAAATCGCAAACTGATTACTAACTGCTACCAGTGTACTTTTATATTGTTTTACACAGTTTTAAGGCATGGTAAAATAGCATCCTACACCTTCTCTCAATGTGATAAAGACATATACAAATTAAATATGACAAAATTTGCCGAAAAGCCCTAAAAAATGATTCATCAAAGATTGCATTCGCTTCTAATTTGAAGTCTTTTATCCTCATTAGAAATGAATATTGTTTCTCTTCTGAACGCATCACACAGAAAGTATAAAACGAAAAATTACACCGTCTACGCCTATTGAAAACTATAGCCGATATTTCATTTAATCTATATGTGGAATCTTTACTCCACAGCATGCATTTTTATATCTCGTGAAACAACGATAAACTATTCAATAACTAGCATAAGTTATGTATATATATCTAGTATACCAGCATAAATAAATACAAGCATTTCTATTATGCCATTGTGATTCCGTGTGGTCAAGCCCCAATCGCTTTTCCTTTACTATAGAACACCTTAATTTCGTATAATTTGTCGATATTTTGCCCATATGTATTTCCCTTTTTATTTCAAAAAGCATGCTTCAAAGACGTTAACATCCTTTTCCAACTCAAACTTTTAATTTAATTCGGCTAAGTCGGTTTGAAAACATCCTAATCTTAAACTTGTTTCAATTAAGAAAAGCGAACACTATATTTTATTTTGAAATATCAACAATGTTACTTTCATCCCTTTAAAGCATATGTACAATCAGATTGTTTTACCTCAAAAAATAATATTTTATTGTTCCTTTTCATTCTTATTTTTCACTCATCATTCTCTCTGCAATGGTTATATGATTCATGATACACAGCAACTTTGAACTTATAGTTCATACTATGAAACGATTCTTAAAAACAACCAACGAAAAAATCTATGACCTTCATCAAAATGATGCGTTTTACAACAAAGTTTATTCTTTATATACTTATTTCATAAAGGTTGTAACAACAGCAAACATGCTGTGCCAGAACATTAATGTAAGGTGGTACATATTATGACAACTATTAAAAATGCAACTATGGAAGATTTTGATATAGCATTTGACTATATCGAAAAACTTTGGACTTATAACACATACGATCGTGCAGTAATTGAAAAGGTTTACAAAGAAGTGCTTGAAAACGACAATGACTTCGCATTCTTCTTGTATGATGACGGAAAACCAGTTGGATTTTGTCATGGCTCCTTTTTCAATACATTTTGGATGTCTGGCAAAACGTGCTACATCGCAAGCATCATTACAAATGAAGAACAAAGAAAGAAAGGCTATGGCACAGCTCTCATGAACCATACAAAAACCATTGCGACTGAACATGGTTGTCATGCCATGATTCTTGATACTGGTTTGCCAAGAGAAGGTGCGCATAAATTCTATGAAAACTATGGTTTCCATAAATGTGCATACTGCTTTGAATATAAACTAGACTAAGCTTATAATATTTAGCCTAGTCAAAACAACGCATATATTCTCATTTATGTGAGTATATTAAATATACAACAAAAACCCCACGATTTATCTGTACGACAAATCGTGGGGTTTTTGTTGCGTATTGCTTTTTTAAACAACTGCAAAGCAGAGCAAATATGATACAATACGTTGAACAATCTGCGTTTGAAACGAAAGAAGATTGTTCTAAGAAATAGACAAGAAATACAATCCATTGTATACTAATGATACATTATTTGAATGGTGGTGAGTACATTGAGCACGCAAAAATATGAAACCTTTTTGAAAATCGTAGAAGTTGGTAACATCACTAAGGCGGCAGATATTCTGGGCTATTCTCAATCTGCCATCAGTCATGTTGTAGCAAGCTTGGAAAGTCAATGGGATGTAAAACTTCTGGTGCGAGACAAACAAGGAGTGCACCTAACCAGTGAAGGCAAACTGCTACTCCCCGCCATTGAACAGGTTGTGGCAGAAAATAAGAATCTTTTGCATCAAGTATCTGAACTCCATCAACTTAAAACTGGAGTGATTCGAGTGGGTGCTTTTCACAGTGCCTCTATGAATTTACTTCCAAACCTCATCAAGTCATTTCAGACTTTATACCCTCAGATTCAGTTTGAAGTAAAACAGCGTGGCTACTATGAAACAGAACAGATGATTTTTGATGGCAAGCTTGACTGTGGATTTGTTCGTTTGCCTACCCAGTTTGATATTAACACTATCCCCTTATTTAAGGACAAAATGTTTGCTGTCTTTCAAAAAGATAAAGGACCAAAGGAAAGCCGTTTTCATATTGAAGATATCGAGCACGAAAACTATATCCATATTAAAGAGTTAGAGTTTGAAGTGCTTGAATTTATTGAAAAGAACAAAATAAAGCTGAATAAAACAACAGAGGCTGACTATAATTACACCGTTTTGCCTATGATTGCCACTGGAATCGGTATGTGCATTCTTCCCGAGCTAATGCTACAGAACACACCCTATGAACTCACCTTAAAGGAGCTCGATCCCCCCTCTTATCGAACCATCGGCATAGGCTTTAACCAGAGATATCTTTCTCCAGCTACTCGCCTCTTTATGAAGCATACAAAGGAATACATTCAAGATAATTATGACTTTTTTAACCTCATTTTAAAGCTTAATCACAAGTGAAGCATACAAACTGCTTGAAATATCTTTTGGGGCGCACTTAGATAGACCATAAAACAAAAGTGAACCATTCTAATCAACCACCAATCGTATACACGATTGGTGGTTGATTGTTTTTCCAATTTAACAAGCTCAAAGAGCATGTATTCTATTCAACACTTAAATATAGATGCATCTTCATAACAACGACCGCAACAAATTCAATCCATATAATAGAGATTCTTATAAATCTCTATATTGCTTCCTCACTATAGTTAAGATCGTATACTTGTTTTTGCTGCTCAGGATTTAGCGCTTTTTCTGTCGTGAACGCTATTATTAAAATGCCGATAATGCTGAGAGTCAAACGAGTTAATGTAAAAGGTATCCCTAAATTAGCGGCTTCAAAGGTTAACATGGGTATCTTTGTCGTTGACCATGCGCCAATGAAAATAAATACATTAAATATGCTGCTACCCTTTTTTAACATAATACTCGCAATGGGAAAGGCTGCATACAATGGACCAGCTGCTGCAGAACCTAACAAGAAAGCAATAAAAATCCCCTTATATCCCGAATTTCTGCCAGTGTACTTCATCATAGTTTCTCGATCAACCCATACGTCCAACAGTCCCAAAAGTATAAAAATAGGAGGAATCACCAACATCATTTCGATGAGGTTCTGCTTGGTTAAGCTAAACGCGTTTAATCCGATTTCTGGCATAGCAATAGCGATTACTACGTTAATGAAAAGCAACAGGAAAACCAATCTATATCGCTTCAAAATAACTTTCATTACAACACCACCCCAATCAATAACGCAGCTATCAGCGAAAACACAAATGCTGAAACATTTCGAATAATTGTTGCTTGTTTTCCAAAGGTCTTTATTTCAATTGGTAGCGTTACAACCCCAACCATCATAAGCGTCGAAACAAAAGCTGTAATTTGCATGTATCCCGCACCGCTTTTCAAAAGAGCCGCCGCAAGTGGAAACGCAACAAAACCCGGAATCAAGGTGACAGATCCAATAATTCCAGCCCCAAGAATACCCCAAATTCCTGACTGGGTTCCAAGAAGGTTCGTAATTGTCTCCGGACTCAATATCGCCAAAGCAATTCCGATAATGATTAAAATGGCCAAAAATTGTGGCAGAATATTCTCAAAGGATTTCCACGCCTTTTTTAGCGCCATTTTCGTCTTTATTCTGTCTTTAGAAAATGATATCACAAGGCTAAAACCTGCTAGCCCATATAAGATGTAGTTAAACATTTGGCACCTCTTTTTTTTATTAATATTGCGCTTCAAAGCTGATGTTATATAAAATCTTAACACCCTCCTCCATGAACCAATTCATCCCAAGTTGTAGGGCTTCGATTTACCTTCAAATTTCTGATATTAATTTTTCCTCTTAAATCAATTATTTTTGATATTAATCACTCAATAAATGCCATCTTTTTAGATGGCTGATTTATTGCAATCCTAAGAAGAATTTTCTGTATCCAATGCTGTTAAACTAACAAGTATGGAAATTGCTCTTTCACTACCTACTGTATTTATTTTATAGTGTGTCCACTTACCAACATACCAACATTCGACAATCCCACTTTCACATAAGATTTTCATGTGATACGATAGTTTTGACTGTGCAAGACCAAGTTCCTCAGAGATATCACAAGCACACTTTTCTCCAGTTTTAAGCAACTGCACAATTGACACTCGATTGGAATCACAAAGCGCTTTGAAGATTTGAGCAATTTTTGTTACATCCTCTTCCATTATTTTATCCTTTCTGCTAAAAGCCTTTCCCATTACATGCAATATGCAACTATTACCTTTAAAGCTATTTGAGTATGTGCGGGCATTTATTTACATATATAGTTTCCTTTAAACTAGATTTTCATTTACTAATTACACTATCTCAAATCAATTATTTTCGATATAACTTATAGTACACTTGTTTTGATTTGGTGTCAACTCTCAAATCAACTTCTTTTGTTTTATAGTTTCAACTTTCTCACGTTAAATTCTTGACGAATCCTATATTTTCTCACTTAATATAGTTAACCCTGATACCGTCCTTTAAACTATCACTATTACCATCAAATGTCAACAAAACACAGTGAAATTTTCAAGAAGCAAATAGTGCTGATTATACTTTTTTGAATAAACAGAAACACAAAATTTCATACTATATAAATGATAGATGAATTCAATTTGGGAGGTGTATTTTGAGATATGTAATTGTAAGTGTTGTAAAAGGCAAGGCTGGAAATTTCAATAACAACCTAAGAAAAGAAGTTTTTAAAAAGTTCAACACTAGGTCTTCAAAGCTTCCTGCTCATTTTACGATAAAAGCGCCCTTTGAAAGGGATGATGTCAATGACATAGAAAGGGTTTTAGAAAAATTTTCTAAAACCCATCATTCTACTGAATATCAAATCAAAGGATATGATCATTTCAAGGATAGGGTTATATTCATGAAAGTATTGATGAGCAACGAAGGCAAAGCTATCCATGATGAATTAATTGATAGGTTAAATAAAATTGAATTCTTAGAGTTCTCTAAAACAGATGGAAAAGATAAAGTTTTCCACATTACCATAACTTCTAAAAAAATTAGAGATGTGTTTAATCAATTATGGGATTATGTTTCTTCAATACCTTGTGATTTTGATTGTCATTTTGATAATATTTGCATTTATAAATGGACGAATAATACTTGGGTATTACATAAACAGTATTTATTGGGTTGATTCTAGACGCAACAAAATCCTTTTGAGCTAAGCCAATATCATCGTTCTTGTATACCCTCAACAGCTAAAAATATTTTATTTTTTAAAATCTATACCTTCACTAATAATGGAAGAATCAGTGGTCAAAAAATCATAATATGGAAGCACCTTGTTTATAAACACTGATACAACTTCTGGGTCAAACTGAGTTCCCGACCATCTTTTCAATTCTAATATTGCCTCGTCCTGACTTTTTGTTAGTTGATATGATCTTTTATCCGTCATAGCATCATAAGCATCTGCAACAGAAATGATTCTGGACTCCATTGGAATAACCTCTCCCTTTAATCCTCTAGGATAACCTGTTCCGTCATAGCGCTCATGATGCGATAGTACAATATTTGCAATATCTTTATATTCATGCGTGTTTTCTAGAATACTAGCACTTTTTAACGGATGGAGTTTCATTTTTTCCCACTCATTATCATTTAACTTCTCAGGTTTATTTAAGATATATTCATCAACAGTAATTTTTCCAATATCGTGAAGATAACCTGCAATACGAATTCTGTTCAAATACTCTTCTGGCCACCCCAGCTCTATCGCTATTGCTTGGCACATTAACCCTACTCTTTCAGAGTGTTTTTCTTCCCTCTGGCTCTTCTCAAACAAAATATTCATAATAGCCTTAATAGCATTACTTTTCATACTTTTACTATGATAATATTTCCTTCGATACATAAAACTTTCAGCCTCTGTCATGAGATCATCTAATGTATCATTAGGATATTTTTGTATTCCATAACCAAAAGAAATTGATAATTCGATAGTAGATTTTTCTTCCGCATTTAAAGTAAATTTACAGTTATTGATATTTTTCAAAGATTTCATTAGTATTTTAACATCTTCTTCATTCGTGTTTGATAATAAAATTGTGAATTCGTCTCCACCTATACGAGCCAATATATTTCCTTTGTCTATGCAATTTAGCATTCTTTTGGCTACCTCTTTTAATACACTATCACCAGCAATGTGTCCTAACGAATCATTTATTGATTTTAATCCGTTCAGGTCACCCATAATAACTGCCAGTGGGAAATTACTTGACTTATTCAAATTACTGTATTGCTCTTCAAAGTACCTTCTATTATAAACACCCGTTAAGTAATCGTGAAATGCTAAATACTTAATTTCCCTCATAGAATTTTCTCGGTCAGTTACATCAAAAATGATAGAACATAACATATTTTTATCATCATATTTAATGGGAGATGAATAAACATCTACCCTTTTTATTTCTTTATTTTTTAACCTATGTGAAAACGTAAAATAGTTTTTCTTTTCCTCATTCGCTTCGTGCATTAATTTATTGATACTTTCATCTTCCAATATATTGATATCATGAATACTCATTTGAAGTAACTCGTTTTTATCATATCCATAGAAATTTTGAGCTGCAGGATTTGCATCTACTATTTCTCCGGACAGAGGATCGATTACCAACATGACAACTTGAGATCCATTAATCATCCCATTTAATTGTGATAATTGTTTCTCTTGTTCATCATTTAGTTGTTTTTCTTCTGTTATATCTGATCCAATAGAATAATAGCTAATTGGATTTTCCTTTGCATCAAAGATACACATATCTTCCCATTGTGTCCATCTGATTTCGTTATCTTTTTGAACTTGATGTATATATTTTATAGATGGGTTTTCAGGTGTTAATGTTAAATATTTATTTTGAACTATATCCTT
Organism: Oscillospiraceae bacterium; assembly: GCA_030625685.1. Classification (GTDB taxonomy): domain Bacteria; phylum Bacillota; class Clostridia; order Oscillospirales; family Oscillospiraceae; genus Evtepia. The sequence continues at coordinate 50,577 of DAOUQJ010000012.1, forward strand.
TTCTTCTGATGGTATAAATTTTAGAAACTTTTCACCTATTAATTCTTCTGCGCTTTTCCCAAAATACTTGCAGTAAGCTTTATTAACAAATGTAATTGTACTATCTGTTTTGAATTCGCAAATCAACGCACCCATTTTATTTGAAATATAAGCAAGTTTTTTTTGGTCAGAAAAGATTCTGTCCTCCAAAGCTTTCTGATCTTGAATAAACCATGCACTTTGAAAGAGTAACGCAATATGGTTTGCATCCATTTCTGTATATTCTGAAGCTTGATTTCCTAAATCAGCAATAGCTACTATTTTATTATCAGCAATAACTGGTATTGACATAATATGTTTATACTTAGTATAGCCTTTAAGCAAATTTTCACTTTTTTCAGCATTCCGATTTAAATTATTGAAAATTAGTGGTTCTCTCTGATGAATTACTTGACTCCAAAGATTCTTTGTTTTTAATGATTCGAAAGTCGAATTGTTTAACAAATTATTAGTTGCACCAGTATTGATTTTACATGGAGGAACTCTAAACTCTTGTGTTTGTTCATTATACAAGCAAACATCAACATATTCACTTTGAGTTAGTTCTTTTGCTTTTTCAAGAATATAATCTAAAAAATCAACTTGACTTGTAAATTTTTTATTATACATATCCATCAAAACTTCTTGTCTTTTAATATCATTCTCTTTTTCGATCATCTTATTTTGAACAAATTTTTCTTCTGATATATCTGTAATTATCGTGACAAAATATCCTTTTCGAGGTGAATATGCACTCACTTTATACCATCGGTCCAAACAATTGGAGTATTCTTCTAAATCTAGTTTTTTACCCTCGTATGATACACTTGCATATTCTTTAATCCAGTCAAAACTATCTTCTTTTATATTTGGTAAAACTTCAGTAACTTTTTTACCTATACACTCTGCCGCTGACAGACCAGTATACTGTTCAAAAAAAGAATTTAACTCTAAAAAAATATAATCGCAAGGTTTTCCATTTTCATCTATGACAAACTGGTGTAAAGCATATCCAAACGGTAATCCTTGTACAATATCATTTATAAAATCATTCTCCATCTAAGCTTATCTCCTTAGTACAATTGTTGAATTCCTCTATTCTCTGTATCATGCTCTAAATTTTTTTGTTTCACCTGAATAAGCCAATATGTTCCTATTGAGCTTCGTCGTATAAGCTACTATTTTGCGATATTAGAAACTAATTTTAATTATACTTTCTCTGATTAAACAGATAACTCTAAACATATTTACTTAATATTTGCACAAATCTATTCTCATAAATATCTGATTGTGAGTTAATGTCATTTATTACTAAGTTAGTAGGAATAGCTTGTTTATACGGCCTTTGTGTAGTTGCTGTATCATAATATTCTGCAATTGCAACTATTTTTGATTCATCTAAAATATTTTTAGATTTAAGCCCATTTGGATAACCAGTTCCATCATTTTTTTCATGGTGCTGTAAGATAATCGTCTTGCTTAGTTCAGAAAGTTCAGTATCTTCTAACATTAAATATCCTAAATTAGAATGATTTCTAGCAATAGACATTTCAGTATCTGTTAATTTGCTTGGTTTATTTAATATTTTTTGAGGGATTAATGTCATTCCGATGTCATGTAAAGCTGCTCCAAGCACAAAGTCAAAAAGCCTTTTATCTTTAAATCCTATGTCTACTCCAACAATACAACTAATCAAAGCAACATTGATGCAATGTGGATATAACCAGTCATTACAATTCATTAAGGATTTTAAATAATAATACCATTTAGTATCCTTACATCTAAATACTATTGTTTCTACTATATCAACAGATGTTTGATAAATAGAGCTATCCAAGGAAGGTATCTTCTGATATAGATCAGAAGTAGATTGGTTCAAAATACCATCGAATCTATTTTTCTCAATATCGGTGCTTTTAGATTGTTGTTTTTCACTAGATTGAGTAATCTGTTCCATGATGCCCATCGCATTAAATACATTTTTACGTTCTTGGGTTAAATCAATTTCTTTACCTTTGGAAATCAACAAAACACCATCGTTATCAAAAATATCTTTAGTAAATTTAATTCTCTCCATAGACCCTCCTTAAATTTTCATCTTCGAACTATCAACTTACACTTGTTAATATATTATTTTTTATGTGTTCTTTAATATAAAAACAATATTGGATCTATGTTTGAAGAGATATTATCGAAACTCTCAGGTTCACTTAAAAAATCATTGTCATAATTTATTCTTCAATCTTGAGCTTGTTTTTTCAAAAGTATTTAGATAATTTTTCCAAATAATTATACAAATATTTGTATAATTATACTAATACAGTACTTTAATGTCAACATAATTGAAATGAAATCAAAGTGAAATATAGGATAATATATACAAAAACATAATTTTTGGTTCAAACAAAAAAATAAGGACTACCTTATAGGTAGTCCTTATTTTAAAATATGAAACTATCCCCTGATTTTTATAGTTAATCCCTTTAAAAAATTCCTTGCAAATTTATCCCCACACTCTTTATAATTTTTCTGACCTTTTTTTCTTAAGAGAGCACTTAATTCTCCCTTTGTTATACTGATTCCTGCTTTATGAAATATATCCATCATATCCTCGCTTTTCAATGATAGCGCTATTTTCAGTTTTTTAAGCATTATATTATTGAGATTATCACTATTAGTATTTTCAATTATTTCTGGCTGGTCAGGTTTTGTCTCTTGTTGCCCTCTCTTGAAGATAATCAAACCATTAAAAAAAGCCTCTAAAGTACTATTCTTACATTTTAAACTTTCATCATTTTCATTTGTTTTTTCTACAATGTCGTTAGCATTCCGATCAGTCTCTTTTGATTTGATAAGTAGCTTTTTCACTTCTTCTTGTGTGAAATCAACACCACCAAGTTTAAGTATCTTTTGCATATCTTTATCTCGAATGTTTAATGCATATCTTAATCTGATTAATATATCGTTATTATCCATTTTTATTCCTCATATGCCTTTCAAAATATTACGTTCATTATATCATGTATTTAGTAGTTATGTAGATAAAAATTACTAGTCTACATTACACATAGATATCTATCCTTATAAAAATATCCATTAAGGGCATTTTATTAGAATTAATCTTAGTATTCTTCTCAAAAAATCCTATCATCCATTGCTATATTCACAAGTCTTAATACTTTTTCTAAAAATAATATTCATTTAAACCTTTATAATAAAACGAAACCTTCAAATAAAGCTTAATACAAATTTTACATAAACCTATTCCATATCTTACATCGCAAAGTTATCATTTATTTGTAAGACAAATACTGAAAGGAGTTTACAATGGAGGCGCTTAGAAGTAAAAAAGGTTACATTTGCGATATGGATGGTGTCATCTATCATGGTGATAAACTTTTACCCGGAGTCAAAGAATTTGTAAGTTGGCTATATCAAGAAGACAAAAAATTCTTATTCTTGACAAACTCAAGTAGATATTCACCAAAGGAACTCCAGCAAAAATTAGAAAGAATGAGATTAGAAGTAGATGAGAAACACTTCTACACAAGTGCACTTGCTACGGCAAAATTTTTAAGCAAACAAAACCCAAATTGCAGTGCTTATGTCATTGGTGAACACGGACTATTTAATGCCCTTTATGATGCTGGAATCACAATAAACCACCTAACCCCAGATTACGTCGTTGTGGGCGAAGGAAGCAATTATAACTATGAAACAATCTGCAAAGCCGTTAGTCTCATTCTCAAAGGAGCGAAGCTAATTGGCACAAACACCGATATCACTGGCCCTTCCGAACATGGGATTATTCCTTCCTGTGGAGCTCTCGTAGCACCAATAGAAGCTGCCACCAATAAAAGTGCTTATTTTGTCGGCAAACCTAACCCACTAATGATGCGAACTGGATTGCAAATTCTCGGAGTGCATTCTGAAGATGCGGCCATGATTGGAGATCGCATGGACACAGACATTATTGCTGGCATCGAAAGTGGCCTAGACCCAATTTTAGTATTAAGTGGAGTCACCTCAAGGCAAAGCATGGAGCAATATCCCTATCGTCCAAGACTTGTGCTCAATGGCGTAATTGACATAGTCGATCATTAATTTATTTACTTCCTACCTATATTTTTTTCATATTTCTTTATCCTGAAGACCACAGCCCACTCATTAAAGAATGAGTGGGCTGTGGTCTTCTTATTACTTTGGGTATAAAAGCTCTTTTTCAAGGTTCACACATGCTTTATCATATTCAAAAGTTTACTTGTACAAATTCTATTTTGCTCTAGTATTCATTCTTATTTTTACTGATTTGATGTGAAAAATTAAGCAGTATTGGTTACTTACTTGAAGAACCAACACAGCTTAAAACATTATACTTATTGAAACATATCAACACAATCTATCTAACCATCCAAGCTTGATGCTTTTGCATTACTCTTTTATGCACAATATCATATATAAATCTCACTACCATATTAATCATTACAATCATCATACACAGTGCTGCTGCTTGCGCATCGTCTCCAGCATCATTAATATTAAGAATAACAATACTTGCAAGCTTTGTCACCGGAGTATACAGGAATATAACAGCAGATACCGTAATCATAGAATTCATAAAATAGTATGTAGCCATTTCCATCAAAGCTGAAACAGACATTGGCAGCGTAATTTTCAGAAACGTTTTATAAAACGGTACACTAAGAGAATCAGACACACTCTCAAATTCACTATCCAGTCTTTTCAATGATGTTGATGCCGTTACAAAAGGAACTGAAAAATAATGTACAATATTAACTACTATTAAAATAAGTGTTGTGCCATACAATACATTAAATGAATTGATAATTGACCAATCGGTATATGGAATCGCAAATGATTTAGGGTTGAAGAACAAAATAAACGAAAGACCTATAACTGTACCAGGGATTGCAGTAGGTGCAATAGATAAGAAATATAATAATTTTCTGATCTTCGGAAAAACAGTGATTTTTTCTATTAAATAAGCTGTAATAAATGCAATTAAACTACCAAAAACTGCTACTAAACAAGATACTTTAATTGATTGTTTCAACGCGTCTAAACCTGTTCCTGCCGCAATTTTAGTAAAATCATAATGCTCTAATGTTAGTTTCAAATTATATGGCCATGAAGAAACCAAAGAACCATATAAGGAAATCAGAAAAAATGATACTATGGTCAAACTGACTATACAGCAAAACAGTGTAGCAATTCGATCCGAGAATTTATGTGGCTTAATTTTGTATGGAATTGATTTAGAGGATATAGCACTGGTTTGCTTTGCGCTCGTTACCCTATTTACAATAAACGAAATCACAGTGGTAATCATCATAAATATTCCAACAACCGCGCCCATATTGAAATTTTGCTGTCCAATGACCTGTTTATAAATATCAGTAGCTAAAACGTTGAAATTTCCACCAACAACACTTGGTGCACCAAAATCAGTAAAGCTATATGTAAAACAGATAAAAAAAGCATTGATGAGTCCATATTTTACACTCGGCAATGTAACGGTCATCATCTTTCGTAGCGCACTTGCCCCCAATGTATCTGCAGCTTCATACAATCGATTATCTGCTGCTGAGAAGGCTACTTCAATGATCATGAGCGCAATGGGAAAACAGTAAATCGCTTCAGCTATAACAATGCCTATCTTTCCATATACAGGTATTTGCAACCCTATTTGTGTCAAAACTCCTTTATTCCCTAACAAATAAATAAGCGACATACCAAAGAGCATTGAGGGGGCAAACATGGGAAGCATAGCAGATGTCTTTAATTCTCTTTTAAACGATATGTCTTTTCTCGACAAACAAAAAGAAAAGAAAAAAGCAGTTCCAACAGATATGAATGTGGATATAAACGCTATCTCTATTGTATTACATAGCGACCGTAACATATTCGAAGATCGAAAATACGTAATAAACTGATCAAACCATACAAATGTCCCCGATTGATCAAAAAACGCTTTTCCAAAAAGCATGAGCAAAGGCATCACTAAAAAAACAAAGAATGTAAACAATAGACAAGCCAACAGGACAAGTTTAAAATAATCTTGTCCTGTATAAGCCATTTTTTTCTTCATATATATCCTCCTAGGAGACAAAGCTTAGGATATTATCAGATGGGAGTTTTAAGTACGCATGTTCTCCTACTTGCAAATTAAGTTCTTTGCTTTGCTTAAGTGGCGTGTCAACAATGAATTCATCATTTCTATGCCCATGGGTAAGTCCTGTGGATATTCTACAGAAATTACCTCTAAACTCAATGCCTTTCACAACTACCTTAATTGATTCATCAGAATGTTCTCTGTCAAGCGTAATATTCTCTGGTCTAACCGCATGCAAATTAGTTTGATTATCAAAATCTTCATAAAAATTGATTGCCCCGATAAAATCAGCAACAAATTTATTTGCAGGATTTTCATATACCTCAATAGGTGTGCCAATTTGCATGATTTCAGCTCGGTTCATGACAATGATACGATCTGCCATAGTCAGCGCTTCGTCCTGATCATGTGTAACCATAATTGTTGTTAGATTTAGCTCTTTTTGAATATTACAGATTTCTCTTCTAAGCTTATGCCTTACTTTTGCATCCAAAGCAGAAAGTGGCTCATCAAGCAGTAAAAAGTCAGGTGAAATCGCTAGCGCTCTTGCAAGCGCAACACGTTGCTGTTCACCACCAGAAAGCTGTGCTGGATATCTATCTTTTGCATAGGTTAATCCAACCATTTCAAAATATCTATTGACAATTTCATTCACGACAGAACTTTTCATTTTTTTACTTCTTAAGCCATATGCAACATTCTCAAATGCTGTTAGATTAGGAAATAGTGCATAAGACTGAAACATGATTCCGAAATTTCTTTTTGATGGCGGGGTAAATGTAGCATCTTTTCCACCGAGGAAAATTTCTCCATTTACTGGTGTATCTAATCCTGCGATCAATCTGAGTAGTGTTGATTTACCACATCCTGAAGGACCTAGCAGGCAGACAAATTCACCTTTTTTTATATCAATATTTATATCTTTAAGCACAGGATTTTTTCCATATGTCTTAAAAACATTTTTTACTGAAATCGCACTGTCCATGTCATACTCCTTTCAAGATATCTTACTCACTTTTACCATCATAACGCGCAGTCCATTCAGCCAAGATACGATCTCTATTGTCTGCGCACCATTTGAGGTCAATTTCTTTAATAAGCTGGTCAACAGGATTAACTGCATATCCTTCTGGGATTTGGTCGCCTATTCCAGTTGCAACGATTGGATAGTTAACTGAATATTTTTGTATTTGTTCATCTTCAATAGCCCAGTCTAAAAACTTCTTCGCAATTTCTTTTTCGCCCTCTGGACGTTTAATTAGGCAGTTTGCTTCTAGGTCCCATCCTGACCCTTCTTCCGGAAACACAACGACACCATTGTCACCTAAATCTTTTGCTGACTTGATGCATCGATAACCAAAGCTAATACCAATACCATATTCACCCTTAGCAGCATTTTTGGCTGGTGCACTTCCCGAATGCAAATATGCAGCAACGTTTTCATGCAATCTGTCTAAATATTCCCAACCTTTTTCTTCACCATAAAGCGTTAAAATTCCATTGACAGTCAGTGTACCTGTACCTGATGAAGCTGGGTTTGGCATTGCAATTAATCCTTTATATTGAGGATCTGTCAAATCTTCATAGCTCGTTGGAATATCCGTAATGCCCTTAGACTCTAATACTTCTTTATTTACTAAAATTGCAGTTTCCCAAGCGTCAATACCAACCCATTTTGGTGTTTGTGTACTATCTTTAAACTCTGGCAATATTTTATCGATTTCTTTTGGTGCATATGGTGCTAACATATCATGACTATCTAACACAAGTAAATTCGCAGCAGATAGTGCCCATACGACATCCGCTTGTGGATTGTCTTTTTCAGCTAAAAGTTTTGCAGTGATAATACCAGTTGAATCTCTAGTAATATTTACTTTAACTTCAGGAAAGCGCTCTTTAAATCCTTTCAAGTACTCAGCAATTTGATCATCTTCTAATGCTGTATATACATTAAGAGTCGTTTCATCTAAAGCACTACCTTCTGTTTCAGAAACAGAGTTTGTTTGCTGCACACAACCTGCACATACACTCAGAATTAAAACACTTGCAAAAATCTTAGACAATAGTTTTTTCAGTTTCATAATTATTCTCCTTTAATTCAATGAATCCCTAATACACGAAAAATATTTGAATACTCAGGAACCAAGTAGTCCCCTATCTCAATACCATTTGCTTCATATCTGCCATGAAAATCACTGCCACCGCTCAAGAATAGTCCATGTTGTTTTGCAATTTCTTTCACAATATCTTTTTCAGGTTTGTTATGTGCGAGATTGAGCTCGATGCCGTCTAAACCTACGTCAACTAAAGAAGGAACTATTTCATAATTTTTCTGTTGACCAGGATGGGCAAGAATTGCAAGCCCACCACTTTCTTTGATAGCTTTTACCGCATCTTCCGCAGAAACATAGTCAATATCAAAATCACATGGCCCACCATTTTTTAATATAGTCCGATATGTCTCTCCAAATATTTGTTTTTCTTGATTGCTCTCAACCAAATACTCTAAAATGTGCTGTTTATAAATGGTTTCGCCAGCATACTTTTTTACGTCTTCATAGGTGATTTCAAAGCCCAATTCACCTAAAATTTCGATTTTCTTCAAGCAATTATGATTTCTTTTTCTTAGGGTATCCGCACATAAATCATCCAGTGGTCTTGTTTTCTCATAATTCAATCCGATAATATGTGCTTTCTTATTACTTTTCTTATCGAATGCTGAAATCTCAATTCCACTAAAGCCCACAATATTGTGTTTTCTACATAACGCTAACCCTTCTTTCCATTCTTGAGTTGTATCATGATCGGTAAAGGAAAGATATGTTAATCCCACATCTTTTGCTTTTTGAAGTATCTCTTCTCGCGAGAAACTACAATCTGATATTGTAGAATGAATGTGAAAATCAGCTTTCACCATTTTAACCTCCCTTAAGTAAAACTTCCTTTTGAAATATTAAACACCTCATTACATAATCCATCCATAAATTCCAAGTCATGAAATATTCCAAGCATAGAAGTCCCTTCATTTTTTAACTTCAATAGCAAATCACGAACTAGCAACTTAGTGTCTGGGTCTAAGCTTGCGGTTGGTTCATCCAAAAGAAGTAATCTAGGTCTTTTAACCATTGCGTGAGCTAGATTAAGTCTCAACTTTTCTCCTCCTGAAAATGTCGTAGGATAAATATCCCAAAGTGTAGAATTCAATCTAAAATAATTCAACATTTCCTCAGCACGAATGTGAGATTCCTTTGAAGAAAAACCAGCTTCAAGCGCTGCATTCACAACATGTTGCTTAGCTGTTGTTCTAGGAAGTGTCTTTAAAAATTGTGATACGTTTCCAATTTCCGCTTTTCTCAAACTAATGATTTGTCTTTCATCGGCTGAAAGCAGATCAATCGGTCCATACGCAAGTGAATTGTATATTGCTGTTCCACTGCTTGCTAAATACGTTCTATAAATACAGCGAAGAACTGTTGACTTTCCTGCCCCCGACTTTCCTACTATCCCTATAAAGCCGCCCTTTTCTAAATCAAAATTAATATTCTTGCAGCTATGGATTTCTTTTTCCTGCTCATGTAAGTAAAAGGTTTTGCTCAGATTACGTATGCTAAGTATCGTCTCCATTTCTGCCTCCTAAATAAAGTATTTCACTTCATAAACTTGATTACCACTAACCCAAGTTTGCATAATTTTATCATCTTTTACTACAATAAAATCTGCTTGTTTCCCCACTTCAATGGATCCAGTCATATGCTCAATTCCCATCGCTTTGGCAGGATTCAAAGACACCATATTACATGCCTCATTTAATGACAAAATATTCTGTTTATAAAGCTTCAATACAGACTGAATGAGTGCTTGTGGATAATAATCACTACACAGTATATCAGCACACTTGTCTTTTATCGCATCAATAGCAGACACATTACCCGAATGGCTTCTTCCCATTAACACATTGGGTGCTCCAAATAACGTCATAATTCCTTTTTCATGAGCAGCCTTGGCTGTTTCAAGATTAATAGGAAATTCACTAACTTGTATGCCTAACTCTAGATTTGCTTCTATTTTTTCTGCCGTATCATCATCATGAGAAGCCACACAAATCCCTTTTTCATGAGCAAGGATCACTAACTTTTGCAATTTTTCTGAGCTTACTTTTTCTTTGTGGATTTCTTTTTGAATATTTTCTTCAAATTCTTCATCAGTCAGATTTTTTCCTTCTCCAGGTAAATGCTTTCGATAAATAGATAGATTTCTATACTGTCCTTGTCCAGGTGTATGATCCATTAGAGAAAGCAAATTGACTGAATCTCCTTCAATTAAGGAAACGACCTCATCGTAACATTCAATATTGTCAATTTCATATCGCAAATGATAACGATGATTAATCAAATGAGGTTTTGATTGCAACTCTTTAATTTTCTTTGCAAGCTTCTTAACCAAAGGCGCTGTCCTAATTTCTTTGGTATCCCAATTTCCCATACGATACATTGAAACTGAATGATACATCGTTGTAATGCCACACCCAACTAGGATTTTTCCTGCTTCAATCAAACCTATATCAAACTCCATAGTGGATGTTGACCTAGGTTGTATGACATTTTCTATCATGTCAGAGTGAATGTCGATTATGCCAGGTAATATATATCCTCCATGACAATCCACATATGAGTCTGCTTCACATGCTGTATCTGTGATGCCCACAAATTTGCCATCTTCTACAATAAGATAATGGTCTTCTAGCAATTCATTGGGTGTAACAATTTTCGCATTTTTGAATAATATCAAGATTCGTTCCTCCTATAACAATGAATGCACAAGCTGCTGCGTATACTGATGTTGTGGGTCATCTAATATTTGATCTGTGAGACCTTGTTCAATAATTTTTCCATCAAGCATTACCACAGTTCTATCTGCCAGCATTTTAATGACAGCAAGATCATGTGAAACCAACAGAATTGAAACTCCAAACTCTTGACGAATTTTACGAATCAAATCCAACACTTTCGCTTGTACAGATAAATCAAGACCTGTGGTCACTTCGTCCAATAATAAAATTGCCGGATTATTTGCAAGTGCTTTTGAAATTTGTACACGTTGTTGCATACCACCACTAAAATTCTTTGGTGGTTCTTTCATTCTTGACTCTAAGATTTCAACGGCAACGAGAAGTTCTTTGGCTCGTTCCGTCATGCTTTTGAATTCTCTATGCCCTGCTGCAATAAGCTTCTCTGCTATATTCCCAGCAGCCGAATATTCCATTCTTAAACCTAACATCGGATTTTGATAAACCATTCCCATAAGATGATTTTTAATATATTTTTTCTGTTGCAAACTTTGATCAAATATATTATCCGTTCCATCTTGATAGTTATCTAAATATGCTGCTCCTTCTGTAACAGGAAAATCAAAATAGAGACTTTTCATCAGCGTAGATTTTCCTGAGCCAGACTCCCCAACAATCCCCAATATTTCTCCTGGAAATAAATCAATATTTATATCATTGCATGCCCAAACAGTTTTACATATTGGACAAGTATTTTTCTCAAGATTTCCGCCATCTAAACAATGCTCACAACCTTTTCCATAACGAACTGTCAAATGATTTGTATATAAAATTGGCTTTTCCATGAATTATTCACCTCTTCTTTTCGCGCAGAAACCAGTATCACTACATTCGTAAAACTGTTCACCCGTTTTTTCATCGAAAAGCTCATCTAAGTAAACTCCTTTTGCACCGCAAAGACGACAAACTTTACCTCTAAAATCTTCAGTTTCAAAAGGCGCATCACTAAATGAAAGTGGAGTCACATCTGTATACGGTGGTATGGCATAAATCTTTTTTTCTCGTCCTGCGCCAAATAAATACAGTCCTTCAGCCTGATTTAGTTTAGGCACATCGTATCTTGGAATCGGACTTGGATTCATAACATATCTGTTCTCTACTGTCACTGGATACTCTGCACCAATTCCAATTTTTCCACAGCGTAGCAAATCCTCATATAGATAGAGCCACATAGGACTATACTCACATTGCGCATGCATCTTCTTTGTTGTCGCTTCTTTTGGTTCAATGATTCTCAGCGGTTCAGGAATTGGAACTTGTAAAACCAAAACTTGTCCTTCTTTAAGAGGTATCTCTGGAATACGATGTCTTGTTTGAATAATGGTTGCTTTTTCACTATCATTCGTCACTAGTACATCTGTAGTGCTATTTACAAATTTTTTAATATTGATTGCATTTACGCTGTCATCACTACCTTGGTCGATAACTTTTAGCAAGTCGTCATTTCCGATAATAGATAGCGTTACCTGAATACCACCTGTTCCCCATCCCCTACCAATGGGAAGTTCACGACTGCCAAACGGAACTTGATAGCCAGGAATGGCAATTGCTTTTAGAATGCATCTTCTAATTTCTCTTTTTGAATTTTCATCTAGAAATGCAAAATTGTAATGTTTCTGATCAATCATCTTTTTCCTCCTTACCTCTGACCAAATCAAGATTTGATTGGAACGTAACATAATGAGGAAGTTTTAAATGAGAAATAAATCCATTCATCTCCAAGCTACTACCATGTGTTAACACAAATTCATCGTCAAGCAAATCACCTTCTTTTGCCTCGTTAAGTGTTGAATCAACAATTGACATTGAAATTGCTTTGGTTTCATTTCTGCCAAACACACATCCGTATCCACCTGAAAAAACTATCTTATCAAACTCACCAGATGTTTCTTCGTGAGACGGACAAAACGCATCCACTTCCGTTACATATATTTCTCCGATACAAATTGTTTCACCTTCCATGAGAGGATGTTCAATTTCAACAGATACCATTCCCGCTCTCAATTCACCAACAGTTGCGTGAACTGATCCGTATCCACGCAAATGGGAATACGCGATGCCTCCTAAAAATCCAGTATCACTTCTTGTGAGCGTTTGTAATCTTGCGCTTCTATCTGCTGGAAAAGTCAATAGGTTGCTGGTAACATCAAACGGTTCTGTATTATCGTCTTCAACCTCCGGGAATAACCCTTCTTTTTGAAGTAACTCTCTTACTCTTTGACAATATATATCATCTGCCACAACAAAGTCTTCAACAGTATCCTCAGACTTTTTCAGTGATTCTTCAAGCAAACCAAAGTCTAATAATCTGTGCGAATAATCGAATGTTGGTCCAAGAATTTGGCCACCAGGTATATCTTTAAATGAAGCAGATATTCTCCTAAAAATCCGCATATTTTCTGTTCTAACAGGCAACGAATAGTACTCTCTCGTTAACGTGCTTCTATATGCTCTCATTAAGAAAATTGCTTCCTCTAAGCTACCTTTACTTTGCTTCAAGCTAAGCGCTGCATATAAAGGTGCATAAAGACCTGCTTCACTCATAATTTGATCAATCAGATATGGGAAATTCTCAACAACATCTTGCACCTCTAAGGAGTTTTTTGCGCTGTGAAACGAGTCCAATAAAACAAGTGATTGCTCAATGGCAGCTTCTCCACCTTTTATCGCAACATATGCCATATTAGAACACCTCCCTTATCTTACAAAGTCTAGGAAACGCCATGATATCAGCGTCATTTGAAACAAATATTAAATCAATGCCACAAGGATATTCATAATCTTGTCCACTATGCAACTTCAAAATTTCAGCTATGTATTCCGTCGTTTTCACTTTCTCAATACCATTTACTCCAGGACCTTCTAACGTGAATGTAACATCACCATTTAAAGTGTCACAAAAAATGATGAAAGTTGCTGATGTCTGAGGATCCGCAAGCGTTCCCTGTTTCGCATTTTCTAGCAATATATTGATGGTAGCATAGTTCAAATGGCTAGAAGTGATGATGTAGTCAGCTTCTTCTATTCCACTTGTTTTCGCCATCGTATAATCGGATAGTGTGGATTGCAATACACTGTCCATTTCAACATAGAAAGAAACTTCATTATCTAACAAAGTGCATCCCAAAGCCAAAATCGCCTTGTTTTTATCTTGAAAACGATTTGCACTTTCTGAAATAGAATACTGCGTTAGAGGTCGCGCCATCGCTTCCATCAAGTTTCTAAATACTTTTTGTGTATCAAACGTAAAATCAAAGTCAAATACTTTATCCATGCTACTCTCCCATTAAGTTGAAATCTACTTTTGACTTTAGAATTTCACCATTCATGTTTTTTCTTTCGTCAATTTGTTTCTTTACTAAATCATCCAAAACGGCATCTAATAGTTCACATTCTTGAAATTTTGCATTGTAAGCTCCATCAATGGTGGCAGCCGCTTGTACTTTTTCAAAATCATCACCCATTGTGACAAAAAAACCCTTCACGCCATCAATTTCTACCATGCATTCACAACACAACACTTCTCCCAAATAGAACAACGAAGCATTTACTACTTCTCTCATTTTCACCATAGTCAGTGTTTTTTGAGGCTTTTTTATTGTTTTAATCGTATGCTTATCTTTGAGAATTTCAGATATTTTAATTACCTCATCCGTCGTCGCCATAGAAATTGCTTTGCTATACTCCAGCTTCATATCTCCTATCCTTTCAAAAACTCATAAGACATTTTCTAACCATGCATATTCTAAATTCACTTAGTAAAATCTGTTGATGATTTAGGTAAAGTATTTGTAAAATATTTGTATAGAGTGACACTGACTCGAAAGAGTTTACTTAGGATTAACTAGAAAACTCAAAATGTACACCCTCAAGATCATTAAATTTAAACTTAGAAACACAAAAAATCTCAGTAACCAATTCAGTTACTGAGATTTTCAAATTTAATAATATAAGTCTAGTATGTTTTTTTATTTTACAACAGCTTTCATTGCCGTTTCTCCAAACAATTTGGCTACAGCCGTGTTCTCAAATAAACAAGATGAGCTGAGACTCAGTGAGCACGTAAGAGCTCCTACGTGTGTTTTGGAATTGACCAACCTTACACATTCTTCATACAAGCCCTTCTAATAAGGCCTTTATCAGATTATACTTGATATCACCATACCTCTTCACCTGAACCGACTCTGCTCTAATCGACTCTATTGACGCCAGTATCTGTTCATCGACACCATACTCTCTACTAAAAAAACCGATATTACTCTCGCCAAGCACTTCCATAGCCTGCCGGTTCAAATTGGAAGAACCAAAAGTTACATAATCGCCGTCCACCATTATCAGCTTACCATGAATCATCTGATGGCATAGATAAATATTAGCTTTTTCATTTGTCCTTTTGAACAGGTCGGCTGCCATTCTCAAGTTCAAATCACTTTGAAGATTTGCTTTAACAGGTATGTACAGATTCAGTTCAATGCCGGCTTTACACAAATCAACCAACTTTCTGTTTATTTCACCATAACCTAGATACGCCATGACAATATCCAGTCGAGCTTCCACCTGGGAAAGCCGATCCAAAAGTCCATCTTTCACATGAAAGCCCTTTGCCGAATTTCTTATAATGTCAAAAGTCATCGAAGGTATTTTCAAGTCCCTGTGTATCCGATCATCATCGTTTCTGAAAAGTGCCACAGCCTCCTCAGATTCCACAGCAAGCATATAGTCAAAATAGCACCGTCCTAGCAAGTCCTGACTATACTCCTTTTCTTCAAAGTTCATACCGCTGATAATCAGTTGACGATCATCTATTATGATACATTTAGTATGGTCGCTGAGATTCTTGTTGTTATTGATGGTGATATTAGGGTGATTCTTTAAAGTTTCAACAGATTCCTTATCTACTAAATAACACCGTCGAGGCTTACCTTTCATGGGATAGGTCCAGTGAATCCCCAAAGATTTCAAAAGAAGCTTAAACGGTATCCTATCGTGAATCAGTGATTTCCTTGATTCTTCCGCCAATTCAAAAACGGCCCCCAGCTGATCCTTATTGACCGTCACCAAAACCCCTCTATCAGCCGCTTTCTGCACACTTTCCAAAAGACGCCTACCTAGCTGATCATCCCTCCAGATGAACATTTGGATTTCAACCTTATCCTTGGCTTCATCTATTGCCTGCTCCAGATATTTAAAACCAGCTTTTCCATTGGTGAAAAACTCCATAATTACTCTCCCTATTTAACATATACTTCACACTGTCTCACATTACCTCATTCAAAACAGTACCATCGGCTGTATCATTAAACTAAACAGTACACTAACTATCATCACTACCTACATCTGTGTTGCGACTGTGTTGTTTATATGAAGAGGTGCTAATACCATGGTTTAGAAATCAAATACAGTCAAAAACCATTGACAAGATTGATCTGGAGGTATACCTATGCGCAACCTCGTCAGCTTTCTAGCTGCTAATGTAACGTACATAATTAAGTTAATAATTCCATTCTAATACTACACATAAACCGACAGAAACAAAAACACCAATAACGTTACAAGAGATTGTTGATGAAACTCCAAAACCGATAGCAATTTGTGTAGCTAACTTCGCTAAGGGTTTTGCAGAACTAGGTAAAGCATAAGAATTATTTGATGTTGTATAGATTTCAAAATACACATTCACTTTTCTGTTACAGATGAAGTAAGTAGATTAACGAGAGTGTAAATTAGTAGGTTATTACCAATTCTCAAAATAAAACAAGAGCTGTTGTTGTAACTCGCTAACTGCAACAAATCCTACTTCACCATGATTCCAGTTACCACTCTTATATGGTTTGCTGTACACGAGATATAACTGAATATCATCTGGCGTTTTACCAGAGTTGTTTTCAAAATAAGTCAGATACCCGTTATATATTCCTGTTTTCTCTGGTTCATTTTCTGAAACACTTCCAACGAATGATGTATTTTTAGAAAGCCAGCGTTTCTTTATATCTATGTCTTCTATAGTGGTAGTATAGGTTAGATAGAAAACTTGTCCACCTTGTCCTAATGGTGGCATATAATTAAAGTTCATTTCCTGGGCATCTTTTGGTATTTTGGATGGAAAAGCACGTGATGCAGGGTTGTTTGGATAACCTATGTAATTTAATGATTTCAAATATGTATAATCAAGAGAATTCGTATGTTGAATGATAACTAAATAAAAAATAAATAAAACAGAAGAAAGAAAGATAAGTACTACCTTCAAAATATTTTTTCTCCACCATCTGCACGTTACATTTTCTGAGCAATGCGGACATTTATAATTCATATACTCATCCTTTTATTCAATCCTTTTTAATAAATCTAATCTATTTATGTCACAAACAAAATCATTTCTTTAACATTACTATCTCTAAATTATCTAATTTCTAAAGCAAATCCTTCAATTTCATCTGCTGGCTCTTCTAATAACTGAATAAACTCACTTGCATTATTACCAAGCTTCTTTTTAAATAAATCATAATTCTGAATTTCAATAGTAAGTGGTAAACAAATCAACCAGTCAAGCAATTCCAAAATGCATCTAGATTCTCACCATAATAATCTGGTAAATCCATCTTATCTTTTAGAAACTTATGGAGCTGTTCTTTACTTTCATAATCAGTTCCATTTAAAATACTCTCTCTCAATTCCTATTTTATATCTCAATGAAGTTACATTTACACTTGTTAAAATAGGTAAATCAAATCACAGGTTAATCATTACTATAATTACTCAAAAAATCGTGGTTTTTTTCTATCCGTATATGTTTTTTAACGATTATGAAAATCCAAATAGTATAGACTATGTTAACTAACAACAAACATACCGTTAACCACTCCCCAATTGGAAAAAGTATTGAAACTACCCCAATAACCAGAATGATAATGCATGGACTGTAGGGCGCTATAGGATCAAATTTTCCAAAGACCTTACAATATGCCCTTATTTGTCTATCCATTTTTTTTATATAATCATTATGCGCCTCTCTAGAAAATGAAATGAAAAGAACTTTTAGTATAAGAAAAGCGAAAATACCCAACCATACTAGGTCAATAAAATCTTCATAATGTAGTACTTTATATATAAAGCATACAACACTCAAAAATATGGTCACCAATAGCCTCTTACAACTATATATCTTCATACTACACCACCATTATATAATCACGTTAACAAATAAAGGGCTTCCCCTTCCGTGCTTATCTTCTCAACTGAATAACTTGGCAAAAAACCTTTTCTATTTGTTTTATCAACCTGATTATCTGCTTTATTTTCAGTTCAGTCAACCACTTCATCAACTTGATTAACGTAGTTGCCATGTTTATCTAGAGTCTGTTTCTGAATATGACCTTGCAACGATTGAGATTACGATACAAGTAGGTTAGACTGCTTCGCAATCTCAGAAACGTCCCTTTGAATTTCATATTTGTTTTATTTTCACAACAGATAAATACTATATTGTAATTGTAGATATTATAACATAAATGTCAAATAAAGTAAATCTATTCTATAAAGAGATAGCCACTACACAAGATTAAAGTGTAGTGGCTATCTCCTCATAAGATGCCAGTTATTCTGTTACAAATCCGTGTGATTCCTTAGTAGTTTCTTTTCTGATAAAGAACAATGTCAAAAATAGTGTTACTGTTTCTGTAGTTGGGGCAACCAGCCATACACCCATCATTCCTAGAAATGCTGGAAGTGTGAAAATGCAAATGAGTAGAACAACTAATCCTCGTGCTGAGGAAATAATAGCAGACTCCTTTGCCCTCCCTATAGAGGTAAAGTAAAAAGAAGTGATTGTATTGATTCCTGAAAAGAGAAACGAAACAGCAAAAATCGCTACACCGGAATGTACCATTTGTTGCACCAAATCATTCTTTATGAATAGACCACTGTACCAATCAGCTCCAACAACTACCAGTAAAAGTACCACCACTCCTGCAATCAATACCATTGTGTTTGTAATATTACGTAGGCTCTTTGACAGAGAATATTCCTTGGATCCATAAGTGAAGCTAATCAGCGGACTAGCTCCTTGTCCAAAACCAATGAGCACCATGCTAAAGATATATGCCACATAGCCTACAATAGTAAATGCAGTAACACCATCAATGCCGATATGCTTTAGTATCACAAAGTTATAAGCAAACATCGAAATACTAAGGGACATCTCGCCTATAAACTCTGAACTGCCATTGAGGAGTGTATTTTTAAACACATCCTTTGAAAAAGTAAATTTATGAAGTTTGTACACACTTGACTTTTTAATAAAGAAGTAGAGTATGCATAGAAATGTAACAATCGCTGAAAGAAGCGAAGCTGCTGCAATGCCTTTCACACCAAACCCCATCGAGTGAACAAAGAAATAGTCTAACAAGATGTTGAGTAGCACGTTCAAAATATTAACTTGCATAAAATATTGCGGTTTTCCTTCTCCACGGATAAACATACCAAAGGATGCGTTTATCACCATAATTGGAAGCTCTAACAGCAGAATGCCATAATAGTCTATGAAAAATCCTGCTACCTGTCCATCGGCATTTAAAAGATAAAGCATTGGGTCAAGACAGAACCAGACAATCACACTCAGCAAAATTGTTGCATGTGTTGTGGTGAATATCGTTTGATTAAAGACGCTGTTGCATTTTGGGATGTCTTTTCCGCCCAGTGCAATTCCTGCAATCGCCACACCACCGACTGAAACCATTAATCCTACTGCAAGGTACAAATAAATAATCGGTAAACCTAAGTTTACCGCAGCAAGTCCCTCTGAACCTATATAGTTTCCGATGAAAAAGCCATCTACTACAGTAATTAGAGAGGTTAGTACCATAGCAATAATCGATGGAATCGAGAATTGTAGAATGGTTTTCACTTTGTCATTCTTAATGTTTTCTAAATTCATATTCATTTCCTCCTATCCTTTGTTTACACCTAAGGATAGCAGAGGAAACTAAAATAAACTTCTGTATTTGTGCTCTATTGAATAGGGATACAAAAATCAATTTCCATATACATAGTATTGCAATCAATTCTTCTGTAAATATCAAAGCCATATCGGTCATCAATTTCGAAACTACTTTTCGACAGCCATACATTAAAGATGCTTTGATAAGCGGTATAAATCTGATCCACTGTCCCCTTAAAGTGATAGACAGCAAACTTGCCACCTTTTAGTGTATAGCTGTTTTCAAGGGCACAGTCTTGTGGTGCAGTGATACACAGGTCATACAAACACTCATCAATATGAGTAATAGAAGGATCATCATAGGTGCGCTCAATCAGCAATGTTTCATTGGTGATGTATTGCTGATACTTTTCTTGGAAGTTGCACCAATGGGTCGATAAATCCCGATAACTTCCCTTATATCTCTCATAGATTACCCTGTAATCCTCAAGAGTATTTATAGAGATTTTTTTGTTGCATTCTTCAAATGACTCTAAACTGATATCAGCATCGCAAAACATGGGGTTTGATAAGGATTTCTGTGCAATGCTTCGACGAAATTCAATAGGAGATAGGTCATGATACTGCTTAAAAGCGGAGCTATAATTTGATGAACTGTAACCATATTTCAAGCCTATATCAGTGATATTTTTATTTTTTTCAACCTTTAGGTGAAACGCACTTTTCTCTAGCTTCACACGTTTAATAAACATATAGATGCTTTCACTAGTTTCTGCCTTAAATAATCTGGAAAAATAGTATCTAGAATAGTTGCAATGAGAAGCAATCTCATCAACCGATAGGTCTTCGCTTATGTTATTTAAGATGTAGTCTATTGCACGATTGATAGATTCGTTGGTTATTATGACTTCTCACTCCTTCCTTTATCACAATAGATAGTAATATGCCTAAGAGGTCTTGGTTAATAGATTGGTTGTATCATTTTATCACAGTAAAGTAACATCTTCACCTTCCTTTTTTAAGGATACAATTGACGATATTGAGTTTATAAACAACAGAGCCACTCAAACAAGTGGCTCAAATTAAAGATCTATATTCGCTTTTTTTGCTTGACTGCACAGCTGACGAACAGTTAACATATATTTTTTATTATCTTTGAGAAAATGAGTTCCACACTGCCTAAATTCAAAATGTATATTCTTTGTTTTACATTGTTCTCGCAATGATAATACCCAATCATAGTTAAGTGGTCGTGCATTGTAATCTGACTCACCACCAACTACAAGCAACTCAATATTATCAAGGTATTGTTCTATTTCAATTTTTTCCAAGAGCGGTTGGCATATAATATTTTTATGCTTAATGGGTAAGGTGCTAAAAATTGATAGTCTTTCATCTGCTATAGCTTGATTTTCAATGGTGCAACCCACAGTAACATTGTCATAACCATTGCCCCAATCATGAGGTATACAATCCATAAATCTATCAATTCGCTTGGTTAAAAATATAAAATGCAAATCTGAACGTTCTTTCATTATTTGAAAGCACTCATCTCTCCACACATCAGCCTCTTTAATTAAAAAATCAGAAGAAAAACATAGATATACCGTTTGACCAGACTTGATTTTATATTCTCCCTTTTTCGTTTTTTGTATCGGAGCATAAAATTTGTCGGACTTTATAATAACATTAGTATCTATGTTGCGTTTCAAATCACCTTTATGGATATAACAAAACTTACAACCTTCACTATATTTATGACAGCCTCTCCACGGGTTCCACATCGCCATATTAACAAGACTCCTGTTTTTTTACAACCGGTATCCAAACTTCGTATTTCATATTTTGAGGGTCAGAATTCAAATACACCTCAATATCAGGGGCATTTCCATACTCATATCCTGAGGTTGGCAACCATTCGGTAACAATACGCTTTTCTAATTCTTGTATAGAGTGGCCACTACCACTACCTGAAAATATCGCCCATGTAGTAGCTGGAACGATATATTCCTGTAGTGTGTTGTCAATTTCACAATTACTTGCAACTGCAATAAAATATCTCCAATTCTCTTCGTTACAAACACTGATGCCAAGCATACCCATCGGCTCACTATTCATCATACCAGCAAGTCTTGGAATTGTACTATCTGTCGTTGCATTTTGCCACATTTGTGGAACCACTTCAAAGTTCTTTTCTACTTCACGATGCAAAGGTTTACTTACTCCAATAATTCGAAAAGCATCTTTGCAAGCAATTTTATATTCCATTTCTTCTGCTCCTTTTATTGTGATTTTGAAGCTGATAGGTGGAAAAGCCTTGATAGAAACACCATTTGTTTTTGCTTGAGATGGGGCAACACCATGAAAGCTTTTAAATGCACGATTAAATGCTGTTGGAGAATCATAACCATATTTTAAGGCGATATCTATAATCTTTGCAGACTCACTTTGCAAATCAACAGCAGCTTTAGACATGCGTCTGCGACGAATATATTCTGACAATGTTGTATCTGACATGTATGCAAACATCCGTTGAAAATGATATGCAGAACAACAAGCAAGTTTTGCAATCTCATCATAATCCACAGTATCACATAAGTGTTCTTCAATATAGTTGATTGCATGATTTAATCGTGTGATCCATTCCATTTTGTCAGCTCCTTATATTTTACTTTACAATAAAAAGCAACTATATTCCTCTCTTTCTTTGCACAAATATAAGAGGGAATATAATCATAGTGTAGCATAATGAAGTAGAATTCGCAAAAAATGATCGTTCTTTTTAAAGGATACTCTGGACTCTGCTCGTATTATGATGATGATTTTCCAGTTCATTTGACATAATAGATTTTAAATCACTTAAATCTTGAAAACGTAATCACTTTCATGTTTGACTGATTTATGAATTGCTACAGGGTGTCTTTGCATATCTTGTCCTCTAAATTTAAGTGTTCTCTGTGGTTCAATGCTCATTGTGCTTATAGATTATCTGCAAGCCATTGAGCCACAATCTCCTCATCTTTGGGTTGCATAAAAGGATGCTCACTTTCTTCAGAAATTGTTAGTTTGCAATGATGTGCATTCGCAAATAATTGAATAATTTCAATGGGTTGGAAATTGTCCTTGCCACCATAAAGAATTGATGTTGGTATACCCCAATTTCGGATTGGATGCTCTAACACATATTGAAAATAATCCCAACGCAGTGTATCAAAAGGTGTTGAGATTTCTTTTTCTATGCAAAGCCTTTCTTCCGACACATCGTACCACCTAAACATTTGTCTAATCATATACTCCATATCAATCATCGGTGATTGAAAAAGACACTTTGTAAAAGGTCTATCAGCATAAGTATTTAAACTAAAATATGCTCCAAGACTACACGCAAATAAAGAAACCTCTTTCCATTTTGAAAAAGCATAGTCAGCAATTAATGAAAGGTCATTTATGCCATTCCATATATCACAGCGATAGCTACTATCGTTTCGATCTCCGTGTTCAGGTAAATCGAAGCTAAGTGTTTGATAACCCTTTTTTTCAGCTATTTTTGCAAATTGCTCAGCATATTCTTTGCGAGACATTTTCCCATGAACATGAATATATACCTTACCTGATTGTTCTCCCCAAATCATAGCAGGGATGTTATTAATTTTAATACTTTGAGTTCGCATTTTTACCTCCAACTATTGAGGTATTACCCTCCATAGATTTTTGATTATTAAATTATTTGTCATATTAAATCCTCCTTTCTCGACTGGTTATATGTTATAGAAACAAGTCGCAAAATGCAATATCTATCCACTTTAAACTTAAAATACAAAAGTAGACACTTCTTCTCTATATCAAGTTTCATTATCCGCTAAAAAAGCCGTTCAATACATAAAGGAACAAAAGCCGAATACCATGATCGCTGAAAGAACGAGTTTAAAATTAAGAGAAATCCCCGTGTTCTAAAATAAATTTAGCACGGGAATTTCTCTTAAATATTTAATAATATATACTATGTACATTATACGGGAACAGGCCAGTTTCTAAAATATCCCACTATTGACAAGGAAGTTGTAAGTTATAACATAATTCATGCCTTGCTTGGATTGTCTTTTTCGGATGACGACTTGTTTATAGAACAACCCCATAAATCAATTTTTTACAGTCGATTATTTCTTTTTCACAGGATAGCAAACCTCGGTAACATATTCATCTTGGTTTTTTGTTTCATGAGGGCTGACATGATAAATATTGAATGCCAGTCCAGTAAATATATATCCATTGTCTTGCACCCAGTTAGCAACTGCCTGATTTACTTCACAACATTGTTCATATCCACCTTTGAAAATGGCAGAAGCAATATCTACAGCAGGTTCTGTCTTAAATATTACATTCTCTGAGTTAGGGTAGCTACCCTTAACAGATTTCTGAACCTCAACATCCACATTATTTTCTTTGTGTTCACCATCATGAAATATGGCTAATGTGTAGCAAGGATCGCTGTCCTGCATTTTAAGATGTGCTGTTTCCTGCATTAGGATGCCCCATAACATACCTTCTTGTTCATAACAAGGAATTGTTTTTCTTACACTTGCAACATAGCGTTCAGGTAAAGTTTTTAAAGTCACATTATAATTCATCGAAGTTTCGTCCTTTCTCAGCCTATTAATCGCTGTTTCAAGAAGAAGTAAACGCTGTTGTTTTTCTTCAACCTCTGTCTGTATCTCTAATCGTTTTACGTTTAGAAATTCTGCAAGAGCTTGAGGATCCTCATAGCTATTTAGTATTTGCCTTATGGTTGCAATGTTAAACCCCATATCCCTAAGTGCGATAATTCTACCTGCAATAGCCAATTGCTGTTCACTATAATATCGATACCCAGTAAAATCATCAATATTTAGAGGAATTAAAATACCTACTTCATCATAGTGTCTTAACATGCGAATGCTTATTCTTGAAAGTTTTGAAAAATCACCTATCCTTAACATTTGTTCACCTCACAGCTGTGTTCTTTTGAGCTCATTTATAATATAAAGCATATCACAATGTGAGAGTCAATAGGTATATTCAATTTATCTCCCCCCCGCCTTTCCGAACAATTTTTCCTAATAGATTGCTGCTGAACAGCAAGATTGTATCACTCGTTGCCACATTTATAGAGGCATACAAACCCTAGTCAAGCAAGGATTCCCTTGGTTGAGGATCAATTCTACAACAATAATCAATGCAGATGCTTTTGAAGCAGACTTAGAAGAATTCACAAAAACTCAACAGAACAAAATAAACCTAAACCCTCTGGAATTAAAAGAATAAAGGTTTAAATTAAGAGAAATCCCCATGTACTAAGTTAAACTTAGCATGGAGATTTCTCTTGAATTCTTTAAATATACTGTTAAAAAATCACTTGTAAATTAGTAACTAAATACTAATGTAGTTACTAGAAAGTTACTAGATATGTTATCATCTCATCTCTAGTAATGTATTTGAACTATCACAAAAAGTTATACTCATAATCTTTAATAAATTTAACAAAGCAATCTATAATTAAAGCTTGCACACGGGTCTAATATACTTCCAAGACCGCTCTTGATTAAATGAAAAGTAGATAATTCTACCGGGGGAAGTATCAAAGCAGTGACCGGAGCCAGCAAAATCAAAAGTAGCCATTGCTTTTTCCATCTTTTCCTCCACACTACGATTTTCCTGCTCATAATCGAATGGCCCATGTTCAAAAACAATATACTCGGCTTCGGGAACATCAATTATATGCATCTGTGATGGTACTTCGCCTTTATAATCAAAAGGAAGACGTACACCATAACACTCTATACGTGGAATACCCCAATCACATAGTCTGCCGTCTGGGTCATTAATGTACGCCATAATCTGACCGCTATCGCCGTTAGATTCGCTTCCACCATCGTCATCCAATTTTCCCTTCACGCTATCGAGTAAGCCACAAATTGTTTCGCAGTCCTGCCCCTCAATAAGACTTTGCTTTTGCCAAAAATCCCAATACCCATTGCTCTCATAGTTTTTAATGTGCAAAAATTTGTGTGCAGGCATGGTTACAAAATAAATCTTAACATCTTCTGTAGATTTTATCATACCAATCTCTCCTAATCCTAAAAAGTAGCGATCGAAAGGGTTGATTTTTGTCCGAAGAACGACAGGCTTAGGTTTTTTTCTATATTCACTTGGAGTTACACCATATAATCCTTTGAAAGCTCTAGTAAAAGCTTCATGTGAAGAAAAACCATAATCAAAAGCAATGTCCAAAATGCTTTTTTCACTATCCCTAACCTCTTTAAGTGCAAAGGCTAACTTTCTAAGTCGCAGATAATCTCTATATTGCTTACCTAAAATTTCCTTAAATTTTCTGGTAGTATGATATTCGGAATAACCCAACTTATGAGAAAGAAATCGTAGTGACAACACTTCATTATGATGATGTCTGATACACTCATCAATTTCATCAACGATTATTTGGATCTGCTTATGCCACTCGTACATTCGTCTACCACCTCGTTTCATTCACCCTATACCAATTATAGCTTAACGGAAATTGCTTTGCTTGATTTCACTTGCGAAAATGTATTTTTTTATACGCCAGAAATTTAATAAATTACTCAATTTGCATCGGACAGACTCTCGAACTTTTCACTATCTTTCGGAGCACTACACAAAAGCCACCTGTCAGCTATTTAACGGCTCACAGGCGGCAAAAAATCAGCAACAAAAAAGTGGAGAGAATAATTAAAAATAATACTATCATGAATGAAAGAATTTTCCAACCTAAGTGTGTACGTTCCTATACAAATCAAAAAACGCCCATCATTGCAAACTGAAGGCTGATATAACTTCTTACGTTTGATTTTTTATATGGTTTTTAATGGTTGTAGTATTACATTTCTTTCATAAATATGATATATTACTATAATATTACAAAATAGGAGAAATGAACTTTATGAAGAAATATATAACTTTGTTTTCGGGTTGGAAAGAACAAATGAAAGGCTCAATAATAAAAAACTTTTCTGTCCTAATAATTTTCCTCTGTTTGTTTACTATTCCCGTAATGGCAGAAACATTGTTATTGCAGGAAAGCTTTGAAGGTGATGCTACGAATTACGATGCTAATACTTTTTACGATGGTGCCAATGACTATTTTAGGGATTTTAATGTTCTGACACCACCATCAGGTTGGTCTACATCTTTAACTAGTGTCCATGGGAATAAATGTTTCTTAGGTGAAGATGTTGATTCTACTGATAACCCTCTTGGTCTTGGCGAAGCTGGCTATATTGTTATTGCATCTCAAAATGTTTCTGCCTATACTAATGTACGTGTAAAACTATTGTTAGCAAATAATGGAGCTAATTGTTTTGAGGAATCTGATGGATTCGATATTCAATATGCTTTTGATGGCGATATTGCAACTTCAGGTGATAATAATGTCAACACAGGGACATATACAACAGTAGGCTCTTTTAGAAGCGATCAGTCAGAACTTATGATGGAGGGGCATATTAAAGAGGATACTGATTTTAATGATATTGGTGATGGTATTCTTATTGGATCAGATTTTAAGGAATTCACTTATGATTTCGCAACAAATGGAGCTACAAATGCTTCAATACGAATAAAACTATTGTGTGGTGGTTATGAGGAACTGGCAGTTGACAATATTCGAATATATGGGTTTGCTTCCAACACCGCTCCAACAGCTATTGCACCAAGTGCCCCAACAGTTGCTGAAAATGATACAAACATTCCTTTGTCAGATGATATACAAGTGGTAGATGCTGATGGAGATCACCAGACAGTTACATTTACAATAACCGGAGGAACACTTAACATAGGAACTTCAGGTATCACTTTTAGTGGTAACGGAAACAGTTCATCAACTTTTACTGCATCAGGAACCTTGTTTAACATTAATGCTGCCTTGGATGCTGCAACTTTTACACCCACGCCTAACCTAAGTGGCACTAATGCAGCTACAATTTCATTTACTACCAATGATGGAACTGAGTCTTCCAATGTTGCATCAGTTAGTTTTGACATAACTTCCACTGATGATGAACCAACTTTAACTGTTACAGGAACCAACCCTACATTTACTGAGGGTGGTAGCGCAGTAACTATGTTTAGTGGCGCATCTGCTTCTACTGTTGAAAGCGGACAAACCCTCTCTGATTTTACAATGACGGTTACCAATGTAACTGATGGTTCCAACGAAAGGATTAATCTGGATGGAACATCCATTGTTCTAACACATGGGACTTCTGGTACTACTGCTACAAATTCACTTAGTTATAGTGTTTCTGTAAGCGGGACAACAGCAACGCTAAGTTTAAGCGGAGGCACACTAAGTCCATCTGCTTTTGAGGCTCTTATTAATGCAATCTCTTATCAAAACAACAGCAA
>DAOUQJ010000001.1 GCA_030625685.1 Oscillospiraceae bacterium
GTGTTAATGAAGATTTTATATTTTAGAAAAGCGCGATGCTATGATAGCATCGCGCTTTTAAATCAATATCACTCACTGTTTCGACATTGAGTATTCCATTTTTAAATTACTGATTTTCAAGTTTTTGCTCAAGCAAAATCAGTTTATACAAATACTCATATGCATCTTCTTCGTTATCAAACTCTTTTTCAAAGGAAAAATCTTGTCTTTCGCCAATCATATAGACGCAATAGCCTCCATTTCTTTCATATATCCCAATGGTATATTGACTACGCCCTAACTTACCAATCTCAATATGTGCTGTTTTCAATTTCAATCTTCCTGCGCGCAAATGCTGTTCAAATTCTTCTTTTCTCATTTTTCCACCTCTTCGTTTAAACTATGAAAAGAATCAATTAAATTTCCTCAAGATTTTATCTGCTCTCAATCGTTTAATAAAATTATCAAACGCCAACTCTTCATTATCAAACCGTATTTCAGAACCAGTTACCATACTTGCTCGTTCATCGGTAGCATATACAGTCCAATAACCATTTTCATTCTTAATACCAACTTCATTTTCTCTATTAAACCTG
Organism: Oscillospiraceae bacterium; assembly: GCA_030625685.1. Lineage (GTDB taxonomy): Bacteria > Bacillota > Clostridia > Oscillospirales > Oscillospiraceae > Evtepia. The sequence goes on from DAOUQJ010000001.1 coordinate 576, forward strand.
TTTTCATCTAAATTATAATTTCTTAAATCTTCCTCTTTAATAATCCTTATTGCTTCGTCTCTTTTCATTCGAACCTCTAATACTACTAATATTTCTTCTATTAAACTAACAAGTCAACAGCTATACATATTCCTTTCTATAGCTCTCTTAGTATTTTGTCAGCTCTCAACCTATCAATGAAATCATCAACTGCTTCTTCCTCACTATGATAAATATCTTCTGAATTTGCTACCTTACTAGCTTTTTCATCTGTTACATAAACAACCCATTTATCGTTCTTTTGCATTATTACAACTTCATTTTCTCTATTGTATCTATCTTCATTTAGATTATAGCCTTTTAGCTTTTCTTTTTGAATAATTATTTCTGCCTCATTAATATTCATTGTTTCCTCCTAGTTCAACTCTTTCAATAATCCTAATCTACTTAACTGGTCAACTGTCAATGGAAATTCATATTGAATTGCTCTACCTGAACCCCAACCATGAACTTTAGCTACTTCACCTTTATATGCTACTAGCCTACTGTAATCGCGTTTGTAGTATTTTCTTACCGTAGCCTCAATTTCACTTTTCAGCTTAATATCTTTACATCTATCAACATACTCTTCAATTTTGTTGAAATCTCCAGTTACTTCAAACTGATGATAATTAGATAAATCTTCTAAGTATGGTAATGAACGTTCATCATATGAATAGGCCTGTCCTTCTATTACAGGAGATGAATATCTACCATAATGATTGCCATACCTATCTATCACTTCACCCGAATGCGGAATAAAATCTTCCTTAATTGCTTTTCCTTCAGCATTCAAAGTATAACCACCATCTGTTGCCTTACTCCAGTCAATACTGCCGTCTGCTTTTAATACACTAGAATCCTTGGGAATCTGAACATACTCTGGCCATTCGCCATTTTGCGTATAATCATCAACGTAGTTCGTCCCATTTATAGAATCTAATTTACTCAAGTAACGGGTCAATTCATCTGTATTGCATTTTGTTAGTTTTAATAGTTCACCTGTATGATTCTTTGACTTCTCAGTTCTTAATATATTTGCAGAAACCTCTTGCTTTGTTTGCTCGATTGCTAACCCATTACTTTGACCATTTCGCTGAAGAGCATTTGACAAGGTGCTGTTGATGTCGCTCTTGAGTAGTCCAGTTTCTTTTAGTTTTGTGACAAGCTTTTCTGGCAAAGTGCCTTCTTGCACTTTCGTCTGCAATAGTGTTTTTGCCTCTGGATTGTCTTTGAGCTCATTATATATACGATTTACATTATTTTCAAGTGTTTCTGGCGTTTGCACTGCCTGTGTGTTTGCCAGTGAATCGATTTGCTCTTTCACAGCTTGTTGAAGTCCAGTCGTCACTTCTTGCATGGTTATCTCCCAAGGTTTTCACGAAATTGAGTTCTGTGTTTATCTATGTTTCAAGGTACAAAAAAAAGCGCGATGCTATCATAGCATCGCGCTTTTCTAAAATATAAAATCTTCATTAACACCTATGATATATAACTATCCTAAATATAATTTGATTACTTATTAACTTACTTATCTCTAATTAAATTTTTTTAATTCTTTCATTCTATCCTTTCCCTTCTTTTCAATAGACAGATAATTATAAATCATATTACATGCATCTTCTTCATTATCAAAAGATTCAACAATATGGTATCCGCCTCTCTCATATGATTGATATACTTGCCATTTCCCCTCAGAAAATAATAAACCTAATTCATCATCTTGCATTGGATTGAAATCAATATTATGTCTACATATTGTCAATCCCTCTTGTTTAATTCGTTGCCTTAATTCTTTAATATTCAAATCCTCACCTCATTATTATAATTCACTTATCATGCCAAGAGCTTCAAGCATTTCAACAGGAAGCGGCAATTGTAATTGTGTCCCACCCATTTTAGAACCAAAAGCAGGTGCAATTTCTCCAATAAATGCTTTTAATTCTACATTGTGTCTTTCTATATAAGACATAATACTATTCTTAATATCTAAATCCTCACAATTATCAATAACACGTTGCAAGTTACTAAAATTTTGTTCAATTATATACTTGTGATAAGCATTTGGATTCTTAACATATGGTAATCCTCTCATATCAAAATCAACACTCAAACCATTTTCAACTGGTGAAACAAATCTGCCAGAATTATCTCCATAACGATCAAACTCTGTCCCTTTACGTGGATATACCTTGCTTTTCTTTGGATTTCCATTAATATCTAATTCAAATCCATCATCTTTGGGCCACTTCACTTTAGCTGTCTCATCAAGAAACATAAAATCTTTAACAACTAATACATCAGTATCAACACCATCATCCATAGCCTTGCTAAAGATTTTAAGATTTAGTTCAAATTTTTGTTTATTCGTTAATGTTGAAATATCTATGTCATCCAACAAGCTATAGATAGTATTATTATTAGCTGTTTTAAATGATGTTCCTTCCACAGCATTTATTATATAATCATAGTTCGAACTTTGAATAACCCTTGACAATTCCTCAAATAAGGAAAAATCCGACTTTGGTTCACCAGTCATCCATGTATTTTCAGAAACCTCTTGCTTTGTTTGCTCTGATGCTAGCGTATTGTTTGTTGTATTCTGCTGGGTTTCTTGTGTCAGTGAGCCATGGAACCTTTGATTGAGCTTTCCACTGTCTAAATACTGCGCGACTGCCTTGACAGGCAGTTTTCCTGCATCGACTTGTTCTAGTAAATTGGTGCGAATCGCATCATAGCCTTTGCCTTGATTATAGTAATGATTTACAATTTTTTCAAGTGTTTCTTGCATTTTCACCTGATGCGTTTGTGTGCCTGTTCCAGTTTCCTTTGAAACAAGAGGATTTGTTTGTCCTTGTGCTGTGTCTTTTACCATTGGCAACATACCTGCTCTGTCACTGTTTTTCTCAGGATTTGCACTCTGTGTATACTCTTTATCATTTAGCATATACTGGGTATTGACAGTGTTTTGTTCTTGTGATACATTGTCATTAGAAGCTACCTCCTTCTGCGTTACCTGAGTATTATTACTCGGAGCTACGTTTGGGGTGGCTTCTATTTTTGTTGGCTTCATGTTGACAATATCGTATAGGTGTTCTTTATTATCTGCATGAATTGCAGTAACGACATCTATAGTGTAATCACGTCCTCCGACCCGCATGTTTACATTGCCGCGATTAAAACTTTTTATTTTATCTCTTCTAGCATGCTTCAAAGATTCATTTTTTATGGTTGATGCAGCTTTTGTCAATTCATCAGCATTATTCGCTGAACGCAACTTATCTTTATACTTTTGGGGACTATTATTTTTCAACCTTTTGGTATATTCGGAATAGGCAAACTCTCGTGTTGTTTGCTTATTTAAACCAACCACAAAATTACCCATATCAATTCCATTACTGAACTTACTTTTGATTGTTTCTTTAACAGTTTTAGTCCAGTCTTTTCTGGGCACACCTTCTAAGATATCCTCGTCTATTTCAACAAATGAATTTCCCTGTACATCTTTTCTAATCTTATATTGTGTGCCATTTTGCGATGTAACATCTTGTTGCATCGCTTTTTCATACAATCTTTGAGCGTCAATCAAAAACTTTGCATCATGGTCTGCGCCAATTTTGTGGACTGCATCTTGAATCCAGTGGTAGATTTTTTGGAATAGGTTAGGATTTTCTATGGATATGCGTTTGACAAAGGCTTCATCTTCAAACAAGCCACGGTTTTCCATGAAACTGGCTACCGCTTCTTTCGATGCACCCGCATCGTCTAACTCGATGCCTTCTTTTGCATAGCGCTCTGTAATTTGTGATTTTACACTGCCAAATTCTTCTCCCATATGCGCTTGCACCATGTTAGAGAGTTCCTCATATTGCCCTGTGCTTTCGATATGATGGGTCAACTCATGCGTCAACACGTTTGTCACTGGGTTTGCACTGTCTAGCGCAATCGTTATCTTGCCGTCTTTGTACTTGCCACCTATGTTCTGACCCAAGGTGTTGACAAAATTGAGTTCAGTGTTGAAGCGTTTTGCTATTTCGCGCGCCTTTTCCATTTCTGCTGTCTTTTTCCGTATGCCTACTTCTGTGTTAGTCTTGGATGACAGCGCCGAATTTTGAGTGTTATTGGGCAAGCCTGCCGAAAGCGTTCCGACACTTTGTTTCCCTTTTGAGGTGTTCGATACTGGAGCAGCCATGTTATTCACGCTCTTTTGCGTCAGGGTTTGATTGGCATGTGGCAAACTTCCTTGGGTTGTGTATGCCTGTGGTGTCTGTGTCAAACCTCTCGCGTTGCCAACGGCAACACCTCCCCCCGCAAAGACCCCGCCGAGTATCATCCCTGCCCCTGCACCCTTTAGCAAATCAACAAAAGAGAATTTCGCATTGGGGTCTTGGTATGCCTTATCCGCTACGTAGGTTGCTATGTAAGAAATCGATTCTTCAGTTGCCTCTGTTCCCATCTGTTCGAAAATCGCCCGAACGGCTTTTTTCCCCGATGGACCTTTGACGAGTTTTGCAATTTTACCAATGGGCACAGCCTCGGTTGCCGCTTCAATCGCCCCAGCTAACACACCTCGCTGAAACGACTGCCTGGCTCCAATGCCTTGCGCATTCACCTCATAGGTTTTGTGTCCACCTGCCATACCAGCAGCAAGCGCGCCACCAGCCACTGGATTCACAGCGCCAACCGCCAACACTGGCACCATTTCGCTCGCCGTCATATATAGGTCAAAGACTGTTTTTTCACCATCCGTCATGTCTTCGGTGACATACGCGTAATCTTCTGCGATCTCTTGGTTCTTTTTTTGAAAATAACTATCTGGGTCAACCACTGTGCTGACCGCCACTTTATCTAGTTCCGCTTTCAGATAATCTAAATGCTCTTTCGCTTCTTTTTGTGACATGCCTAGCACATCTTCTGCAGTGCGAAGGCTACCTTTTGCTTGCTGTATTTGAAATTGATTCCATCGCCCCAAAAACTCATTGTATGCCTTTCTTGCTTCATCGTCTTCGTGGTTATGAAACGTATTTGTCCAACAGTCTTTTCCCGCTTGCACTGTGGTTTCTCCAAAAGAACCAAGGGCGGCACCAGCTTTTCGAAACCCTAAGGTGGCACGTTTTTCTCGCTTGTCAATGGCTTCATAATCCAGCTTCTCTCCTTTTAGCCCCGCCAAGATATCATCGTGTATGGTTGGGCTATTTCTTTTGCGAGTAGGTTTTGCTTGATTATCTATCTCCTTGCCTTTTTGTATATTGGCTTTTGGTAAACTAGGCAAACTTTTAATTCGATTATTTGCATCAGCTTGTTTCTGGTTGAATTGGTTTTGAAGTTGTTGCGTAAAAGGAAGTTGTCTATTGAGTATGTCAAAACTCGTATTCAATGACAGTTGTTGCGTTGGTTTTACTTGCGCGTTAAGAATTTTCTGCACTTCTTGTTGAAAAACACTGCTTTTAATCTGTTTTGCTTGCGCTTGCGTCTGAGCTAATATTTTTTGTTGTTCTTCTTCAAATGTAGTCATATTAACACCTCATAAACTCCATAATTAAAAAATTCCTGGAGGAGGTAGTACCGTACCAGGTAAAGTGGCCTGAATCCACATCTTTCCATCCGTTGTTTGTGTAATCATGATTTTACCTTCTTTTATTAATTGACCAACTTCTTCCACTGTTTTTACGTGTCCATATCCTGCCCTTTGAAGGCTTTCCAAATTTATTTTTGATGCGTCTAATGGCGTTCCTTGAGTTTGCATTGCGTTTGTCTCTGAAACACCTGCATCATTGATGACACCTGGCAATCTAAATGAGACTTTACCGTTTGGTCCTTCATAAATTTCTGCTTTCTTGTCTGTAACCATTCGAATCGCGGTGGCTAAGTCGATAGGTCCTTGTTGCAAATCCAAAATGCTATCCATGTTGTAGTCATCAGGGTTATACCCACCATTCGGGTCATAGGCATCTCCTCCCGAAGATTTGTTACTAGTCTTTCTACGATATGACTGATAGGCTTGTGGTGCATATTGTGCATTTGCCGATTGTATTTGTTCGTCTGTCCATCCATGCTCTCTCATTCCTTCAAAATTTCTCCACATCTTAGATTCAGAAAAATCTTTATTATATTCTGCCTGTTGGTAGGCTAGGGTTTTTTGTCCGTTATATATTCCTGTCAGTTGTGCTTCTTGCAAAGCCAGTGCATCATTACGAGCAATGTCATTCATCCCTGCTTGCAAGTAAGACTCGGCGATTTTCTCTGCATTGTTTAAAACATACTGCGCTGTTTGCAAATCGCCACTGGCGCGCAGATTTTCAACCGCCAAATCAATGTCTGCAATTGCCTGATTTTTTGCAACTTCTGTTTTTTGCAATTGCTTCTGATATGCCGTCTGTGCACCCAGCAAGGTGCTCTCTGCTGCCCCACCCGTGATGCCAACTGTGCGAAGCTGTTGCGGAATATCGCGTTTATTTTGCATATAACTGACGTATGCCTGCCGAGCCGAATCTTTATACGCACGCTCAATGTCCTTTTTTTGTGTGTTAAGCTGTCTTGTGCCCTGTCGCACCGCTGTCCCTATCTGCTCTTCTGCTAATCGTTCGGTTTCTTTGAGCTTTTTTTCGTAAATCGCTGCTTGATCGGCATAAGACTGGTTGTTTCCATACGTCGTTACTAGCATCACATCATTGACACTTGCTGGGTTTCCAGATATAACTCCTCCAGACAAGCCCGCTGGTTGTACATTGGAATCCCCCACGATATACGCACTGCCATCTACGCCACCTGAATAACCACCGTTATCTTTTCTGGAGGCTTCTAACTGCTTCCAATACGCATTCTTCCCCTCTTCATCCCCAATGGCATCTGCATCACGATACCCCTCTTTGGATTCAATTAAGTCACTTGCAAAATATGAATTGGTCTGCGCAAGGGAAAGATCCTGATCGGAAATAAAAATATCAGGATTGTCTTCTCTCCATGCATTAAACTCATCTGAGTCGGTTTGATGGGACTTTCTTTTTTTCTTATTTGTAGCAGACTTTACGTGTTCACTCACATCTTTCATGACTTTTGTCCCTATAGAAAAGATTGAACCTATTATACTCATACTGATCCCCTTTCTTAATTAATATCTTTGGCTTTTATAAAGACGGTGACTTTATCTGTTATATCGTTTGTAAAAACTATGTTTTATGCTAGCAACTCTTAGTTTGCACACATTAACAGGGGCTAAAAGGCTAGCTCGTAGCGTTGGTTGGTATTCCATCATCTCCCACTTCTAAAATAGCCTAATAATACCTCTTTTCCATGAAAAACGCGCTAGGCGAATAGCCTAACGCATTTCATATTTTTGTGTAGTTTTTTATGAATCGAAACTAGAGAAGATCTAAATTGTAGCTATACTGTGGCTACTGCCTGTTATTCAAAAATTAGTAGCCTCCCCATGCAATTGAGTTAAGTTCGGCATCGCCCGTGATAACAGCTTTCACATGTATATTTGTGCCTGTGAAAGAAACAGCTTGCATTTCGTTCAAAGATGTTATTTGCGTCCAATTCGTACCATCATTCGAAACATAATAGGTTATTGTGCCAGTGTTCAAGACTTCAAAAGCACTGATTGCCATTTTTGTGAATACTTCAGTCGCATTCGTTTCATTCCATATTACATTTGCACTATTAGTTGTTTTTAAAACAAAATACATATCACTAGAATATACTCTCCAATTTCCAACACCCTCGTTTTCATAAGCCTTACCACCATTGTATAAGTTGGATGCAATACCAATATAGTAGTATGCACTGCTTGTGGTTGTTCCTGTTCTTTCAACTTCGAAAAAATATTGAGTGCCGTTTATTATATTTACACCAGTAAAATTAAACGGGTAGGTGTGCAACTTGTTGTCAATTCAGAACCTAAAACAACATTGTCAGAAGTACCTATTAAAGTCGTTTTGTCACTTTCATAAACGTTAATTCGCAAGCCATCAGCAGGAATACTTGACGTTCTTCTTAAATGAACATCAATATAAGCTATGCCCCCAGACAGTTCCGCTGTAAATGTCTGCCCCCACTTAACTTGGTTCGTAGATGATGCACCAAAATATTCCGTTGATGAATATGAGGGTTGTGATATAGTGTTACTTTCGCTTACTAGTTTCCCCTCATTTAAAACATAACCACTACTTATGGCATTGTTTATCATCAAATCATCATCTAACACATCAGCCCAAGCATTAATGTTTGTGCTTGATTTGGTTTGGTTTAGCATTATTTGCAAGCCTCTTATGAAATCTTTTCTTTGTACAGCATCAATTGCTGCCAATGCAGAAGCAGCAACTGAGTCGTCACCTTTTTGTCCACTAAAAAATACAATTCCCATTAGCGATACACCTCCATAGTTAACCCTAGTACGAAGTCTGGTTTTTCTTTGAAACATTTTAGCTCTAGTACCGTAGCTGCTGCAGCATTCCAAATTAGGCCTGAACTCCTGTAGACTATATCGTGGCTGCTTGCTAAAGGAGTGTCGCCGAAGATGTTATCCCAAGAGAAGTGTCGGTCAAACTCCCATTCATCATCAACTAAGTCCCAATAAGACTGAGCGAACTTTACATCACCATCAGCCTTCAGTACGTTAGGCAAGTCTGAAGAAGTGTTCTTGACAACTGTATCGTAGTTTGTCAGTCTTACGTTTCCGTTCTTCTCACCGATATACCAATAAGGGTGTAGCATGTCTTCAGGCAGGGGTGGGTATTCAGGCGGTAGACCGTCTATATATGTCATACCTTTATCTATTTTGTTATACTGTGCTACACCCCGTATAAAGGTTGCATCAGGAATAGCAGGTTCGTAGTCTAGTGTGATATGTGGATTGTCCTTTGGTTTGAGGTCATTAAATTGCTTCTTAAAAGTGTAAGGAGCTTCTGTTCCTTCCCAATCCGCAGGCTGGATATAGAAGTGGTATTCTAGTTTCTGTAGAGCCACTACATCAGACATGTCTGGCTTTGCTTCGTAATTTGCTATTTGAGCATCTGTAACAAAGCGACGTGTAGGGTCTGTTGTGATTTGCTCTGCAGTGTAATCGCCTGCTTGTGGTACGATAGTACCTGTTCTTCCGTTAAACGAAGTAACTGCACTCGCATGTTCTTGAGCCTGTTGAGCGTAATACTTAGCGTTGTCTGTGTCTTCGCCTGTCCTAGTTCCTGTTCCACCCATTGCGTAGCTCTTTGCTTGTGTTTTAGAGTTCTCGGCACTATCAGCAAACGTCTCAGCGGTCCGCTCTAAATCTTGTACGTTTGTTAATGCATAGGTAGCCGTCGAAGCTGACGTGGCAGCATTGGCTGCAGCAGTTGAGGCAGTTGTTGCATGGGCAGATGCTGTTGCTGCAGAATTGGTTGCTGAGGTAGCCGAAGTGCTGGCCGCATCTCTGTAGCCCTCTAGTTGTGTTACTGCCGCTACAGATAGGTGTTCTACAGTAATCGAGTTGTTACGAACACTAGCTTCTATTTCACGTTGGTTTGCTTCTCCAGTTTCGAGAATAGAGATAGTAGGTGTAGTAACGTACGTGTAGTTATCCACGAGTGTAGAAATATCTGCAGTAGAAGTCGAACCGTCACTGTTGGTTAGTATGATTTTAGTAACTTCACCCACCGTTTCAAACTCCATCGATACAGGTACTTTTTCAAGTAGTGTATCGATGGTCTGAGAGGTGCCATCTTTCTTTATGATGGTGAATTTACCGTCTTGCGAATTAAATGCGATGCTATTTATAAGGTCATTCGTATTAGTTGAAACTACTGCGTCTATTTGGGTGGTTGTGTACATGTTCCCAATGCTTTCGTCGTGTGCTGACAGAATCGCTTGCACATTCTTATCCGCAACTCTTGGAACATTTGCCCCTATATTCTCAGCAGCCGCTTCACTCTCCAATAGCAACAAGGCCTGTTCAAGCCTTTTTCCAACAAAGGTACCATCTTCATCTAGTTTCGCTTTGAGCATCTCAGCTTGGTTTGTCCATTTTGTTCCACTCAGTGACGTCATGCCTTTGTCTGCGTACTCTTGATCTGTGATAATTAAATCTATAAATTCTCCCATAAGTCACCTCTTCACATAATTCACAGGGCGCCATTGTTTCACAATGTTATAGATGCCAAAACCCTCATTAATTGCATTCCCTCGCACAATAATTTGCAAGCTTTCGTAGTTTTTCACTTTATTCGCAAATGGCGTGAACTTAGCAAACGGTGAGGTTTCCAACGAAAACCTATCTAAATCCATATCATTCAAGTCAAAAATGTCCCTATTAAAGTTCTTAATAAATTCTTCTGTAGAGTTTTTTTCAGTTACTACATAAATATCATAAGAAGAACGCGTGAATGGCTTTGTTGTAATCCCTGACCCTTTTTTAGTCATAGTTTTCAGCATAAATGGTATATTGTCATTGTCCATCTTTGTAGCCCACGCAACATTTATCGCCTGTCCGTTGTCATTATATTGAGCTCCTCCATAAAGGTCAGTGTTAAATTTGCAGATGTTGCCCTGCGAATCTCCAAAGTAGAGCATGCCATCATATTCCATGAAACAGCGTGCATCAATGTTGTCCCACACAAAGCAGTTATACACATAGCTCATGCTGTGTGCTTCTTTGCTTCTGGCATTAAAGGCATACACTTTTTGATTCACACAAAGCAGATAATAGCCATTCCATTCTGTTGCCACAGCGTCTTGTAAATTGGCTTCTTTTGTAAGCTTCTCATCCACAAAATACGAGCGATTTTCCAAGGTGCGCTCCGCTGTAATCTTATTTGACGTAATGGCAAAGAGGCCCATGTGTGATAAAAACAGCGGTTCATCCACTAAGGTGACAAAGGTACGCTTTGCTATTGCCCCTTTCCCAGCTATGCCAGGCTCTAATCTAAAATAAGTGTCACCATTGTTGAGCGTTGCTGGATAGCGCAAAAAGACTGTGGTGTCTTGCTGGTTATCCTCTTTGATGAGAAGCTGATATTGCCCCAACTTGCAGTAGCCCATGATGGCAGTGTTCGCACTGCCTGTCACGCCATAGTTGAGGTCAGGAAAATAGCTTGGGTCATTTGTTTGGCTCCACCAATCATAGTTCCGATAGTCACCATTGCCTGTGACAAAGATGCGCCCTGTTCCTGTCTCTCCATATTCCGTGCAAATCTGGCAGGCTTTGATGCGATTGGCATAGCCTTCGATGGTTTTGGCATACGTTATTTTAATGTTGTCTGTGCCAACAACCAAAGGTTCATCTGGTGCAACAGAAAAAGTGATGCGCCCCAACGCGCGGTCCACTGTAAAATTCGTGCGCTCTACCTCTCCTGAGCTCTTGATTTCCATCACTTTTACATCATCACTGTCGATGTTTTTTGCCGACAGATAGAAATTTCTATCATTGCCATTTCCCGCAAAGCACTCTGTTCGCTTGGGTTGTAGGAGATTGATTGGTTCATACAAAGTTCCCCCACCACTGGGCGATTTGGCAATGAGAATGGTTGGCACTGTGGCAATTTCCTCCACAGATTTCACCGCCACACCATCATAGACGAGATACTGCGCGCCTGTCATAATCCAAGCTTTGGTTTCATTTTCGTGCGTGGCAAAGAAGATACTGCTTTTTTCATCGCTAAGCCCTGAATGCAATAGGATAATTTCTTTATCTGTCCACTTATAAAGCTTTGCGCCACAGTGTGCTAAAAAAACCTGCTCGCCTGCAATGTAGCCTTTTGCCAAGGCATTGACACGCGCACCCTGCGGGTGAATGGTGCGAAAGCCTGGCCGAATTTCAGGCAATCCTTCGTTGTTCGAAATCAAATTCATTGCATAGGGAGAATGCCCCACATCACACAAATATGGGTCAGTCAAATGCACACCACGAAACTGCTGATACACCGTGCGATAAACACTTTGCTGTTGCGGTGCATTTACCATTGCCATTTTTACCACCCCATTTCATTGCAAAAGGCTTCTCGCACTGGGTTATCTTTTTTCTGCATCAAAAGCCTTGTTGCATACTGCTCATAGTCATTTCTACAGTGCGCGGCAAAGGCGGGCTCTTCTTCTGCCCAGACATACCAAGCGGCAAGCAGTGGCAGCAAATGCACCTTATCTGCATCGAGTTCAATTTCAAAATTGTCAGGCGTTTCCATGGAAAATATCTGAAAGTCTTTTTTATAAAAAATTGTATACTGCGCAGGAGTTCTTCCCTCTAACACCAAGACATGACGCTTCTCAATCTTAAAATCATGTAGCTTTATATAGCGCTCTCCCGTGGAGACATCCCCCTCTTGCACTTTATCCAAAAAGTCAATAAACTGCGGTTTGCCATCTGCCATCGTCAGCGCTTTCATGTCATAGCGCATCCACTTCCCATACGCAGGAATGTCCTCTTTTTCCTCTGAAAACACTTCTCCATACAGCGCAATATTGCGAATGTCATAGGAATATGCCCCCTCCAATGTGAGCGTCACTTTGCCCACTGCAAAATCTTTGTAAGGCATGAATTGTTTTGACTCTGTGAGGGATATTTGCCGTGTCCCCGTGTCATCGTCTATCGTGAGCGTTCCACTGCCGGCATATTCAAAATAGAATGCCTTGACATTACTGGCGCCAAAGACCAAAGGCGTTTTTCCATTGTAATGTCTTGTGTCCATATAGACACTGTCTTCTCCCAACAGGTTGCAAAGTGGATACTGCACTATGTGATACTCTCCCACAAGTGGAAAGAGATTGGTAATTTCACGCATCGCACGGTTGATGGCATCTGTCATCACCGTGGGTTCATTCGTGTAATTGAGTGTCGTTTCAAAGCCGAGATTTAAAATCTGTGTCTTGAGTTCTTTGTAGGTCATCGTATCACCTTCTTCCATTAAAAAAAGGGGGCAGGTTTCACCCTGCCCCTTTCTTGTGTAGGCATGAAGCCTCAAATATTGTTTCGTTTTCTTGGAGGGACAACACGCTCTTGCTTTACTGCCCTACTGCAGATTGCGCAAAGCTTCAATCATCTGCGTTTTCGTCTCTTCTCCTTGCAAAATGCCCCAAAACTGCGAAAGCATGATGAGCTCTTCTTTTGTGAATTTCTCTAGCGGCAAGCACTCAACTAGCGCCAATTGATCAGCTTTCATCAGTTCTTTATAGTGCTTTTCTAGCTTACGTTCCTTTTCGGCAAACTGCGCAGCCATATCTGCCATCTGCGCGTTTACCATCGCGGTATCATGGCTGACGTTCACTTTTGGCTCATAGGATAGGTCTCTTGTCGTCACCAGGTTTCCCTGCCCATCAAAACCGATCACTTTGTGCTCTTTGCCGTCAATATTTACAATGTCACCGATGGCATCATTCATTTGTTTCACCTTCTCAGATGGTCAGTGTTGTACCAGTTGTTGCACCACCCATGATGATGTGACGCCAGTTGAAGAAACCAGCAGAGAAACGGGTGCGTCCACTGTATTCTAAGTTCCATGTTTTGAGATCCACATCATTCATCATGTGCAAATCAACACGGTTGTAGAACATGTTGCCACGCAGGGCTTTGTTTGCTTCACTAGACATGATAAGAAATGGCTTTTTGCCTGCAGCCGCTTCCCATCTGTGGTTTACGATGAGACGCCATTTGCCTTTTTGCGTATTGATGTCATTGTTGGCAGAACCGACCACCAAATTGGTGCCAATGATGCGGTTGGCTGTTTCTTCAAGGTCTGGTGTATTGCCAGGAATGATAAGCGTATCATACGTAAAGCCATTGGAAATTCCAGATTCATTTTTAAAGTTTCTGCCGATATTGGATAGGTAGTTGAGCACATCAATGTTGTCCCCTAGTTCATTCGTGAAGACGTTAGACTGCTCAGAAACACCCACTTTCGTACCAGGGTGATCGGTGGCAAATAGACCTTTGCCATCGCCCGTTGTTTTGTCGAGTGTCTTGGAACCATACATAAATGTTTCGCCCTCTGTCACAAGACATTGTGTGGCAAACTCTAGTTTGGAACGTTTGTATGCACGTGTAAAGTTTTTGGCAATTTCAGTTGCCTCATCTAAGCGACCATCTTCCACCATTTCTTTGGTGATGGCAAAGGTTTTGATAAAGGAGATGTGTGTGAGCAGTTTCGCATAGCCCTCTTGCAGTTCATCTGCTTTCCCTGCTTCACCTTCGCCCACAATTTCAAAGTTATCAAACTCTGTCATACCGCCAGTGCGTTCGCCAAAGCGTTTGGATTTTTTGATGTTGAAAATCGCCTCTAACACTTGGTCATCGTTGTTTTGGTCTGTGTCAATGTCTCTGACAATCTCAGTTGCCACACCCTCTAAGTCCTTAAAGAGGCTGTCATTCATACCACCACGTTTGGAAAAAATTACACCCATTTTTTACATCCTCCTCAAATAAATCGCACAAGCACTTTGCTTCCTGCAGCGCCTGTGCCCAGCTTTTTATAAATTGTCGCCACACCATTTGTTTTGGTGGCTGTTACCCCTGCTCCAGTTGCATCCAATGTAACAACTTCCCCTTCATGGATAGCAGTGCCGTCAGCAGAAAATTCTGTTTCAAACACATGGCTTGCCATGATGGGATAAACTGAAATTTCTTTGGTGCTCACCGCAGGTGCTGTATAGTTTTCTGCCGAGATAAATTGTGGTTTGTCTGTTGCACCTGCTTTTGTAAGCTTTCCTGCACTTAGTTTGAGCGCAGTGCCGTGTGTATAGACTTCACTTTCTGTTGTCTTGTAGCTTTCAAAGGTTTGAAAGTTTTCGCCCATGAGCGAATGGTCAAATTTAAACATAGATTGTTTGCTCCTTTCATGCTTTCAATGAATTGTTGTAACGCTCTTTGAGTTTTCTCATGCTGTCTTTGGGAAATGCTTCTTTCCACAAATCCAGTTGACCTTTAGGGATGTCAACCAAATCTCCGTTAGATGCACCGCCACCTGTCACAATGAGATGGTCTTTGCCTGCTAAACCTTGTGCTTTGCGCTCACGAGGACGAGAGGCAATTTCATACGCATCTAAATTGCCAATACCCGCACTACGCAAACGCATGAATAGTTCTCCCAAGTCTTCAATGGTGCTAATATTGGGGTCAAGTGACTTGATTTCCGCTAGGTCTCGCTCTAACACTTGTCGTATTTTCAGCTCTTCAATTTCTTCAAGCAGCGTTTGCGCCAAGCGTTCGGAACGCACATCTTCAGGTTTCACATCCCTATTTTGCGCTTCTAATACATCGGCAATTTCCTCAGGAGATCCCACATATCCATACTGCGCCAACACTTCTCTGAGTCGTTCCATATCTTTTTTCTGTCTGCGTTCACTCTCTCTGGTGTTGAGGAGGTCTTTATGAACATGGTCATAGTTCATGCCCTTTTGTGCATGGGCTATGAGATCAGATAATCCGAGTTCGATTTCCTTACCATAGAATTTCACCTTAAACTTTGGCTCTTCTTCTGGTAGTGCATCTTCTGTCGTATCCAAAAGTGCCTCGTTTTCGTTTTCTGCCTCGTTTTCGAGAATGCGAGAAATGGTTTCTTCTCTTTTCATATTGTTCTTCCTTTCTGGTCTGGTTTCGACCTTTCAAATTGATTGCTTTTTTCTGTGGGCAAAGCGAAACCCAAAAGAATATGACACAATGGCGCTTCCTCTCGTTTCGAGCAAGATACCATCGTGCCATGCATTGACGATTTGTTTTCTCCTATGGAGCTACCTTTTGGTAAAGTTGCAGTTGTGAAGCCTTTGACTTAAATCCATCTCAAAATAGACTGTTATTGCTTTTGAAAAATAAGCTGCGCATACTGTTTAAAACTAGAATTTTATTGCACACCCTAACACGCAACTAGTCTTTCGTATGAGACAACAGCATTTCCATGCCATCATCGTTCTTCTGTTTACGTCATTTTTCGACAGATATCACCACAAAAAAGAGCGGTTTTCCACCAAAAACATCAATAATCCACAAAGTTACACACATTTTCCACAGGTTTTCCCACAATTCTCTCTCAAATTGTCAGATTTTGCTCTCATAAACCCCATCAAACACGAAAATATGCTCTTTCCACAGAAATAGAACAAACTTTCCATTCCTATGCACATCCCTTTGGGTATAAACTTCCCAGCATTTTCCCAAGGGTTCTATTTTCAATCAGTCGCCATTATCATGACGCATATCTTATCGAGCTTTCGCGTATTTTTTCCCCACCGCCCATGGTTGAGAAAGCAATGCAATTTGATTTTTTGAACCTGAGTTACCACTACATGTGTTGTTTCAAACCATGTATGCAAATGCAGAATAGAACAAGCGTTATTTTATGGCATCACCCTATCAAAGCACAGCTTTCTTTCGATGAATATGCCGATTTCTACACACTAGAACAAATGTTTTTATTCTATCAAATCAGCACTGAATGGCCACATTCCCCCTCTGTACTCCGGTTTCTACCACATAAAACTAAAAAATGCCCATTCTATTTAACTAGAACAAACGTTCACTGCGCACGAAATCTTCATATTTCACATCAAAAAGCACCTTTCCTCACAAGGAGAAGGAACATATCCTCTCCATTACTCCATCAGTGTGACAATTTCTGCATCACCACGAACTTCTTTTCCAAACTGACTGCAATTTGAATTCACACATCTGTAAATGGGCACAAAATACAGCTTGGTCTCTTCGCTTGCCGCATTGTCCCCTTCCACTTTGAAGCCAGATCGCTCAATTTTCATTTGAATGTTACAGTTTTTACAAATCATTGCATTCTCCTTTCTTTCCACACTCTCTGCCTGCACGACACATACGGATTATCATATCGTTTAATAACGCTTCCGAGATGGTTTGCTTTCGTTCTAAACACTTTGCATGACTAGATGTACTATAGGCAAACAAATAGCAAACTGTTTTGTCATTTTATACTTGTTGTGTATATTGAGACGTCTTATCCGTTTGCCGATAAAAACACCCATACAATAGAAACACAAAAGCAGTCTATTGTATGGGTAATTTTCATCTAATTTGTCGCTAATAAATCATAGCTAATTTATTTTGTCTGCCTGTTACCTCAATACTGCCCAACCTGTGACGAACTATTGGTCATTCGATAGCAGTTTTGATTTCTATCGGATGCGTATTTGACACCACCCACCTGCAAGGCCTCGGGTGAGAATATTAACATCATACTCTAACCACAAACCAACGAAAAAACCAGTATGCAAACACGCCAAGCAAAATAGCGTCATCCCTAATGACAGTGCAACAAAAGATGGTGTTTTGTGTGAAGAGTAACCCTCCACACTTTTTCTAGTGTGGTGGGTTGCCCTTTTCAGATTGACCGAGTGATGCCAATACGCGCTCAGTTGCCATCTGCGCCTGGGGAGAGCCTGGCACAGCGCCAGCGCCCCCACCGTTTTGGGCAGCAGTCGGCATATTCGCTCCCCCCGCTTGCATTGCGCTGTTTGCCATTTGCGCCTGCATCTCTTGCTGCTTTCTCATCTCTTGCACTTTCTCTTCCCAAATCTTTACATTTCGTTTGGCATTGGGGTAGGAAAGTGCCTCTTTTTCTTTCCAGTAGAGCAAAATGGTCTCAGGCTCTGTAGGGTTACCAAACGCGCCCATGCTAAAATCGGTGCGCACATCGTGAAGCAAAAAGGACTTATCTCCATACATCGCTCCGGCTTCATCCACACTGAAGGTGAATTCGTCGTTGTAATACCAGTTGCCATAGGCATCTTGCTCCAAAAAATCATAGCGATTGAAGACTTTTTCGACCTGCTCTCCATTGTGGTCGATGTCCTTATAGGTTCTAGGCTCGTCCGCAAAGGCGAGCAAAAACCAAAACATGTTGCGATACATACGGGCATAGGCAGCGTGTTTCATCACTCGTTTGGAGCGCTCAATGCCAATCGCTCGGGCCACTTGAATTTCTTTGGCTTTGCCACTGGTCGCTGTGGGGTCCGCCTTTCCTTGAAAGGTGTCCGACACCCCAAGGAGAGACTTTGCCTGATAATAGGCTGTTTGAATGACTGCAAATTCATGTGACATGTCAAATTTGAGTGACATCGCCTGAATCATGTGCATTTGGTCAGGCGTATCTAAGTTGAGCACATCTGCCCCATCCGCATCATTAGAGAATTTGAAATTGAGGTCACGAGGCTTTGTAAAAAAGTCAGAGGTCTTAACAATTTTACGGTCAATTTTGGTCAACGCCTTGTTGGCTTGAATTTGTTGCTCTGCAATGACGGCACAGTCACTTTCTCTAAAAAAGTGCTGAAAAACAGAGGTGTTGCGACGAACAGAAATCGGAAAGTCCTTTGGTGTGTAATACGGAATTTTGGTTGGCTCCATTTTGGGACGCAGCTTTGGTTTGGTCGCACGCTTCTCGCCCACCACCAGTCCATTTTCTAAAATGTTCTCAAAGAGTGGTTTTCCCGTTTCTGGGTCAAACTGTGGCTCTGGCACTTCTTCCATTTGCAGTATGCCATCCACAAAGACAGGCGACATACAAGGAATGATTTCACCATTCGACTTTTTCACATCCTTGCGCAATTTTTCAAAATCTCGGTCACGTTTTTCCCACTCCGTTGACCCACAAATGCACTCGGTTTCTCCGACAGCCTGCGTTTTTCCACAATTTGTACACACCTTGTCTTTGCGTACAAAATAGTTGCGCTCATTGTATAAAAGCGTGTCACCTGCCCAAGAAATTGAGCCAACTTGACCCTTTTCTTTATAGAAGCAGACAACCTGGGTCACAAGTTCCTCAGCGTTTGTATCCTCTAACTGGCTTGTGGTCACGTCAATGCTCTCTTGCGTCACATCTTTTCCATACTTAGCTTTGATACGTGTTTTGCTCTCTTCAAATGAGAGAAAAAAGAAATCCATGGTTTCCAAATCATAGACTGCTTCCTGCGGAATAAACTCCAGCGGTGTCACAAGTCTAGTCGCAATTTCACCCACAGAGCTGTGTGTTTTCTGGCTGTTGTCCCACTCCGTTAAAAACACGTCTCCCCCCATAATGCGCGTAAGACGTTCATCTAAGTCATTGATTTCTTCCATCGGCAAGCGATCAAGTTCATTGCGTATCGCCACTTCAATGATGTCGGCAAGCGCTCGACTGCGCTCACTGCCATGCCGTGGCTTAACTGACGGCAAGGGAATGTTGCTGTCAATTTTTGATTCAATGAGTTCTCTCGTAAAGTTATAGATGCTTGTGGCTGGTTTGCCCGTTGGCATCTCTTTGGTGCCATCGAATTGCTTTTGACACTGTTTGCATTTTTCCCGCTCTCCTGCAAATGCCTCTCTCGATGATTCGTAGCGCGCTTTCCAAGTTTGCAGTTCACTCTTACTTTCTGCCATGTGTTATCACCCTCATTTCTACGCCCTCTGGCGAACATCACTATCTTGCTTTATCATAAAACAGCTCAAAATACCCATATGCTGTTCAAACATCAGGTCTTCCAAACCGTTCTACCATCATTTCTTTCATCTCATCGTCAGAATTGTACCAATCTTCGAGCATGTCGGCGGTATATGTCCCCGTTGGGGCTTCTTTACTCTTTGCCGCCACCGTCCAATAGACACAAAAATAACGCAGTGCATCGGGTGCATGCGTCACTTCGTGTGGCTCTTTTGCCACATCGTTTGGTCTTGTCATATCAAATTGTACGGCAGGCAGGGTGCGGATGAGATTTTTACAACTCTCCCATATCGTGAGCCTAGCCCGTTTCACTCCGTCGACATCATCAAAGGGTTTGAGCCATTCTTTCACCGCCATCAAACCATTCACGCGCGCATTGCTCGACTTGGTGAGCACCACGCCCTCTTCTCGGAAGATATCTGCCACACTTCTGGCTGACTCCTGTCGACGGTTCCACAAATCCGGTGGCGCAAGGTATAAATCTGCCTTGCCAAATTTCTCTTTGATTTTGGCAGAAGCCTCACTGATGATGCAGTCGCTTTCATAAATTTCACCCAAAACATACGCACGGTTCTCTTCATCCACCGCAATCTTGTAGGCGGCAAGCATATCAAGTCCATAGTCCATCGTCACATAAATGCGCCAGTGGTCGGGAATATCAAAGGGCGCGCCCACATGCACCGCACGAGAAAACTCCGAAAAATATTGTCCCTCATAAATATCCCAATCACCATGAAGCATAGCTTTGCGCCGTTCTGGGGGCAGATTTTCCAGTGTGCGCACATAGTCTGGCGAATTGGCTAAGATGTAGGCGTTGTCATAGACCTTGGCAGGAATGAACACATAGTCTTCTTCTCTTTCTTTGTTTTGATACTGCCTGTCAATGAAGAGCCGTTTGACCCAAGCATGCCCCACGCCACCAGGGTTACAGGTAAAATACATGCGCGGATAAAACTTCTTTTCACAAAGCCCACTGGAGCGATTCGATTCTGTCAAGGTTTCAAATTGGAACTGGGTAAACTGCGTTGCCTCCTCCTTAAAAATAGCATCATACGCCTGCCCTTGGTATTGGAGCACATCGCGCTCATTGTCGCAGTAACCAAGTTTGATGCGAGATCCATTGGGAAAGACAAACTCCTTCGACTGCTCTTTGTATTTTGCTAAATCACCGAGAATGGAGAGTAGCGGAATGGTGTGGTTCTCGCGCAGTTCGGTGAGCGTCCGCCTGAGGAGCAAAATTTGAATGCCTGCATAGTTGAGCGCAAGCAAGGTTGCCTTCACGCGCGCCACCCACGACTTTCCGCCCCCTCTCGCCCCACCGTAGGCGATGTATTTGCCTGTCGCCTTAAAAAAGGCTATCTGTTTGGGGTAGGGTCTGCGAATGTTGAGTTTGTGCTTTGCCAAAATCCATCACCTCCTATGTGTCCATCTGGCGTTTGTGCTCCTACTATCTTATCTATTACCCTCAAAAAAGGGTATGAAAAAAGCCATCGCTTTAAGATGGCTTACAGACTCCTCATATACAGAATCTTACTATTTTTAAAATTAATTCCACAAGCAAAGTGAGTTTTATGGTAAACTGTTTCTAGCGCTTACTTTAGAAAGGAACTTGTCATGTTCATAATTCTAGTTTACTTCGGTCCTGCCATCGCCTATCAGCTCATTGATTTCTTTACACTTTCTTCCTCTAACCTTCCCAAAGAGGAAAAACTCCAGCTGATTGCCATTCGCTTTGCCACAATAATGCTATGCTACTTATTCTTGTTTTTCATGGAAAACATGTGGACTTACGAAAACATTTTATATACCTTAAACAAACCATCGCTCATTTTGCTAGCTCTAATATTTATTGCAGGCATCAAATACACGAAACCAAGCAAACCTAAGTACATCCGAATCTTGCTCCATATCTTATCTGGCATCCTTCTCTTTGTCATATGTTACAACTTCTTAGCTATAGTAATGTCCGTTTAACCCCATCCATATCTCAATATCTTCAAAAGGAGGACATCCATGTATTATATTGCCCCAATCATTTTTAGTCTCGTCTTTTTCATTGGACCTACCTTCCTCTATCAGCTTATAGAGTCCTTTATGCTAACATCTTCTGAGATTGCTCTAAAAGAAAAAAACAGCTGATTGCCCTCCGCTTCGCTACCATCCTTGCGTGCTTCTTGTCCACATTTCTCACGAATAACAAATGGTCGTATGGACACGTACTATATTCCTTAAATACACCATCAATCATTTTAGTGGCTTTCGCCTTTCTTTCTACCATCCTATACATGAAACCCACCAAACCAAAGTACATCCGAATTCTTTTGTATATCTTCTCTGGTGTACTGCTGTTTATCATTAGCTACAATTTATTAGCCAGAGCTATGTCGGTTTAAGCTATATCTATCACACTATCATCTGGGAGAACAGTTATGGAATATATTTTCTTTTTCATCTTTATTCTAGTCTTTTTATTTGGCCCTGCCACCCTTTATCAGCTTATTGAGTCCTTTGTACTTTCTCCCTCACCCTTGCCAAGAAAAGAAATTATTCAGCTGATTGCCATTCGCTTTGCCACCTTCATAGCGTGCTACTTCCCCTTATTTTTAATAGATAATTTGCGACCATATAACCAATTACTCCATTCCTTATACACGCCATCCATCATTTTACTGCTTCTTGTGTTTGTGTCAACTATCCTATTTATGAAACCCTCCAAACCAAAATACATCAGAATGTTGCTCCATTTTCTATCAGGTATCCTTTTGTTTGTCATAAGCTACAATTTATTTGGCGCTATATTATTTTGGTGATAAAACTCGAGCTTCCACCATCATCAAAAAGACCTTCTTTGCAGTATGTTGACCTTCGCACGCAAATCGCAACGCAAGTAAAAGAAAACCGATGATACACTGCCTCAGCGTGTTTTATGATAACTGAGCCACAAACCGACGTTTATGACTTTTTTAAAAAAAGCAACACCCCTTCACTTCGCCCAGTCTTTGAGCCCTTCACCGAGTTCCACCGTGACTTTTCCGCTCATATCGGCATTCACGTCTTTTTTGTCACGCCACTCAGTAGGCTTGCGGTTTTTGAGCCAAACTAGCTGGGCACTCATGTCAGGTGGCATCTCTTTTGTCACTTCTTTTTCAAGGGTGAGTTCCCCATTTTTATACTCTTTTGTCGTCTCAGTGTATTGATAGCCCAAGGCCTTTTTGAGTAGGGCGTTTTCCACTTCATGATCCACCACTTCTTTTCCCTTTTTGAGTGCCTGTAAAATGGGCGCATATTTTTTCTTCCACTCTTGCAAGGTGGAGTAGCCACAGCCCATATTGTGCGCAATCTGCTTCTCGGACAGTCCCGCTCTCGCCCATGTTTCAATTTTTTGCAAGCCCTCAAGCTCTAACCAATCTGAATATTTTCCGATGGTTCTCACCTCCCAACAAGTCAAATGCTGTCCAAGTGACAGTGTTATTTTTTATTTGCTCTATCATTTCAACAAGTAAGCAAAAAGACACACGTAACCAATGACGTGTGTCTTTTTGTTTACTTGTGAATCATCGAACCTCTGCCTTACGCATCTTGCATGGTGTCGGTAATGATAATTTCTCTGAGTGAAACCGCTTGTGGCAGTTCATATGAAAACTTGATGGTCTTTGACACATCTGCCGCCGTAATATTGGTTGCCCCAACCGACTCTTTCCAAGCGTTATAGCCATCAATAATCGCAGGGTCTGTGGTGTGACTGAGTAATTCCGTATCCACAGCGCCAGGACAAATCGAGAGCACTCTCACGTTATAGGCAGAAAGTTCTCCACGCAACACTTCAGTCAGCCCCGTCACCCCATATTTACTGGCACAATACGCTGCATGATTGGCAAACGGTTTGCGCCCCGCAATCGACGAAACATTGATAATCGTGCCAGAGCGTCGCTTTTTCATATCCGTTGCCACGATTTGCATGCCATTTAACACGCCCATCACGTTGACATCGAGCATGGTTTTCCACTCATTGGGGTCTTGCGTCTCTATGCTGCCCAATTGCATCACACCAGCATTGTTCACCAAGAGATCTGTCTTGCCGTACAATGCTTCCGCTTCTCTCACCGCTTCTTCGAAAGCAGTTTTATCCGTCACATCCACTTTTCTGCAAAGGGTGTTGGGCAAGTTTAATTTCTCCATGTTTTCCACTCTTCTGGCAAGCAGCAACAGTGGATATCCATCTTTTGCAAAGAGTTTGGCAAGTTCCATGCCAAATCCTGAGCTTGCCCCAGTAATCACAACCAACGGTTTCATAGAATACTCCTCCATTCATGTCTTTGATGTCATCATCATACATGTTAAAGTGCACTCTAAGTCAAGCCATTTTTAGAAAAAAATAAAGTACTGTTTAGCAGTGATCTGCCCCATCATAAAATGCAATTTTCTTATCAATCTTTTCCATGCTTTCTTTGAGCGATTCGATTTGATGCTCAATCTTCTTCTTATGCTGTTCGAGCAGTTCTTTTCGACTCTGCATGGTTTCTTCTCCAATTTGACTGAGCCTGACAATTTCTTTGATGTCACGCACAGGCATGTCCGTTTGCTTGAGACAGCTCACCAATAAAAGCCATGCTAAGTTCTGTTCACTAAAGATACGAATTCCATTCTTGTCTCTTTCAATTGGAGGCAGAATACCTTCTTTTTCATAGTATCGAATGGTATGTGACGTCAGCCCAGTCATATGTTCCACATTTTTTATTTTATAAGTCATCAAATCACCCTCTCATCATTCGTACTATCTTACTTTCGTGACTGTAGCATATTTATTATGCTTTGTCAAAAACATAAAAACGCGCAGTAAATCTAATTTTTCACAAGTCGCCATACTCTTTTCTCGCACTTTCACGCATCAAAAAAAGCTGTCTTTTAGACAGCTTTTTGGCAAAATCTATTTCACTTCTTGGCTCTACCATATTTCCAAAATGCTCATGCCTCTAGCCAAGCGACATCACTTGAGGGAATGAAACTTTTTAAACTCAAAAATGAGATGAGTAATCCAAAAACCAAACAAAACAAGAAAGCAAAAGTGAGGCAAATCATAGAAAATCCCACCTTTTGGGAACATCGACAAAAGCCCTATGGTGTATGCATCATGAAAAATACTATAATACAAAATACCACCGAGAATCCAACCTGCAAATAGCACATAGTTGATTATCTTAAATGTACCTAACCTATCAATAATGAAGCGCAAGCCTGTTCCGACTAATATAAAGACAATCGATCCCACGGGGTCCATAAACAAACGATAAAAAGAAGCAAATAAAAACAACTCCCTCTCCCCCTTCGTCACAAATAGCATTTTGAATTTTATTATACTCCATAGGAAAGAATGCGTAAAGAACTCTTTTTGGCTCTCTTCCTGTTATTCAAGCCATCTGAAACCAATATGCCTTACTTACTTACTTACTTACTTTCTTCCCTTTCATCCACACTTGTGATATAATAACCAAATAATTGAAATCTATGCAAACTATAAAAGGAGCATCTTCAACATGAGCTTTCTATTTCTTTTGGGCATCGGCGCTGTCATTTTACTCATAATCATCATTGCCGCATTTGGAAGGAGATCATAACCATGTGTAATATGGTAGTTGTCCTTGCCCCCATTGCCATCGTCATTGTAATCCTTCGAGTCATTGTCGGACTCAATAGAAGACGATAACTAAGCCTCTCTATGAACATCTTCTACTGGGAACTGCGAACATCCTTTTTCTCATGATGATGGTTGCAATCTTTAGTAGAAACTTCACGATGGACAGTATAAAACCCTGTCTTCGTTCACATTTTCAAGGAGGTTTATAACTATGACAAGCTTTGCAATTTTCCCCATCGGCATCGGCATCATCGCTACAATTTTACTTGTGATCATCATCGCAGTGTTTGGAAGAAGGTCGTAACGATGATTACAATTGTCCTTGTCATTTAACGCATATTCATCATCGCAGCCTTTATCAAACGGTTGTAACGTTGATTCATATTACTGTGATCATTCTACTATATTTTTCATCACAATAAACGAAAGGAACTCATACCTATGGCTAGTATTGGCATTGTACCCACTATCATTCACACGTTTCCCATGGCTTTCGACATGGTCAACGCCCTGCTTTTTTGCCCTTTCCTCTAATACAAACGAGCAAAAAAATCCTCCTGTGCCAATCGGCACTGACAGTGGTTTTTTCATACAATCAATCCCTCTAACTTGAGGCGAGCTGATAATCAATTGCCGTATTCATCTCTATCCTGACATTACTTGGCTTTTTTGCTTTGCTTTGCAATATAGACAACATCTTAAACCAGAAAAAAGAACCGCAAGCAAAAGCGCGTGCCACATATCTCAAAGAATATGACAAAAACGAATACACCATAGCAATTGACCAAACGAAACTCCACACCTTCAAACGCAAATGTTTCAATAGAGGTCTATCCATGACGGTGTCATAAACGATCGATTTATGATTTACAAACAAAAACCCAGAGGGAATAAACCCTCTGGGTTTTTGCTATTTGCTGTCAGATAAAAAACACCAACAGCCTGCCAGACTTATCCCCCTCTGACAAAGGGGTTGAGGAAATCAAAACAAAGGTTGCCAACTGGAGTTGAACCAGTCTGCCAAGTCGTCATTGACAGCTTCTCCGACTAAAAGTGGCAACAGGGTAAAGCGAGGGCAAAATGCCCTCCCTTTTCCTCTAGGAGACTTTTCATGAAATAGCATAGATGCCTTCTGCTATGCTTTTATCATACCTCAGTTTTTTGGCTCTAGTATGCAAATATTTGGCAAATTCACCTGCATTGTCAAATATAAGCCCTCCCATACACAAAGCAAAACAGTAATCAAAAGCAAAGCACACAAAGCGTATCAAACTAGCAAGAGGCAAAGCAAAACATAGGTGTCCGACTTCACACTCCGCTCTGTGTCTAGGTGTTTTCCACCTTGTAGACCCCCATATCTTGTACTCTTAGGATAGCATGTCCTCCCTGTCAAAAAACAGCGCTTTTTGCAGCTTATCTAAAAGTTTTATCATTTCATTTCTCCCTTTGATGTCAAACCTATTTTCACAGTAAAAACTTTGCACAAACACAAATTAGTCCCCAACGACAAAGCGACATAAAAGAAGTTCTTGCAGCTCATTCAGAAAAGAGGGCTTTTCATTTGCAGAAAAAAGTATTTCACTTGATTTCTCTTCGGGAAATAATTCCTATCCCAACAAAAAAGCGCTGACCATATGTCGCAACGTCATCCGTTTTGCTTGCAACATAAAAGTCAGCGCTTTCTTATTAATCAAGTTTACGCACAAATGAGGGCTCAGTTCTTCTCACAGTGTTTATAAAACAGTTTTCTCCTGCATGTCAAATGCCTTTGAACTGTAGATGCAAAATACTTGCACGCTTTCTCAAATCACAAAGAAATATCAACAGTTTCGTCTTCGATGTGATACTCAAAGGAATTGTTTTGCTGATATCTTCCATATATAGAATTTCTTCCACCAAACGCGCACCTTCAAACTGAGACACAAATCGCTCGCTATCCCTCACAGAAAATATAATCTTTTCATCTTTATTTTTTACTGTACTAGCAAAGCGATTAGCAAAACGCAATCCGCTATCATGCACCACATCAAATAATAAAGCAAGCTTCATAAATCGTCTTTGCAATGCGTGAACAAAAGACACCACAACCTTTTCTTCACAATACAGCAGTGCACCTTCCACCACCACCATGGTTGGAATGGAAGAATCCAACTTATTTGCCCATCCAATTTTGAAGATATTCCCTTCTATGAGCATTTCATTGTACTCAGTACCCATCATGTTTTGGCGCAATTTTATCACCTCAGGCGAATCGACATGATAAAACATGGCAGTTTGACTGTTGATGCGATGATAGGCTGTTTCTAGCCCACAACCCAAATATATAATGTTGCAAACTTCATATGCTTTGATAAATTCTGTTACAGCGCGATCCATATGATAGGCTCGTGCCGCCACTGTCAGACAATGAAACTCACTGCCACCCACAAACATTTCATCACAAGGCACCTTTGATTCGAGCTCTAAGGCTTTCTTATCATAAAAAAAATCAGGAAAATATCTGGAAACATGTATTCTTGCAACAAGTGGTTGATAAAGGTTTTTTTCCCCACCACTCACTTTTTCCATCCAAATCTCACTCTTTCCACTTTATAAACTGCAAACAACGCACATAGCGCGATATCTAAACTCAATATATGAGAAAACAACAAACGATAGAACTATTTTAAAATCCATTTGTTTCCATCATGACCATCATATCAGATTTTTCCAGTATTGCAAGGTTCGTTCCCAATTTTTTCTTTATTATACCAAATAGTTAAACATGCCACTTCCATTTGTAGACAGCTTGTACAAAACGTATTTTTCTGTACAAGCCGTTTTATTCATTTATTAATCCATGAGCCCATAGTAGCTTGCCACCAGCCGAATAAACTCCCCATGCCACTGTGCAACAGTGCGCATCGAGCGAAAGAGTTTCACAGCTGCCCCCTCAAGGGTATGACTGCCCGACCAAAGCACAAGCTTCACAACCGCCATCCGCTCTTCTCCATTGGCATATTCTTCTGTGGTCTCAATGGCACGGCGCACCGCTTCATATTCTCGCTGTTTGTTTGTGGGCAGTTCTCTCACCGCCACATCTTCCAGTGGACGACGCAGGCCAGTGCCTCTTGGCTCATCAGAATACTTTGGCGTAATTTTCATTGTATGTAAGTCGGCATATTCCTCACTCAGTTCTGGATATCTTCTAATCATATCTTTGGCGTACGACCACCAACCATACCTTGGTTTACTCAAATTCATCCCTCCCACTTGTTAGACTCTTCTTGTTTTCCCCTTATACTTCATGTTAATATGGAAATATAAGGGTGATTTTCCCACAGGAGGCATCTATATGAAACAACTGAAAAATCCCTCTTTGTTTCCGCTCTATCTCTTTTTGACGGCACTTTTATCAGTGCTAGTGTTATATTACAGCACGCCCACACCCATTTCAGAAGACATTGAAGGCAGTGTGCTGCAAGACATGTTTGTATTAAATGAAGAATACGAATATAACGATGTGACTGACCTTGTTAATCAAGAAAAAGTCTTAGAAATCGTGAGCTCTTATTCACGTAGCAAATTTTTTCGCAAAACAGGTTCCTCGATGCTGAATGTTGGCGACATGGTGATTGTCTTCACCGGTGGCAAGAATACCACTCTCATGTATTTGCGAAATTCCAATAATTATCTCAGTACCATTTCCCCAAACGAACATACCTATTACATGAACGACAGTCAAGCACTTGTACAAGAATTGCTTGCGCTCATTCCAAGCCAAACCTAACCGCTTTCGCAACTAATTGCCACAAATACTTCCCTCTGCAAGTGCATGAAACGTTAATTGTTTCTTTGCCCATTTGCACTACAAAGCTTCATAACTCAGGAGGTCTCACATGAATCGACCAAAACTCCCCTCTCGTCTACCCATTTATCTCCTACTCGCTCTTACCATTGCGCTACTCGTCTTTTACTACATGAGACCCGTACCCCTCTCCGATGACATAGAGGATGGCGATTTGTTTTATATGAGAATAGTGAACGAAGCGAACGAGTATGACGACGTGACCGACCTCATTCACCAAGAAAAAGTCATCGAAATCATAGGTACATATTCACGCGATAAACTGCCGTTTCAACGCAAAACCATGAGCATACATGCTGGCGACTTATCGCTATGGATACATACAGACACGCAGTCGTATCATCTCTATTTGTATAACTGTAGTGAAGACCCCAGTTCCATTACTTTAGAAAACCGCTCCTATTACATCAACGACCCTCAAACTCTCATACACGAACTCCATGCACTCATTCCCAACGAAACCTGACGGCTTTTACACCGACCTGATACAAATACTTTTCCGCGCAACTGCAGGAAACGTCTTTGTTTCTTTGCTCATTTCACGACTTAGCTTCATGACATAGGAGGTCTCACTTGAACCGACCAAAAATCCCCACTCGTCTACCGCGCTATCTCTTGCTCGCACTTATCCTTGCGCTACTTGTCTTTTACTACACAAGACCCGTACCCCTCTCGGAAGATATTGAAGGCAGTGTCCTAATAGACATGCGCGTCATAAACGAAGAATGCGACTTTGTCAACGTGACCGACCTCGTTGACCACGAAAAAATCATAGAAACCATAGAAGCTTATTCTAGAAGCAAATTCTATTGCAATTCAAGATTCACGGCGCCACGCGTTGGCGACATCATGATTTGGTTCACTTCTAACAATCATACAACTGACTTGCTTTTACACAATAGCGATCAATATCTCAGTAACATTTCTCCAAACAGACATACCTACTATATGTATGACGGTCAAGATCTCCACCAAGAACTGCTTGCGCTCATTCCAGAGGAAACCTACTTATCCTCTTCATAATCATCCCCCTACAACTACATGAGTACCCAGTCGCAGTGCATAGCGCATCCACAACACCCTCCAAACCATGACAAAAGATTTGACAAAAGACAGCAAGCTGTGCTAGTATGAAAAAAAAACACTGGAGGTGCCTTTTTGTTAATTGTTCAGTAAGGAACACATTGCATGATATGAAAAAAGCGGCGGCATGACCGCTTGTTTGACGTGCAATAAAGTGTACTGCTGAACTATGACAAATGGTGCGAAACCCTTTTGGCATAGTTTTCGGACTATGCTTTTTTTGTGTTCCCCTTTCTTTTCATGCGCAACCCCCATAAGAAAGGAAATTATCCCATGAATCACTTATCACAAGCCTTAGAGTTTGACAAAATTTTAGAAACCCTCTCCTCTTTTGCTCTCTCAGAAAAGGCAAAAGAAGAAATCCGCAGGCTCACACCCTCTCTGAGTGAGACGACCTGTCACCGCATGATGGCAGAGACCACAAGCGCCCGTACCATTCTCAATGCCTGCGGTGCGCCACCCCTGCCTCTCATGGAAAATCTCACAGAGATCTTGCACCAATGCGAGCGTGGCGCGATGCTGACTCCATCCGATCTCATCCGCGTTGCCACCTTTTGCGCTTCTAGCAAACGCATGATTTCTTACCTCAAACGAGGAGAATCTCTCGGTGAAGCCATCGCGACTTTCGGGCGCAACCTAGAAGATGTGAGCCTTCTCCAAGAAGAAATTGAATCCTCTGTGAATGAAGACAAAGTCTACGACGAAGCAAGCTCTCTCTTGCGCAATGTGCGTCGCAAACAAGAGCATCTCGAATCCCAAATCAAAGACAAACTCGCGCACATCTTAAAAAGTCGCAAAGAGTATTTGGCAGATGCCGTCATCACCAAGCGCAATGGGCACTATGTGCTCCCAGTCAAGCGCAACTGTCAGGGTCAATTTGGAGGCAGTGTCATCGAAGTGTCTGGCAAAGGGTCCACCGTCTTTATGGAACCCACCGCCATCTCCAACTTGCAGGCACAATTAACTGACCTATCCATTGAAGAAGATGGCGAAGTGCGCCGCATTCTCTATACTCTGTCTGCCAGCGTCTCAGAATTTCTGCATGAACTACGCAACAATATGGAGATCTTAGAGCTTCTCGATGTCCTCTTTGCCAAGGCAAAATACAGCCAAGCGTTGGGCGCAAGAGCTGTCACCTTACACACAAAGCGCCACATAGAAATCCACAAGGGCAGACATCCCATGCTTTCTCCCGAAGAATGTGTGCCACTTGACTTTGTGATGGATGAAAACACTAGAGGCATCATCATCACAGGCCCAAACACAGGGGGCAAAACGGTCACCCTCAAAACAGTGGGGCTTCTTTCCATGATGGCGCAAAGCGGACTACACATCCCCTGCGACGAAGGTAGTGTGATTGCCCTACACGATGGCTACTTCTGTGACATTGGAGACAGTCAAAACATCACACAAAACCTCTCCACCTTCTCAGGGCACATCACAACCGTCATCGAAATTTTGCAAAACACTAGTCGAGATAGCCTTGTGATACTCGATGAACTGGGCAGTGGCACAGACCCCACCGAAGGCATGGGCATCGCCATTGCTGTCTTAGAAGAGCTCAAAGCGCGTGGCTGTCAATTTCTCGTCACCACCCACTATCCCCAAGTTAAAACCTTTGCCGAAGAAACCGATGGCATCCAAAGTGCCAGCATGGCATTTGACCGCGAGAGTTTAAAACCTCTTTACCGCTTAGAGCTCGGTAAGTCTGGCGAGAGTTGCGCCTTGCACATTGCAAAAACATTGGGGCTATCCTCTCATCTACTCTCCCGCGCCAATGAAGTGGTCTACGGCACAAAGCAGGAACATGCATCCATTTCCTCTACTACACTTCCGCCCACAAGCAAACTCCAGCGCTATGTAGAGCCCAAGAAAACGACCGATTTATCCAAAAAATTCACTATGGGTGACAGTGTCATCATCCTTGCCACCAATGAAACTGGCATTGTCTACCGCCCTGCCGACGACAAAGGCGACGTTGTGGTGCAAGTCAAAGGCGAGAAAAAACGATTCAAACACAATCGAATCAAACTGCACGTCTCTGCAGCCGAACTCTATCCGCCCGACTATGATTTCTCTATCATTTTTGACTCAGTGGAAAACCGCAAGGCACGCAGAATATTAGGTAAGCGCTACGACCCTTCGGTCTCTATCACAACGGAAGCAGATGAGTTCTCTTAATATCATGTAAATCTTTTGGGTTACACCCTAAACCAAAGCACACATCATCACGAGAAAACTGCCTTTTTCCACTGCAAGGCGCAAACATCCTTTCTCTTCTCTGCAGTCAAGTCTTTTCTGTGTCACAACCATCTCTCCACAAACCGAACACACAAAAAACCATTCACACATTGGCACAAACGGCATAGCAATAACCACACAAGTCGCATACACTATACTATCTAACCTTGGTTAGATTAGTGAGTAATAGGAGAGATGATATGGTCAAGCAACAAGCAATGAAACCAAACGGGCTATCGCCCAGCGCCATCGCCCTCATTTTGGCTTTGCGCAGACTTTGGACAGAACATGTCTTATGGACACGTTCCTTCCTCATTTCCACCATCATGGATAACCCTGATTTAGAAGCTGTGACAAAGCGACTTCTGCGAAACCCAGCAGACTTTAAAACTCAGCTACAAACGGTCTATGGGCCACAGATTGCAAAGCAATTCGAGAACCTCTTCACCGAGCACCTTTCCATAGCTTCTGAGTATATAAACGCAATTAAAGCCAAAAACACAGAGGTAATGAAAGCCAAACGAGAAGCGTGGTATGAAAATGCCACCGACATCGCCACCTTCCTCGGTGAAATCAATCCCAATTTCAATAAAATGGCCTGGGAACAAATGCTCTTTGAGCATCTTGCCTTCACCGAAAAACAGGTAGCTGAACTCATGAAAGAGCAATATGCCAAAAGCATTGCGGAGTTTGATGCTACCCATCTGCAAGCACTTCGTATGGCAGATGAAATGGCGCGTGGCATCATAGCCCAATTTGGTCTTTGACCTTTTGTTCCCAAAAGAAGGCTTTGGGGTTCTTCTCGCAATTTTCGAGATTAGAAAGCACCCTTTTTCGGAACAGTTGGCGCAAGTGTACACGCCGCAAGTAACCAAGCAGCAACCCTTTGAGAAGGCGGTTTATCCGCCTTCTTTTTTATTTACTGTCTCCTGCAAGCAAACAGCAAACTATCATCTTACCACCTTACATCAAGCCCACATTTCCCAAACAGTATACAAACCCAAATGGCGAGACTTGTTACTATCCAAAGAGTTCTTTCACAGTCTCTAAATTTCGGCTGGCTGTCTCCTTGCGCCGACTCTCCCTGTGAAATCCAATGGGCGTGCACAACGCGAGCACCCTGTCATAAATACGCTGATAATCGACATCCTCCGCTTTTTGTATGCCACCCAGAGACAGATTTGTTGTGACAATGAGTGGTTTTTTGGTTTTGTATCGACTGTCAATCACCGCGTACACCATCTCACGCGCAAAAGAGCTGTCTCGCTCTGCGCCCAAATCATCCAAAATGAGCAGGTCATAGTGACGCATGGCATCCATATAGCCATTGCGATCTTCCATTTTCAGTGAAGACAGCGCTAAGAGCAGCCGCGGAAAACTCGTCATAAGTACAGGCACACCTTGGTCTAAAAGCGCATTTGCAATACAGCCAGCGGTAAAGGTCTTTCCACTACCTGTCTTTCCCCAAAAGAGCAAGCCAATATTCTCTTCTTTCATGCGATCAAAGGCACGCACATACCGCTTTGCGTACTCGATTTGCTTCGTCTTTTCATCCTCACTGTGTTCAAATCGAAAGGAAGATAGCGCCATGTCTTGCAGGCTACTCGTGCACAAAGAGGCGATAAACTGTCCGTGTTGTCGTTGTTTTATCTCAGTTTCTTCCTTTATGAGCGCCTCTTCTTTGCATTTGCACAGACAAGGCACCACAAGTTTTCTTCCACTCAACATAAGCACTCTCTGCTTTGTCGTATGACAAGACCCACAGTGTAAAAAGCCATCTGCTTCATAGTCGCCCTCTTCCGCTTCGTTTGCTTTCTTTGCCCGTTCAATGATGGGATCGAGCATCCCTTCCCAATTCATCGCAAGACTCCCTGCAAAAACTGAAAGCAAGCAATCTGATGCCACAAACAGTGTTTGAAACATGCTCCGCTTTGTTTAGCCATCTTTCCAATCCTCCTCCATATCAAACCAAAAGCTTCATAGCACTTCGACACGCGCAATGAAGCACAGCGCGCATTCAACGTGGCAAAACACAGGCACGTTTCCTTTTTCAAAAACGAGCAAACCGCTATCTTCTTATAAACTTGTGCCCATTTCATGCCCAAAGCCATTCTCTTTATCATCATATTTGCCCTCTATGATGCTCGCCACCTTATCCCCTCGCAAGAGAAAGTCAAAATCCGCCCGCCATGCTCTCTCATTCTGCCCTGTGAGAAACGCAGAGGCATTGGCTTTGTGGCAAATTTCTGCAAACTGCGCTTTGGTAAACTCTGTTTCAAAGCGAGTGATGGCAAGCTCTCTTTTTGCACTCATGACTTTACACTTAGAAAGTTTCACACAAATTTCGTTATAGGTATCCATGTAATATTGCGCACCTACCGCCCCTTTCGCCTCATGCGAAGTACGTGTGCTCACACGTTTTGTTCTTTTCTTTTCTACTTTCTCATCTTCTCTTTTCTCTTCTTCTGCTCCGTGACAGTCACGTGACGTCACAAAACTGTCATGTTTCAGCTTTGCTCGTTGACGCTGTTTGCGTACTCTGTTTTGGGCTTTGATTTTATCCATACCTTCGATATTTTGATGGCGCTCCCAATTGACAATTTGCCAAACATTCTCCGCCTGTTCAATCATGCCATAGACTTCAAATATTTGCAGAGCACGACGGATGCTCTCCACTGGGCGCGCAAAAATGGTGGCAAGCATCTCATCGGTATAGGCAATGGTATCAGAGAGCAAGATAGCCCCACCCTGATTGGCTTTGCCCGCAAGACAAAGTAGCTTCACCCAAATGATGAGAACACTGTCGCACTCAGGCAACGTTTCAATGAGCTTAATTTTTTCATCTTCAAAGATGCCTGTGACGATTTTAATCCATTTCACCTCAGCCACTAACGCACCTCACTAAAAAGGCAGGTTCTCATCTTCACCTTCGAGTGGTGCAAATGTCACTTCCGCAGGTGTTGCTTGCCGTTTTTCTAAGGGGTATACGCGCCCTGCCACAACCTCCACCACTTGACGAGGCTCTCCCTCACCATCTTCTATTTGTCTCGTTTGCAGTCTCCCCTGCAAAATCACTTCACTTAGCATGATTCACATCCTTTCTGACCAAGTTAACACGTATCTTTCACGATACCGTGTATCCATCCAACACCTCTCCTTTGAAGATATGAATACGAAAGCATTTCAATATTAATTCACTCACAATTGCAAGCTTTCTTTGTCTCTGCCCGTTTGTTATGCTTTGACGCGTGCTCTCTCAGAGAGCACAAGCCCCATCATGGCAATAAACTCCCCATTGGTCGGCTTATCTTTGAATGGATCAATGGAGTTTTTAAAAAACTCTTCACTGATGTTCACACCATTGCGCCCAAACGCAGCCTCAATGGCATGACGCATCGCGCGCTCTACCCGCACTGGAGTGTCTCCATGGTTATCTGCAATACTGGGATAGAGTGTTTTGGTGATTTTCGGCAACATGCCGTTTGTGATTGTCATATCAATGGCATCATGTAAATAGCGAAATCCTTTGACATTTGCCGGCACGCCAACGTGCAATAATAATTCATAAATGTGATCCATTTTAAAGATCCTTTCTTCTTATCAAAATTAAATGAAAGTATTGTTATAAGCGCAAAACACAGTCTTGTTTCAGCTTGTTACACAAGTGCACACTGCGCACCTTGTACATTTTCACAAAAAGTGAAATCACGCGCCTCTACGCTTGCTTTTTTCACTTCATAGGTGTAGGATTAATTTGTAGCAACCCTTTGTTGTGCTTTCGTCCTTAGCACACAAAGATAAGCCGCTTTTTGCAACACACCATCTCAAAAAGCGAGCGCGGTTGCACCTAGTCTTTTTTGCAGCGCCTTGGGCGCTCAATACATTTTTTCTCTCTCTTTTGTCAAAGCCCCCACTTTGACAAAAGCATCTTTTAAAAAGCCACTTACAGAGTTCCCACTCTGCGAGTGGTTTTTTATATCCCTTGCAACCAAAACACCCCCAACAGCATGCAAAGAAAAAACAAAAAACTCACGCTTTGAAGCAAAAACCTGCGCCACTGCCTGCGCTCTCTGCTCTGTTTCACTTTACGCAAACTGGCTCTGCAACGCTGTTCCAGTTTCAAATTTTCATGATGTTGATTGCTAAGGTTGCGCAGTTCAAATGAATCCAAATGCAGCACTCCTTTCCCTTCTTTTTAAATACGCTGCCATACAATACAATCAGCAGTGAAAGCCATACAAACAGCATCCACCTGCAGTTAAACTTATTCAAAGCCTTGCTCTCAAACACAGCCAAAATACTAAAAACGCATTGCTGTATTAAATAACAATCGTGCCATGAGGCATGTATTCGATTCCCACGCTTCAATGCATCCTCTTCTTGCGATGTAGTTTGCGAGAAAACGAACCTGCGAAAAGAAATCTCAAGAGTGCTCTTTCTCATACAGCAGTTGCAAAAAAGCATCGTTGAGCCTTTTTTCTGCATTCTTGGGTGCGCGATGTCCATTTAAGACCGCACTCAAATATTTGGGATGCCACCCTGCTTGCACGGCAAGGTCTTTGTGGGGAATTTGCCTTAGATGCATCTCACCAATCAAATCAGCTGTCCATTGTGCTGGCAATCAATCCACCTCCTTTTTCCATAAAATAGTTGACGTTGGTAATCATAGATGCTATTATGTAGGTGAAATTATATAAAAAATAGCAACAAATGATTACTTTTCACATCCGATTACCGATGTAATCTTGTCATGACTGCATACTAGCATACATCGGTAATCATTTCAAGTTGATTGTGAAAAAATTGGTAATCTTTTTTGTTCTGCACAAAAATTGGGAGTGATAATTGTGTTTTATGACGTGTTTCATCAATTGTGTCAAGAAAAGGGCGTCAGCCCAAACAAGGCCTGCATCGAAATGGGTCTGAGCCGATCGGTGGCAGCCAAATGGAAAAATACCAAAACTAACCCAAGCGCCGATGTCTTACCAAAAATCGCCGACTATTTTGGTGTAACTGTTGACTCATTGCTCAGCGATATGGCGCAAAAAAATTCGCCATCGCAACACGATGACGAGAATGTAACTCTACTGAGCCAAAAGCTTAAAGAAGTTGGCATTGATATTCAAAATTTAACCCCTCCAGAGGTTGAGCGACTAGTCGCGCTTATCAAAATTGGTCTGAACAAGTAAGACAATTTGATTGATTTGTTTTTTTGTCAATTGTTCCACTTTGAGCGCTTTGCAAATCTTTCGATACAGTTCATATTCTGACATTTCCATTCTCCTTTTCCGCTCTTTCAAAGACGTACTCTCTGCCAGTATGCACAATCTCATATTTCGGTAGAAAATTATTTACAAAAATATGGTATTATGTTAAATTAATTTCATGATACTCCTGTAGAATATGACAGAATTTTGACAAATTCTATGAAGATCACTACCTATATATACGTATCTCTTTCATCCGCTCTCCTTTCATGGGTAAGCGGATGAACAACTATGCTACAAAATCTGTACATGATAGTATCTCAAGTTTTGCGCAAAATTTGACGAAAAAGAGAGAAATGGAAATTTTTTTCAGAAAATCAAATGAAATTTAGGACAGAAACCATTCAGTTTGTTCACTCATCAAAACGCCTTTTCTTTTGCCGAGTTACAGGAAAACCATACAGGTAAAAAAATCGCTCTATCCTACATACATTAAGGTGAGAGTCTCTTTTCTTGGCTCAGCACTTCAACACAACAACAAAAAACCAAACATAAAGCTAAAAACCATGATCGTTTTGCCATATGCATCACGCAACATCCAGCGTAATTACACGCAAAGAATCAGATAGACTTCACTTGAAACTTTCTGTTTCACGCAAAACATAAGAAGCATCGCAACGCTTATCCACTGTCGTACCACAACACTTATATACTTAGTTAGGAGCACACATTATGGATCCATTTTCCTTTCTCATCCCCATCCTCTTATACGCAGCAGGTCCCTTATTTTACGTGCGAAATCGAAAAGAACCAGTCACCACCGATGCCTTTCGCCGATTTTGTATATTTTACTTTTTAGGCACATACATTGCGCTCTCTGCGCTCACATATGTCGTCGCAGGCGTAAACAATTCCCCTGGATTTTTCCTCTTTATCCTAATCTATTTTATATTCAAACGCATCCTAGTCGATAAAAACCTACTCATTGAAGGTGGCACAACAAAAGACACATCCAAAGCTTCTGCCACACAAACACAAAGTAGCTATGATAAAAGTGATTACACTCCCACTGATGACCCCATCTACGACACCTTAGAAGAAGACTTTGACCCCTTTGATCAAAACAATTTTCAGCGTCCTGCGGATGACTTTTATGACGTTCGCTTCGACGAAGAAGCAGATAGCTATTCCTACAATGACTTTAACAAACAAAACCAAAGTGACAACCGGTATAGCTCCCTCGAACTAGAAGAAGAATTCGGACTATTTGGCAAGAAAAACAAAGGTGGCAAAAAAGGAGGCGTCGCTTGGGTTGTAGTCATCATCTTTGCCCTTGGCATACTTATGTATTCCCAGTTTAGCTACTGGACAGTGTCCCCAGTCCTAACTGATGAAGAACACACCGAAGCGGTCACAGAAATCGAAGAAGTAGAAGAAAACGAACTCGACGGAACCCACTTTGGCAATCACAGTGTCGAGTGGTATGTCTTGGAACTAAACCAAGAGGCAATATCACTCGGACTGGATGAAGACTATCTCCTCACATACTACACAGAAGATACGATAGATGATTTCGTAATGTATAACTTTACTTTTTCCACTGACAGTTCTGTGACATTGTACTATGATTTGATTAACGATAATTATTCCATCGCCATCTTTGAATCCAACTTCGACGGCACATTGTCAAAACCCACAAAACTCTATTGCAAGGCACTATTTTCCTTGCTCGAACCCACACAAGACAGTGAGGCAGAAGACTTTCTCGCGGCACTTGATGGAACTATTTCCGCGAAATCAGAGTATGTCGGCTCTGAAGCAGGGTATTATATAAACCCCTCTAATGAACTATTCTCCTTTCTTGCCCACCTATTTTAAATCTAGCCCCCCTTGCGAAAACACTTGAACATGATTTTGTGAGCTCTTCACTAGGTAGCCCCCCCAATCTTTCTTAAATAACAGCTAGTCTCACCACGCTTTCCACCAGGAAAGGCGCCCTTTTCCACGTCTAATCATGCCTATGAACAACGCAAATCAAATGTCATTTTCTGCACAGGTGCACCTATCGCTATACCTGATCTGTCACTCCAGATAGCTTTGAACTTTGGGGTTCTCCCTTCGAATGACATAGCCACGCCGCAAGTTTTTTAAAAGAGCTTGCCGCGTGCGCATAACAAAAATGAATTGAAACAGATTCATT
The DNA here is from genome assembly GCA_030625685.1 of Oscillospiraceae bacterium. GTDB lineage: Bacteria > Bacillota > Clostridia > Oscillospirales > Oscillospiraceae > Evtepia. The sequence continues at coordinate 40,204 of DAOUQJ010000001.1, forward strand.
ATGCCAAACAGTTTCCAATATCATGCTTAAAATACAGAACCATCCATAAACCAGACCGAAATTCATCAATAACCGCAAAACCTCCACCCAATATGAAGAATTGAAAATCCTTTATAGAGGTGAACATGCCGATTATGCTTCATCCTCTACATACAACACTTTATCAAAAAGGATATAAAACAAAATGACAAAAACCGATACTCACAACATGAAAGAGCGCAAATGCAACAACCCACCGCATAACCAAGCTCGCCAATCACCCAAACGTCACAAAAGAGCCCTTGCATGTGTTCTCCTTGCCTGCCTGTGCTCTTTTTTCTTGTCCTCTTGCATGGGATTCTCCCCTGCAGAAGAAACAGACATTGTCACCTCCACGAGCTACACCCCTTCACTCTTTGATGATAACAATTTGAATGACCTCATCGAATGCATTGATACTGAAGTGCAAATGCAAGGCGTGTCTGCCCAGTACCTTCTTCCTAACTTTGCAGAAAAGATTGTAAATGGTGAAACCAAACGCATTTATCCTCTATCCGATTCGGTACTACTGCAGTTTTATTATGATTGCATCTATCCCATTGATGAATCGATCTCTATCGGGGTCAATCGCGTGACTGCCACCCTAGACGACCAAAGCGCCTTTTCCCACTATGCAAAGGCACTTTTGACCCTCTTTGAACCAAACGAAACCCGCCAAGAGGAACTCTTTGCGTTTTTGCATCAAGAAAACAATATAGAGCGTTGCCTGCGCGGCACAAATTGTGTGTTTGAATTTAGGCAAACAGACAGCATGACCCTCTTAGCGGTGCATCCTCTTTCCATACCAGATGCCCCACAGGCGTTGGAAGAAACCTCTGATTTTACATACTCAAAAGATGAACTCCTCTTTGCAGGTATGCCCTATCAAACATTCGTTGAGCGCCTCAATGCAGAATTGCAAGAGCGCAATGCCACGGATGCCTTTTCGTATGACAGCCACTATACAGCATCTGACGACAATCAATGTTATATGTATCGCGATGGACTCGACTCAACGCTCTCTTTGTTCTTTGATTCTGAAAAAGATGGAAAACAGAACCTCCACCTCTATGGAAACTATACAGAAAAAACACTCTCCGAAGCACAAATCACATACTGCGCCTCCATATTTGCAACCCTAGAACCCAATCACAAAATGGGTGAAGCGCAATTTTTGGATCGCCTACTATCCCTAGAGCAGACCGACCACTTTCAGACCATATACTATGGCACAACGGCTTATTATCTCGCCATGTATTTTGATACCCACTTCATCCTATTGGCATTTCCCTATTGATTGCACATACAAAAAAACGTGCACACGCTATGCCACAAGAATCCAACACCCAGTTCCATAATACGCAATAAAAATGGCGCATAAAATCAAATATAAACGCATACACAGCAAAAAAACATATCCAAAAGCAAGCTATGTTTGCATCCTCCTGACACAACTTGCTATGAAACGGAGTAAACACTATGACAGATGAAACCAACAACCCTATCCCAAAGACTTTCGCCACGAATGACAAACAAAAAAGCCCTACAACCCCAGCGCAAACCCAAACACCACTGGGCATGAAATGGTATCACGGACTCAAAATATTGGTCATCTGCAATCTAATCGTCGGCATCCTCAGTATGTTAAGTACATTCAAATATGGCGAACTCTCATTGCGCACCTATTATCAGCTCTATCCCACCTATGCCATCCACGATTTATGTCTTGGGCTCAGTTTCCTGCTTATCGTCAGCTTCCTGTTGCTAGCATTAATTCGTCGCAATCCCATAGCGCTCAAACTCTGCCTATATTGGGTGGCTTGGAATGCCCTGCAACTCGTCCTTTACCCCGTCTATTTACCAAGCACCTATAACTTAGATTTCATCGTTGAGGTCGGCTTTAGTGTCGTCCTGCTACTTCTCACCTACTTCTATCTCAAAAAACGGCTCATACCCCAAGAAAATGCCAAGGAAGATATCCCGCTTATAATCACGGAAAAATTCCCCGAAGAAATGCGCACTTTTCTGCCACTTGGCATCATCACCTTCTTTTTTGCAGCTACACTGATCACGGGTATCTTACTCATCGGTCACCCCGAAAAATTCCCCCCTTCTTTCTATGAATTTGGAGAACAGCTCTCTGGTAGTTTCCTTTTCGACTGACCAGTGGAGACGATAACCGAACCCTTTCCTACCACAGCATTAGAAAGCAAGCCTGCTCACATGCACGCACATCCAAGATGAATCCAAGATGGATGATTCTTGAGTATTTAAATGGACGAATATACGTGACATCTTGTCTTTGCGCTACTTGCCATCTGCGCAAACTCAAACCCCACTCTGTTCCAAGAACCACACCAAACGAAGGGAGACTTTCTTGTATGAATGACGACCATTCTGCCAATTCCAACAGAACAGATATGAACCAACAAGGCGAAATGCCCTTCGGTTATCCTGCATCACAAACCATGTTCACAAACAGTACCCCTGTGCAGGAGAAACCCCTGCCCATGCGCTGGTATCACGCGCTGAAAGTCCTGCTCATCATCGGCTTCATCTTAAACATCATTAGTATACTAAACGCCTTTGTGTTTGGTGGACTTGATTTCAGTTCTTACGTAGCGCTCTATCCCAAATATGACGCATATCTCATCTGCAGTGAGCTAACGTATCTGTTCATTAATGGTTGGCTTCTCCTTTCCCTCTTTCGCCACCATCCCATCGCAGTGAAGCTCTGTTTGTATTCGCTTGTCACCAGTACCCTATATCAAATCCTATTCATGCTCTTTACCCCAACAATTCCTGACATCAGTATGGCTATCGGAAACATCATAGGAAATTTCGCTTTTTATCTGCCAAGTTACTTTTATCTCAAAAAAAGACTCATCCCCAAAGAGGATACCAGTCAAGATGCCCCACTTCTGACGGTGGAAGAAGTCCCCAAACAAAACCACGCCCTCATTCCACTCAGTCTCATCGCCCTCTTTGTTGCAGGCGCACTCATTTCAGGCATCTCACTCATTGGGCATCCCGAAGAAAACCCCGCCATTACCTATGACTATGAAGAAGAGATTTCGGACATCACATTCTGGGGAGAATCTCTCGAAACGGTGGTCGAAGTGTTTAACAACAATGCATTGGAAGCAGGCATCCCCTCCTCTTACTTACTCACAGAGTACGAAACCAATGTCAATGAAGACGGTAAGGTGGCAAATTTTGCACTGAGCAAACACGCAGGGGTGTCTTTTTACTATGACTGCGATAACCCTGCAGACGACAGCATCTATATCTATGCAGATTTATATTATGAACGAAGCTCTCTTCGCTCAGCCATTCAAGACTATTGTAGCGTAGCCATCCATCTATTAGAGCCAGAAGAAGACAAACGAATCGCACTGGAAGAAGCGGTGTCAGAGGCAATTGAAACCAGAGCCTACCCCCACACCTCCATTGAAGCGAGCCACGTGACCATTCTCTTTGGTTGCGAGGATGATTTCTTCTATTTTGATATCTATGAAAATGAATCATCCCCTGCAAATACCACAACTCCAAGCAAACTGACGCAAACCTAAATGGCTCAATATCAGCCATCAAATATTAAAGAAGCAAAAACCGCCCCACACTAGAACTTATCCTAGTGAGGGCGGTTTATTCTAATAATTATTGTACTCTTGACGACTTATACAATTCCAATTGATATACTATTCACATCAATAAAAATGGAGTAAAACTATGAACACATTTACAGACGAACTTCGAAAATACTCATTGCAAAATCTTCTTTTAGAAATCTCAAAACTATCAAATAACATCTTCAATAGTTCCTCAGATTCTAACTTACCTTTTAATATTGCTACAAAAACTTTACACTATATTGAAAAAGGGGTAAAAAAAGAAACCCCTATTTACATCACAGTTTGGGATTTAATTGACCTTTCCTATCTGGCAATTAAGTACGCGAACGATTATAGAAAAAAAACGATACAATCGGAATATGAACTGATAAGGCTTATTCAGCTTTATCATACATATAGAAACACTTTAGAAGGTAGTTTGCCCTATGTAAAAAATGAAACCAATGACCCAAAGCAACACAATGATTTCATGCTGTTTTTATATGGTTTCATGGGAGAACAACTCAAGTTTCAAACTGCTGACATAGTTTTTGAAAATCATATGCGAGAAGAATATATCCTCAAAGAAATCGGAAAACATGATGACACAATCAACTTAGAAAAGATTGTATTTTCTGAATTAGGCATGAACAGTAGCCAGTTATCAGCTACATTGTTGAGTATATGGGGTGGCGCTACACAAAATCCTCAAATCAAAAACTACGAATGGTTCGAAGATGGCCTATTATCAAAGGATAATATTTCAAGAGTTGTAGATTATTATTCAGCTTCTTATGAAGAAATCAGGAATAGTCCTTTGAAGCGACAAATGTTATACATAAAACCTTTTATTAATACTGATAAGTTCCTTTGCTTAGCCTGCAATCCAATGCTCATTTTTTTCCTATATCAAAACTCAACTTATTGGATATTGAGAGACTTTTATAGACGAAAGAACAGTCAAAAATTTATAAATGCTTTTGGAATATATTATGAGCAATATATGCTAGAGACTTTAGGAACATACTTAGACAAAAGTGAATTCGAAAAAATACCGGAAACCAATGCACCTCGTGCAGATTGGCGCATTGATTTAAATGGTACAAAACTTCTCATTGAACAAAAATCTGCACTAATTGCTTTGAATGCGAAACAACAACAAACCGACATAAACCCGCTAAAAACTCATATCAAAAACACTATCATTAAATCTATTCATCAGCTCAGCGAAACAGAATCACACTATAACGATGGAACATACATCAAAATTATTCTGCGTTACGATGATTATTTAGAGCCAGAAATTTTAGATCGAATTTTTATAATGGATGATGTCCTTGCTACAGATGATGGATACTACTGGTTGCTATCTACAAATGAAATAGAGAAATTGCTTTATCTTTATAAAAATGATGTAGCTAAATTCGAAGATATCGTCAAAGAAAAAACCAAACTTGAAGTTACTAAGTCAAACGATGGTCGTAGCCTTACTCACCTTTTCAAAAAACATGGTTTAACAAATAATCCACACATGGAACAAGAAAAATTCAAGAAATTCAGAAAGGAAGAGCACGCAATTATTCATAGTGCCTTCGGTAATCGTGAAATTCTCTTTCACTTGTAAGCTATGATTTTTTCACGTTTATAGCAACACCACAAAAGCCAGAGGAATCTTTTCCTCTGGCTTTTCCTATGCAAAGCGTATCCAACCGCTTGACTGGCCATCACTTCATACACTCGACAAAATAGTCACCATAAGTAAAGGTATCGCCTTTTTTCATCAGACGCATACCATTGTAAAGCTCCGCCGCTTTGGGTGACAAAATGGCAGGCAGTGTATCGCCAAGAATTTCGCCTGTCACATATTCCACAACATCACTAGAATACTGTTCTTTGAGGAAAAGATCCTTGGCACCATCTTGCGCGACGCGATATACATTAAATATCATATCTAACCTCCTCTCTCACAATTAAATTTTATCATATTTTGCCATTTTTATCAATAAGTTCCGACAGATTCACAGATTATTTGACAATGATTCTCCTCTATTGACACGAATCAAAAGCCAATATCCGCTCATTTCCTCGCGTGCATAAAGCAAAGCAAGCTGGCAATACTACCATAAAACTGTAAAGTAATTTTTGATTTTTAATTCCCGCATCGGAGGACACGTACATGAAAAAATGCCTATTACCCCTTTTCCTTTTACTCAGCTTATCTGTCGGCTGTCATATGTCTGCCGAAGTGAGCTGTCAACTGCCTTTTGAAGATGTCCTAGCGCCCAAAGAAGAAATCACCATCGGCTATGTCCCGTGGTCATACGCCAATGCACATGCACATCTCATGAAAGCAGTTTTAGAAGATCACTATCCCGTCCATGTCAATTTAACCGAGATGGATGCCCCCACCATGTGGGAAAGCATTGCAGACGGGCAAGTTGACATCATCACGGGCTTTTTGCCCTGCACCCATGCTTTATACTACAATCAACTAGAAGGCAAAGTAGCGGATTTGGGGCCCATGTTTTCAGGGGCACGCAATGGCTTGGTCGTGCCAAGCTATGTCACAATTGATTCCATTGAAGAGCTCAATGACAATGCAGACAAATTCAACGGTCATATTGTTGGCATTGACCCTGGCGCAGGCGTAATGTATCGCACCATCATTGCCAAATCGGAATATGAACTCAAAGATTTAGAGCTTATCCAAAGCAGTGATGCCGAAATGACCAAAGCACTACAAGACGCATATGAGAACGGGGAGTGGATTGTCGTCACCGGTTGGGAGCCTCATTGGAAATTTGACAATATGGACTTAAAATTTTTAGATGACCCCAAAAACATCTACTGTGACAATGACCGCATCAACGTCATCACTCGCCGTGATTTTGATAACGCTCAGCCCGACATCAATGCCTTTTTAGACAGTCATTCTCTCACACAAGAGGAATATCACGACCTCATGAACTATATGGAAGCAAGCGAGGATGACAACGAAGCCGCCAAAGAATGGATTCGTGACAACCAAGGTCTCGTTGACAGCTGGTTTTCTTAAACACTTTCTACCACACATTAAAAAAGAGCATGAGATTGCCACACTCATGCTCTTTTCCTCTCGTAAACTCATATCCAATTATTTTTTGGCTGATGTTCTTGCTTTCTCCCACTTTAGCGTATCTTCGCGCAATCTTTACAAGATTTTCTGTGAAAACCCATGAATTCCTTTTACAAATTTTGTATTATACTGTATACTATACGTATCTTAGTATCTCGATTGAGGAGCGTTTTCTATGAAACAGCACACCATCTTCGCCTTCTTTCTTCTCCTGTTTTCTTTGCTCGTTTCCTGCCAATTGCCAGCAGAAGAAGTGCCAGAGGAAGAACCGACAAACCCCAATCTATACACTCTGCATGGCTATCTACTGCCAAGCTATACAGAGGATACTGCTGGCATCACGTTAGACGATGCCCTTACTTTGTCGCGCACAGATGAAAATGGCGTTCTCAAATTAAAAACATTTCATGCTGTTTTCTTTTCAGATACTCAAATTTATGACTATGTAGATAGAAAGCACTTTGTTTATTATGATGACAAGCTCACCGTTTCAGAAACGGCACGCATTCCGATCGAAATCAGCTTCGACTTCACTCAATACATGGAAACGGGCGCGCTTCTCCATGATTCCTTTTTGTGGAGCGACAGCTCAGCCATCATTTCAGTCGATGGCAACACTGACCTTTTAGATATGCAAGACACTGCCTACAGCTTGGCAACCTACAAAGAGATTTTTTACCGCTACTGTTTAGAAGGTGAACCGTTTCTGCCTGACAACGTCAAAGAAACGTATTACTATGTCAATACCGACACCGAAATTGGCACAATCTATCAAGACGCGGTAGACACCATTTTAGAAAGTGGCCTCTATATCTACACACACAACAATAACTATATTTTAAGTGAAGAAGAACAACTGCCCGAACCGCTGGCGCTCGATGACTTGGCGCTTGGTGACCACATCGGTGGGCTCGAAATCACGCACTTTGACTATGAAAAAGGCAGGCGCATTCACATGGAACTCAATGGACCTGTGACCATTTCTGGCTCACTTGTCTACGATGAATATATTGATGGGCCCTACTTTATCGCCTCGACTTCGCCACTACCTACACCCATTGCCTATCAATTTGACAGTGGCTTTGAGCACACTTTGCAAAGTTTCAACGGCGCACTGGAGCTCACAGAAGATGCGAGCATCGACGACGAAATTCTCACACACTTACAAAATGGAATGGAGCTTTTTGTCTCCATCACCATGGACCGCTTCACCCTCATTGACCAAGACATGAGCCAAGGCAACTGCATCGTAACCGCTTCACTCATCAACTGGCAACCAACTGAGCCTCAATGACAAACCACAGCACCCTTGTAACTACCAAGGGTGTGTTTTGGTTTTATTCACGAAAGGAGACGCAATCATGAAATTTCTACACATTGCCGATTTACATATCGGAAAGCAAGTGGCTGGCTTTTCCATGATAGAGGACCAACGCTTTGTACTCAATCAAATCGTAGAGATGACAAAGACCTATGAAACGGATGCTGTCCTTATTGCAGGGGATGTCTACGACAAAAGCCAACCGTCCAATACTGCGATTGCCCTCTTTGATGATTTTTTGACCGCACTCACCGAAGCGAAACAAATCGTTTGCATCATCAGTGGCAACCACGACTCGGTTGAAAGGCTTAGTTTTGCACGACAAATTCTCTCTTCCCAAAACATTCACATTGCGGGACGATATGAGGGTGAAATGCAAAAAGTCACGCTGCATGATGCTTATGGTGCATGCAATATTTATCTGTTGCCTTTTTTAAGCCCACCGCTCGTGCGCCCCTATTTCGACTGTGACATCAGCAACTATGACGATGCCATAAAGGCCATCTGCAAAGACACCAAACTCAATCCCAAAGAGCGCAATGTCTTAATGGCACATCAATTTGTAGTCGCAGGCAGCAAAACGCCAGAAACCTCCGACTCAGAGCAAATTTCCGTCGGTGGCATTGACCATGTGAATCTATCTGCCTTTGACGGCTTTGACTATGTAGCATTGGGGCACATTCACAGACCACAACAAATGGGAAGAGAAACCGTGCGCTATGCAGGCTCTCCCTTAAAATATTCCTTTTCAGAAGTGCATCACAACAAAAGTGTGGTGCTTGTCAGTATGGATGAAAGCAAAACCCCCATCCTCAACTACTTACCGCTCACGGCTCTGCATGACATGCGAGAAATCAAAGGCCCCATTTCTGAACTCATACAAACTGCGAAAGAAGATTCGGCGGATAACAATGACTATATCCATGCCATTTTGACGGATGAAACACCGATTTATGACGCTGTGGGTCAGCTTCGTGCTGTATACCCCAATTTGATGGGCATTTCCTTTCCCAATCAGGCAACAGAGCATCTGCCTAGCCTACCATACCTTGCAGAAGAGGCGCTCAAAACACAGACACCCCTCGAGCTATTTTCTGACTTTTTCACCTTGCAAACAGGCAATGACTTATCGGAAAAAGCCGAAGCCGTCTTAACAGACATACTCGAAACAGCAAAAGAGGTGACCATATGAAACCGCTCTCACTCACCATGACCGCCTTTGGTCCCTATGCCGAAGAAATCACCATCGATTTTCAGAAACTCACTGGGCTGTTTTTAATTGCAGGCAACACAGGTGCGGGAAAAACCTCAATTTTCGATGGCATCACCTTCGCTTTGTATGGCGAGACTAGCGGATCGACAAGAGAGGTGCGCTCTGTGCGCAGTGACTTTGCAACGCCAGACACCAAAACGGAAGTGACCTTGCGCTTTTTGCAAGGCAAAAACGAATACACCATCACCAGAAACCCAGCCTATGAGCGCCCCAAACTGCGTGGCACAGGTGGCACAACCAAAGAAACCGCAAAAGCAGAAATGCACTGCCCCGATGGGCGCATCGTAACAGGTGCGCGCCCTGTCACAACTGAAGTTGAAACCCTGCTCGGCATGACCTACGGACAATTTGTGCAAATTTCGATGATTGCCCAAGGGGAGTTTTTGAAAATTCTCACCGCCAAAACCCAAGAGCGCAGCGAAATTTTTCGCCATGTTTTTCAAACCGACTTATATGAGCGCATGCAAAGTCTGCTCAAAGTGCGCAAACAAAAAGCAAAAGAGGCGCTCAGCCTCTCAGAACACGACCTCATTCGTCTTGTAGAAAGTGTGCGTCTGCCCCAAGAGCAAACAAAGCTAACAGAAGACCTATCCATCCACGAAATAGAGGAGGCGCAAAGCAGCCTATCTGCCCTCATCACGGCAGACAAAAAAGCGCAAACCATCTTACAGGGCAAGCTTAAAACACTAGAGGATGCCCTTCGGGCAAACCTAGAAGAAATGCAACAAGCGCTCCACCTTCAAAAACTCTTTGCAGATCAAACTGCAGTGATAAGTCAGCTTGAAACACTCACAAAGGACAGCGATGCGCAAAAACGAAGAGAAGAAACTCTGCAAAAAGCGCAAACCGCTTTGCACCTTTCTCCTTATTATGCGCGCTACGAAGAGAGCAAAATCCGCCTGCAAACATGCCAGTCTGAAATTGCTTCGATACAGGATAGACAAAAAACGCAAGATGAGTCTCTAATGCAAAGCCTCACCCACTTTCAGACACTGTGCAGTGAGATTGCCCCAATGCAAATGACATTGACCAAAGGCTATGAAAAGGAAGAAGAACGCTTTCGTGCCACCGAGCGCTTACATGATGAATTGGAGCTATCTTTTTACCAAGCGCAAGCAGGCATTTTGGCAAAAAAACTGCACCAAGACGAAGCGTGCCCTGTCTGTGGCTCTCTCACTCATCCTATGAAAGCATCTCTTGCAGACGATGCGCCCACCGAAGAAGAAGTCAAACAGAGTAAAATCGCCCTCAGTCGCGCACGTGGAACCCTGCTGGCTTATAGCGAAGAGACAAAGACCAAAATACAAAAACTTTCAGACTTAGAAGCGCAGTTTCTCAAAACCTCTGAAGAGCTCATACAACTTGATGCCAAGTTTACTCTGAAAGCCGAGCAAGCGCCAAATGGTAAAGCAACATCATATGATGCTTTGTGTCGTGCCTTTCAAACAGAAGAGGCGCAATTTGACACCGTCAAACAAAACCGCGTGGCGCTCTCTACCCTACTCACCCACACAACAGATCAGCTTGTCACACTACAAGCGGAAGAAATAAACGCCAAAAAAAGCTATGAAGAAAAGCTCCAAGAATCAAGCTTTGAAAACGAAGCAGATTTTTTAAGCGCCCAGCAATCAGAAGATGAGATGCAAACACTGCGTGCGCGCATAGACACCTACAAAGAAACCTTCTTTCGTCTTTCCCAAGAGCAAGATCGCTTAGAAACAGAGACCAAAGGGCAAACACTACCCGATATGGATGCCATATCCCAACACGAGCGCGCGCTAAACGAAGAAAAAACTGCGCTCGACAAAGAAAAAACCGCTCTCTTTTCTCGCCTTTCTCACAACGAAAGCGTGCAAACACAGTTGCAACATGGCATTGAAGACTCTGCTCAAAAGAGAGAAACCTATCTTTTCTATGAAACCTTGTCTGACACCGCGAACGGCACAAAGCAAAAACTCACCTTTGAGCACTATGTGCAAACGACGTATTTTCGTCAAATTTTGCATGAAGCCAACAAACGCTTTGGCTCCATGACCAATGGACGCTATACCCTACTGCACAAGCAAGAAGTGACAGACGGACGCATCCCCAGTGGACTAGACATCGATGTCTTTGACCACTATACTGGCAAAGCCCGCCCTGTCACCTCTTTATCTGGTGGCGAAGCGTTCAAAGCCTCGCTTTCCATGGCGCTCGGCCTATCTGATGTTGTGCAACAACATATGGGTGGCATCCAAGTGGATGCACTCTTTATTGATGAAGGATTTGGCGCACTGGATGCCGAAGCGTTAGACAGTGCCATGCAAACCCTCTCTGCCCTTGCCGAAGGCAATCGCCTTGTCGGCATCATTTCCCACGTCACCGAACTCCGCCAGCGCATTGACAAACAAATTCTCATCAAAAAAAGCCCCAACGGCAGCACGATTGAAAAGATTCAAACCTAAACGTTTGCCTGTTTCAAAAGTACGCAATCCTACTGCATATGTTGTGCAACGCTTCCATCCTATGTTGCGAAACAAATCAAAATTCTGAAGGAGGAATTACACACCATGGGTTTCTTAAAAAAACGATTATTTAACAACCAAGGCTTTGCCCTCTTTCGCGTTATCCTTGTCATGGCAATCTTAGTGGTTTTGACTTCCATTGTCCTCCCCGCATACACCATCAGAGCAAGAGAGGCGAAAGTTGCCGATCAAGATACCTGTCAAATGCTGTATGAAACTGCACAGCTTGCCTCTACCCATCTTATTTACGACAACCAAACAGATGCCAAAGCGGATATCTCCGCGCTCTTACCAAACGGCTGGCCAACCCCGCAAGCTGGTGGCACTGATTTTGTCATACATATCACTAATGGCGCTGTCACATCCGTCACCGTAGACGATGGGAGCAGTATTCAATATCCAAAATAAAAAACACCCCTTCAGAATGTTTCGTTCTGAGGGGTGTTGCTACTATATTGAGTTTAGTGCATATCAAAAGGACTTCCATGCCAATCACAGCTCGGTGTATGATTCTATGACTCCAAGCCAGAATCTCCCCAATACTGTTCATGAAGCTCCACGATATCGCCTGCATACGGGTCCATCATAAAATAAACTTCTTCATCCGATTGAGATAAAACGTAATAATAAAAACGCCCATTGACTTTTGCAGTTTCCTCTTCAGCATTGGAGACTGGTACAGTTCGCTCTTTACGATCTAAGTCTTCCACATCAAAGGAAGAAACTGTGGGAAATTCTTCTTTAATCTTAGTTAGACCGTCCGCATAACGATAGTTCGGTCTAGTCAACATGAATACAATCGACAAACCGAGCATGAAAACGTATAGAAACAGAACGAGTAGTTTCTGCTCTTTTCTATCTTGATTGCGCATGAGCTGAACCCAGCCAACAAAAACAAGCAAAGCAACGGAGCATACCATAACTTCTGCGTGCACGCTTCCTATGACATGCGTGCCTACATACGACTTGTTGGTATAGATGACAAGGAAAATGCAGAGCAGCACAAAGAGCAGTATGCTAATAAAAACAATTTTTTTAAGTTTAGACATGAATATTCACTTCGATTTCTTTTGAGATGATTGAAACGTATACAAGGCATAAGACCTATGCGACAGCAAGCATTCGCCCACAATGGAAATGAGAACACTTTACCAAACAGTGTAACATATAGAACGTGTTTTCACAAATGCTACAATCTTCAGCAACTATTTATATCATTTCCCGTTCCCTCTGTGCTCTAGTCTCACAGTCCGAGAAGCGATAAATGACACAAGATGTCGCACTTTGACTTAATAATTGACAAAATTATTTTCGTATGATACCATTCACATAAACCGTTGAGAAGAAAGAAAAACCACGAACTGACTTCACAGAGAGTTGGGAATGCTGAGATCCCAATAAGAATAGCGTGGAAAATGGGTCTTTGAGGGTGTCGCGAACGAGTTTAAAGCTTTAGTAGTATACAACGTATTGCCTACGTTACAGGGCGGGAAATGTGTTAGCATTTTACGAAGTGGATGTATAAATACATCAATGAAGGTGGCACCGCAGGTTACGACTTGTCCTTTGATTAAGGGACAGGTCTTTTTTGTTTAAAAAAGTCTTGGTGAAAGCCAAATTGCTAACCCCAATTCAATTAAAACACTGGAGGAATCAACATGAAAAAAAGTATGAAATTATTCGGAGTCATTTGTTTGGTCGCGCTCATGGCAATGGGTTTTGCCGGATGCGCAGAGGAAAAAGAAAATGACATGTACACCATCGGCATTGTGCAAATTGTGGAACATCCATCCCTCGACACCATCCGCACCTCTTTTATTGAAGAACTCTCTGCTCAAGGTTATACAGACGGTGAAAACATTGTGATTGATTATCAAAACGCACAAGGTGATCAAACAAACTTAAACACCATCAACAAAAAATTTGTCGACAATAATTATGATATGATTGTTGCCATTGCAACCCCTTCTGCTCAATCCGCAGTCGGCGCAACCTCAGACATTCCCATTGTATTTTCAGCATGTACTGACCCAGTTGGTTCAGGTCTTGTCGAAGATATGAATAAACCAGGTGGCAATGTAACAGGCACATCAGATGCAGTATCTGCAGAAATGATCATTGAGTTGGCAAAAGATTTGACACCAGGCTTTACCAAAGTCGGCGCACTCTATAACTCCAGTGAAACCAATTCCTTGGCAGTGGTCGAAGACCTAGAAGCTTACGCTGCGGAAAATGGATTCGAAGTGGTACGTGGCACTGTGTCAAGCTCATCAGAAGTACAGCAAGTAACCGTAAACCTAGTGGAAAATGTAGATATTCTCTTCTCCCCTATCGACAACACCATTGCATCCGCCATGCCAATTGTCGCAAAAACAGCCAATGACGCAGGTATCCCATGTTACGTTGGTGCCGATTCTATGGTAAAAGACGGTGGGCTTGCCACATATGGCATCAACTACACCATTCTTGGTGCAGAAACAGCGCAGATGGCAATCGAAATTATGAATGGCACAAGCGCTGGTGACATTCCTGTTCGCACCATGGATGAAATGAACATTTACCTCAATAAAACAACAGCAGACACCCTTGGCATTACCATTCCAGACGAGATTATGAATAAAGCAGCAGAAATTTTCGAATAAATTCCTGCAGGAAGGTGAAACGCAATGAGTATTGCAGAATTAATGAGTGCATTAGAGCTTGGCATCATTTATGCGCTTTTGGCATTGGGCTCTTTTCTATCCTATCGCACACTGAACTTTCCAGATTTGACTGTAGAGGGTAGCTACACCTTAGGTGCGGCAGCTAGTGTCATGGTGACGATTGGCATGGGTCCCTACGTGTCACTATTGGTGGCTTTTATCGCTGGCTCAGTCGCTGGAACATTGACGGCGATTTTGAGTACCAAATTTAAAATCCAACCGCTTCTAGCTGGTATTTTAATGATGCTCGCTTTATACTCCATTAATCTAAAGGTCATGGGAAATCGCGCCAATGTGAATATGATTGGCGAGCGGACTATTTTTAGTGAGCATGATACCTTGGTGTTTTCCCTCATTGTACTCATCATTGTGGTCATTTTACTCTTTCTGTTTTTAGAAACCAAATATGGTTTTGTCTTAAGAGCAACAGGAGACAACCCCAACATGGTGAGAGCGCTCGGCGCAGATACTGACCTTGCCATCATCATTGGCATGGGCTTATCCAACGGACTCGTCGCCCTGTCAGGCGCTTTGATAGCGCAAGAACAGCTCTTTGCCGATGCCAACATGGGCATTGGAATGGTTGTCATCGGGTTGGCTTCTGTCATCATCGGGGAAGGCATTTTTGGAACGAGCAACTTACTGCGGCGTTTGATTGCAGTCGTTCTCGGTGCAATCCTATACCGTATCTTAATTGGCTTTGTCATCAGCTTAGGCATGCCAACCACAGACTTAAAACTGATTTCCGCCATCATCGTTGCCATCGCCCTCGCTATGCCTGTTATTCGCGAAAAGCTAAAATTACATCAGAGAAAACGAGCAAAAACTGCAAACATCAGTAGCAAAGGGGGAGAAGATCATGCTTAAGATTGAATCCCTTGTCAAAGTTTTTGGTGAAGGCAGCATCAACCAAAAAACAGCACTCAATCATATTGACCTATCGTTAGAAGAAGGCGAATTCATCACCATTATCGGTGGCAACGGTGCAGGCAAATCCACACTGATGAACAGCATTTCGGGTGAATTTGATATCAATGCCGGAAGAATTCTGATTGATAACAAAGACATCACGTACATGCCTGAATATAAGCGCTCCAAGTTAATCGGCAGGGTATTTCAAGACCCCTTAAAAGGCACAGCGTTTGACATGAGCATCGAAGAAAATCTGGCCATCGCCTATGCAAAAGGCAAGCGAAGAGGTCTGACCTTCGGTATTCAAAAAAAAGACCATCAATTGTTTCGCGAGAAGTTGGCTTTGTTAAACCTCGGATTGGAAGACCGCATGAAGCAAAAAGTCGGTCTTCTCTCGGGCGGTCAAAGGCAAGCGCTGACTTTATTGATGGCAACCATCATCAAGCCGAAATTATTGCTTTTAGATGAACACACCGCAGCCCTTGATCCTAAAATTGCAGCAAAAGTGTTGGAACTCACCCGCGACATCGTAAACGAGCAAAACATCACCACCATGATGATTACGCACAATATGGAAATGGCGCTGGCCTATGGCACAAGAACCATTATGATGCACGAAGGTAGGATTATTCTTGATGTCCAAGGGGAAAAACGCGCCAATATGACCATGGAATCTCTCATTGCACAGTTTGAAAAAAATGCAGGAACGCATATGAATAATGATCGGATGCTCCTCAAAGATTGACTTTCGTTTCCTTTCGAATCTGCGACCTCAGCAGTCTTTATGTTAAGACCTATGATAGGCTAACCCCCACTAGAGCTTCCCTGCAAAACCATGGGCAAAACAGAGAAAATTCTACATCGTTTGTAAAATAATTCAATTTGATGGTGACTTCTTAGCAATATGTTGGTACAATTCCAAAGTATACCAACATAAAAGGAGAGAAGTCACATGTCTATTACCGTAAAAGAAGTAAAGGTCATAGAACAAGAACCGATGAACCTCGCATATCTAAGCTACACAGGTCCATACGCTGGCGATACAGAATTGTTCGGAAGATTATTTGGTCAATTGTGTGCATGGGCAGGTCCCAAGGGACTTTTAAACTTTCCTGATACCAAAATGCTCACCGTCTATCATGACAACCCTGACGTAACGCCACCAGAAAAGTCTAGAATCAGCGTGGCTATGACCGTTTCTCCCGACACCGAAGTCGACGGTGAGATTGGAAAAATGACCTTGGACGGTGGCACCTATGCCGTGGGTAGCTATGAGCTCACGCCCAACAAGTACGAAGACGCTTGGATGCATATCTATGCAACATGGCTTCCCACCAGTGGATACGCACCTCTAGACAAACCCAACTTTGAGGTGTATCTCAACGAACCAGATGAAGATCCAACAAAGCTACACATTGTCGATATCTATGTACCCGTGCAAAAAATGAACTGACCTTGCAGTTACAAGCAGTAGTTTAACTTTTTAAATATCACATGTTCTAGAAATAAATAGCTGAGGGATAAACCCAATCTCATTAAGCTAAGAGACAAATTCAGCGCAAATAGCACTTGCCCGCCTTAAATGGCGGGTTTTTTATTTTTCTTATGACTTTACACACTCTTTTAGATTCGACTCTTTTCGAACATATCTTCTATATTGTGTCAAAAGTCCAAATAGAGAATATACTAAAATGTACGCTTTAGTACACTTAATAATATTTTAAAGGAGTTTTCGTAATGTCACTATTTACGAACCAAGCCTCTCTTTCCTATAATGGAAAAGTCGTTAATTCCAACGTTGCAACCGGTGATCTTGTTGAGGTTCTTTCAGCTACCAAAACAGCTGTTATGAATGATTATGTCGCAGATGCTGATGTCTCTTATATTATCAGCCTTGTAAATGCTGGCGACGCTGACTATTCGAATCTGACAATTACGGATAATTTAGGTGCTTATACCTTTGGTACTGCTACTCTTTGTCCATTAACGTATTACGCTGGATCAATTCGATATTATATTGACGGGGCTCTTCAAGCACCACCCACTATAGTAGTTGGTCCAACCCTTGAAATCAACGGAATCAACGTTCCTGCAAATGGAAATGCAATGGTTGTTTTTGAAACACAAGCAAACCAATGTGCGCCACTTGATGTCGGCTCAACCATTGTAGCTGATGCAGAAGTATCGGGAGGCGGACTTCCAACGCCACTTGTAGCCTCTTCGACTATCCAAGTTAATACAGTTGCAAACCTAACTATTAGTAAATCTATTAGCCCTGCTGTTGTGACCCAAAACGGAGAAGTCACTTATTCATTTATGATTCAAAACTATGGTAACACTGCAGCCATTGACACAGATCAAGTTGCAATTCTTGACACCTTTGATCCAATCTTGGATCCAATTGTTGTAAAATTCAACGATGTAGTTTGGGATCCAGTCACAAATTACACTTATAATAGTACCACTGGTGTATTTGAAACCGTTCCTGGAGAAATCACTGTTCCTGCAGCGACCTTCACGCAGGATGCAACTAGCGGAAATTGGATCATAAACCCAAGCGCCAGTATTCTAACTGTTACTGGAACCATTTAATCTTCATTCTTTCCATCTGATTGAAATCCAAAAATAAAGATAGGATCTAATTAGATCCTATCTTTTTACATAATAAATATAAAGCTATAGTATCTCATAGCTTTTTTGTCATTCAATACGATACGACCCATACACAAAAAAAGCCCTTTTGTCAATGAACAAAAGGGCTTTCATTATATTTACATATCATCGAGCCAAGCTTGTGTTGGCGTGAGACGTTTGGTGAAGATGCGCGCCACATTTTCAGGATATTTTGATTGATGGTATTTGAAGATGACTTCTCCATCCGACATTTTTCCAATGATTTCAATTTTCCCTGTCACATGTGACATCGAAAAACGAACCTGTTTGGCAGGGCCACTCATTTTATTTTTCGCCTTATCAATGATGTCGATGCCTTCGAGCAGTGGCACTTGGAATTGGTTTTTCACACCCAAGACCGGTCTGCATTGGAAGATGTAGTATGGCATCACACCAGCTTTGACAAGTCCATTGAACAAATCAGCAAGCACTTGTGGATCATCATTGACCTCTTTGAGAAGCACAGTTTGGTTTCTCACAATGACCCCTGCACTGCGCAATAGGTCACAAGACTCGATGGCCTCTTTGGTTAGTTCTCTCGGATGATTGAACTGCGTGATGACATAAATCTGTTTGATTTTGGTATATTCCGCCAAGACCTCAAGTAAGGCTTTGTCCTTTGTGATGCGCTCAGGTAGCACAACAGGAATTCTTGTCCCAAATCGAATGAAGTCCAAGTGGTCAATGGCGCAAAAGCGCTCTAAATAGGTGCGCAGTGTCGCGGTGCGATTCATGAATGAGTCGCCCCCCGAAATGAGCACATTGTTGATTTCTGTGTGCTCTGTCACATAGTCAATGATCGCATCAAGCTGACGAATGGTTTCGTCTTGATCTGTTCCCACCATTCGCTTGCGGAAGCAGTGGCGACAATACATCGCACATTGGTTGGTCGATAAAATGAGGGCAGTTTGTCCATACTTGTGCTGCATTCCAGTCACTTTTGTATTTTCAGACTCTCCACTGGTATCTTCCATTCCATCTGTATCGCCCTCAATGACAGTAGGCACTGCCATTTTGCGAATCGGGTCATTCGGATCATTTGGATCTATGAGTGACATATAATATTCGGGGATACGCATCGGGTAATTACTTACCACATCTTCTAAAGTTTTGTTTTCCTCATCAGATAGATGCAAGAACTCTTTAACACTACTCGCTCTTTCATATCCCGTTTCAACGGCATTTTCCCATCCCATGCGTATCCTCCTATAAATAGTATTGTCAATCTTTATACATATGCACCAATCAGGCATGAAGTAACACGCACATACCATACATAATATATAGATTTTCAGCATAATCGACAACCTTATTATATCACCGAGGTTGTCACTTGTAAAGAAAATTTATTTTCTGGTTTTAAGATAATTTTTCCACACTGACAAAAATGTTAGATATTTCATACCAAGTGGGCAAGTCAACAATTCCTGTCTGTGGCAAATCAAAAACCTCTTGAAATTTGCGCACCGATTCTTTCGTCTTCTCGCCAAAAATCCCATCCACCGCCACTTTTGGAATAGCAGGAAATTTTTCAGAAATGGCGTTGAGTTGACGCTGAATAACACGAACAGGTTCTCCACGTGAGCCAATTGTGAGGTTTTTCCCTTCGAATGAAGAAGGCACACCTTCCACTTTTTCAGCCTGTTTGAGCACAATGTCAAATCCATAATACTGCTTGAGTATTTGCAAGTGGTCAAAACCTTGATCAGCCAGGTTTTTCGAGCCCCACTGCTGCAGCCAACCATCTCTCACGATTTCAACTCCATCGGAATATTGCGTGAACAGTGGCTGCACAATATCTGGTTTTGAAATATAAGTGGTAAACAGTTCATCCACTACTTGTGACACTTCTTTATAAATCGTTCTTCCATAGTTAAACGATTGATCATAGGCAGTGGAATTTGTAATGGTAAAGTTATAGCCTTTCCCACGATACCACTCTGTATACACTCTGTTCATCACAAAAGAAATAATGGCAAGTACATTGGCTTTGATGGCTTCCACAGGCCAGGTTGAATAAATCTCGCTACAAGCCGCATTTTTGACATAGTCTTTGAATCCTACCCAATACTGGGGTGCACTCGCGTCATTGGGCACACCAGCATGCACCACGACAAATTCAGGCACAACTGGTTTTGGCAACACCACAAGCCCAGTGGGAATTGGCATTTTTTTAATTGCCTTTTCTGGTATTTTTGGTGGAAAATCGCCCCACAATACAGGATACGGAATATAAATGCTTTGGTCTCTTAGTTTTACCGTTGTCCGTTGCACCGCAACGCTATCGGGATAGACTTGCACATTTTGGATTTCCACCGTTTCTTCTTTTTCGTAAAAAACGCGCATGTCATATTGATTAAACGGTCTCGGCATGGTTGGATCCATAGAAAACTCAATGGGTGGCGTATCCAGCTCAATGGCTGGTGTTTTACCAAGGCTGTCTGTTTCGAGCACCTCAATAATCTCACCCGTATCTGGGTTTGTAATTTCCACTTTTGCCCCAACTGCAGGGCGCGTGATGCCATCTAAATACACCACACTTTGCAAAACGCCTTTTCCGCCTTTTGTATTCATTCTTCCCCACCTCCACTGATTTGATACGTCGCACTGGTCTCTGCAATGCCTAAAAATGTTTGAAATAAATTAAGTTTTCCATATCCCCACTTGGTATTGGGATAAGGAATCCCTTCATCTCGATCACAACCACTGATGAGCAGTAGGCGCACAATCTCACCATCCATGGTTTTCATATTGCCTTGCACAATGCCCCATTCGAGCAGTAGCGCCGCCGCGCCTGCTGTAATGGCAGCTGACACACTCGTTCCTGTCATCGTGCCAAAGCCCTGTGGATACATCCCCAAAACATCAACTCCTGGCGCCACAAAATCAGGCGCCATTCTCGGCAGTCTTGTCGGTCCCCATGACGAGGAAAGATAGAGACTGTTGTCTTTACTGTCATACGCCCCACAGGTAATCGCCCTCAGTGACGTTGCAGGAAACACAATGGTGTATTCTGGCACAGGCTTCATAAATTCTACGGTTTCATTGACTTGCCCTGTGATGGGAAGCCATGCGTGGTATTCGCCATCCAAAATCGAATCGCCATAGAGCCTTATTTCCCAAATGCCCTCTTTTGCACTCTCAAACCCAATGACGACAACGGAATTCACATCTTTATAGTAACCAATTTTGACCTTGGTTCTCTCCAAAATCAGCTCTTCTTCGATTTCAAACCCCACTTGAAATGGCACACGACTCACCGCTTCTCCAGCTGGCGCAATGACTGCCACAGAAATCGTGTCATACGACGCAGAAAACAAGCTGACTGAAAACGAAGTCTTCTCTCCCACTCGGATGCTAATGGAATCTGTTGCACCTGTTTCCGTTATTTTTCCCTGTGTGTGATGCTTTGCATCGCTCTCATTGCCTCCTGCTGTCACAATGGCAAAGCCTGTGCGTTGAGACATCACCGAAATATATTCCTCAAAGGGTGTATTTCCATCGTGACCCGAAAAATTAGACCCCATGCCAATACAGAGTACCACTGGCAAATTGAGCTCTTCTGCACGGTCAAACACATAGTTTGCCCCCAACATAAAATCAAGCGAAGAGTAGACATCCTCTGCTTCTTCTGGAATGAAAAACTTTTCTCTGGCAAACTCATTTGCTTTTTTGAGTTTGACTGCAATAATCTGCGCATTCGGTGCAGCGCCACTGAATTCTCCCTCTTTGCTTCCAGCAGCGATAGAGGCTAAAAATGTACCATGGCCGTGGGTGTCTACCGTTGGCACAACCTCCAAGGGGTTTTCACTTTCCAAGGCATTGTCAATGTCGCTTCTTGAAAATTCAGCCCCATAATACAAATCATCCCCACGAGGCCCATCTAAAGTCTGATCCCAGATGCTGATGATTTTTGTTGTACCATCGGGAAAGCGAAACACATCCTTTGTGTAGTCAATTCCTGAGTCGACAATGCCAATCACCACACCCTCTCCCGAAAGATTGAGATACGGCTGATTGAGGACAGCTGTAATTCCTGCACTTTCTAAGTTGATCTGGTCAAGTGGCGACATCATTCTGGGAAAAAATCCGATGAAATCACTGCCAAACGCGGCAAAGAGATCAGCAATGTTTGCCCGATTTGTATAAATGGGGATATATCCCGCTTCTAAGACGATGCCCACACGGATATAGGGCAGGTTCTCAATAATATCCTGCGCACGTTTTGTGTTGAGTATATGAAATTGCACTGTCGTTGGCAGTTTAACAAATTCCTCCAACGGCAAATTGTCCTCGTCCAAGTTGTCACACCTCTTTCTATCTTCTGCTATCAAGCATTTTTAGTTGCCCAGTGGAAAGCGCAACACGCTTTGTCACAATGTTCATTTTGGTTTCTGCCTGTTTGATGACATCCTTGCAAAAGGGCGCGTTTTAAAAGCCATCGGTGAAAGTCTCTCTCGAATCGCGCAACCCCAAAAAAGTCTGATACAAGTTGAGTGAACCATACCCCCACTGATTGTTGGGATATTCCATATCCTTGTCGCGATCGCAACCTGCAATGAGCATCAGACGAATGACATCACTGTCCATTGCTGGCATATTTTCTTCTACAATGCCCCATTGTAGTAGCAGCGCCACAGCACCAGCTGTCACCGCTGCGGCTACGCTCGTGCCACTCATGGTACCAAACCCTGTGGGATATACCCCTCGAATGTTGACCCCAGGAGCAACAAGATCAGGCGCCATGCGAGGCAGTCTTGTCGGTCCCCAAGAAGATGAGGCGGCAAGGCTTCCATCTTCACTGTTATATGACCCTGTGATGATGGCGCGCAAAGAGTTTGCCGGATACACCGTTGTGTACTCTGGCACAGGGTCAGTAAAAACCACATTCGGGCTCACTTGCCCTGTAATGGGAAGCCAAGCATGATATTCCCCATTCAAAATGGAATCGCCATAGACAATGATTTCCCAAATGCCCTCCACTGCGTTCTCAAAACCAATGGTGATGAGCGTACTAACTTCTTGATAATAGGTGATATAGATGGTGGTCTGCTCAAATAAGAGCTGTTCAATCACCATATCTCCCACTTTAAATGGCACACGACTAATCATATCTCCCGTCGGTGACACCACCGCAACCGTGATTTTATCAGGCGCTTCTCCAAATAGATTCACCTGAAATGAGGCTCTTTGCTGTCCCACACTGATGCCAATACGCTCCACTGCCCCAGTTTCTTCAAGCTTTCCCTGTGTGTGATGTTTGGCATTGCTCTCATTGCCTGCGGACGTCACCACACTGTACCCAGGCCTTTGTGCTAAAAAATTGATATATTCCTCAAATTGCGTATAGCCATCATGCCCAGTGTCATTTGAACCCAAGCCCAAGCAGATAACCACAGGGGCATTTTGTTCGTTTGCCACTTTGACGACATAGTCCATGCCCAGCATAACATCCGCATTGTGATACAAATCTGGTTTATTGGGTTCTACCAAAAAGCGCTCAATAAAATACTCACTGATGCGTCGCAGTTTCACCACTACCAGTTTGGCGTCTGGCGCTGCCCCAATGTAATTTTCCGTTTTACTGCCTGCCGCCACCGATGACAAAAACGTACCATGCCCTAAAACATCTCTAGTTGGCACAATGTCATACGGAGTGGGGGATGCAAGCGCCTCATTGATTTGTGCATTTGTATATTCTGCGCCAAAGTATAAGCCCTCTCGCTTATCTCCCTCCAAGGTCTGATCCCAAATGCTCACAATTTTTGATGTGCCATCGGCATATTGAAACACCTCCTTGGTGTAATCAATGCCAGAATCAATGATGCCAATGATAACACCATTGCCAGAAATATCGAGATACGGCTGATTTAAAATGGGCGTGATGCCCGCTGCATTGTTGGCCTTGATGTCCGTGCCAGACAAGATGGCAGGCGTCAAAAGCCAGTTTTTTCGAAATTCATCTAAGATGCGCTCCACATTGTTCTCATTGATATAAAAAGGAACATAGCCTGTTCCGAGTTCAGTCCCCACTCTGATGTAAGGATTTTCTTCCACAAACCGCCGAAAGCGTATGGTGTTGATAGCGTTGAACGTCAATGTGGTCGGCAGTTTCACAAACTCCTCTAAACTAAGCTCTTCTTCCGCTACGTTATCGTCCAATCCAAATCCCTCCTCCTTGTGCGTACTTTAGCATGAATTTCATCGTCTCTTCCACACAGAGCGTGCCATACCCCCATGCATTGTTTGGGTAGGCGCGAATTTCCGATCTTTTTGCGCCGAGGCGCAAAAAGGCTTTGACGCGCTCTCCATATAAAAAGGGGTCATTGCCCTGCACGATGCCCCACTGCATCATGATGGCAGCTGCCCCCGACACAAAGGGCGCTGCAAAACTCGTGCCAGTCACACGGTCATAGCCCCCACCTGTTCGGCAGGTCATAACTTCTGTTGCAGGGGCGCACAAATCTGGTTTATCAAACCTTCTGGTGCCTCTGCCTGAAAACCCAGCCATGCTACCCAAACGCACATCATATCCACCCACTGCGACTACTTTGCGCGCCGTTGACGGTATGGTGTTTGTATTGTCCTCTTCTGCCTCAGCAAAAAAGGTGCGTTTTGACACTTCTTCCACAGTCGGAAGCCAGGCTTCTATCCTGCCATCGACTACTTCTTTGGCAAGCGCACGCAGTTTCCAAAGCCCTGCTAAAACATCCTCAGCATTTGCAACCACTTCAAAATATACCTGTTGTGACACCGTATAATGGGTCGGCTGACCATAGACCATGCGCACCCTAGTCTGCCCGATTTGACGACTTTTGGCTTGCTCATTCATGCTAATGATGCCAAATGACTCCCTGTTTGGACCAATGAGTTCAAAATCACAGGCATCCACAAAGTTTTTGAATAAACTGATGGAAAACCTGCGAATGCCACTGGCCGTAAAAAAAGGAATTTCCATGTCTTCATAAGACGCCATACGACCACTGTAATGATGCCCTGCTGTTCCCTCATTGCCTGTCGCCACCACAATACTGGTTTTCCAAAGATTCGAAACATCTGTGATGTAACTCTCAAAAAGTGAATCTCCGGTGTGCGAGCCGTCATTGGTGCCATAACTCATATTGATGACAAGTGGTTTCTGTAGCGCACGCGCCTTTTCAATCGCGTATTTGATGGCGCGCATCATTTCCGTTGTTCTAGAAAACGAAGCAAATCCCGTTGTGCCAAGTTTCACCACCAAAATATCTGCCTTGGGCGCAACACCACGATACGTTCCTCCGCTTTCTGCGCCATTTCCCACCGCCACGCCAGACACTGCCGTGCCATGACCACGCAAGTCTTGGTGTGGCACAACTGCCTTTGGCTCTTCGCTTTGCAGTGCCTTGTCAATGTCCTCTTTTGTGTACTCTACCCCATGAAAAAAGCCTTGCGGTGGCGTACCCTCTATGCTCTGATCCCAAATATATAAAATTCGGCTGCTGCCATCTGCATTGCGAAAGTCTAAATGGGTATACTCTATACCAGAGTCTAACACCGCAACAATCACGCCATCGCCATTCATACCATTGAGTGGCTCTCTCTGAAGCGTGGACACACAAACCGCTTGCAAACTTTGCTCTAGCTCCAAACTAAGCAGTTTGGGTAATTCGATGTGTTCCACTTCTATGTAGGAATACAACTGGGGCAGTTTTTCTTCATCCAATGTCATGATGGCATATCCCCGATATAAAATTTCTACCACTGCCCCAATTTCTTGCGCTACTTTCTCAATATCCCCATGGTATTTGATGATCACTTCAAAATCATTCATGCCTTCCCTTTCCTCCATTTGCAGATCTGGCATCGTTTTGAAAACAAAAATACTTTGACTTCCATTTTTCAGGAACACAAAAGCCTTCTTTGAAAGAGTCCAACGCATTTTTCCCTTTTCTCACACTCTGCGTTAGTAATATGCCTCCACTTGTCGCAAGATAAGTACGTGTGGCTTCCAGCCATTTCCCCGTCGCAAATAGCCATAGAGCATATTGTCATCAGAGTGCACCACATAAAACCAAAAGTTTTGTTTGTTTTTGAGATAGAGATACACTAGCATTCCGTGATGACGTCGCAGGTGAATGGCTGGATTTTGCGCTATACAATGTTTTCGTTCAATTTTTTCAGATGGAATATGATTGGGTAAGTGATGTCTTTTTGTAAACAGCGCTTTAGTAAAGTTGTTTTTTGCATGCATCTTCATCACCTACTCCTCCATTTTAATATGACCTACTATTATATCTATGCAAAGTCTGTGACAGATGCACTCAAAAACGAGAAATTAGCAAGAATATTTTTATTTTCTATTGTCTTAGACGAATTTATTTCTTATACTATTACTAAATATTGTTATGAACCACTCAAAGGAGTCCGATGGATGAAATTAAAAAACCAGCAAGCCATACCTCGATATCAACAAATCGCAGTTGAACTCGCCTCTAGTATTGCCCGTGAAGAATACACCGTTGGGCAAAAAATTTTTGCTCGCTCTGCCATTGCCAGCCACTATGGCGTCTCGCCTGAAACAGCAAGACGTGCCATTTGTGTGCTCGCCGACCTTGACATTGTCACAGCAGCCAAAGGCAGTGGTGTGATTATCTCTTCTCAAGCGAATGCAGAGCTATTTTTAAAACAATTTAGCAAACGTAAAACCATCAGTTCTATCAAAGAGACTTTGCTCGACAGCATTCAGCGTCAAAAAGCAGAGCTAGAGACCTTTTCCAATTCTCTGTATGAACTCATGGAAACGTATGAACATTTCCGTTCACTCAACCCCTTTATGCCTTTTCAACTGCGCATCACCAAAGATTGTCGCTTTTTAAATAAAAGCATTGCAGATATCCAGTTTTGGCAACACACAGGTGCAACGCTCATCGCCATCGAACGAGAAGACCGCGTTCTCAAATCTCCTGGTCCTTATATCCCACTCATTGAGGGTGATATTCTCTATTTCTTGTCTCAAGATGACTCTTCTCAGCGCGTGAATGATTTTCTCTATCCTCCGCAAAATGAGACTAACACGCAGCATACAAAATAACTCTCACGAACACAGGGCAAAACAATACATGAAAGCCTTCTTCCATAAAGCAACGCCATGTTGCAACAAAAACAGGAGCGACCACTTATGAAACAAATTTACAATAACCTTGCCGAGCTTATCGGAAACACGCCACTCATGGCGCTCAACCGATACAGTAATGCACAAGCGCTTAGCACCACCCTTTTGGGAAAACTGGAATACTTCAATCCAGCAGGCAGCGTCAAAGATCGCGTGGCAGTCGAAATGATTGAAACAGCCGAAAAAGATGGGCTACTCAAAGAAGGCTCTGTCATCATCGAAGCCACCAGTGGTAACACCGGCATAGGCCTTGCCAGCGTCGCCACGGCACGAGGCTACCGCTGTATGCTCACCATGCCTGAAACCATGAGTGAAGAAAGACGCAATTTGCTCAAAGCCTATGGGGCAGAGCTTGTGCTCACAAGCGGAGAAACGGGTATGAAAGGGGCAATTGCAAAAGCGGAAGAACTTTCTAACACCCTGCCAAACGCCTTTTTGGCAAGACAATTTGAAAACCCAGCTAATCCCGAAGCGCACCGCAAAACCACTGGTCCCGAAATTTGGAACGACACCGACGGCACGGTTGACTACGTCGTTGGAGGTGTTGGCACAGGTGGCACAATAACAGGCATTGGCGAATACTTAAAAGCGAAAAATCCGAGCGTCAAAATCATTGCTGTTGAACCTGTTGACTCTGCCGTCCTTTCTGGAAAAGCAGCAGGAGCCCATGGTCTACAAGGCATCGGTGCTGGCTTTGTTCCCAAAACGCTCAATACCCAAATCTATGATGAAGTGATTGCCGTTAGTACAGACGAGGCGTATGCAGCAAGCAGAGTGCTCTCTCAAACAGAAGGCATGCTCGTTGGCATCTCTTCAGGGGCAGCCTTACATGCAGGAAATCTCATTGCAAAGCGCCCTGAGGCAAAAGGCAAAACCATCGTTGTGATTTTACCTGACAGTGGCGAGCGCTATCTCTCCACCACCCTCTTTGACGCAGAATAACACTCTATTTTGCCGTTTTTTCTCCACCGATGGCATATGGCAAGTTAATCTTAACTTAAATCAATAATGCTGTATTTTTTATAGAGAACAACGGGTTCTATAAAAAATACAGCATCTTTCTATTGGGAGATACTATGTTTCAATTACTCATCTTTATGTCCATTATGAGCTTCACACCTGGCCCTAACAACCTACTGGTCATGCACCTATCCATACACTCTGGCTTCAAGAATGCATCAAGATACATCTTAGGCTCATTTTCAGGCATCTTTATTGTCGCGGCAATTTGCGGTTTTGGTAATTTAGTCGTCTCCGCCTATTTGCCTCTCATCACGAACGTTGTTAAATACATCGGCTTTTCCTTTATTCTATATATGGCGTATAAGGTTTTGAAAAGTTCCCATCCGATTGAGGGTGAAATGGCGCCCACTGCAGGCATGATTCACGGCTTCTTATTTCAGTTTGCAAACCCCAAACTGTGGCTATCTAGCATCACCGTGTTTTCTGTCTATGTCTTCGAGTTTTCAAGCAGTCTCTATGCTGTGCCCCTCACAGCACTTTTTATGTCTTTGCTTGGCATCACCGCCCAGTTTCTTTGGGCGCTCTTTGGGCTTGCCTTAAAACAGTATTATAATCAGTATTATAAAGCCGTCAACACCGTGATGGCACTCTCACTCGTTTACCTCGCCATTTCCATTTTACACTAAACCATCGGGCAAAGCGCTTTCTACAAAAACAACAAAACTGCCCGACACCTTAGCCCTTTTATTACACCACCATTCCCACCAAACACGACATAAATGAAAAGAGAGAGCAGGGTTGCTCTCTCTTTTTTTATAGATTTAAATTCAATCTTACTCTTCATTTAAAACCCACTGCACGCTATAAAAATCGATGCATCTGGCACTTTTCCCCGTCTCAATGTCCATGATATATGTGTGCCCTACAGACCCTGTGAGATAGCCATCTATTATCGCTCCAAATGCCGTCATATGATTCGACGAATAATAGATGAGATAGTTGCCATCAGGGGTGAGCCCTCTGACATTATAGCCTGTGAATTTACCATCATACATCCCATAAAAGCGCTTCAAACAAGTTTCCTTTTCCTCTTCTATGAGGTAGATTGACCCTTCTTTCGCCATCACAGTCCTGCCATTGGCAGTTGGCTTGAGATAATCTGTTTCACCTGCAAAGAGGTTTGCTTTCTTTTCTTCCGCTTCGGCTATATAGGTTGCCGTCTCTTCCCCCTCTTTCATCTGAAACAAACTCCAGTTGCCTTCATGCATGGCCACAAAGGATATCATCTCTGTTTGGTTATCATAATGAAAGGCGATGATGTTGTCATTATAACTGCCATCGTCCGTTTTGCCCTTTCCTACATGACTATAAATCAAAGTTTCCTCTTGCATCTTGGCATCGGCTTTGAATAAAGTCGTGACGCCATCCACTCGTCTTGTGTAATAAATTGTTCCTTCCAAGTCTGCAAACGCATCTGCTTGAATGGACGTGATATTTCGATAGGTTAAGACTAAACTAAGTGTCAGCATCAAAACTAAGAGTGCACTCACCCATAAAAGCCATTTCTTTCTCTTCACCTCGTAATCCCCCCATACTATATACTCAGCAGTTTTCAGACTACCACAATGCCAAAGCCTCTTTCTAGGTTTTTTTGTAAATAACCCAAAAACAGCAAAATTGCATGGTGATGTCTCCTTCAACTGTCACAATCGCGCGTACCAAAAAAGAGAGCAACGTTGCTCTCTTTTTTCTTTTCTATCCATTTTTAATCTTCTATGAGACCATTTTGATACACATCATAAAAATGATGGGTCGGTCCGTGCCCTTTCCCAATCGAAAGTGCATGGCGAATGGCGGTGGTGATGTATGTTTTTGCGCGCTTCGTCGCATCTAACATGTCTTTTCCATTGGCGAGATTTGCCGCAATGGCGGAAGAGAAGGTGCAACCTGTGCCGTGGGTGTTTTTTGTATCAATCCGCTCTTGTGGAAACTCAAAAAACTCTTTGCCATCAAAGAGAACATCGGTCGCTTCCCCTGTTTTGTGTCCACCTTTGACAATCACATTTTGACAGCCCATCTTGTGAATGATGGTTGCCACTCGTTTCATGTCATCAATGGTTTCAATCGTTTCCCCTGTGATCCACTCCGCCTCAGGAATATTGGGAGTTAACACAGTTGCCACAGGGATGATGCGCGAAATCAAGGTCTGGATGGCATCTGGGTTCATGAGTGGCGCACCGTTTTTGGCAATCATCACAGGGTCAACCACAACATGCGCTGGCTGATACTCTTCAAGCTTTTGTGCCACCACTTCCATACACTCGGTGGAAGAGAGCATCCCCACTTTGACCGCGTCCACTTCGATGTCTTCAAACACCGCATCGAGTTGCTTTGCAATCATCTCGGGCGTAATATCTTGAATATCTATGACACGGCTGGTATTTTCCGCCACAACCGAGACAATCGCGGTCATGCCAAATACTCCATGGGCTGAAAAGGCTTTCAAATCGGCTTGTATGCCAGCACCACCACTGCAGTCTGACCCTGCAATGCTCAAGGCAGTTTTCAAAACAATCCCTCCTATTTGATTCTCATTTGTATTGTATCACAGCACGAAATCTTTGACAATGACCCCCAAATTCTCACACAAAGCAAGGCTTTGCTATCCATTTCTCTACCC
The DNA here is from genome assembly GCA_030625685.1 of Oscillospiraceae bacterium. Taxonomy (GTDB): domain Bacteria; phylum Bacillota; class Clostridia; order Oscillospirales; family Oscillospiraceae; genus Evtepia. Next base: position 71,130 of record DAOUQJ010000001.1, read on the forward strand.
CAATTTACTTAAAGCGTTCATGCAAACAAAAACGCGCCTGACTTTTCGCACCTTCATGGTGCAAAAAGTCAGACACGCTTTCATTCTCACTTATAAATTATCCATGTCCAAAGAAGAGTTTCTATCTTTTGTACGCTCTACTGGCACTGGTTCTTCAACCATAGGGGGTCTGCTTTTTGGCTCGCTTGGTGCCCCATCATTTGACACAACTTGTTTGCTTTTTCCACTCACATGTTGATAAAACGCTGCCTCGGCAGCACTGATATACGCATAGAGCATCAAAAAAGCAATCAGCGTCATAATCCCAGCAATAAATATTGGTAATACAGAAAAATTTATTTGCCAATAAAGCCTACTGAATATAATCCAAAGATATATAGGGAGCATACACAAAAGAGCCCACCCAATAAAAGTCATGTGCAAATAGAAGAGACTGCCTTTGTTTCCTTTCATCATTTCCTTAGATGCGGCAATTGCTTCACTGGCGGTCAGTTCTGATCTCTGCTCCATAATATACGGCGTCAACGCGTAAGCATACCTGGCAATCACTCCAGGAATGATCAAAAGCAGTGTCCACAAAAAAATATATACAAATCTCAATATATGCATGGCAAAAGCACGCCAAAAACGTGAAAATTCAGAAAACAGCATACTTAAACTAACTTGTTCTCTCTCCACCAAACGCAAATTAAACCGAGCGTAACCAACCGTAATGGCTCCAGCTATCAAAAATATTGCAAGCGAAATCATAAACATTATCGTCAATCCCACCGTGTGATCTGCAGTGAATGGTATATTGTAGAAGGTCACACCTGTATAAGCATCACCAATTCCCATTCCTGTATTCGATGGCTCTACATAATCAATATGGCTAGCAAAGGCATTTCCATTATTGGCGCCTAGCAAAGCACTAATCAAGCCTGTCACCGTAGCCAATCCCCAATAATTCTTTAAACGATCTCTGGCAATCTTTCTAAAATCTTTTGCAAACAATACAGTCACGCTCCTCTATACTATGTCGTTTCCTCCTAGCGTATGAGGCGCATTGCGCTCATATCACAGCACCTATAAACTCCCTCAAAAACAGCAAGAATCGACAAACAAACCTTTCCCATTATAACCCATTTATTCTTATTATTTCAATAAAAATTTATATTTTTTATCTATTTTATTCATGCTTAAACTAGCAAACAAACACAACCAAATGAAGCACACAAAACCAATCCAAAAAATCTGCTACTCTCCCATCTGCCCGCTTGAGCTCAAAAAAAGCGCCTGACTTCTCACACCCTGATGGTGCAAAAAGTCAGACACGCTTTTATTCTCACTTATAAATTATCCATGTCCAAAGAAGAGCTTCTATCTTTTGTACGCTCTACTGGCACTGGTTCTTCAAACATAGGCGGTCTGCTTTGTGGCTCGCTTGGCGCCCCGTCATTTGACACAACTTGTTGGCTCTTTCCACTCACATGTCTATAAAACGCTGCTTCCGCTGCATTCATATAGGGAACAACCAAAAACAAGCCAATGCCCCATGTCAAGAAAACACTCAAAAGTATCCAACCAATAAAAGTCAAATGCAAATAGAAGAGCTCTCCTTTGTGTCCCTTCATCATCTCTTTGGATGCCGCAATGGATTGACTAGCCGTCAAATCAGGTCTCTCCGCCAACAGATATGGCGTCATCGCATACGCGTAACTTGCGATGATACCAGGAATAACAAAAAGCAATGCCCACAGAAACACATATAAGCCTCGCAAAAAGTTCATAACAAAGGCACGCCAAAACTGTGGAAACTCTGAAAATAAGTCGCCAAATGCAACCTGTACACCATCCACTAAGTATAAATTGAATCTACTATAGCCAACATTCACTGCACCTGAAATAAAAAATAATACGAGGCTATAAATCGCAATCATCGTGAAAAGCGGAAGCCACATGGCCATAATTTCTGGGGACATCAGCACATCATATGAGAATTTAAATATATCAAATATGTTTGGGTCTCCAACTAGCTCCGCATCAACTAACTCAGGATCAATGCTCTGCGAATGATTAAAGTTGACACTGCCTCCTGTGTTAGCTCCCCCAAGCAATGTAGCAACAAAACCAGTGAAAATAGCAAGCCACCACTTATTGCGCAGCGAGTCTCTAGCAACCTTTCTAAAATCTTTTGCAAACAAAATAGTCACGCTCCTTTATAGTATGTCGTTTCTTACTAGCCTATGAATCTCACGGCACTGGTATCACAACGAGTAAAAAATCTCACCAAACAGCAAAAATCGACAAATAAACCTTTGCCATTATAACGCAAGCACCCACTCTTTTCAAGAAAAAACTTGCAATTATCGTGCATGTCACAATTCAGCAAAACCCTTACGGAAAAATCTCTCTCAGAAAGCCTCCTCATAGAGCCTTATCTCAAAATCACGTCCTTTTCCTTGCGCCCATTTCCGATGTTTCACTTCTCTTTTATGTCAATTTGCACACAATTTTTGTATGTTTTTGACAAACAGCATCCTTTGTGTTATATTTATATTGTAAAATTTGCAATATAAAGATTGGAGGAGAACACTATGAAAGCATTCATCAATCGAGTTATGAACTCTGCCAAAAACTATACCCTTTGGGACTTCACCATGCTGAAACTCGGGCTCATTTTCCTCGGCATCTTATTCGGTGCATATTTTGCTGAATTCTTCTTGGCGAACATTCTCATCGTCTGGTGTATCTTCGCCATCTGTTATCTTGGCATTTTGCTAAGAACCTTCGGCAAAAAGAATGCGTAAACCGCTCGTTTGATACAGCAGCGCAAACTCAATGTCATATCTTCCTATTCTCTATTAAAACATAAAACTCTGCCAAAGCAAACATACTGTTTTGGCAGAGTTTTTTCGTTTTCTCAAAAGACGGTGCCGATGCCTTTTCCTAAAGCGCAACACACAGCCTCCCCATGTTTGAAACGGTTTAGCTCTCTTTCGCTTCCTCTTCCACTTGTTTAATAAACAAAGGCAAAAATGGGGCAAAGAGCGGGGTAGCGAGCACCGCCCAAAGACTTTTGATCTCCTCAAAAGTAACGGTATCATTTCCATGTATCAGAATTTCATTTCTCACACCGTAATCTTCTGTGAAAATGCCTGTTTCACGATATCCATTTTTCTCATAAAACTGCTTGCGCTTCACCCTTTGCGTATAGTTTTCTGCCGATGAATCAAGCGCTTCAATGCAGAGAATCATTCTGTCATTGGGTCGAGAATTTTGTATGGAATCTAAAATAAAACTGCCATACCCATCTTGTCTTTTCGCTGAATCGATGGCAAGATACAGCACAAAGGTCATATCCCGTTTGTGAATTAAATAAGTAAAGCCAACGAGCACTTCATTGTCGTATATGCCCAAAAAGTCAATGTCATTAGAATCAGAACGAAACCGCAATACCCACAAAGGCACACGCTGATCTTTCGGAAAGGCCTCTTCATAGATTTCCTTGACTGTGTCATACGCTTCTGATGGTTTTGTAATTGGTTTTGATGTCAAAAATCGCTTCATCTGTATTGCCTCCTTAAGGAAACATCAATATAATTATAGTATATCATACCATAGCAATGGTTACAGTAGAACACATCTTCTCGTGAGCTAAGCGTTTTCTACAAAGTCACAGTTTTTCTTTTAAGCACTGTTCTTTGATATGAGATAAGATGCAAATGTTTCTGCAAAAGAACACCCCTTTGGCTAACCTTTCCCCTCCAATAGAGAAAGCCTACCTTTCAAAAAACTCGCCTCAATTTCATTGCGTTTCACCGTTTCCATTGCGTATCAAAAAGTATCTGACCATCCGCCTTTTTCTTCTATTTTCACCGCACAGGTCTCACGTAAAAACAAAATCATGTCCATCTTGTTTTCACCGATGATTTCATAGCGATAGGTGTCATCAAAGATATAGCCATTTTCACTGATGGAAAACTCAGCCACAGGGTTGTTGTCACTGACAAAATAAACCTCATATAAATTGGTGTCACTAGGATGCGTCCTGCCACGATCCACGGTATCTATGCGCACCGACATATTTTCTAATATATGCACGATGCTTTGTCGCTCATCCTCTGTAAAGTTAACGCACTTGCTATGTGTCCACTTCCTGACAACAGCATAGCAATATTGATTTTGGTCATTGGTGTCAACACGAAATAATTTGACCGCATTTCGTGGCGTCATATAATACGCAGCTATCACAAAAACCAAGATAAGAATACCTAAAAAATATAGTTTGTATTTCGTTTTTTGTTTCATAAACGCGTCTCCAATTTGTTAATATTTACTATTATATCAAAAAATAGAGAAAGTTCAACAAACCAATCATCCTATAAACACCAAATGTTTATAGGTAACCGAAAAGCCAAAAACAAATCTGTACCACCACGCCTAGCACAATCTGTTACAACGTGAGCAGTCACTCTTTCGCAGTGACGACCAAAACAAGAGGGAGAAAACCCAATGCAACACATCAAGATAAGACAAGAGCGAGAAAGTGACGCCACCCAAGTGTATGAAGTGGTGAAAAACGCCTTTGCCTCCGCCCCCTTTTCTGACCATGACGAACACAATCTCGTGACTCGCCTCAAAACTTCACATGCTTTCATTCCTGCACTTTCCATCGTCGCCGAACTGGATAGCAAAATTGTCGGACACATTCTATTTACCAAGATAACCATTGGGGACAAACCCGCTTTGGCGCTTGCTCCTGTGTCAGTCGATCCCACGCATCAGTCCCAAGGCATTGGCGCAAGCCTCATAAACGCAGGACACAAAGTAGCAAAAGCTCTAGGCTACCGCGCCATCGTGGTGTTGGGGCACGAAGCCTATTATCCCAAGTTCGGTTATGTGAAAGCGAGTGCCTACAAAATTGCAGCGCCCTTTGACGTGCCAGATGAAAATTTCATGGTCTTGGCACTATCTGAAGATGCCCTCAAAAACTATAGGGGCATGGTGTCCTACGCGCCAGAATTTTTTGAAGCATGATAAGAGAAAAGATATGGCACAATTTCGGTATTTTTTGTCTTTCGTGCAACGATAGCCATGTGCTCATATAATCTCAATTCTCTACAAATAACCTCAGCCCCGCATATAAACAGCTCTATTATCAAAACTTCGCACAGTACTCCTATATTAAAACCTTCAAAAAAGTAACCATGAACATCATGGTTACTTTTTTGATACATACCAATCAACAGAACGTCACTCCCACAGCGCCCGAACCTACGAGCCCCTCTGCAATGGGGAAATCATACAATACCCAAACTACTTTTAACTTACCTCGCCGCCGTCTACTCACCTAGGGCAACACTCCCCCCGCACTTCTCATCGTCTGCCCCCTGGCATCACCAATTCATGTGAACTGTGTTTTGGCATCTTGATGTCTCCAAGCAAGGTAGCCGCATAAATGGCGTGTTTGCCAAATCGGTTTCGAATTTCCTCCACCGTGTCTTCCACTTTCATTCTGCGGTCGCGCCGTTTGTGGTCAATGTAAAGGCTCATTTGCTCTGGCTCACCCTTGGCAACAAGCCCAATGGCACGCACTGTAACAGAGCGCACTGACCCATTCCACGCATACTGCTTATGAAATAGCGCTCTGGCTTTTGTTGCAATTTCCACTGCACTTTGGGTTGGCAGTTCCAGTTTCCCCTGATATTGTTTGATAAACAAACTGGCATCTCGCACGGTAATTTGCACCCCTTGGGCTTCCAACCCATGTAAGCGCAATTTGTGCGCAATGTCTTGGGTGAGCTCTAACATCACTTTCCAAACTTCCTCTTCTGAAATCAGATCAGACGTGCAGGTAATCCCATGCCCGATAGACATAATAGGGGCAACCGTCCCTTCTTTTTTCACCACAGATTGATCTCTTCCGTTTGCGAAATTCCAGAGCATAATGCCATTCACACCTAAGCGTCTTTTGAGAAAATCAGGCGAAGCTTTGGCAATATCGCCAATGGTACGAATGGCATACTGCCCAAGTTTTTTCGTCGTGGCTCTGCCACAATATAAAAGATCAGAAGCAGGCAGTGACCAAACATCTTTCTCCATGCTTTCCTTGGTGATGACCGTTGTCGCATTTGGCTTTTGCATGTCACTACCCAATTTGGCAAAGACTTTGTTGTAAGACACCCCAACACTGACCGTGAGCCCCAGTTCCTCTTCCATTTCTTTGCGTATGCGATCCGCAATTTCCTTGCCATCCCCAAACAAATGGCAACTTCCTGTGACATCCAGCCAGCACTCATCCATGCCAAAGGGCTCAATTTGATCGGTATACCTACCATAAATCTCTCTGGCAAGCTTGCCATATTTCAAATATTGGCCATACTGGGGTTTCACCAAGATGAGATTCGGACATCTCTGTTTGGCTTCCCAATTGACCATTCCTGTTTTCACCCCAGCTTTTTTGGCAAGTTCTGATTTGGCCAGCACAATGCCATGCCTTTCCTCTGTGCTGCCGCAAACCGCCACCGCCTTTCCTTGCAAGTTGGGGTCAAGCATCATTTCCACAGAGGCATAAAAGGAATTTAAGTCGCTGTGCAAAATACAACGATCCATCCTCACTCCCCCATTGACAAACAATTTTGTCTCATATATACTAACTTAAAACATCTGTTCTATTTTTTATAATATCGAACATACATTCCATTGTCAAGTGGAATTTGTTCCAAATAAGGAGTGAACACCATGACAGCGAAAAGAACCTATGTCGCCGTTGTTGCCACCTTTGATGCCGAGGGGCAAATGATGCCAAAAGAAATCATATGGGAAGACGGGCGCAAATTTTCCATTGACCGCGTGACAGACGTGCGTCAAGCACCTGCCATCCGCTCTGGTGGACAAGGCGAACGCTACACCATCCACGTATTGGGCAGAGAAAGTTATCTCTTCTTTGAGCGTAGCGTTGCCAAAACAGGCAGCCACATTGGCAAATGGTTCGTCGAACCCAAACGAGTCGTATTGCAATAAAAATCCCAACACATCTCCAAGCATACTATTTCCTGCCCCATTTAAGCCATTGCAAAGCTACCATCTTTAAAAAAATCCTGCTCCCATGAATAGCGCCGTTTTCCCTTGCAAACTATCTATTCATGGGATTTTTTATCCCTTCGTGTGACAACTTTCTTCAACCTTCGACCCTCTCCTTGCACAAAACAGAGTATACTTTCCACATAGTGGCATTTCTTCCACCCCCTCCATAAACTAAAGTTTACATAAACTTTTACGTCATTGAAAATGGTATCTATTTTGTATAAAATACTACAATGAACGATAAATCGATGAACGATATCTATAGAAATATACAATGACGAATAGCAAAGGAGAATGGTTATGGAACACTTACACCCAATTAAATATCTCATGTCAAGCTTCAAGTGCAAGACACACGGCGCAGAAGACGCCACTGTCTATGGCATCAAAACACCTGATCATCACCCTGATTCAGTTGTATTCGAAGATCTTGGCACAAACAAAGAATTTGTTGAATCCTTTCTTCATCTCATCAATAAAGAAGGCGTTTCCCCAAGTCAGCTTCTTTATGTAGTAGAAGATTGTATTGCATACTGAGATTGCCAACAGGGCATATACCACTTTAGTTTCCTCTTGTTTAAACTAAAGTGGTATATGCCCTGTTGACGTTATGCCCATGTTTCATCTTAGCACAATGCCTGTTCTTTTCCCCAACCTCAATTCTGCATTTGTGCTTGAACATACTTATAAATTTTCCCTCTCTCTCCACCTACTGTTTTGTACTTTCGACAGCTTTCGCCATAAAATGAAAAAAAGCTACAGGAAAAGTTGTCCAATTTTTAAAAGTGTGATAGGATATTAAAACAACCATCTATAAAAAATTAGAGTTGATTGGGGAGAGTATTTTGCGTTATACTATGGAGTCCGTCTCAAAATATTGGGACAGCGACGATGTTCGCATTTTCACACTCAAAATGAATGAAAATGGCGTATTATCCTTTACTTCCAGCAACAACACGAATATCATGCTATATTCGCATACAGATGCTTTCATGGGTAAAAGCCTGTATGACATCATGGAAAAAGAACACGCCGACATGTGGCACTCGAGATACATCGATTGGAAAAAGCTAGGCACCTCTTCTTACTACGCCTATTTTGAAGATCCTACCGTCGCTTGGGACACCACCATCGACGTCATCAACGATACGGTGTTTGGCATCGGTGTCAAAGTCAATGTCACAGAGCTCAACTTTTCCAATTTTGACGACTATGAGTTTTTCAATCACTATTATGTGCAACAAGAAGATTTCATCAATTTTTCTCTATTTGCACAGCTACAGTCTGATTCCTTTACCATTGAGTCCATTGACGCACCAAACAAATTTCATTTTCAAGAATTCGTGGGCAAAGACATCAGTGCCTTTATGTATTATTGCACCAACATTTTAAGCAAAAGTATCTTTCACAAATGTTTGGAAACACGCAAAGTCATTCATTATGTTGAAAAATACACCAAGGGTAATACATCCATCTATTTCGACATCAAACTCATTCCCAATGTGAGCAATTCGCGCATCACGATGTATGCCAAAATCATCAATGAGCCTCTGTATAAACAAATGCAAAAGAAAGTCAGCAGTTTTTATGGACTCTATCCAGAAACGGATGATTTGGCAACCTGTGAAATCAACATTGAAGATGAACACAATCCTTACATCATTGGCTGTAATCACTACTTCAAAAGCTTACTCAAAGACACGAAGATGCACCTGTCTACTATCATCAGCAATGACGTGTTTCAAAAGAGTTTATCCACCTTCACAAGAGAAACTGGAGAATTCATCACCGAACACCAATTGGGCAACCTCTTGTATTTCAATATCAGTGTTACCCATATTTCAGATATGCGCAATTACATTTTTCTTGTAACCTTGATGCCAAAAAACAGACAGCTGACCACTGGAGATTTTCAAAATAATAACCTCACCGCACGAGAAAAAGAAATTCTCACCTTTGTGGGCAAAGGCTATCTCTACAAAAACATTGCAAAAGAGCTCGACATCAAAGAGGGCACCGTCAAAAAGACCATCTATAACGGCTATCGAAAACTGGGCATCAGCTCACGCGTAGAACTAATCAAACTGATTTACGATGAATCTCTCGATTAAGTCAAGTTTGCCACATACTCACATAATAACTTCACAAACCAAACAACATCAACGGCTATGACACAGCACCCTTCGCGTGCCCTCATAGCTGTTTTTTCATTTATCATAAGTTAGTGCTATCTTCTGTTTGACAGCTCTTTCCTACCCTGTATCTTCAAATTTAACATAAATTTCTATTCATCTCATCGTCACCTCGCATATTTCATAAGCATAAAACCCATCCTATAAACCAAAGAATTTAATAAGGAGATGTATTTTATGAAAAAACTATGTTTGACGTTGGCTTTGATCTTTTTGGGAGGAATCTTTCTACTCACTGCTTGTTCCTCTCAATCGGAAGAAGAAAGCAAAACACCCGAAGAACTGTCTGTCCAGCTTATCGATGAAATCTTAGCAGAAGACTTTTCTACCGTATGGAGTATGGGAAGCGATGAACTCAAAAATGCAATCACAGAAGAGGAGCTTCTCGCCTCCTGGCAAACTACCATAGCTACCGCAGGCGCTTTTATTGAAAAAGTTAACGTAGCAACAGAAAAAGCCGATGGCTATACCCTCGTCATCAATTACTTGAAATACGAAAATACGGGCGTCAAAATCACATTGACCTTTGGAGAGAAGAATGTGATAGAAGGCATTCACATCAATTACTATACTCTTGAAGATGCCACTGCTAAACTTCCAGAAACCCTGACGGAAAGTAGCTTCACCGTCAGCACAGGTGGTTACACTATGCCGGCACTGCTTACAACAAAAGAAGAGAATACCAAAGATAGCGTTCTCTTGCTTGTGCATGGTTCAGGGCCCAATGATATGAACGAAACCATCATGGGCTCCGCCCCATTTCGTGACATTGCTTGGGGCGTCGCGCAACATGGCATCGATGTGTTTCGCTATGACAAAAGAACCTTTGTATATAGTGAAAATCTTGCCCTAGCAGGAGATGCGTATTTGACTGCCAATGAAGAAGTCATCGAAGATGCACTCTCCGCTGCGAAACTTCTTTCAGAAGAAGGCTATGAAAATATCTATCTAGCAGGCCATAGCCTCGGCGGTCTGTTGGGCGCTCGCATCATCAGCGAAGAACCAGAACTCTTTGCAGGATTTATTTCGCTGGCTGGCAGTCCGAGAACATTGAGTGAAATTCAGCTCAGCCAAAATCTGGCTATGCTAGAAACACTAAAAGGCGACCAAAAAACACAGGCAGAAGCGATCATCGAGGCAGAACAAGCAAAACTTGCGAGTCTCGATACGTTCACAGACGAAGAGCTTCTCACCACAACCATTTTTGGCATCTCTGCTTACTATGTCAAAGACTTATACGCCTATGACACCATGGAACTCGCAAAAAATTTGGATATCCCCATGCTGTTTTTGCAAGGCAGTGAAGATTTTCAAGTGACTGTAGAAGAAGACTTCAATCTATGGCAAGCCGGTTTGCAGAATAAAGAAAATGTCTCATTTCAACTCTATCAGGGACTCACGCACCTCTTCACACCGAGCCCAGAAAATGCAACTCACACGATTACTGACTATGCAGCCAAGGCCAATGTCGATGAAGCTGTCATCACGGATATCTATGAATTCATAAATGGAAACAAAAGCTAAAGAGAATTGCCTGCTGCTTACTACCCTATCACAAATCACTATCCCCAACAAACCCAACACAAAACCCCCATCTGCGACTCAAACAACGCAGACGGGGGTTTATTCACTATTCAATATAGAGGTGCAGCATGTACACATCATGACGCTTTCTTGGCACGTTTTCCCTTTACCATCTCCTGCCTTGTCGTCGGCGTTATCTCCAATTTCTCATACATAAAGTCCATCACTTGTTTTCTGACATAGGAATACACACAAAAAAAGAATACATATACCATACACACATAAACAGTAATCATTATTAAAGGAATGACTAAAGCATAGGCATGTTCGCCAATGGAATTAAGTACTGGCATCAACGTAAACGCAATCATTACATTTCTAAAAGATCTAGGCAAATGAAAATTGCCAACTAGATACGTTTCCTCTTTTCCTTCCACAATCCTTCCAACAAAAGGCAAGCTTCTCCTATCGCCCTTTGCGTTCTTATTGAGAAAAAACCGATTTCCTTTTAGCTTGTAGATAAAAAAATCTGCAGACGAAATCGTATTGATATTCCACGGTTTGGCATGGCTTCTAAGCTTAGCTTTTATCTGGTTTTCTGTAAGTTTTGTCTTAAAATACACCGGAAACATGAACATCTCTTAACAGCCAACCTTTCTCTCTCCATGAGTCATTCTTGTCATATTATACCAAATCATGTTTGTTGCATCAAGTCATCAAAAAAAGCTGCTATCTATCTCCCTTCAAAACCCTTCCCGTTCCCTCCCCCTGTATGAAACGAAAAAGTTCGACAATCCCACTTGAACCTCTCCCATATTTGGTATATACTGTTATCCGAAATGAGGGATACCGATGGAATGGATGTTGGCAATCTTGGCGCTTGTTGTGATTATTTTATTCAATCAGCGCGACCAAAAATCAAAAACGACCCCAGAAGCAATAACAGAAAGCACCGAAAGCACTGATACCATCAGCGCCACAGGAAACTATCAAAGCAAATGGCTATTTTCAACCAACGAAAAAGATGCCTATCAAAAAATCAAAACAATCACCGACAAACACGGCTTGCATCTCTTTGCCAAAGTGCGACTCTATGATTTGATTGAGCCGAAAAAAGGAATACCGAAATACAAAACCTACCTATTTAAGATTCAATCAAAACATGTGGATTTTGTCATTTGTGATAATAAACTTGTCGCCACTTGCGTCATAGAACTCGACGACAACAGTCATGCAAACAAAAAGAGACAAGAGCGCGACAACTTCGTAGACGACGCACTCAAAACCGCAGGCTATAAGATCATCCACATCTTCGCAGTCAAAGAGGAAGAACTAGAATCAGCTATCTTAAACAGCATAAAAACACCGACAGCCACTTAAGGCCATCGGTGTTTTTTTCATCATTTCACGTGTTTCGCTTCATCCCAAGCCGTCTATTCTTACTTTTTTTCTATGTACACTAGGATATTAGATTTGACGCTGTACTCCTGCACCACAAGCTTAAATACACTTGTCCCGTTGATTCTCGCATCACTATACTCCTTTGGGGTGTCTGCCCCAAACTGATTCATGAGCACATCCAATCCATGACGCTTTTCCTCAAACTCCGTAACCAGACAAAGTTCACCAATGCCGATGATGCTCGCATAGCGATAGCTGTAGTCACAGGCCTTTTCCCCCGTCACAAGACTGTGTTTGGTATCCATTTCAAAACCAACCGTCGGAGATGACTTGGCTAAATCCACTTTTCTGCCTTGTAGCGCACCATGCATATAGAAACAAAGGGTCTCTCCCACCCATTCATGCCCAAAATTCAGTGGCAAAATATAAGGTGCTTTCACATCCGCGATGGCAACTCGAATCACCTCACAAGAAGACAAAATATCCTGTATCTTCTTCTCATCCGTCACTTCACGCTCACGCCTGTGCATAACCATTCCTCCTATCTTCCGTCCAAAGTATATGAACTTCATTGTATCACAATTCACCTCACAGCAAAAAGATATTTATTTGAAATTTTCTACAATTCCTATATATATCATCCAATTACTTCCCACAAGTTCAGGTTTCAATTCTATTAAACCTCAATATCATAAAGACCCAAAACCAAAGAAGGCTTCGTATTACTTGGTAATACGAAGCCTTCTTCTCATCGGCCATCAAATGCTGTCCACAAATGATTTCATTTCTCGTTTGGAACTCACCGCGCCTGACCTTGTTACAATGTCCTTTTGCTGGGCACTTGACATGCCATCAAAGCGCGCTCTGGCCTTTTCATTTTGCATGAGCGCAAAGCCAAGTCCCATGGGCAGATTTTCATTCAATTTCATACAATCACCTCTACCACATAGCATGCCTTATCCTGTAAGCTTTATGCAAACCATCACACTCGGCATAAAAAATACCACCTTCCATTTCCCTATTCTGCTTTTCTCCATCCTGTGTTATAATAAATAGTATTATGTCCGGTTGCATGCAAGAAATCACCATGCAATCGCAAACAATAGAAAAGAAACAACGCACGCACGAAACACAATGGAGGACAGAAATGAAACGCAAAGTAAACGGTGTTGAACTATTTTATAAAAAATCAGGACAAGGCCAGCCTTTAATTCTCTTACACGGCAACGGTCTTGATCACACCATCTTCGATGAACTGACAGAAAAACTAAAGGCTCACTATACGGTGTACGCCATTGACAGTCGCAACCACGGACAAAGCAGTCAAGATGATGACTACTCCTATGATGCTATGGCAAAAGACGTCTATGAATTCATCAAAGACATGAACCTAGGCAAAGTGCATTTGCTTGGTTTCAGCGATGGCGCAGTCATTGCGCTCCACATTGCACTGGCTTATCTGGATGTGCTCGAAAAAGCGGCGTTTTTGGGTCTCAACTTAAAACCAAGCGACCTGAGCGAAAAAAGCACAAGCTACTATGAATATAAGTACGAAAAAACTGGCGATCCTCTGTTTAAATTGGTGCTCGAATCGCCTCATATCGAACTGGAAGAACTGCAAGCCATCACCATTCCGACCCTACTCATGGCAGCAGAAAAAGAAATGTTCCGCGATGGGCTCTTTGAAGAGCTCGAAAGTGGCTTCCCCAATGTAAAAAGCAAACTCATGATGGGGCATAAACACGAAAGTTACCTTGTCCACGAAGATCTCTTGTACCCAGATTTGCTGGACTTTTTCGGAGAATAAAAAAACGCGCAATCTTTATCATAAACAAAAACGAGCAGCGGAGATTCTTTCTCACTGCTCGCTTTTTTATCCCCTATTGACAGACTGTATTTTTGACACAAATGTAACATTATGGTAATCTTTAGCTGAGGTGATACGATGCCACTAGAGCAAATGAAAAAAGAGCACAGAAAGTTTCTCATTGCAGGCACTATCCTGCTTCTACTCTTCACGCTCTATCTATACTGGAACCCAATCGCAGAAGAATATGCAAGCACACAATATATTATGGCACCCAAACTTCTCATAGAATTTGGCCTATTACCCATCCTGTTTCTACTTTTGGCTTGGGTTTTCATGCAAGGCTTATTTTTCTTGGGTCTTATCCAGAAAGGCACATCCAAATACCGCAAAGCACTTCACATCCTGTCTTGGGCGGTTGTGTTGCTATACGCTCTTGTGATAATTCCTTTTTTGATAGAAAATATATATGTGTGGACCATATCCTTCCATTCAGACGGATTTAGCTATTCTGGCCAGTTGCCCCCCATCATATATAACATTCTATTCAAGCTTGCTTGCATGGATCTACATCCAAGTCTATTCATACTACCTGGCATTCTCTTTTGGAGCACGGGCAGAGAGAACCCTCCAAAAGAGCCACGCCCTGAATAGGTCTCCATCCCTTCTTCAAAACTGGACTGTTTTTTATCTAAGTGCACTTAAATCGGATGTTTCCATCCTCTTTCAAACCACAAACAAAACGCAGGGTGTAGCTTGTTTGCTACACCCTGCTCCTTTTTCATCCTAACTAGCCATTACAACCGCACTCTGGACATTCGTTACTCAATTCAGTGCAGTCAATGAGAAATTCACCTCTGAACTTAACAAAGCGGTCGGTGCATTTTCCATCGGTGCTTGGGCTTGTAATTTCAGTACAATCATCACAGTTGAATAGTTCACAGAATCTAGAGCTGTTAGTAATGAGTGCACAAGCTCTCGCTGGATCGCTCAAAATTTCATTGATGCAATCACAACATGCCTTTGCAACCTCTTCTGAGCCAATTTTGACGCAGTGCGCAAAGCACGCACCACTCAAAGCTGACACCGAGGCATTTCTTCCGCTAGAAGTTGGCACATTACAAACGGCTGGATTGTTAAAGCGCCATTCTGCTTGATACGGCATACAGCCCACAATTTTAGCTGCATATAATGTCACAAATGTGGTCTGACCGTCTTCACAACAAGGTACTTCTACTTCACAAGGCTCTACAATACATTTGAGACAAGTTGGGTCGTAAAACAAACGACAATCATCGCTGTTCTGGCTATAATCGTTGTTAAAAAAATAGGGTACAGGTGCTACACTGCAATACTCTACAGATTGATTGGTTGTACATAACGCCATAATACCATGATCCTCTCTCATACATATTTACCAAACAAGCAAGCCGACTGCTAGATCTACTCGCTGTTTCTTCATACTCACATGGGCAAAGTGGTGCATCCTTGCGTCATTTTTTGCATCACTTCTCTACCCTCATTATTAGTCTATTCGACTGCAACCGACATGGTTCCGAACGTCAAGAAAAAAGCCCCCAACTCGCACACCCAAAAAACCGGTTTTATTCATCCCCATACCAGCGAGAATTTTTAACGAAATCCTCTGTAGCACCTTCAAATTCACAGACAAAACAAGAAAAAATCTGCAACACTACCATCCTATCAAAAAGAAAATTCAGTCTTTCCTTTCTTCTTCCACTCACACAATCTAAGTCAAATTTTGTCTAATTGACTACTATTCAGACAAATGGTTTCATTTTGTGTTATATCACGCATTTTTCTTCTGATTTCGCGTTTCTTTTCATCTATTCTTTTTGCAAAAACGTATTGACTGACGCTATAATATTTGATATCATGAAGTCGTATTCAAGTAGTTCTTTGTTCTCACGGTCGTTGCTGTCAGTGTTATTAATGACGAACAACTTCCTGTGAGTTTTCTTTATCTATTGGGTACAAGTAAATTTAGGAGGTACCCATAATGAATAACGGTACAGTAAAATGGTTCAACACAGAAAAAGGTTTTGGCTTTATTTCTAACGACAACGGCGGCGACGATGTTTTCGTACACTTCTCCGCAATCCAATCTGACGGCTTCAAAACTCTTGAAGAAGGTCAAAAAGTAACTTTTGATACTGAAACTGACCCAAAAGACAGCAACAAACTAAGAGCTGTTAACGTTGTTGCTCAATAAGCAATCATGAATCATGTGCGAGGCAGACTAGTCTGCTTCGCACATTTTTTATGCTCTTTTCTTGTCATTGCTAGAAAAGAGCTTTTTAAATTCGACAATTATGTTCATAGCATCCATATAAAAAAATCCCTGTAATTACAGTAATCATCAATTTCCTTTATTTACAAATATAGTATTTTATGTTAAATTATTTATGCTAAATAACAAGATAAAAACTTTGAAAGTAGGATTGATCATGAAACAATGGAAAGCCCTTCTCTCTGGCATCATCGCAACTGCACTCATGCTCGGATTCTGTATCCCTGCTTATGCAGCGCAACAAGAACAAGCAACACTAAACTACAATAACATCAAAATCACTATGAATGGTGATCCGATGACACCAACTGACGCAAACGGCGCAGCGGTTGAACCATTCATTATCGACGGCACAACTTACTTACCTGTGCGCGCTGTAGCAAATGCATTGGGTCTCACTGTCTCTTGGGATGGTGAAACAAAAACAGTTCTATTAACAGATGGCACTGAGGAAACTGAGGCACCTACTCCAGCTGAACCTGCCAAAGCAACAGAAGCACATCTAGAAGAAGCAACCCTAAACTACAATGACATCAAAATCACCTTAAATGGCGAAGCGATGACACCAACTGATGCAAACGGCGCAGCGGTGGAACCATTCATCATTGATGGCACAACTTACTTGCCTGTGCGCGCTGTGGCAAACGCATTGGGTCTCACTGTCTCTTGGGATGGCGAAACCAAAACGGTTCTACTTTCAAACACTTCTGAAACAACTGAGCCAGAAGCGCCTGCTGAATCAACAGAACCAGCAGAACTGGAAGCTCCTGCTGAACCAACCGAAGGAGAAAAAAATGCCCTAGAAGCTGCCGCAACTTCCCTCAAATATTCTGCATATTCCTATACTGGCCTCATTGACATTTTGGAATACAAAGGGTACACAACTGCAGAAGCTACTTATGCAGCGGATAACTGTGGCGCCAACTGGAATGAACAAGCAGCCAAAGCAGCAGAAAGTTCTCTCAAATATTCCGCTTATTCCTATACTGGACTCATTGATATCTTAGAATTCAAAGGCTTTACAACTGCAGAGGCCACTTATGCAGCAGACAACTGTGGCGCCAACTGGAATGAACAAGCTTCTAAAGCTGCAGAAACTTCACTCAAATATTCCGCTTATTCCTATACTGGCCTCATTGACATCTTAGAATTCAAAGGCTTCACAACTGCAGAAGCTACTTATGCAGCGGATAACTGTGGTGCTGACTGGAACGAACAAGCAGCCAAAGCTGCCGAAACCTCCCTCAAGTATAACGAATATTCTAGAGAAAAACTCATTGAACTTTTAGAATTCAAAGGCTTTACACACGAACAAGCAGTATACGGAGCAGAAGCAAACGGCTTTTAATCCCACAACAAACTATACGTAAACCCCATCCCTTCTGCTTTGTGCAGAAGGGATGTTTTCATTTCAAACAAGTAAATACAAAATAGAAATCTATATTCATTGATAAAGTAAAGACCTTATAACCCAATGATTCAATGGGTTACAAGGTCTTTTTACTGTTTTCTTGATTTTTATGGCATATTATTGGGATATGAATTAAATATAATTGATGGGTTTAAAGGCACCTTAAAAAGCTCTCTATAAAAACATCCGTAAACACACTGATTTACTAATGAGTAAACACTGTATTTTTGAATGTCTTATTTCAATTTTCATAGGGACGGTTTAATGTCAAGAACTGGTGTGCCATCGAGCATGTCTGCGCCCACAAAGCAAATTTTATTTTTCTCCACTGCTGTAATAATAACCTGCGTGATGCCGATGCCATTCGGTCTATCTGGTGACCTCGTGGAAAACACCCCAGCAGGGACATCAGACATATACGGTGTTGTGATTAACTCATACCCTTTCGATTTGTGAAAGTGAAATAACACCGTCACCCTTGCCCCCTCTTCGAAACTTTGTATTCCTTCCACAAATTCTTCTCTCATGTGGATTTCGCCACGGCTGTCTTCCGCCTCGGCCCCTTGTGGTGGCGTTCCATTTCGCATGTCATACTTTGTGTGAATATATCCAATCGCTTGCATTTCAATTTTGTGATTCATAAAAAACCTCCCAATTACTATTGCTCACCCTACCATGCAATCCAAAACGCCACCTAGGCATACACCAAGGTGGCGTTTACTACACTTATCACATCTTCTGTCACTTAATCATTGCAGTAACTTTGATAAGATTTACTATCTAAATGCCACAAACGCACATTTACTGCACTAATTTTCCATTTCCGCCCTCTACACCAACATAATTAGAAGGGCTCTCACCATTATAAATGTCATAGTCATCGACAACAGTGAGATATAAGGTCTTGCCTTTATAGTCATAATCGTGGAAAATACACTCCAACAAAATGAGTTGACTAGGGTCAACCATATCGTGGTTTTTTAATTTAGATAATTTTCTCTTTGTGCCATCCGTGAGTAGCACTTTTCCACTATCCATGACGTCTTGCTTTAGGCTAAACACATAAGTATATGTATCCTTATTGCGTTCATAGATATATCCAACTTCTTGTTTGACTGTAGCAACAGTACCTTTCTTTAACATGATGCCATTTTTATAATCCACTTTTATGTATGCTTTATCTGGATCATTATCGTTAAATATTTGGTACTGACCTTGTCCACTTCCTCGAGTCACACTTTCAAAGTCACCAGGGCCTGTCTTTTCCCACGCAACAATCTCATCGCCCCCTGAATAACTATCATCAAGATTGACAAAAGGCAGTGCATCCCCATCCCAATATGACTTACTTTCAGCAACCGCGCGCACAGTCACATCTCTCGAGGATATGCCAAGCACATGCGCAAACGAGTATGAAACGGTTTGGGTGTATGTAACCTCAATTTGCTTATTATCTCCATCATAAGGCGCTGTGGTCGTAATACCAGAGGAATCTGCTCCATTGAGCACTGCATAGTTAAGTGCCGTGCTCTTTGCAGTAGCAGTATTGGGCAAATCCTGTGCGCCCGCAAGTGCCGCAGCATCCACAACATTTTGCATATTTGTTTTGTTTGCATAAAGCTGTCCGATATCAATCGCCAGAGCAGCAAAGCCTACCATTAGCGTCAGCAATAAAAGCAGAAATACCACTGATTGTCCGTTTGAATTATTGACATATTTTCGAATGGACTTCATCGTAACACCTCTCTAACGACAATTAAACCAATCATTTCATGAAGAAAATAACAAATTCTAGCACAACTAGCGCATTTTTTGATTGTGTAACATGAACAAAATCACCCATCACAACTCCAACAATCTAGTGCATATTTCCATTCTTCTTATTGAGGTTTTTAAATGAATTTCCGTATTAATCAAGAAAATACACACTGAAATATGTATTTCATCCTGCAACCTTATTATATTTAACAAATATTTGAAATATATTTCAACCTATCATACTCTTTTTATGCTAGCAACGCAAGCTCAATATTGCACAAAATTTTTTATTCTCTCTAACATTGTCAAAACTACACAAACACGGTGATTTGCAAAAAATCCACCTGGGCACAAACCCAAGGTGGATTTTTTTATTCATATCACAAATTTATTTCAATTATGCATTTTCTGTAGCATCAGTTCCGTCTGTTCCGTCAGTTCCATCAGTTCCGTCAGTTCCGTCAGTTCCATCAGTTCCATCAGTTCCATCAGTTCCATCAGTTCCGTCAGTTCCATCAGTTCCATCAGTTCCATCAGTTCCATCAGTTCCATCAGTTCCGTCAGTTCCATCAGTTGCGTCTGTTTCGTCACTAATATCTATGGTTTGTGTTTCATCATCCCAATTGACTTCTAAACCAAGATTTTCTCCAATAAAACGAAGCGGAACCATGGTTCTGTTATTCATCAAAGTAGGTGACACATCAATGTCTGCTGGTTCACCATTGACAAGCACGGTTTCATCATCTAGATCAAATACAATTGTCGTGTCATCTTTAACAATGGTAACTACTTTTGTCTCATCATCCCAATCAACGTTAGCGCCCATACCCTCAGAGATTGCTCTGACTGGAATGAGTGTTCTGCCCTCTTTGATGACAGGAGGGGTATCAAACTTCATTTTTCCCGCTTTGACAATCACGTTTTCCACAGGCAAAACAGAAACGCCTTCCATACTGTCAAGGCTCTCAGATACAGCAGCCAACTGTTCTAATTCTTCTGCTGTATATTGTTCTTTCATAATTTCACGCATCAATTTGACTTTAGATTTCATTTCAGACTTAAGAGATTTCATTTCTCCCTTAATCTCTTTAATGTCCTCTTTAAGGTCTTTCATCAATTCCTCATCGCAAGCAGCTTCTGCTGCTTCATATTGCGCTTCTAAATCATCTTTTTGTTTCTCTAATGCATCCTTTTGCTCTTCAATTGCATCTTTTTCTGCTTCTACGCCATCTTTAAGAACTTCCCATTCTTTGCGTTGTTCTTCTTCAGCGCTTTCTGCGTCTTCTGCGTCTTCCGTTTCTTCTGCGTCTTCCGTTTCTTCCGCGTCTTCCGTTTCTTCTGCATCTTCTGCATCTTCTGCATCTGCATTGTCTACTTCGGTTTGAACATGAGTATTATTTTTTTCACTACGATCTTTTTTCGGTTGACCCTGACCCTTATTGGCTAGCGCTGTAATGGGAAGTGTTGCCATTAGCATCAGTGCCATAAGTAGTGCTAAAAACTTATTGAACTTTTTCATCTCAAACAATCTCCTCTCAATCAAAAAAACCTCATTCAGATTGCCAAAAATAGACAGCCTAAATGAAGCCTCAATAAAACATATGAGAAAATGTTTTCGGCAACCGGCTACCATATCATTTGACTTTAGGCCCTTGGCTTTGCGTCCTTACCTTTCGATAAGTTTGCTATTTACGCTATTCAGTATAATTTGTAACCCCCCAAATTGTCAACCCTTTTAATTCTAAAATACACTTTCCATTTCCTAGACCAATGTCACGTTTCTCTGAAACTTCAATGACTAATGGAATACCCAGCAAATTTTTATAAGAAGAAAGCCCCCTAGATTTCATCTAGGAGGCTTTGATATTTCAATATTTTGTCGTTGGTACTCATATCATTATTGCACCAATTTTGAAGATTTTCCATCTGGACTGACATAGTTGATTGGAAGCTCGCCTTCGTGAAAATCATAATACTCAACCACGGTGAGAAATAACGACTTGCCCGTATAGTCATAATCATGAAAAATGCACTCCAATAAAACCAGTTGACTTGGATCGATCATGTCACCATTAGCAATGTCATCCAGTAACTTCGTTGTGCCATCCGTCAGCATTATGACTCCACTGTTGATAACCTCTTCTTTCATGCTCAAGACATATACATACTCGCCCATTGCTCGCTCGTAAACATAGCCAACTTCTTGTTTTACGGTAGCAACAGTACCTTTTTTGACCATGATTCCATTTTCATAATCAACCATCATATACGCTGAATTTGGGTCATCACCGTTATATATTTGATATTGACCCTCTCCATCACCTCTGGTAATACTCTCAAAATCACCAGGGCCTGTCTTTTCCCACGCGACAAGCTCAGGGTCTACTGTATAGTCATCATCTAAGTTGACATATGGCAACGCTTCACCATCCCAGTGTGACTTGCTCTCTGCAACTGCACGGACAGTGACATCTCTCTGCGAAAAACCCAATACATGCGCAAATGAATATTTCATAGGCTGTGTATACGTTACTTCAATTTGCGTAATCTCTCCCTCATATGGAGAAGTTATTGTAAGACCAGTTGACTCAGCTCCATTGGCTATTGCATATTGCAAAGCTGCATCCTTGCCCGTTTGTGTTTTGGGCAAATCCTGCGCGCCAGCGAGTGCCGCAGCATCGACGATATTTTGCATATCCCTTTCCGTTTTATAAAGCAATCCGATATCAATTGAAAAAGCTGCAAAGCCCACCATAAGCGTCAGCAATATCACAATAAATATCACGGATTGTCCCTCTTTATTCTTCACATATTGATGGAACAACTTCATGTTGACACCTCCAGCTATCATAACCTCATACTTCACTGGTGAAAAAGAATAATATATCCACCATATTAGCATATATTTTGTCAGATTTCAACAATTTAACTTTTTCTGATAAATGTCTTCATTCCAGTTGATTTCACGCTTCCCTGACACAGCCAAAAAAGCCATCAAATTTTGCCAAGGTTTCGCCTTTTTCTCGACAAAATACATCAACATGTAGCTTCGCTTTATTATGTCTCTCATACATCTTTAAAAACTTGGCTCTCTCTTTTTCATCAGTCAAATCGCACTCCGCTATAATATCTCCCTCAATCGGTTTCAAACATTGCACGCTGCTTTTTTGCAAAAGGACATGGGCATCCACATCCGTTTCTCTGATATTGGCATAGGTCATCGACCAGCCACAAACGAGCATCACACAATAAATGCTGCCACCAAACGCGGTCAGTTTCTTATTCACATTGGGTGTTAATTTCGCAGAAACACGAACTTTTGATGGGGTAAATTCAAGCACACTAATTTCCATCGCCTTCGTAATGGGAATTTCTTTATGCAACATTTCTTCTAACTTTTTACAATCCATAACTGCCTCTTATAGTACATTAAAATTTTAGACTTTCTTCATTTTATCATAAATGAACTAGTCTTTCAATTTGCGCACATCTCCAAAAGGCATTGCCGAAAAACTGGCTCGTCTTGTCTTTCACTCCTTCTTATCTTATGTCTTATTCCAAAACCGCACCACGTCTTTTCCCCTGAACTTAACGGCATGCTTCGGACATATGGTCACACAACGCATACAGCATTCACAAATATCGTGGTTGATGGTTAACAGTCCCTCTTCTTCTGAAATGGCGTTCACAGGACACTGGTCTAAACAAAGTCCACAGTGCACACACAAATCATGCGCTGTGTTAATATTCTCACTTAGTTTTGTCCATATTTTGCGCCCCTTGGAAATTGCGCACATCGCATCCGAGAATAGAGGCATGCGCCCCCACTCTCCCTTTCCATAAAGCAAATCACTTACAAAGTCCTTTGCCGTTTCTAGCGCTCTTTTGTTTTTTTCCTGCCCTACTGCTTTTTTCTCTGCATTCGTTTCCATGCTATTGGTCATTTTAATTTCTTTGGCAGCAACACAGTCATACCCTTTGCGTTGTAAGAGTTTCTTCATCGGACCAACCACACCACCAGAAAATCCTTGCATGGTGTCAACCATAAAGACCTTCTGCTCTGTCACTTCTGGCAATGCTTCTACAAACCGCCAAACCAAAGGATAGGTAGACTGCACCGCCACAGGGAACAACAGTCCCATATACTCACAGGACTCAAACGGTGTCATCGGCTCTTCCATACTGCACAGCTCACAAGCATATCCATGTTCTGTGAACGACTGCTGTATTTGCTTTGCAATGTGCAGGGTATTTCCTGTCCCACTAAAATAATACAACGCTATCTTTTTCATGGCACTCTCCTTCACGATCCATCATTTCATTTGAGAAAGAAACCTGTTTTTGAATCTCTCTTCCTATGGTATACTCATCATAACGCAATAAAAGAACGTAGGGCAAACCGTTTCACCCAAACACAATGCACCCTATGCTAAGCAAACCCTGTGCCTAAGATATTGACTCGCACCCGTTTTGTCTTTATCATATCACACAAAACATACAAACAATAACAAAAGTTCACGGAGGAAGAGAATATGAAAAAAATCCTACTATTACTCGTGCTACTAGGCACCATGGCGATCTCCAGTTGCAGCGACCCCAACCAGTATGATACAGAAAATTATATCGGTCCTGCAGACATTCCATCGTATTACACAGAGGAGTTTGACATTATACGCGAAGATATGTCAACCTTCATCATCGAAGCGGACACTGCCAAAATGATTGGCTATATTTCAGCAGATACCATTCGCCAAGTGGAAACGCTGACCACAAACTATCCCGATGTCAAAACCATTCAGATGGTTGATGTAGGAGGCTCTCTTGACGATGAATCAAACTTGATTGCATGCCGAATGGTGCGAGAGGCGGGCATTGCCACATACTTGGCAGCAGATGGCCATGTTGCATCTGGTGGCACAGACTTTTTCTGCGCTGGCATTACTAGAACGGCAGAAGAGGGTGCGCAAATCGGGGTGCATTCTTGGGCGGATGACACCATCACAAATGCGGCACTGTTGCCCATCGACGACCCCAATCATCAAACATACATTGATTACTACACAGAAATGAACCTTCCAGACCCAGAGGGTTTCTACTTCTTTACCATTCGCGCCGCAGAAGCAGAAGGCATGCATTATATGAGCAGAGAAGAATTGATTGCATACGGATTGACAGAAGAATAACCCAAAATCATCTAAGGACAGGGAATCGCACCTTTGTAGATTCCTTGTCCTTTCTGATGAATTAGCAGTACCAATAATTGGCAAAACCATGTGGCTTCACTAAGGCTCTATGTCAATGCATATTACACCAACAACTTTACTTATGAAAGTGTCTGGGCAATTTCTACGCATTTAAATGACCATTCCAAAAATACCCCACTTTATATTGACTAACATTTTTACTCAAGCTATACTTCATTTATAAGCTAAAAATAAAATTTGAAATAGGAGGATATTGCGATGAAACGTTTTATTGAAAAGACAATGAACAATGCCAAACGCTACACTCTGTTTGACTACACCGTTTTGAAAATCACATTGGTTTCTGCCGGAATCCTTTTAGGCACGTATTTCTCCGAATATTTCTCATCCAACATCTTAGCAATTTGGATGTTATTTATCATCACATACATCATCATGTTATACAGAACTTTCTTTCAAAAGTAAAACTTCATTCCTGCAAACCAAAACATATACAAATCCCATTGCATTTGCATAGCAAAAGGCAACCTTCTTTCCTATTTCTGCGCTTGTCACATATAGCTATACAAATGCCATCACCTTTGCGAATTGGAATAACTGGAGGAGATATTTTATGAAAAACGCAGTCGTAGTCTATAGTTCAAAATACGGCAGCACAAAAAAATATGCCGAATGGATTGCCAGTGATTTATCTTGTGAGTTGTTTGAGAAAAAAGACATCACTGCCAAAAAGTTAAAGCAATATGACACCATCATTTATGGCGGCGGCTTATACGCTGGTGGCGTGAACGGAATTCAACTGATTACCAAAGCATTTGATCAAATCAAAGACAAAAATCTGGTTGTGTACACATGTGGCTTAGCCGATCTGCAAGATCCCAATAATGTACAAAGCATTCGAAAATCGTTAAATAAAGTCTTTACTCAAGAGATGCAAGATAACATTCAGGTCTTTCATCTTCGTGGTGCCATTGATTATAGCAAACTGAGCACAGTGCACAAAATTATGATGGGCACACTTCATAAAATGCTTTTGAAAAAAGATGCTGCCGCTCGCACAAATGAAGATAACCAGTTTCTTGAAACCTACGGAAAATCAGTGGATTTCACAGACAAACAAAGCCTTAGTCCGCTCCTTTATCATGTCAAATCATTATACTAAATAAGTTTGTGTCCCTTTTTCAATTGAATAAATCTGAAACAAAAAAAGACCGTTGGGAACAGTTTATCCCAACGGTCTTTCTGATTAGTTCATTTTTTGATTGATGATCCAGATATGTCCATATTGATCTCTAAATACTGCATTAATGGCATTGCTCTCAGCAAATTCTGTCACTGGTGAAATGATAAAACACCCCAACTCTTCAGCAATCTGACATTGTTTATGGATATCATCAACATACAGATTAATCCACATTGAGCTTGGAACCTCTTCAGATGGGGCAATCAAACCAAAGTCAGTATTCTCATTAAGCACTCTGATTTGGGTGCCACCTATCACCATCATCGTTTCATTCATTGCCGCTTCTAAGTCAGTTTTTGAGAGTATTTGGGCTTTAAATAGTGTTTCGTAATAATCCGCTGCCTGTCTTGCATTTTTAACGACCATATTAATTTCCAGTTTCATATGATTACTCCCTTTCTACTCTTTCGTTGAAGCTATGATATCACTAAAAGCAGAACTCTACAACTACACTTTTCATCTCCGAGATATAGTCACTTGTATTGCGCATATAGATATGCCCCTCATTTCTATCTATATGCCACTACACAATCAATAATAAAATCTGTCGAACCCTTGACAAACAAATAAAAATATGTTGAAATAATTGTTAGCCACAGGCAACTTTGATCGCCTGCACTCAAGCAATAAGGAAAACATTATGTTAATAGATTTTCACATTTTTTTAGAGAGTTTTACCAATGCACTAGAAGCAAGAGACTATTACACTTCTGGCCATTCCAATCGTGTTGCCGAGCTATCCTATAAAATCGCAAAGCAGTTGGGATATGATGAACCCTTTTGTGAAAGTGTTCACATTGCAGGGCATTTACACGATATCGGTAAGATTGGCATAGCTGATGGAATTTTGTTCAAAGCAACAAAACTGACAGACGCCGAATTTGAAGTGATGAAATCACATCCAACCATCGGTTATGACATATTAAACAATTGTAATGAACTACATGAAATTTCTAAGATGGTCAAACATCATCATGAACGCGTGGATGGCACGGGCTATCCTGACGGATTAATGCAAGACAGCATCCCGACTGGTGCTAAAATCATTGCACTGGCCGATAGTTTTGATGCAATGGTGACCAAAAGAAACTATAAAGATCGTATGACAATGGAAGAAACGCTAATTGAAATTAAAGCTTGTTCTGGATCACACTTTGACCAAACCATAGTAAATGCTTTTCTTGAAATCATTGATACAGACTATACATTTATTGATAGAATTTTCTTTGAGATGCCTCAATAACATAGCCACTCTACTGTATTAACTACGCTCTCTCATGAAGATGTCTTTGCCTTTTGGATGCTATATTTTAATCAAACCATTATTTAAAAGTCTGCGATCATTTTGATTGCAGACTTTTTTCTATAAATCAATTAATCTTATATCACTCAATTCTTTATCTGCACTGTGAAAAACAAAACCAGCAATGCATAAGACACCGATGTAACCCATCCTCTCGTCTTACCATTTGCTGGTTTTAATATATCTATGATTTATTCTCTTCCTGGCTGCGCTTTTTTACCGCTATCAGTAAACACACAAAAGAGCGTTACAAAAGCACATACAAACATATTCCACTACACATTGGCTTGAATCAATTCTTCCAACGAAACATCTTGATTTCGGAACCTGACTTTGCTTTTTTCACCCTTCACGCGAATCGCATTGCAAGGACACAGATGTGTGCAAGCCAAACAACCGATACACTTGTGATGAAACTGCACTGCTTCTGTCACCGTAATATTATCAACGGGACATACTTGTGCACAGATGCCACACAATGTGCAATGCTCCTCTACTGTGAGCACTTTGTCACAATTTCCGATTCCTTTTCGATAAGAGTGCGCCACAACATTGGAGATCTTTGACATCAAATAACTCCCACTTGTCGGGCTTTTCACTTGTCTGTGAATATCATCCACAATCACTTTTAAGTGTTCTTCAATCTGTTTTTTTCCAGCAGTTTCGATTTGCTTTTGTGTTTCACAAAAGGTTAAGGCACTATCTATCATCTTTAACTTATTGAGATAATCAATGCGCAACCCATGTTTTTTTGCAAATTTCTCGAAATGAATTTCTGTGCCCAATATAAAATTTCCATATGTCACTATCGCAAATGTATACGAAGCTTCAAACTGATTGTCTCGGATAAAATCTTCTATAATCGTCGGTATGCTTCCATAATAACACGGAAACACAAACCCTATGACATCATCTGTATAGCTCTCATTCTCATCTTTAAGCAAAGACGGAATGGAATACACCTCATCGCCAATTGATTTGGCAACTTTCAAAGAATTCCCTGTAGCAGAATAATAAAATATCTTCATAGTAAAATTCCTTTCTAGCTTCCTAATTCGCTAAATTTCGACACTATATAAAGATATTATATTCCTTTCTCGACTCTATGTAAATGCTTGCGCAAAAAAGTAACGACACAAAAATGCACAAAAAAGACACATACCCTAAAACGGAAGATACCAGCAGCCTTTTTGGATAGCAAAATAGATATATCAAAAACAAAAAGAGTAAAGCGCCCTTGTGCACCACAAGCTGTTTTCCTGCCAACCACTTTATTCTTTGCGCAGTCAAATTTAGCACAATTCCTAATACAAAGAGCAATGCGTAGCATGGAAACAGATACCAATAGAGTTTTCTTTCATGCAACTATCCCCTTATTTCTGACATGATACCCATGTTCATGTCTTGCTTTTTACGCAGCCCAGTAATCCAATGGAAAAGAACACTACCACATCAAAAAATATGGCAGTGTTCTTTTTCCTATCAAATGAGAATGTATCGCTTTTTGTTTCGCTCCCACAAGCAAAGCCTTTCCCCCATCACTTTGCAACACACTTCCTATCATATCATCAATAGACACTGTCATTTGTTCTATAATATATCTGATACGTTTCTGGGTTGTCGGCATCATATTGTGCCAAATTATAAAACAAATGAATGCAATCATCTGAGATGACCGCAATTTTATAATCAAACATACCAAAGGAAAAATCAAATATCCCATCTTCACGTACAGACCAAGAAACGGAAGAATACTCATGCGCATTTTTAAATGACCTTTCCTCACTGAGCTTATTGGAAGAGCTTGCAACCAAAACATGATCCGCTCCAAAATAGAATTGTTCCGAAGTTAAGAATATATCTGTTCTTCTACTTCTGCTCCAAACGCCTTCCAAAGGAAACTCCATTTCTTGTAATTTTTCTTGTGCCTTTTTATTGTCTGGAAGTTGCGCATATAACGAACACGCCAGCAAATACTCTTCCTTATGATAAGCTGCCTGCGCAGACTTGAACAGTCTATGAGAAGCATAATCGGGGTTTAGCAGCGGAAACATAGCACCAAAGACAATCACAAGCATTGCAATGCCACCAATAATCATGGCATTTCGATTTGCTTTCTTGCTTTCATTTGTTTCACTTTGTTTTTCAATCTCTTTTGCCTTCTGCTCTTGCACTGTCAGATACTTTGTATCCGTTAGCTCTAGCAACTTATCAATCGCGCTACCACAAATGTGACATGTGCTTTCCTCACTTTTATTGAATCCACCACATGCACAATACCAATACTGTTCATATTTTTTTGGTAGCGTGGTACAGTGCAGGGCAGGGTTTAACTTTCTTGCTTCAATTTCAAATTGTTTTCTGAATTCACCCCGTGCATCTATACCCTTACGCGGTTCAACCTCTGTCAAATGCAAATTTAATTTATGGATTGTGCCATCTTTAAAAACAATCTTTTCAGTGGAGATGACAAACCTTCTGGCCTGCGTTTCTTTCAACAAAACAGGGATATTGCTCCCAAAAGAATCCTGATGCTTTACATCTAAATCCAGATAATGAAAGGAGCATGTTTCCAACAATTCTTCACTCAAGATATCAAAAGCGTCTACCGTAATCGCCATTGCCAAAATGCTTTCTGACCCTACATTTCTAAATTGCAATTGCAATAGATTCGTTTGCGCAACCGCATCATAAAGAAGCGCACCTTTTTCAAAAATCACTGGACTTTCTATATGCCATTGGGGATTGTCTAGCGACATGAGTCTTGTATATCTTTCTGCCATATTGTATCAACCTCAACTTATAAGGGTGGAAGTGTAGTGTCTTCGCTCTTTGTTGTCGTATTGTTTTTGATTGCTTGTAGCAAATCAATGATTTCACCAAATGCATAGATAAAAACACTTGTCACCAATCCAACAATTAAAACAATAAAAAACAATTGAAAATTAAATTCACTATAAAAAGAATACTTTTCAGAATACACTGTGGCTAAGAGTAAAGAAATCCCTACATTAACATACGCAACATACTTGATTATCTGAGCTACTTTGTTCACCATATCATCACCTCCACCAATCTACTAAATTTAACATAATTACCCATATATTTCAATATCTTAATTGTTACGCGCAGTTGAATGGTGGACTATCTTTCTGCAAACGATGTTACACAATCAAACCAGCAGACCTTTTCATATCACCAAGTTTTCTTCTTATATTTCCTTTCTCCATTCCCTGCAAAAACACCAGCTAAGCTCGAAATCAATTCAAACTTTCACACTAAATAATCGCACTAGGAATATTACATGGATTATATGGAAATATAAAAGCAATTGCACAATCAAAAGGGAGCTTAACGCATGAAAAAAATACTGATTTTCTTTACGACAATAGCAT
Source organism: Oscillospiraceae bacterium (assembly GCA_030625685.1). Classification (GTDB taxonomy): domain Bacteria; phylum Bacillota; class Clostridia; order Oscillospirales; family Oscillospiraceae; genus Evtepia. Next base: position 101,747 of record DAOUQJ010000001.1, read on the forward strand.
TCATGCTGATGATGGTAGCATGTTCGCAAGCACAAGAAACACAAATGTCTTGTTCTGCAATACCAGACACAGAAACAGAAACGTATATCATTCTAGATGATTTCTTTGAAGAAAATGATTACGCCATCGCTATGAGAAAAGGCGACTACGCGTTGAATCGAGAACTCCAAAAACACATGGACGCTATGATTGCAGACGGCACATTTTCCCAGCTCTCTAACAAATGGTTTGGTAAAGACGTTTCTTTGCCAGAAGCAGACTTCGTGGAAGAATATGAAGCAACGGAGGGTGATACCTCCTTACAAGATGTCTTAGATAAAGGATACCTCAGCATCGGGGTGCAAACCTTATTCCCACCCATGACATTCGAAGATGAAAACAACGAAATTGTGGGGTTTGACATTGACTTAGCCAAAGAAGTGACAAAGAGAATGGGTATCGATTATAAACCAATACCAATCAAATGGGCCGAAAAAGAAAATGAACTAAACAGCGGTAATATTGACGTCATTTGGACTGGCACGTCCATTACAAAACCTCGTATGGAAACCATGTATTTCTCTAAACCTTACATGAAAAACAAAGAAATCATTGTCGTTCCAGAAGGTTCCGATATCGTAGATAGAAAAACACTTGAAGGCAAAACCGTTGGTGTCCTAAGAGCGTCTTCTGGCCTCAATGCAATAGAGTCTGATGAAGAAACCTTTTCCCGCATTGATTCCATCATAGAATACAGCAACCTAATTAGGGCGTATTCTGCTTTGAAAGAAGGAAGAATCGATGCTTTGGTTGGTGATGATATCGCGTTACGTCGTCTCATCGAGTCAGATACCATAGAGTGGAAACCATAACAAATCACACTCACTGTTGTGCTCGCAAACAAAGTTCATCAAGTGCCAAAACGCTTTCTTATTTTAAGTTATTTTTTCACTGCTTCAATTGACTGAGCTGTCACTATTCTTTCCACCAAAGATGTTTACATTGATGCTAGTCGCTCTCAAAACTGCCATTGAGGCACGACTTTTTATACAATGAAAAATTAGCGTTGACTTTCCCAAATTTTTCTGTTAAACTACAATTGTTAGCCTAGACTAACATCTTGCAATTCGTCTTTCATTCTATGCTGTTGAGGTTATCGCCTATCACTGTTTTGTGATGGGCGATATACTTTTTTAATGTCTTCATACCAGCATACAATAATATAACCCGTAACCCCTTGCTAACAAAGGGCTACGGGTCTTTTCTATGTATCAGTGATGGGTAATTTTAAGAGATATCATTTAAGATACGGCTGATACCTAAACCTTCACTCGCTGAATCTTCTATTTTGCATGATTTTAATTCTTTGTACAAATTCAGCATTGATCAGTTCTTTCCCTTTTTTGGTTTCAACCTCAATCCAATTTTCATTGACATGGATTACTTTACCTGTTACGTTCGTGCCAAATGACCCTGATGATATATAACACTGCTTGCCGATACAATTTTGAATAATCTCGTTTGTCATAATGTCAAATCCCTTCCTTTGCTTCTTTTTGGACATGATTGTCTTCAACTGTTCACGTTGTTGTGGCAATATCAAAAAAAATAATATAAACAATGGCATATATATCACAAACCATGTTGATGCATCCAAGCAAACTTCACCCCTTACTCATGTTCCTCACACCTTCACAATACAATCAAACACCCTTTTACCGATAAAACAAAGAATGCTATCCCTGATGACTATATCAAACGGTTTCATCATATGCAAGAGAGAAACTCTTTCATAAAAAGACATCCATTACCAAATCACTCATAATCAATGATATTCCATCAAAACTCAACTTGTTTTTTCGGCACTAAACGTCATGGTCACAAATTGCACGAAACTATACTCTGTTAATTCACTGGTATCGTAATACTCTGATAAAGTCACAGAAGGCATTTTATCTTCGTCGCTCAAAACCAATTCATCGTTCAAAACTAAAAATGCAACTGGAATTTCCTCACCCAGCTCTATTGTTTGAAATTCATGTAAAAAACCTGATATACCCATACGCTCATCAAAGGCAATCACTGGTGCAGGAATGTCAACCTGAAACCCACGCATTTGTTTTCCCAGCTTTAAATCAATTTTAATTGAATCATCTGAATTTCTCAAAAAGAAAAACGTGCCTTCAAATGGCAACATAATCTCATTTTCTACTACACGTTGCCGATACGCAAGGTACTCATCCATATCTTCCTGCGTCAGTATCGGTTTTTCCCAAACGAAGTACCCCTCTAAGTCTTCCTCACTGACCAAACTTGTCTCCCAAGTGCCATCCTCTTGTAGCGTATGTATATGAAAGCTGAGATATCTCGCTTCTTTGGGTGCTTTCACTTTGAGCAATATCGTATTCTGACGATCAAGAAAATCAAGTAAGTCCCACTCATGCTCATTGTATCGATACGGTTCAATGCCTACTTTGTCGGGATATAAACTGTCTGTTTGATTGCTTGTATCATCAGGACTCAGGTAGATTACCGCTCTTGCCATAACAATTACAACAGCCAAAATGCCAATCGTCAATACAAAATAATCTTTGAATGTTCTTTTTGATAATTTCTCTTTCACTCCATCACGTCCTTCCATCACTTATAAATTTAGCATATATTTCCATATAACTCAACAGTTCCTACAACAAATAATCTTGAGAAATAAATTTCATACACAATAAAAAGCCATCCAATAGAGGATGACTTTTTATTATGTTTAAGCTATTAAGACAAAAATCCAAAACAGCCACTGACCTCAATCTGATGTCATTTAAATACAATAGCTTTAGAATCTTTTTTAGGGCAGCTATCTATACATTTTAAACAAGTAATACATTGATTCACATTGACTCGGTCAATTTTGCTGACTTGTATTCCCATTGGACATACAGTATCACATTTACCGCAGTTTATACAACTCTCGGTTCTTTCAATGCGATGTTTGCCAAATTTATTTTTTAGTCCATACAAAGCTCCATTAATACAGAGATTGCGACAAAAAAATCGTTCCGTGACAAATGCAACTGGAATTGTTATAAATAATAAAGCAAAAATCAGTGTCACTTTCAAAAAATTAGCTATCTCACTACCAACCACACCAAAAGCACCCAACACCAATGCAACCAGCCAAGCAACGAGCAATACGATACGAAAATATTTTAGCTTGCTTTGTATATTATTCGGTATCGCCCAACGCTTTTGTCTTTTTTCACCCAACATTAAAGTACCTAACTTATAGAGACCTCGTTGCACTAGTCCAGCTGGACAAAACCAGCCACAATAAATGTTTCCTACCATGAAACCAGCAGGGATTAACAATAACACAAAGATATCTCGTGATTGTATACCATATTGAGAAAGGCCTCCAACATCACCTATAAACTTTGATATTGCCATAAATGCCAAAACCCCAACTATTGGTGTGAAAATTCGAATCCGTTGTCTGTTTTCCATAAAAATTTTCATATAATATGTCTCCTATGTTTTCAACAAGGCTATTTACTGAGTTCTATTATTACACTGAACCAAGAATAATAGCAAATGCGTTTCATTCTACTATGGAACATACATGATAGTACATGGCCGAAAAAAAGTCTGTAACATTATTACACTGAAAATAATTTTAACATTTGTAACTAAACAGCCACGAAATTACCACATTTCAAATGTAGACATTTCTCATTTATCGTGTAAACTAAAAATATCTAAACAGTCTCAAAACTAAGAAAGGAGCAGTTAATATGAAAAAGTTTAGTATTATCGCATTTATCTCCGTTATGATGCTTGCATTGGGTATCTCTGCATTTGCATCAGATGGCGTAGGAAACCAAACAACAAACGAATCACCTAATAGATACATGCAAAGAGAAGAAAGACAAATTCAATGCGAAGAAGAAGCTAACAAACAAGGATTGACTTTAGAAGAATACAGAGCCCAAAATTGTGAATTTGCGGGTTATGGTAAAGGTCAAATGCAAGGTACAGGCAATGGTCGCATGCAAGGCACTGGAAAAGGACAAATGCGCGGAGCAGGAAATCCTGAACATAATTGCATGTTCGAAAATTAATTGAATGCCAACTTACTCAAAAGTTTGTTTATTATACTGCTTATTACTTGATTCGTAATAAGCAGTTTTTTTAAGCAACAATTAAATGAAATCCGCCAGGATTTTCGACTTACATAACAATCGCTCTACCCCTCGTATTACCATACAAGAGTAGCTTTCTTTTAATGAAAAAATACGTTGACTTTCCCTCACTATTTTGATAAACTATTATTGTTAGCCACAGCTAACTATTTATTGTTTGAGTTGCTTTGATGCCTATCACTTGTTTAAAGTGATAGGCGTCTTGCCTTAAACGTCTATTGACTTTCCAATCAAATTCTGATAAACTTACAATAGTTAGCTTCAACTAACTCCTTATGAATCTTTTCATCCTTTCTGTTTCGCCTATCACTTTTTGGTGGTAGGCGATAAAACTGTCTATATACTTTTTAGGATATGTTTAGAAAGTAGAATTGATTTGAGAGGGGCTTTCGGTGTAGAATGAATTGCGATTTAATTAAAATATATAGTATACTACAATCTGTAGACAGATAGATTCGTTAACCATTATATGAAACACATATGAAATTATATAAGTGAAAGAGGGAGATATTTATGACTAAGAATCTACAAGCATTTTCGATTGTTTTTCTTGGGTTATGCATTTTATTAGGATCATTTGTATTATCAAAATCAATAGATAATAATCAAGTTGCTATGCAAGTCCGAAGTGAAGAACAAGTATCTCAAAGCAGATATGAGTTTATTACGTTAGCCAGTGATTATTATGTTGTATTCGATACTCATACCGGTGATTTTTGGAAGAAAATTGATGGACAAGAATGGATAAAGCAGGATGGTCCACAGTAAACAACCTACCTAATACACTTAAATACCGTAAGGATAGGGATGTTTTAATGACATCTCTATTTTAATTATATTCAACAACACTAAAATCTCACAGAGCCTTATTTTAAAATGACCATTGACTTTTCACCCTTTATCTGATAAACTCTCAATAGTTAGTTCAAGCTAACTCTCTGACAAATTTCTCGTCTTGTCGCCTATCGCTTTTGAGTGGTAGGCGATAAGACTTTTTATAGACTATTCTCTCTTCGTACATTCCAGTGCGCCCTATACAATTTCCACAGAAAGATAGCTGTAGCACAAAAAAACCAGTATACCTAAGTAGCAATTTATAGCTGTAAATAGAGCTTTACTAAAATTATTCTCATCAGCTATTAAAAGATCTTCATCTAAAAACAAGTTTCTCTATATCAAATTTCTTATATTTGCTATAATAAGATCAAACCTTCATTATACATCTTTTGCTTAGGAGAAATTACTATGCCCAATGATTTTATCTTAGCAATATTACTGGTCATCATTGCCATATTAGTTTTCTTTGGAATTGTTGCATCAGTAATTGCATACCTCAAACGCAAAAAATAATTCATGTATGTTTTATCTACACTTCTAATACAAATCATTTAAAATCACATAGAAATTTGAAACAAATCAAACTTGTCTAAAGTGTGATATCCTGCACAATCAAGATATACAGAAAAATGATTATAATATAAAACTCCCTCTGCCTAAAAAAGCTGAGGGAGTTTTATTCATAATTAATCTTATAGCTGTAACAAAAAAATTATAAATGAAACAGTTTAATAGGTTTGACTCGTCTAGAAAACGTCAAATCAGACGCAAACAAAATCAGATGCTTGACTTTATATTACGATGTCAAATAATTATCATGTTATTGTTTTGTCCAATTTTCACCATCATAACAGTAAGTTCCTGCGCCTCCTGTATCGTAAGCTGCTTTAAAATTAGTAGTATTAATAAATGCATTATTTCCAATACTTGTGACGCCTTCTGGTATACTGACACTACTTAAAGCTGTGCAACCAGAGAACGCATAAGATCCAATACTTGTGACTCCTTCTGGAATTGTAATACTGCTTAGTCCGGTGCAACCAGTGAACGCATAATTTTCAATACTTGTGACGCCTGCTGGTATACTGACACTGCTTAAACCTGTGCAACTATAGAACGCATAAGATCCAATACTTGTGACCCCTTCTGGAATTGTAACACTGCTTAAACCTGTGCAACTATAGAACGCATAAGGTCCAATACTTGTGACGCTTGCTGGTATACTGACACTGCTTAAACCTGTGCAACTATGGAACACAGAATTGCCAATACTTGTGACCCCTTCCGGAATACTAACAATGCTTAAACCTGTGCAACTATGGAACACAAAAATGCCAATACTTGTGACCCCTTTCGGAATACTGACACTGCTTAGTCCTGTGCAATTTTGGAACGCATAATCGCCTATACTTGTAACGCCTGCTGGTATACTGACACTGCTTAAACCTGTGCAATTAGAGAATGCATAATCTCCAATACTTGTGACGCCTGCTGGTATACTGACACTGCTTAAACCTGTGCAAGCATAGAACGCACCTTTACTAATACTTGTGACGCCTTCTGGAATCGTAATACTGCTTAGTCCTCTGCAATTAGAGAACGCACCTTCGCCAATACTTGTGACGCCTTCTGGAATCATAATACTACTTACTCCTGTGCAACCACAGAACGCATTTTCTCCAATACTTGTGACTCCTTCTGGAATCGTAATACTGCTTACTCCTGTGCAACTACGGAACGCAGAATTGCTAATACTTGTGACTCCTTCTGGAATCGTAATACTGCTTAGAGCTGTGCAATCATAGAACGCATAATCTCCAATACTTGTGACGTCTGCTGGAATCGCAATACTACTTAGTCCTGTGCAACCATAGAACGCAAAATGGCCAATACTTGTGACGCCTTCTGGAATCGTAATACTGCTTAGAGCTGTGCAATCATAGAACGCAGAATCTCCAATGCTTGTGACGTCTGCTGGAATCGTAATACTGCTTAGAGCTGTGCAATCATAGAACGCAGAATTGCCAATACTTGTGACGCCTGCTGGAATCGTAACACTGCTTAAACCTGTGCAATGAGAGAACGCAGCATCTCCAATACTTGTGACGCCTAATGGAATACTGACACTGCTTAAACCTGTGCAATGAGAGAACGCAGAATCGCCAATACTTGTGACATTGGTTCCATCAATATTGCTTGGTATCACTAAATCGATTGGAAGTGTCCCTTCGTAACCAGTTAAAACCCCATTTTCTATATAAAAACTGTACTCTGCTTCGCCTATTTCACCACTAATTTTTGTCCACTCTGTTCCATTCCAGTTGTAAGTCCCTGCACTATTATAAGCTGCTTTAAAATTAGTAGTATCAATAAACGCATTATTTCCAATACTTGTGACGCCTGCTGGTATACTGACACTGCTTAAACCTCTGCAGTTAGAGAACGTATTAATTCCAATACTTGTGACGCCTGCTGGTATACTGACACTGATTAAACCTGTGCAATTAGAAAACGCAGAATCGCCAATACTTGTGACGCCTGCTGGTATACTGACACTGCTTAAGCCTCTGCAATTATAGAACGCAGCAGTTTCAATACTTGTGACGCCTGCTGGTATACTGACACTGCTTAAGCCTGTGCAATTATAGAACGCAGAATTTCCAATACTTGTGACTCCTTCTGGTATACTGACACTGCTTAAACCTGTGCAATTAGAAAACACATTATTTCCAATACTTGTGACATTGATTCCATCAACATTGTTTGGTATCACTAAATCAATTGGAAGTGTTCCTTCGTAACCAGTTATGACACCCTCATCTGATATAATAAAAGTATAATTTGATTTTTCTACTGTAGAATTATTATGGCTTTTACTTGATCTTTTGGTTTTAGCTGTGACAGTACTATCCGGTGTAACATTTTTATTGCCCGCTTTAACACCAGTTGTTCCAGAACCTGCCGTAACCGCAGTTCCATGTGTTGTAACTTCAATATTATCTGCATTTGCTTCAACTGTTTCAACCGTACCATTACCAGTGATATTTACACCGTCACTCTCTACTATAGTATCTTCAATTTTAGCTCCTCTAAGAACTTTAATTTCAGCCTTTGGTGCATCTACTGTCGCTTTTTTTATTGTGCTAGAGTCAACCACAAGTATTGATTTTTCCCCTTTAATCTCCGCTGATTTGATTTGGGCATTGGTTGCAGTTACTGTAATATTAGGCGCTATAATTGTTATATTTTCTAAATCACCTTCAATAATGACATTATCCGTACCATCTACAATAACATCTCCAACTTCTACTCCATCTTCGGTATAAACCCTAACTTCACCATCCACACGAGCAATCATAATATTTTTTATATTGGAATTTCCAATGATTTTAATAGAATGAACACCGCCCCCACGAATGACCATTCTTCCTGTAACAGTTGTGCTATCAAGTGTGATATCTCCATCACCAACGCCATCCCCAATAATTAAATCACCTTTGATTGTCATATCTTTAAGAATAACATCGGGGCAATTAATCATGACATTTCCATTCATATCTTCAGTGTATGTACCTTGCGTTTTTATATAGTTTTTCAAAAGATTATCCATCATTTGAGCAAACTCTGCTCTTGTTATGTTTTGTTTTGGATTCAACTTTCCTTCTGATCCTGAAACATATTCTGCTGCAACAAGGCTTTCTGCAGCTTCTTTTGCCCAACTACTAACAAGCTCTTTGTCTGAGAATTGATTAAGTGCTTGTTCAGATCCATTTGATAATTTAAAAGCTCGAGCAAGTACAACAAAAGCTTCTTCACGAGTAATATTACTATTTGGTCTTAACTTTTGATTACTTCCCATAAACGTATTCATTTTTACGGCTTTTGCCATATCTGAGTAATACCAAGCATCTGCTGATACATCTGTGTAATTACTTATATCTGCTTCTTGTGTTGACCCAAAAGCACGATTTAAAATCGTAGCCATTTGCGCTCTCGTAAGATTATTCTTTGGAAGTATTTTATTATGATCCCCGTTTAATAATCCATTTTCTATAGCACGCTCAAGTGCTGGCTTTGACCAGTCATTTGGCATATCAGTAAAATCTGATGCGAATACTGATACAGGAAACATGCTCATACTCATTGTTAAGGACAATAAAAGTGCTAACAATTTCTTTTTCATTAAAATTCTCCTTTTTACTACCATAGCCTCGCTCTGAATGTTGTTTTGACTTGTAAATTGATGGTTTATTACAACATAATATATTTTTTTGATGTGATTTACCATAAGTATGTCACAAGTGGTCGATTTTTGACACAAGTGGTAAGTTAACATTCCTCATCTCTCTTTGCACAATGCGCACATGTGTACCTATCTCTAAGTAATGGTAACTGTCTACAATTTCTCCATGCTTTTGAATTGTAGAATGAATTGGCGAACAATTTAGCCACTTATTCCAATTATATATATTGTAATTAAATACATTTTCTTGAATTTCTTTCTTTATCATGGTAAAATGTTAAAAGGAGGCGATATCATGGATAAACTCTTTATATATCTCTTATTGGTTAGTATTATGTCGTTATTTTGCCTGTCACAATATATCTTCTCTTAGATGGCACACGTACACATTTTTGCTCTGTGTTTACTGTCAAAAACTTATTTAAAAGATATAAAAGAAAACTAAGTCATAGGATTGTTCCTATGGCTTTTTTACACCTCATTTTGAACATAATAAAAAGCCGTCCATCTCTGGACAGCTTTTTATTAGAGTATTTTCAATATAATTAAGCTTTTTCAGACCTAAAAGTCATAGTGACAATTTGCACATAGTCATAATAAAACAAATTACTTGTATCGTAATAGTCTGATAATCTTACGTTTGGGATTTCATTATCATCATTCATTGCTAAAAAAGCAATTGGAATTTCATTATCAAACTCAATCTTTTGAAACTCATATAAAAACCCCCACGATTTAGATTTTGCATCAAAAGAAATCTCTGGAGTAGCAATGTCATTCACCCAACCCCATTTTCCATCATTTCTATATCCAAATTCCATTTCAATTGAATCATCATCATTTCTTATAAGTCCAAGAGTAGCTTCAAATTGAGTATCATTTTCATTCAAATCAAATCCATCAATCAGACTTGTAGTCCACAAACCGTTTTGCTTTAGCGTATGTAGATGAAAGCTGAGGTATCCCGTGTCTTTGGGTGCTTTAATTTTTAGCAATGCAGTTTCTCTATCCAGCTCCAGAAAATCAAAGATTTCTTGTTCATGCTCACTATACTGATATGGTTCTATACCAACCTTTGTTGGATATAAACTGTTTATATCATCAGAATTAAGCCACATAACCGCTCTTAACAAAACTAATGTAACAGCTAAAATACCAATAGCTAATACAAAATAAGTCATAACTGATTTTTTAGATGAATCTTCTTTCATTGTGTCACACACCTTCCTCCATAAAAATTTTAACACATTTTCTATATTATTTAAATTAATCCCTTTTCTTCAACTTTGCTCTCTAAATTGCTAATATGTAAGTAGGGAGGAAATTTTATGAAAAAGAGAAAAGAGCTCGCATTAATAATTCTAGAAAAGTTAATTGAAAAAGATAACTTTGGTCGACCTCTTAAATCAGGTGCTCCAATTCTATTTTCTGATCTGTGGAGTTGCCTATATACAAAAGAAAATGTTGATTATGATTATTTATGTGCAATTACAAAAAGTTTGCACTGTGATCATCTAATCAATTTGAATAGTACAGAATACCATCTAGACGATGCAAAAATAACTCTCGGCAAAAGAGGATTAGATTATTACAATGAAAAAACAAGAGAATTCAATTAGTGTGAAAATTAAAACCACCTGACAGTAACGTTAGGTGGTTTTTTGTGTCCTACCAGCTTAATCAGATACTATTTCTTGCCTTTTAAATCTGATAGTAAAATTAATACATTTCATCTTGGAAACTTAGCTATTAGGCGATAAAAGTCTGAAACCGCAGTAAAATCAGCCAGTTAGACCAATTTCCACTTACTTCTTACTCCACCAAACAGTTCTTAAAACTGCTAGAAATGCCACACTTTTTTGTGTGAATCCCATATGATAAGTCATGGAATTGTTTGCGTTTCCTAAACTCTATGTGCGAAAGGAGCCACCGGTGATATGATTGTACAATTAGATGATGTCAATGTCACATACCAAGCGCCGGATGGAGAAATAGCTGCACTACGTGGAATGAGCTTCGGAATTTCTGACGGAGAATTTGTCAGTATTGTGGGTCCGTCAGGATGCGGCAAATCCACCTTACTGTCAGTAATTGCAGGGGTTGAGTCAACCTCGCAAGGATCGGTATATGTAGATGGTGATACAGTTACAGCACCATCTAACAAGATTGGGTATATGCCACAGAAAGATCAACTGTTTCCTTGGAGAACCATCTGGGGCAATGTCACCCTGGGGCTGGAGTTGCAGCACCAAAATACACCAGAACGTCAAGAGCATGTCCGCGAGTTGCTAAAGCGTTACGGACTGGCCGAATTTATTCATAAAACGCCATCTCAGCTGTCTGGCGGTATGCGTCAGCGTTGTGCACTAATCAGAACTCTGGCAACAGACCCCAAAATATTATTGCTGGATGAACCATTTTCAGCCTTGGATTATCAAACAAGACTATCTGTATCGGCTGATATTTACGCAATTATTCGCCAAGAACACAAAACAGCATTGCTGGTCACCCATGATATCTCTGAAAGCATAAGTCTTTCTGACCGAATTATTGTGCTTAGCAAAAGACCAGCGGCTGTCAAGGCCATACATAGCCTTGAAGATCTAATGGAGATTCCCCCTATGCAGCGGCGAGACCATCCAGCATTCCAAAAGTATTTTAATCCCATCTGGAAGGAGTTGGATGTCAATGTCTGAAGAAACCATCTCCCTACAACGCAGTGCGTATTTAAAAAAACGAAAACAGACTAAAATTTTCATTACGACACTGCGTATCGGCATATTGTTGGTGCTATTTTTCGGCTGGGAAATTGCTGCTCGGCTAGGCGCCATTGACGCTTTTATTGTCAGCAGCCCATCAAGAATGTTTCATACCTTTATGAACCTATATCATTCTGGTGATTTGTGGCTTCATGTTGGTACCTCTGTTATGGAAACCGTGGTTGGCTTTGTACTAGGTACGCTACTCGGTACGCTCATTGCCGTTATGCTGTGGTGGAGTGAATTTCTATCCCGCGTACTAGACCCTTATCTTGTTGTACTGAATGCCCTGCCTAAAACGGCACTAGGCCCTATTTTTATTGTTTGGATTGGCGCTGGTCCAGCTTCTATTATTGCCATGACACTAGCCATTTCACTGATTGTTACTATTCTTGATATGCATAACGGCTTTTTGGAAACCGATGCGGAAAAAATTCGATTAATGCAAACATTAGGAGCTACACGAGTACAGATTTTATTAAAGCTGGTACTACCAGCAAACTTTACTACTATGATTAATGCCTTAAAGGTAAACGTTGGTTTATCTTGGGTTGGTGTAATCATGGGCGAATTTTTGGTTTCCAAGGCTGGCCTCGGTTACCTTATCGTCTATGGATCTCAGGTCTTTAAGATGGATCTGGTCATGACAACGGTTCTGATTCTGGCTGCGGCGGCTGCACTTATGTACCAGTGCATCCTGTGGCTTGAAAAAGTAATGAAAAAATATATGGGAGTGACGGTATGAAGAAATTATTTGCGCTAGTTCTATGTGTTGGGCTGCTGGCAACCCTTTTTATGGCCTGCAGTAAGAAAGAAGAAAAGACTACGGTGCGTCTCAATGAAGTAACCCATTCGGTATTCTATGCGCCTATGTACGTAGCACTAAAACAAGGCTTCTTTGCTGAAGAAGGCCTAAGTGTTGAACTAACTAACGGCGGCGGTGCTGATAAGGTAATGACCGCAGTGTTGGCAGGGCATGCTGATATTGGATTGGCTGGTCCCGAAGCTTGCATCTATGTATATAATGAAGGTCGCGAAGATTACCCTGTTGTATTTTCTCAATTGACAAAGCGTGATGGTTCCTTCCTGCTGGGTCGCACTAACGAAGCCTTTAAGTGGGAAAACCTTGAGGGTAAAACCATCATTGGCGGCCGTAAGGGTGGCGTTCCAGAAATGACTTTGGAGTACGTAATGCGTCAAAACGGCATTGTCCCCAATGAGGATGCAGTAGTGGATACCTCCATTCAATTTACCATGATGGCCGGTGCCTTTACCGGTGGTAACGGCGATTATGTTACACTGTTTGAACCAACTGCAACCGAAGTTGCGCTGGAAGGCGAAGGTTATATACTTACCTCCATTGGACAGGAAAGTGGAGAAATGCCTTACACAGCTTTCTTTGCTTCTCAAAGCTATATAGAAAATAACCCTGCTATTATTCAAAGCTTTGCAAACGCCATTGCCAAAGGTCAAACATGGGTTCAAGAACACAGCGCACAGGAAATTGCAGAAGCTGTCGCTGATCAGTTTGCTGATACGGATATTGAAGTATTGACCATGGTTGCTCAGCGGTATAAGGATATCGATGTCTGGAACGAAACCCCCGTTATGAAACAGGAATCTTTGGAACGCTTAGAAACCGTAATGATAACTGCTGGCGAACTAAATAAGCGCGTTGACTTTAATAAACTTGTCGACAATAGCTTTGCCCAAAAAGCGATCAAGTAAAAATCATTCAAGCAATTTGCACCGCATTTGACTCTGTCCACTATGCAGTTTCAAAAGCGGTGCTTTTGATCTTATATTACACTCAAAGGACATTTGTTTGATCGAAGTTTTAAGAACTATTGTTAGATATGTTTCTTGCGGTTTATAAAAGTAGGGTTTTGCAGTCTGTTTGGTTGAGTGAATAGGTTGACACAGTCAAAAGAAACAAGGCAATGAGATTGATCTCGTTGCCTTGTTTCTTTTTTTAATTCAATTATTAAAGTAATCGTTGTTGATGTCAACTACGATTAGTAGAACTTTTTTATTGCTGTCAGCTAAAACAAATGCATTATCAATCATACCAGTAGAAGATTCATCAGCTACAGAAATATCACCAACATCCTCGAATTCTTCGTTTTCTTGTGTATCACAGAAAATGTATTGTGTATTGTCTGTGAAGTAATACCGATCTGTAGCTGTAGTAGAACCAGTAAAATCGATGAAGTCACCTTTATCATCATTACCAACACGTGTGATAGCACCTACTTCAGCAACCGTAGCACCTGTGATATTATTTTTAGTTACAACTTCAACGTTTTCTACTTTGTTATAATCTAATAGATCATATACAAGGATATCGCCATCATTGTATTGAGAGCCACCACCAACTTCATACAGATATATTATGCCGAATTCATCATTCCACACTTGGATAATCTTAGTATTATTACCCTCAAACGTGCCTTCAAAGCAATCAGTAACATAGCTGTAATTATCCTTTAGGATACGCTCATTTGGAAGATCTGTATTAATAGAAAGGATAACTACTTCCGCAATGCTAACATCATTTGTTTCGTTCGACAAAACAGTGGATTGTCCAGTAACATCAGCAGATAGATTTTTCAAAATAGCACCAGTAATCACAGAGTAGTCGCCGTTTTCATTTAGAAAAACAACCGCGTCATCAGCAATCGTATAAATAGAACCGTTTACATCCAATACGCCATCTTTGTCAGAAGTAGCTTCTGTCACAGTCGTAGCATCAGAACTAAAATTTTCGTAACCATCGTGATTATCAGCGCCAATTTGTTTAATGCTATATTCGTCGTCTTTTTCAGTGAAGAATACCATGTTGTCTTCAATTGTGTCAGCAACAGTCTGATTAATATTAACACCTTCAACTTTTATCCATCCATTTTCTGGTGTCGCTTCATCAATGTCATAATATTCAACTGTACTAATAGTAACAATTTTCTTCATACCATCAGCAAAGATGAGTTTTGCTCGATTTTCATCTAGACCATCTGCAACTGCAAATGCTTCAACGAAAGCGATGTCGTCAATTATACTAGATTCTTTTGCTGATGAAAATACGACCATTATAACTCCTGAACCTGCATCATTTCTAGTTGCTGCTCCAGCCACCCTAAAAAAGTTCTCAGGAACACCATATAATGTATACCCTTCTTTTGGTATAACAGTAATGATCGCTGTGTATGGTGTATCCGAAACAAATTCTGTTGGATTTCCATTCCATTCAATGGTTGCTGTATATTCCGCCGTATCTTCTATTGATAATACTGGCGTTTCCCCTACCACTGGTGCTGTTACTCCAACTATTGATTTAATACTTATATCGTTTTCTTTTGCCCAATTATCTCCGTCGTAGCAGTAAGTTCCTGCGCCTCCTTCTCCGTATACTTCTATTAACTTATTAGTTATTGTCTCATCAATAAACGCTCTATTACCTATAGTCAGTTCATCAGCTAAGATAGTCATGCTGGTCAGATTATTACAATAAGCAAACGCAGACTTTCCAATACTTTCAACGCAATCTGGAATAGTAACACTTGTCAGAGCAGTACAACCATTGAACACATAATTTCCAATACTTGTGACTGTAATACCACCAATAGTTTTTGGTATAAGTAAATCGCTATTTGATCCTAAATAACCAGTAATTTTTCCATCTTCCATTGTAAAAATGGTTTTATTATCGCTACTAGAAAATAGTACTTTCACTTTATATGTTACTGTACTTTCATCTTTAGCAGTAACTATATATTTTAATGGCTTAGCAAAATTGTTTGTTGTTTTACCACTAGTTTGTAATAATCCATTTACTGTTACAGTTGTTTCTTCTGAATTTGTAAATGTTGGTATCATAGAGGTAACATCTGTATCTACTGGAACTATTAATTCAATTATTTTTTTCTCTTCATTTATTGTGCTAATTACTGATGATTGGATATTTTCAAACCTAAAATCTTTAATAGTTTTCTCAATATTTGAAACTGGTAATAGCATATTCCCGGCTTCTCCCGTCAGCTCTTTTGCTGCTGCTATTATCCTATCACTTGCTTCTGGTTGTCTTGCTATCCCTTCATACAAGGCATAGAAGCTGGCTGCTCTAGCTACTTGCACCTCGACCGATGACATATCTCCGGCTTCTCCTGTCAGCTCTTTTGCTGCTGCTAATAGCCTATCGCTTACTTCGGGATTTCTCGCTATCCCTTCATACAAGGCATAGAAACTGGCTGCTCTAGCAACTTGCACCTCTACCGATGACATATCTCCGGCTTCTCCTGTCAGCTCTTTTGCTGCTGCTATTAGCCTATCGCTTACTTCGGGATTTCTCGCTATCCCTTCATACAAGGCATAGAAGCTGGCTGCTCTAGCAACTTGCACCTCGACCGATGACATATCTCCAGCTTCTCCTGTCAGCTCTTTTGCCGCTGCTATTAGCCTATCGCTTACTTCGGGATTTCTCGCTATTGCTTCATATAAAGCATAGAAGCTGGCTACTCTAGCTACTTGCACCTCGACAGATGACATATCTCCGGCTTCTCCTGTCAGCTCTTTTGCTGCTGCTATTAGACCATCACTTACTTCAGGATTTCTCCCTATTCCTTCATACAAGGCACTAAAGCTGGCTGCTCTAGCTACTTGCACCTCGACCGATGACATATCTCCAGCTTCTCCCGTTAGGTCTTTTGCTGTTGCTATTAGCTCATTATACATATCCGGTTGTCTAGCAATTGCTTCATATAAAGCACTAAAACTTGCCACTCTAGCTGCCTGCACCTCTACTGATGACATATCTCCAGCTTCTCCCGTTAGGACTTTTGCTGCTGCTATTAGATAATCATACGTTTCTGGATGTCTAGCTATCCCTTCATATAAAGCACTAAAACTTGCTACTCTAGCTGCCTGTACCTTTGTCGATGACTTCTCGCCAACTTCACCCGTCAACTCTTTTGCTGTTGCTATTAGCTCATTATACATTTCCGGTTGTCTAGCTATCCCTTCATATAAAGCACTAAAACTTGCTACTCTAGCTGCCTGTACAAATGGTCTGTTGTTTATTTTACTAGTACCTTTTCTACCAACAGTTTTCGAACTTCCTGCTTGAACTGTTTTTGTTCCTGCTGTAACACCAGTTGTTTCAGACCCTGCCGTAACCGCTGCTCCGATTATCGTAACTTTAATATTGTTAGCATTTGCTGCAACTGTTCCAACTTTTCCTTTACCTGATATATTAACTCTATCACTTGATATTAAAACATCTTCAATTTTGGATCCTTTTAATACTTCAATTTCATCGTTAGTGGCATCTACTGTAATTGATTCAATTTGAGCATCTTTTGCAATCACTTTAATGTCAGAAGCAATAATAATGATGTTTTCAAATTCACCTTCAACAATTACATCATCATTGCCGTCAATGGTGACTTCGCCTACTTTTGTTCCATCTTCTGTGTATACTCTTACTTCACCATCGACACGTGCTACTATGATATTTTTGATGTTCGATTTTCCAACTATTTTAATAGAATTAACACCACCGCCACGGATAACAGTTCTTCCTGTCACATTAACATTATCAAGTGTAATATCACCATCACCAACACCATCACCGATAATTAAATCGCCTGTGATAGTCATATCCTTAAGGATAACATCAGGACAATTAATCATGACATTGCCGTTCAGGTCATTATTATATGTACCTGAAGATTTTACATAATGTTTTAAAATATTATCCATTAATTGAGCGAACTCTGCTCTTGTTATGCTTGCCTTTGGATTCAATTTTCCATCTGATCCAGCAACATAACCCGCAGCTACTAAACTCGCCACCTCATCTTTCGCCCAGTTGCTCACATTCTTTTCATCAGAAAACTTATTGAGAACTGTTTCAGATGCACCTGATAATTTTAATGCACGAGCAAGTACAACAAACGCTTCTTCGCGAGTAATATTATTTTCAGGATTCAACTTTCCATTATTCCCAAGAAAAGTTTGCATTTGCACTGCCTTCGCCATTTCTTCATAATACCATGCACTTGATAATACATCAGAATAACTATTTAAACTAGCTTTTTCAGTTGTGCCAAAAGCACGATTGATTATTGTCGCCATTTGCGCTCTTGTAAGATTATTCTTTGGAAGTATTTTATTATGATCTCCGTTTAATAATCCATTTTCTATAGCACGCTCAAGTGCTGGCTTTGACCAGTCATCTGGCATATCTATAAACTCAAAATTTGCTGATGCTGATACTGGAAGCACTGATACTGTCATCATTATTGATAAAAATAATGTCAATATTCTTCTTTTCATATATATATCCCCTTTGTTAACAATATTTAGAATATATCACATTAATATACATAGTTCAATTTATCACCATTTCTTTGTTAAATCATCTAAAACCTTCAAAATATATACTCTATATCATGTGCAATTTTTTAGTTGAAGAAATAATAAGGAATAATACAAAAACGCACCATAAAGTAATTAGATTATGGTGCGTTTTATATTATACTTTTACAACTGTATTTAGCGTGTTTCTTAGATATTTCTCTGTAAGCTCTTTTAAGGTCTTTTTGTGACTAGGTTTGCTCGCTGATACTCAACTGGTTTTGATTTCTACCAGTTTATCTCATAACCAACTCCTATAAGATTATAATTTCGACCAAAACACGAAAAAAACTGCGTACGATATATGCAAATTGGACAAAATATCATACACAGTTATTTTTGAATGTTTTTAATGATAAAAGCTAAAAACCCAGTAACATCAACGGTTTATATTACTCCCACTCAATTCTATGGCTGTTATTTATAGGTTTTTTCTATATTTACACCTCTTCTTATGTGTCTATTTGACCATATTTAGTGGTGTTTTTTTATTTCTCAAAATTTTTAGAACCATTTTAGAACCAAAGCTATTCTAGACTTTGAAGTTTCTCCACAACCTCTTGTTGTTTGTGTGGCCATAAATGCGAATAGGTGTTAAGTGTAGTCTCCACCTTTTCATGCCCTAGTCTGTCGGCTATCAAAAGTGGACTGAAACCAAGCTCTATCAGCAAAGAAGCATGAGAGTGTCGTATGTCATGCAAACGAATTTTTTTGGTTTCGGTCACAGAGCAACCTCTCTTCATTTCATGTTCTAAAAAATATTTAGTGAACGGAAACAATCTATCTGTAGATTCTAATTCATACATTTGAGCTTTGTATTCTTGAATCTCATTACATAAGAATTTAGGAATAGCTATAACTCTGTTACTTTTGGGGGTTTTGGGTGGGCTGATAATGTCCTCACCATTCAACCTGTTATAAGACTTACTCACAGAAATTGTGCAGGCTTCAAGATCAACATCAGACACAGTTAGAGCCATTAACTCACCTATACGCATACCGGTATAGTAAAGCACTTCAAAAGCCATGTAGGAACGAGGTTTATTTTTGACCCCTTCCCTAAACTGCTTGAATTCTTCTGTAGTCCAGAACTGCATTTCATCAGCGTTTTTCTTTCCCATAGATCCTGCTTTATGACATGGATTTTCTCTCAAATTATAGAATTTTACAGCGTAATTAAAAAGAGCTGTTAGTTGATTATTAACCGTTTTAAGGTAGGTTTGAGAATACCCTTGGCTAATCAACTCGTTCTGCCACTTACGCACATCAGGAGCAGAAATTGAGTTAATAGGACGTTCACCGAAGAATGGTAGAATCTTTGAATTGAATACAAACCGTTTGTTATCAAGTGTCGAAGCTCTCACTCTATGACACATATCATCAAAATAAATTTCAACAAAAGAAGAAAGTTTCATCTGCATGTCAGCCTGTTGACTTTTTAAAAATTCGCGCTCCCACTCTAAAGCTTCTCGCTTGGTGGCGAACCCACGCTTTTTCTTCTTTTTTCGCTCCCCCGTCCAATCTGTATAGTAAAATTGGCATATCCATTTACCTGGAGTTTTTTCGTCTTTGTTGGCTGGCATAGTGTCACCTCCAGTCACGTTTGCTTATGGAATAAGCGACCATTCTTTCGTAAGGGTTTCAATATAGTTTACAGCTAAAGTTTTACCCAAATTATTAAGCTTTCTAAAGTTCTTGATTAATTGTTCTTCAAGTACATCTCGTCCATCTGTTTTCAAAACCGCTAAGTTGTCTTGAACAGATTGCAAAAGATACTCTTGATCTGATAACCAAGACGCCCTCTCATCTTCCGATATGCCATCTTCTGTTTTTATAAACTCAATGCATTTCTGAATATCTTTCATTTCATCTCTTAATTTTTGTTCTGTGCCCAGTAATTCAAAGACCGAAGCTCCAAGCTTGTTCGCAATTTTTTGCAATGTTTCAATCTTTGGAGGATTTTTATTTGTTTCATATTGACCTACTGTTGCTTGTGATACACCGAGTAATTCGCCCAACGCTTTTTGTGTCAATCCTTTTCTTTTTCGTATCGCTCTAATGTTTTCTCCAACTGTCATTTTAGGCACCTCCATTTACGATATTGTAACATGCCTAATAGAAAAATAAAAGCAAAACCTTATATTTTTTACTTGACATAAGTAAAAAGCTGTTTTACAATCTGAATACAGTTAAAAGACTGTTTTGCAAAAAAGGGGTAACCAACATGAGAATTGATAGAGTGAAACTAGCAACTGAATTAGCACGCAAAGATATTAACCTGAAAAAGCTCGCTGAATTATCTGGACTTTCAAGGGTGACAGTCTCAAGCGTAAAGTGCGGTAAGACTTGTTCAGCTTCAACCACACGCAAGATTGCAAACGCCTTAGGCGTTGACTTAGAACAAATATTACAAAAGGAGGGAAATTAACTATGGCAATTAACTATGTTACCGTTAAGGAAGTTGAAAACGCTTATGGTGTCAGTCGTGGCAAAGCTTATGAAATCATTCGAGAACTCAACAAACAACTTGCCGAACAAGGCTACATCGTAGTGGCTGGTAAATGTCCTAGAAAATACTTTTCTGAAAAATTTTATGGATACGAAGCTCCAGAAGATTCTAATAAGCTTGCACAGAAGAAGGTGATGTAATATTGACCACAAACCAACACAAAAATCTACTTTCCTATCTTGGTCTAATTGGTGGCGTTACATCGGTAAAATTCAAATGCCTTGTGTAGACAAAAATAATGTCGTGAGAAGCTGGTGGTTTCTTGGTGGCAAGATAACTCATTGCGTATATTTGATGCTCATGACTACTATTAAGTTGTTAATGATTACATTTAAGCATTTAATGCATTCTAATCTTAATAACTTTAAATTAAATATTACTCAACCTATTTGTTTTTTGATTTATTACCACTCTATCAAACCATCTGACAAAATAGTCTATGAGTCACTGTCGCTCATTCATCTCTTGTTGTATTTTCTAAACAACAATTTCATTATTTGCAATTTATTTTATATTTACATAAAGGTGAAAGTACTAATTTCGCCCTTTTTACATACCGTTTTCGTCCTTTTCATCAGCCAAAGCAGAATGGAATTCATCAAACCGCCATCCGTTCTCCGTCCGTACCATTTTCATTGGAAACTCTATGGTATAGTCGTATCCTTTTGCACGTCTCACATTACGTTGCTCACTATTTTCACCCTCTTTCGGCCAAACAGGGGTGTAATGACCAATCAGTGTAAATAAAATTTCAGAATCCGTTTTTTCTAATAGAACGAATTCATCTCGAAAGTTCTCATTATAGTAATAGCCACTTCCTCTTCCAAGTTCCAAGAAATACAGGTCCCCATCTTTTTCTAAGTAAATTCCTGATTCATTTTCTATACTCAAAATATTCCTTTCATTCCAAAATCGGTGTGTAAATACAGAATGAATCACGGCATCAAAGTGTTCCCAGTAGCGATATCTTCCCAGTGCTTTTTTGTAAGTGTAATCACCAATGTCAACGGTTTCATATTGAAAAGCATTAACTTCTTCCTTGCTCATTAGTTCGTCGTATTCAATTCCAGAAGTATCTCCACCGAACATGTGTTGATAAAGACTGTATGCACGGCAATATAGCATCTGCTGCTCGTCATTTAAAAAATCTGGCTTGACAATGGACATGTCCTCTTCACTGAGGGGCGGTTCATATTCGATATTGTTTATCGAAAGCATCGTTGAGCTATCCTCTGTAACTTGCTCTATTACAGAATCATCTGGCACTACCGTTGGTTCTTCTATCTGATTCAAGTGTGCCTGCCTGCACCCGCTGAATAAGAAGAAAACAACAAAAGCAAGGTACGGAAAATAATATAACTTGTTACTTTTCAAATATGTCACTCCTAAAATATATAAATTAGCTATGCGCACAGCTCTTTTTCTAATGAATTCTTTCTACTATTGGGTTAAGACTTAAGCTTTATGGATAGGTATGCTGCCTTCCCTTTTTCTCCAATTGGACGATGATTTAAAAAATGTATTGTATTTGCGCTTTCAGTATTGTCTATCAGGTGTCCATTTGCATTGAATAGACGTTGTTTGCACCGATGCTGAAATAAATGCGTCCAGCTCGAATCTACTGTCCTATCTGTAACACTGATTCCATCGAGTGTTTCAAAATGAGGACTATACGTACGTATTTCCATTAGATTATCATCTTTGAAAGAGAAATAAGTATAAATCGAAGCATCATCACCATCCAAGTAAGCATACATTTTTTCACTACCGTTTTCTCTGATTTTCTTGAAACTTGACGCGCTACCTAAACGTGATTGCACATCATCTATGCTCATATTAAGCGTTACGACAACATCAAGTTCAGTATTGTGTAATGACATAACATCAAAATCTACTTTTTCATCCGTATCTATAAGCAAAAAGCCAATTAACAAAACAACACTTAATGGGATTACTATTTTTTTCAAATTGATCATCCGTTCATTTCATCATCCATCATTCAAAAAATAATAGATTTTCCCCTTTCCGATTATTTTCAATGATCCATATAATACAAGAAATCTGTTCAGCTTGGTAGTGGTTCATGTAGATGTTGATACTGACCAGTCTCGACATCTATAGTAATATGATAGATACCTTTTTCATGACTCACTTTTCTCTCTGCAGACAATGCATCTTCATTCAGAGTCATCGTGCAGAAAAATGTTTTCCCATCCTTCGAAAAATACGGATCCTCTAACTTCCATGTGACATGAAAACCGATGAAGGGATCGCATATCCCAAGATCTACCCGTGTTATGCCCCCATCACGATGCAAAAAGTAGAAAGAAGATGATGCATGCATGGTGCCACCCCAATTCATTCGAACAAATGTGGCCTCAGGCCCCTCAATTCTAAATTTTTCAACATCGCCATAACCATTCATTTTTGATGTATTTGTAATATTGTCTATATACCCCATTGCCTGTTCATAAGTAAACAGAGGCGTGACGTTATTTAGCTTCCGGCTTACTGGTGCATTTTCATAGAGACGTAAGAATGTGACAATACATTGTTCTATGGAATACTGTCCCTCTGGTGAAAAAGAGCCATCCTGCATGCCATTCATTACGTTCCACGATCCAAGTGCTCTAACACTCTGGATTGACCAGTCTGCAATATGAATCTCGTCCGAAAATCCTGTTTCTGTTTCTTCATCCGCTAATGTACCACCATAGATGACGTAAGAACGGGTCAGCATAACAGCTGCCTCCTGTCGGGTGATGAGCCCCTCTGGATCAAAAACCCCATTTCCTCTGCCTTCTACCACACCAAGATAATAGGCTATAGAATTATCCTTGTCATCATAGTCATCTACTCCATCGTTTTGTTTATCGGTAAATACATTGATCAAATTTCCATTAGCGTCTTTCTCTCCCAAGTACAAAGAAACCATGCCTTGGAGACAAGGTCTGTCATAATGCTCTTGTACTGCAATAAATTGCATGGCTATTTTTCTAAAATCTTGTCGAGTAATTGGTTTTCTGTAGTCCTCAGGCAAATCATAATAGTCTGGAACCAGACCTAATTCCATTGCTTTCTCCACCTCATGTTGTGCCCAATGTGATACATACGGGGTGGGTCTTTCTGGGTCACCGGGATGGCTGTGGGCCGTGGCTGTGATTACAAATACAGCCGTAATCAATAGACCCACTAAACTAAGTTTTAACGCTTTCATGTCTTTAGTTATCCTTTCTAAGTGCAAATAATCAATGGCAAAATATGGTTTATATTATTTTACCATAATTAAATCAAATTGTAAATTTTTGATTTTTTATAGATTATTTTGTATGAATTTGACAAAATTAGTATGCTTTGTTATAAATATGTATGTGATTCATAGCGCTATGAAAAAAACATTAACTGATTATTAGTAGCGCACATCATTTTTTATATACTAGATTCATCATATTAGAAGGAGATTACTATGAAAATTGTATTAAGCAAACATTTTCACTCATTCATTGGGGGAATAAGTATTTTACTCTTGATTACCTTACTTTTTACAGGGTGTATGCAATCATCAAACATCGAAGACAAGGAAATAGATACACCTTCTGGGGAATTGATCGTAAATCATGTAGATGTGAAGAATGTCAAACAAGAGGCATCAGAAAATGAAGGAACAGCATCGTCTGTTCCATTTGGTTATATCCCAGATATCCTTTATTATAAGGGATTGGATGCCAGCTCGGATTGCAGTGCTGCAAATTATGAATTTTCAATAGAAGATACGAATAAAATAAACTCTGTGATTGAAAAACTTGATTTTGAACATTGGGAACAAAAAGAAGAAAATGAATCGAATGCTATGGTTTCTATTTCTCTATTCTATTACCAAGAATCGTCTATTGAACTATTGTGCGATGATTGGGCCATATTGCAGTATATTACCATGCCTTTTATGCAAACAAATCAGGTTGATTGCAATGCAAAGTATTATAAGATCCCGCAAGGTACGTATGAGCGTGTAGTAGCAGTCTTAAAAGAGTGTTCTGATGCATATATACAGTCACTGGATATACCTCCTAGAGACTTTTTGACTGCTTTCTTTTATAGTGATCATCCAGTTGCAGATTATGATACGTTTCACACCCCAATCAAGGACCACAGTATTGCTGATGAATTCATTACTGCTTTTGGATCAATTGAAACATGGGAAGAAATATCATCAGATAGTATACCTGACGGATCATCTTATAAGGATGGATGTAGTTTTCATAATAGTACCTATGATGAAATTTCTGTAGGTTATTTAAATGGACGTGTTCTAATTCATTTCATTGGAGCAAATGGGAAATCATATTATTATCTATCAGATGAAGACATTGACGAACCGTTAAAGGACTTAATCAAGAAATACGAATATAAGCGTTAATTATGAGATAGTTTTTCCATGATATTAGAATGAAAAAATAAATATATAACAAAAAAGAGCAATAGATTTGAGGGTTTAGCCTCTTATCTACTGGCATTCAACGCAAATGTTTCTACTCATCAAGTTACTGACAAACAGGTTAGCATGTCATCAGCCAATTATATCTATACCGAACTCAGTAAATAATATAATTGCTCAAAGTGGTGTGCCCCATTTTATGAAACACTCCACTTTTAATGCTTGTTTTTTGTTGTCTAACAAGTCTGGAACTACATAAACTAATATGAGCGCATGGAAGTGAATGGCCGCTTTTCTTTAGCAAAGCGGAATTGCAACCTTGACCTCATCACCGCCTAACTAAAGGAAACCACCTTCCACTGCATTACAATATCCATTTTGAAGGCTAATCTCAGGAAGATTACGTAAACCTTTTTGCTCCTTTGACATTGGCTGGTCGCTCAAATCTGTGTTGATTGAAAATTAGCGTTTATTTATTGTTCATTATTTGTAAAATAATACTTTATTTGACATTTTTTTCATTTTTTGTTAATCTTTTGTCTGCGGTGAGAAGAATACATGATACAAAGGAGAAACACAATGGATTACATGAAAATAGCTAAGCGTCTGGTTTGCACGACTCTTGCCAGCGCGGTCTTTCTGGGATTAAGCTTTAGTGCATCTGCGGCAGATGTTTTGAAACCGGGTACAGGCAAGGTGGAACTTATGATGCAACCCCTTTCTCGTTCTCTTACTGTTGCGCTAGATGGATGGCGCGAAGTGAAAAACACACCTGGTCAACCAACAAAGGAGCGCGTTGGCGGATGGTCAACCTTAGTAGATGCCGCTGGTGGAGATGTATATCACAAGACAACAGCGCAATATGAGACTTTTACTGGTAAACCAATTGGTTCACAGTCTGTATGGGGATACGGTAAAGTCTATGCATATAGCGACTATGTACTTTATTATGGGGTCGCTGATTCTAGCTACGCAAGAGTTTATTATGATTATTAACTGAAGAACAACTTAGTAATTCTTCTCTCCGCGACTAAATTAAAAAGTTGGGATTAATTTTGAAAAAACCAATTTATGTTATTTCTGTTATACTTACCATCATAATATCTTTTCTGACACTTGTACTCTTTTATTATACAAAGAATGTGCAGGCAATGGAACGATGCAGTATGAAACTTGTGCATTCTTATGCACAAAAAGTGAAGTTTGTGGACAATCCTCCCATGCCCGCACTTCAAGGATTACATGACGATCACGTGCCTTTTACTGCCTTATCAGGTAATGTTATGGATTCTGATCTCATTGGCATCTTGTTTTATGGACCCTTTGATCGTCCACCTATGCAGGAGGGGCGTTTTTTTAATGATAGTGATTTCTTTCAACAACGTCATCTGGCTGTTGTTGGGCAAAATATGAAAAATAATATCTATGATCAATACGGTGAACCATTGATTAACATAAATGGCATAAACTATTCCGTCATCGGGATTATAGGAACCACTTTTTACACACCGATCAATGATTGCATCTACTACAATTTGGACAGCAACCAATCCATTGAATTAGTATACATGGATGCTCCTCGAAAAAAACAAGTGGATGAATCAATCACAAAGTTGATGTCCTGTAGCAACTTCATAGAAATTGACGCCCCTCCAAGCGGGGTAAGTCGCTTGATGCATTATCAAAGTGGTAATTTGGCCTTTGCTGCATTCTTTCTTATCTTGCTCATCATTTTTTACCGATGCGTTGTAAAATTACAGTTTGATTCCATCCGTGAATTGTTAGAAATTAAGCTGTTAATCGGAAAATCACCTCATTCTCTAGCTTTGCGATCCTCCTGTTTTATGACGGTTTCATCACTTTTTGCATTAACAATTACCTATTTGATCGAAACACTGCTGTTTTCCAGTGGACTGTACAGCCTAACGGAACATTTGCTCATCGTTGATCGAATCCCGCTTGAGCACTCGCTCACTCTTATGTTCTTTGTGATTGTTTTACCTGCAGGGATATACAACTTTTTTTATACCAGAATGCGGCTGAGGGGGGCTTTTAGCTAATGCGTATATTTCAAAATTCTATAAGAAAATTTTACTTAGTAATCTTATTTTTTCTTGCAGTGTTTCTTTTAGTTGGCATCAATATGATGAAAGGTATCACGCAAAACTATGATCATCGTGAAAACATATATTCAGAAACATCAGAATTGACACCCATCCAGTACAAACTTGATTACTCTACGCTGTATGGACAAAAACTAGACGAAATGAAACTTGCCTACCAAAAGCTCAATGAAACACAGCTGTATTATGAGATTTGGGATCAGTTCCTGTACATAGAAAACTGTACTTTTGGTGAAAAGTTTCTATATTGTTATGAAGAAGGATATTCTGACAGCAGTATTTATATGTTGGAGACAGAGGAAGGTGTCACCCCCCTTCATGCGATAAAAACGATGCAACTAAGCGAAAACTGTATGAACTTATTCCAAATTGATGTTTTAAAGGGACGAACTCTTGACAAGAGTGACATGGACTATGCCGATGGATCAACCATCCCTGTACTGATCGGCAGTGAGTACATAGGTATTTTAAATGTCGGTGATGTATTCCATGGCTCATACATTTTGAAAGAATTTGATTTTGAGGTAGTCGGGATTTTAAAATCAGGCAGTAATATCACAGTCAGTAAGAATCCAAGCTATTTAGATCGATATATCATCATGCCTTTTTTAAATTTCAACCCAGCAAGCAATCCGGATGATGATACTTTTCAAGTGCGTCATTATTCAAGCAAGTTAACTGGAAGCGTTCCGTTTGATGCGATGCAATCCATCAGCGCACAACTCATAACAATTAATTCACTGGGAATCGGAACATTATCAATCGCAGGAGAAGCACCTTTGGAAGGAATGTATACACAAATCATTCAAACAGTCGGTCTATCAACGCATTCACTCAAGGTGTTGCTGACTATTGTCGCTCTGATTCTCTGTCCTGTACTGTTTTTTGTTTTTCTGCGAAGCAACTTTGACCTTTACGGCACAATGTTCATGCTTGGTTTTCCCATGCAAAAACTCCGACTTTATATCTGGCTCCAATTCATCGTTTTAATCATGGCGGCGTTGGGCAGTGTATGGATATATGGACTCTTTTCTCATACATCCTTTTACCTTCAAACCATTGTAACAGGACTTGTCATGATCCTGATCGTAGGATGTCAACTGTTATTTTTATCAGCAAAGTCAATAATTTTATGGATGGGGAGTGGCAAACATGTTAAAATTAGATCATATTTCTAAAAGTTATCACACTCGACACAGACAAAAATCCGTGCTAACTGACATTTCATTTGAAGTTCAAAAAGGAGAACGGCTCGTTATTATGGGTGAAAGCGGTTGTGGTAAAACAACGCTCTTAAATATCATTGCCGGGCTGATCCCTCCTGATTCCGGTTCATTATCCTGTTGCGACGAGCTCAAGCATACCATCGATTTATCTAACGAACAGAAACGCGCAAACTATCGTTTCGACTATATTGGTATCATCCCACAAGGTGTTTGTCTCATCAATCAATATACCGTTATGAATAATATTTGTTTTGTACTGCATCAACATAATATTTTGGCAGAGTCAGCGGTAAACAGAGCGCTGGACGCACTTCAGCAATTACAGATTGAAGACATTGCCGACGAGCCAGTTCATCTATTATCCATGGGACAAAAACAGCGTGTGGCCATTGCCCGCTCACTGGCTTTAGCACCTTCCATTATTTTAGCAGATGAGCCCACAAGTGCTTTGGACCCTGTTTCCAGCCAATTAGTGTTAGAGGCATTAAATCGATCGGTTTCCACAATACTCATGGTTTCTCATGATCACAGTGTCACCTCAATCTGTCAACATGTATATGAACTGAAAAAGGCCTCGCAACAGACTCATTTTATCAGAAAATAAGGTAAACTTGTTTTTGTGGGGATTCAGTTTCCGCAAAAAATCGAGGTTTACGTCCCGCATGTCGTGTCAACGAACTCACCAAAGCGTTTCTTTGACAGCCTAAGGACAGCTCTCAGAGCTGTCCTTTTCGTTTTGTGAATTGTGAATTGTGAGGTTATATAAGATTTAAAAGTACTCCTATTTTACTTTTTAGTCATAGTAATCCACTTCTTGCTTTACAACTATTCCCGAGTGGAACTGTATTTCTAGTTTCATATTTTTGTGTACTCTTATAGATGATATGAGCCTTTTCACAAGGTCTTGGTCAAACTCCCGTACCTGTGGGTTTACTGTGGTAATTGCCTTATCGAGTTGTTCTACTCGTTCTTGATAGGACTCAGCTTTCCTCTGATTTTGTACTAGCCTTATTTTCGCTGTTTTTAGCTCGTTTATCTGTTTTGACAGTCGTTTATACTCATCATCAAACTCTTCGCTTACAGCTCCTTGTCTTACGTTATCTTCAATGAGATATAGCATCTGTTTCTGTAGCATATCTATTTGTTCGTCATATTCAGTAGGCACTCCTTGAGTACTGTAACTTCCGATTACTCTTATCACATTATCTCGGAAGGTATCTATAAATTCACCTGTGTTTTCCACTACGTTATTTATGGCTTTCATAATGGCATCATGTAACTGTTCTTCTTTTAGTGTAGGAGAGTTTTGACATCTTGACTTTTTGCCATGTTTTAACCTATCCTCACATCTCCACACCGCTGACTTATCTCCATATTTTGACCATATCTGTCTACGGTAGGCATGTCCGCATTCAGCACAAATGAGAAGCTCTGTAAGTACATACTTTGAGCTGTATTTGCTTTTTTCTTTTTCTCCTTGATTTCTTTTACGGGTGACAGCAGATTTGTTTAAGCTTGCTCGTCTTGCTTTTTCTACCTGTACTTGTTTGAACAACTCTTTCGGTATAATTGCCTCATGGCTATCTTCCACATAATACTGTCTGACATATCCATCATTTATAACTCTTTTCTTGCTAAGAAAATCAACCGTGTAGGTCTTTTGCAAGAGTGCATCTCCACATAGCTTTTCATTAGATAGCATCTGATTTATAGTTCCTGGATGCCACTTATCAAGTCCAGTTACCGTTTTTATACCGTCTTGCTCAAGTCCTTTTGCTATCTGAATGATACTGTTGCCCTCAAGGTATTCTCGATAAATTCTTTTTACAATGACTGCTTCTTCAGGTACTACAACAAGATTTCCATCCTCGTCTTTGGTGTAGCCTAAGAATTTCTTATGGTTAACGGATATCTGCCCATTCTCAAATCTTCGAGTGACACCCCACCTTGTATTTTCACTGATGTTTCGGCTTTCCTCTTGAGCTTGACTGCTCAGTATCGTGATCAGCAGTTCTCCACCACTTTCCATGGTGTTAATACCTTCTTTTTCAAATATGACAGGGATATTTTTCTCTTTGAGTTTTCGGATGTTTTGCAGAGCATCTACCGTATTCCTTGCAAATCTTGATACTGACTTTGTAAGTACCAAGTCTATCTTTCCATCTATACAAGCATCTATTAGTGCATTAAAATCATCACGCTTTGCAGTTTCTGTGGCACTTTTACCGTCATCCGCAAATATGCCAGCACACTTCCAATTTGGGTTATTATTTATCTTGTTTGTGTAGTAATCTACTTGTGCCTCATAGCTGCCTTCTTGTTGTTCCAGCAATGTACTTACTCGACAGTAGGCTGCTACTCTTAAGATTTTTTGTTCTACTCTAAGATTCCTGTCATACTTCATCTGTGGCGGTATGACTGCCACTTTCTTTTTTGCTACAGCCATTATGATCTTCCTTTCTCTTGTATTCTAAAGTATCACTTACTTTTAAGCCATTAATAAACTGAGTTTCCACTCTGCCATCTTTATAGATAACTATTTTACTTACTATCACACTGAAAATTTTCTCATCGAATCCTGTTAGCTTTTCTGTAAGCATTTCTTTAATGGTTTGTGTTCGCACCTCATAATCATTTATCTTTGAGCTATTGTAGACGAGCTCTGCCCTTTTAAATATTAGTCGAGCCAACTCCTGTGATGAGAACTCACCATTTTCTTTTATTTCTCTGATACGCTTTTCCACCTCTGTGAGCTCTTTATTTGGCTTTATAATTTCTTTTGGTGGCCAATGATTAAGTAACTTGGGTCTGGCTATCAGTATATTTATAGCATTTAGAGCTACTGTCTTTAGCTCAGCTTCGAAATAAAATACATTGGTACACTTAACTCTGTTTTGGTAAATATATTTTTTACACTTCCATCGCACCTTTTCCCACGCCTTACCCGAATGCTCTATATATTTTCGATATGGTTCTCCACACTCACCACAGAATACTTTACTTGCAAAAATGTTTTTGTTCCTCGTACTATTAAGCTGATGGGTTTTGCCAACTTGCTTTTCTTTATGTTTTCTCTTAGCTTGAACTCTTTGGTATTTTTCTTTTGTTATAAGTGGGGGATAGAATTCATCACCCATATATTTGGTGTTTTCTAAAATTTTCCCTACTGCACCATGGGTCCAGTTCGTTTTGTTATTGGCATTAGCTACTCGGCTTTCTTTTAAATTCTTTGCTATGCTCAACAATGATTTGCCTTTTAAGTATTCTGTGAATATCTTCTTTACAGTTTTAGATTTTTCTTTATCTATCTGTATTTTGCCATCAACCATCTTATAGCCAATCGGCATATGAGTTTGCATTATCTCACCTCGTTTCCGTTAGTTCGATGTCGTTTATCAGCTTGAAGGTAATCTCTCCGTTTTTGCCGATTAGCACTTTATCAACGGTGTGGATAAACAATTCTTCTTGGTATTCATCCATTATGTCAGGATTATATTTTATAATCTGCAAGATTCTAAGCGTTCCTTCAATTTCTCTTTCATAACCGTTACAGTCAAGAAGTATATTTCTCTTTTTCTTATGCTCTTCAATTTGAATGTTTAGGGCATTTTGTTTTTCCATGAAAATAGCAGAGTCCATATATCCCTTTAGCACGACACGGCTTAGGATATGGCTCTGCTCCATTAGTTCTGTTATTTTATTGTTAAGATTATGGATTTCTTCTTCCTGTCCTTTATCCATTCTCATCTCCTTTAGCGATTCTAAGAAGGGGTATAGGATGTCAGTGTGATTACTTATAAGCTTGTTCCACATAGTCAGAAAGGCTGTTTTTATGATATCCTCTCTTACTGCCTTCATCTTGCATTTATCTTTATCTTGTATATGCTTAACACAGCACCACTGTATTTTTTCATAAGGCTTTGCAATATAGATTTTTTGTCTACGGAAAGTTCCACCACATTCTCTGCAGATGATTTTACTACTAAATGCATAGCGGTTTTGATATTTCCCACTATCATCAACACCGATTTGATTTCTGCGGTATTCATAAATCTCTCGCACCCTTTCTGCCTGTTCCGTGGTGATGATAGATGGATGGCTATCTTCAATGGAATACATAGGACGTTCTCCATGGTTTTTCTTTCTGATGAAAGGTAACATTTCAGTGGTATAAGTCTTTTGCAGAAGCAATTTCCCCTCGTAAATTGGGTTTTGTAAGATTTCTTTTACCACACCATCGTTCCATTTATCTGCGTTTCTGATAGTAGGTATTTGATCGTTTGTTAGGTCTCGGGCTATTGCATAACTGCCTTTTCCACTAAGATATTCATTGAAAATCCTTCTTACCATTTCCGCCTCATCTTCTTTAATGATAATCTCACCATTTTCGTCTTTAGTGTATCCATAGGCAATACAGCTTGGTATAAAACTGCCATCTTTAAATCGTTTCTGAACTCCCCAACGGGTATTGATGGAAATATTCTCGGCTTCACCTTGAGCTATAGAGCTTAGTATTGTAAGCATTAACTCGCTTTGCTCCGATAAGGTATTGATGTTTTCTCTCTCGAAATATACTGCAACACCCAAGGCTTTGAGTTTTCTTATCGTTTCAATGCTATCTATGGTGTTTCTTGAAAATCTGGTTATGGATTTGGTGATGATTAAATCGAGATTCCTTTTTTCACATTCCTTTATCATACGGATAAATTCATCTCGATTTCTCATCTTAGTGCCACTAGATTCGTCTGCAAAAATACCTGCGAAATCCCATTCATAGTGGCTTTCGATATAGTTTTTATAGTACTCTGCCTGTGCAACATAAGAAGAATGTTGTTTAGTACTGTCTGTACTTACTCGACAATAGGCACACACTCTTATTTTTGGCCTTAATTCCTGTAACACTTTTTGCCTTACAGGCTCTATGGTTTTCACTTTTTTAGCCATCTCTTTTCCTCCTTTCTCAGAAGACTATCTTCTGTTAGTACCACACAATACCATAAGCTTTTTTATATAGCTAGTGTTTTTACACATATACTTTGCTAAGAGTTGGAGAAAAGGAGTCACGATTGAGTTTGTCAATTCGTGCATACTGGTCATTGGTAATAATACCTCTGCGTTCAAGAATTTTTAGTAATTTTACCGCCATTTTATATTGTACTTCTTGCTGAGATTGCTCTATTGTTAGGTCATATTCTTTTACATCTTCAGCTTCAACTTCACGTTTATGTATATCTGTACTCACATATTTCACCCTTTCTTTCTTAATATCACAAACATAGGGACCGCACTCTTGTGATTGCTTTGAAAGAATAGAGAGCAATCCCCATGGCTTCTGACATTAAGTCATTTTATTTTTCTGCACTTAATTCGACACTACTTCCCAAGTGCTAATGGCGATTTCATAAACCGAAAAGTGGTTAGCTTTCGTCATAGGACTTTCACCTCCGCTGGGATCTCCACCGGCTGCCCCCATTGCTTGAGTCTGTGGCTAGACAGAAGTATCATTATCGGTTCTGATGAGGTTCTAGCAAAACAATTCACCATAAATTGTTTCAAGGTCAGGAAGGGACCGCTCGCACCTTTCGTTGCCCTTTGACGAAAGGCAGAAAGAAAATTGCGACTGTCTTTTCGCAGGTGGTCTTGGCGTTCCTACCTATGTTGCTTCTTCAGTTATGGCTCATCAGCTAATGTATTTATGAAATCGGATATTCAGTTATCAAGGAACAACCTTTTTTTTTAAAAAAAACAGGGAAGAGAATATATCCCTTCACCTGTTTCCACACTTAGGAGTAAAAAGTACCCCTTAAATTTCAAAAAAACTTTTTATTTTTTCTGTCGCCCTATCAATTGACCTCTTTACAGGATTCTTTTGACATCCTTCAATCTTTGCGATTTGGTCAAAAGTAAAACCCTCAAAGTAATATAGAATCAGCCTTCTACGCTGAATTTCTGGAAGTGTATCAATGGCTTGCCAAAGAAGCTCTTTTTCGAAATTCCTAAAAAATTCATCTTCCAATGTTTTCGGTTGATACAATGCTCTTTGATGCAAAGTCTGCTCTGTCAGCTTCGAATACTCAAGATTTCGTTCATCTGAACGTCTTAAGTTTCTTTCAGTTCTAACAAATTCTTGAAATAGCGATAACGCAACACTTTCATTGATTTCTATTTCAATACTATTCCTATTGCAATCCATGAAAGTAGCATAATATCTTGGTTCATTTTCTATAATTAAAACACGCAATTTATATTGATTCGTGTTATCGAACATTTTAATTTCCTCCGTTTCTGAATTTGAAATAAAATCAAATGTCAGAAGCGGAGGGGAACGACAGCCCACACTAATAAAAATAAATGACAAACAAAAAAGACCGAACTTATTCCTCGTCAGGAATAGTCCGGTCTTTAAAACTGCATACAAAATAATACTGTGCAAGATATATTCAATTTTTAACTTATCATATGGGTTTCGATATATCTCGATTTTGCTTTGCTTTAGTATGTATATCAAGTGATAAGATAATGTCATCACAAGGATCACCTCGTCCTTGTCTAGCAACGAGAGGTAATCCTAATTTTTAAGCTATCCTATCCACACTAGTTGCCATAAATATTTAATTCGGCAATTATAGAAAAATTAATTTCCATTATATCCTCCAATATTCGAGTAATATTTTGAAATTAATATCATATATTAATAGGTTAATTATATCTCTTGTCTGATGAAATATTTGTAAGAATTTGACACTTTGTGACAAAATAATAAAAAGTTATTTATAAAATTACATTTTATAAGGGCCGTTTCTTTTATAAAATATGCAAAAAGGTAGCTAACGAATAATTCGCTAGCTACCTTTCGTAAAATAAGAAATGGTTATTAAATTTTAGTATAAAATAAATCAAGCTTTAAAGTTTTGCCTACTAAGTACTTCGAATACATTTGTTTTGCAGATAACTTCCATACGCTAATATCTCGCAACCCAAGATTACTCAACATTTTCATTCTGGCTATACCTATATGAGTAAATTTATCTTCCTCTGTTGGCATTAAAAAGACATTATCCACAAAAGAAATGTTATGTTTTTCTATAAAATCTTTATATGCCAGCTGATATAGATATTGTTTGGTCACATCGCCTACGCCAGGGTACGAACGCAATGGTTTACCATTTTGCAGCTGTATATTGTAATACTTCGCATCAAAAATAACAAACCGGTATTCTCCCCCTATCATATCAACATTTATTAAGTCTGGAATAAGAGTTTCTTTTGCTTCTTTTATGGCTGAATTTTCTCCTGTGGCAATCCAAATTGGTTTATCAATAATATCTATCAGTTTTGTTTTTGGATCAAATTCAGAGTCGATTTTTACTGGCAATTTTAATTTCCCAACAGGCATATGCAGCTTATTTCCAAGAACTTCAGAACATACATCTTCCCAAATGAGATTAAAGCTGTTGGTCCCATATAAACTTAAGCCATACATATCCTCATTTGCTTTTGAATTTTCTAAGTATGCATACATAGTTTTTAATAAAAGTTGCTTTCTAGTGTTAAACTGCACATTTAATTCTGATAATAGACGATATTTGATATAATCTATATCTGCAATCTCTTCAAGTTTCTCTTCAGTTAACTCAATTAATTCCATATCAAATAGCTCTAGTAAGGCAGTTTCAGTAAGCTGCTTAGAGCATTGTGTTAGAATACATTCATGAACACGCTTGAAAAAATCAAAATCATCATCTACAGTTTTTGAAGTATATAGTTCTGTATAATATGGTCTATTGTTTCGTATCAAAACGAAGGCATCATTTATTGTTTTATCCCATAAAATTTCGCCTTGACCATTAATCTCTACAACATCTTGACTGTATGTATAAATACCGTAATCATGAAAATCGTTGATCAAATATAGTATTACCGCAAGCATATTAAAGCTGCTAGTTTCATCATTTCCATTATACATATTGATTATTTGTTCTTTTGACGAATAATGAGCTATTACCTTAAGTACTTGTTTCATCTCAGACACTGGATTTTCTGATGACAATATATATTTAGGATAGCACTTTATTACTTTGTTTCCAACCATTACTATACCTACATAAGTAAAAACATACAGATAGTCATCGTTATCTTCAAAGACATCCGATAATTCAACATCATTTTCAATCAAATCAGAAAGATTTAACTGTTCTCTAGAATTTTTAACAGCTTTTAATATTCCATAAGACTTGAGTTTTTCAATATAACTTGATACTTCTGAAGTCTTTAAATGTAGGAGTTTGATCAGATCTGATTTTGAATATCTTTTTTGTTCACGAACAAAAGCAGATGTAATTTTCATAGGAATTACACCCCTTGTTCTTCGTACAATGTTTCAAAGTCAATTCCAAAAATTTTAATTCCATGTTGATCGAAAGCATTACAAACATCAGAATATTTACTACAATCAGGAAACATCTTTTTCTTATGTTGCTTTGCAGCATCTTCATAAAGATACATAAGAACTTTACTTTTTAATGACTTAGTAAATAAATCAGTATTTTTAATAAATTTTCTAACTTGTCCATCAGTAGCTGTAACCTTTTCCGTTTCAATTATCTTCTTAGATAAGAAATATGGACCAATCAGCTTATCTTCATTTACTGCGTATTCATCAGTTAGTTTCTTATTAATAGCTTTTCTTAACTGATTCCATTCAATTTCTTTGCCAGCTATATCGATTAGCCCATAAACATTCTTGTCGTCTTCATCAATACCAATATACTCAAAACTCCATCGTCTTTTAAATGCTGTATCCATAGGGAACACACCTTGGTCTGCACTGTTCATCGTAGCCCATATAAACATGTTATTGGGTATAGCAATTTCTTTGCAATTGTCAATGTCAATTTTAAGTTCCTCAGCTAAATATTTCCTAATATCTTCGCTCGCATGAATTTTATACTCACTTACCCCACTATCGTCCCTATCAAGCAACTGAAATACATCACCAAAAACAGCTGCAACTTTGGCCCTGTTTATCTCTTCAATTAACAGAAGATGTGGAAGAGCGTTATCTGTTTTTGCATTTTTTAGTGCAGCCACTAATACACGCATAAATGGACCTGGAACAAATTTATATGTTATTTCATTACTTAGTGTTCCATCTTCTTTAGTGATAGCTTCACTGATCGGCTTATATGTACCCACAAAGTTTGCATAAGTATAATCGGGATGAAAAGTGACTCTCTCAAACATGCCATTCTCTCCAAGTAGCTTAACACTGTCTTCTTGTAATCTATGACTTTTACCAGTTCCCGGGGCACCAAATACAATTCGATTCATTGAAAACTTAGTAGGTAAGCCCGTCTCAAAAGAAATACTCAGATTGTTAGTTGATTTTGCATGACTTTTGATTTTTTCATCATTTATGTCCATATCTACATTGTAAATTTTTAAATTACGCAGTCTAGTTTCATACTTTTCCTTGACTTTTGGAGCAATAACAATATGCTTACCACCAGTGGAATCTTCGTCTTCATCTAAAAATCCCCATCGGACTAAAATCATTATTGGTTTGCAATCCTCATATTTATTTGCCTCATCTGCCAATGAA
The DNA here is from genome assembly GCA_030625685.1 of Oscillospiraceae bacterium. GTDB lineage: Bacteria > Bacillota > Clostridia > Oscillospirales > Oscillospiraceae > Evtepia. The sequence goes on from DAOUQJ010000001.1 coordinate 140,063, forward strand.
ATAGTTCCTTGGTTACGTAAATTGCGCAACTCAACTAAAGAATCTGTATAGTTTGCCCCAATATCTTCTAATTTCCACAACAAAAAAGCAAATTCTTTATGTGTTAAATACTCCAAATCCAATATCGCCCTAATATACAATGATGGCGGCTCAACATCTGAATTACTACCTGGACAACCATAATTATTTCTTCCAAATTTCACAGTTTCTAATGAATTCATCAGAACATCCTGCACAGAAGATTCATTATCACTTTTGATAGCCTCATACATTTTCTTGCCAGAGTCAGTTATTTTTCTTCTTGATTGGGGATTTTTAATATCCTCCCAAATAGTAAAACCAAAATAAGATGTAATCTGAGCTTTTTTAGTGTATGAAGATTGGTATTGGTCATCACCAATCATTGCTTTCAACTTGTTTTTATAGACATCATTTGTTAACCAGTCGTTTGCTTCATAATAAATCTGCAAAACTGATTCGATTTCGTCTAATAATGCACTGTTTTTTGGCATTACTATTTTTCCCATAGTTAAAAACCTCCTTACAATTGACGTAGCAATGCTGTCATAATTTCTTTTATCAACTTTGATGGGATGCCTTCTCCGAATACTTTCCTAATAAAGGTTTCGCTTGCCCAATCTGGAATGGGCCAGTCCAACGGTAAGGACATAACGATCAACAGCTCATATATAGTTAATACTCTTGCATCAGAATACAGCTCATTGCCATGCTTATCAGTATATTTTCTTCCTGGGTGGACACAAGCTAAAGACGAGATGACACCATTATTCTGAGTAATCGTCCTGCAAGGCATGTCCCATTTAAGTCTTCTATAATGATTATGATGAGCTTTTACAGGTGTTCCATCTGCCTTTTGCGGATAATATTTTTCATTATAAATCGCTGATTTACCTGTAGGTGTATGCAACAGCCATTCTACTTGTTTCCAAGAATGAGTTGGAGGGAAGTGCCAATTTGATACTGCTAATCCAGCTTGTCTTTTCTTTTCGTAATCCGGAAACTTCTTAATTGTCAACTCAATACCATCTCTCAGCTTTGGATCAAGTGAAGGCAGTGAGCCAATTGCATCTTCTAAAGTAATCTCCTTTTGCTTTTTAGGAAATTCCCAAATGCACTCTAAATCGTTTCTAACTAAAAGAAATATATTTCTTTCTCTTAGTTGTGGCACACCATAGTCTTTAGCCATCACTAATGTTTCTTTATTAAAATTATATTGTTTGCCAAGTTCTCTTTTAATATAATCTGGAATTAATACAATTTCGTCCTCGAATTTTATACGAGTTGTTAATTGCTTTGGTACATTTTCTAGTAAAACAAATTTAGGTTTTACCCTCTTTATTACATCAATAGCATAAGAAATCAGTTGATTTCGCGGGTCGAACTTAAGTCTTTTTCCCGCTTCACTCATGCCTTGACAAGGAGGTGTTGCAATGATAAAATCCACACTTTTTTCGATAGCTTCAACAACAATGGTATCACGAATGCTGTCTTCTGTAATATCGCCACATATCATATGAGTGTTTTTATACACATCTTGATAAAACTTTGCTCTCTCAATATCTATTTCATTCGCTATTTTAATATCAATTCCCAGTTCCTCCATGTAGGCTTCTGCAATTCCGACATTTGCAAACAATGAAAGTCCATTTAATTTACTCATTTTAATTCTCCTATTTCAAATTCTCAAAGACTTTCTTCACAAATAATGGTGGTATTCCTTCACCGATTATTCGCCTAAGGAATGCTTCAGATGTATTTTCTGGCACTGGCCAATTGCTTGGTAAACTCATAATTATCATTAACTCATATAAAGTCAGCGCTCTTGCATCTGAATAAATTGATATACCATCTTCATCTTTGTATTCCAGTCGACCTGGGTGGACATTATTCTGAGACGATATTTTTCTATTATCCATAGTTACGGTATAAGCTCCAATATCCCAATTCTGCCTTTTATATGTATTGCGATAACCCTTTACTGGATCACCATTTTCTTTCTTTGGATAATAATACTCATTATCAAATGCTGTACATCCAGTAGGTGTATGTTGCATTGCTACTACTTGCCTTTTTACATGGTGAGGAGGGATATGCCACTTTGAAATACGGCTTGCCGCCTCCTTTCTTTCATAAAAATGAGGAAACATTTCTAGAAGTTCATCTTCGGTAATGTCGTTTACAAAAGGATCCATCATTGGAAGATGACCAATGGCATCTCTCATTGTTACAATTTTGTCCTCCTTATTAGGAAGTGTCCATTCTTTTATATCTTCACTTCTGCGAGTCATAAGAATAATTGCTCGTTCTCTCGTTTGGGGAACAGAATAGTTTTTGGTATCTATTACGTATTGATTTATTACATATTCATCAGATAATTCATCACGAATTAACTCAGGGATGAGTATCCTCTTTCCATTATCTTCAATTTCCGTACTTAAAAACATAGGTACATTTTCTAAGAAAATATACTTAGGTCTAACTCTCTTAATAACTTCAATTACAGGACATATCAATTTATTTCTTTCGTCATTTTCATCTTGCTGGCCTGCAGTGCTCATTCCTTGACAAGGCGGTGTAGCCATTACTATATCTACGCTATTTGCAATACACTCATCTACAATTTTATCAACAATTATTTTGTCAGTGATATCCCCACATATCATATTTGATTCTGGGTAAATCTTTGAATATAGTTTTGCTCTTCTATCAATCAACTCATTAGCTACAACAATGTTAATGCCTATATCTTTCAAATAAGCCTCTGCAACACCAATATTAGCAAATAAAGATAATGCATTCATACCTTTTTTCCTTTCGGGAATCACTATTGTTTTTGCTGCGGCTTGTTCAGCATATTCAAAGTACAGTTTTATAGCTCTTTTGATTTGAGATCGAACAGAACATGATATTTTTTGATAAGATGCTTCTTGTTCTAACAAAAACTGATATACAATGTCATTATACCAAGGTAGAATTTTGTCTGCTCTCTTTGCTCTTGATACTATATTGCTTATGGTTTCTTTGGAATAGTTCTTACTTGAAACTAGCCATTCTTTAAAACCCAATAAATCCATGTTCGACACCTCTCATACTCCACAGGCATAGTTATCCGTTTGTCATTATATCACAATGCCCGTTATGGCGTCAAGTTTTTGACGCCATCCTGAAAAATAGTAATTCTTGATATTTATTGATACGAAAGATCAGAAAAAACATTAGAAGATTCTCATACTTAGGAGCAATAACTTTTGATTGATAGCCAAATTCTACGCAACACTTTACTTGAATCCATAGATTATCCATTATTATAATTATTATCGTGTCTAAAATTCTTCTATTCAGTAGGAATATATTTTCTCTGTAATTATTATTCCTTAAAGTGATACCTTCTTGGAAGTTCCCAGTGAACCGCACCCTCATCCACCAAAGGTTTATAGTTGCCCCTTGGCGGACAAGATTAATATTTTTGACTTCTTATCTGTAAAATTTTCTTAATAGATATCTATTTAAGAAAATAACGGTTTGAGGAAGTGCCACCATTTTCCCTAAACCGTTTTTCTTTAGTAAGTAAGCCATAGCAGATTAAATCTGTTATGGCTCTTTTTACAGTACTTACTGATAGCGAGGTGTCTTTTGCAATCGTTTTTACAGCCGGCCAACATTCTCCATCTTTATTACTGCGATCTTTAAGATACATATACACCGTCTTCGCCCTTGCAGGGAGATCCTCACGATACAAATTTCCAAAAAAGCTCATATTTCCCCTCTCTTTCTCTATGGTCTAAATGCTGTTTTTTGTTTGCGCTCACTCTTTTCCTGTTCCATAATAGGTGTGTAATCCATTTGTCCATTTGACTTTTTATGTTCTCTTGTATATGAAAATTTATCTTTGGTTTTTCTGTTTCCTAAGATCTTTGCAATATTTTCTTTCAATTCTTCCTTGTCGGCATAGTACACTGTTCGGTGGGCCCGCTCCTCAGTTTCATAGGTTTTATCAAAGGTGATACCCCAATCTAAAAACAGTTTTAGTTTTGTTTTCATCGGATGAGAGCCTGTTTTCATAACCACGAAGTTGCCCTTTGGAAAAGATTTTAATTCATCGGCCGTAAGGATCGGCCGTTCTATCATCTGCAAAGATTGAGATGGGTCATTTTTCCCTCGGCTAACACTGCCACTCATAACTGTTCTAGTACCCAAGGCTTTGGATAGCACTTGGGCAGTTTCAGAGTTTGGAGCAAAGCCACCGAAAATAGTCAACTGACAGTTGTCGGTAATGATTTCACTACCTTCCTTTCCATAATTTTTATCAAGTTGTGCAAAGGACTGAATGATAGGTACTACCAAAATTCTACGTGATCGTCCAGCGGATAGCATCATTTCGAAACTATCAATTTTAGGAATTGTACCAATCTCATCGGCATAGATAACAACTCTATTGGGTAACTTACCTCCTTGCTCATCTGCCACTACAAGCATTTCACGATAAAACTGTTGCAAGAATAATGAAACCATAAAATACTTTGTGTTATCTTCCTCAGGAAGGATTAAAAATATTGCCGACTTTTCTTTACAAAAGGTTTCGGCATCAATAGCGGTATGGAAACACAAAATCTGCTCCATTTCAGTATCAAGAAAAGCATTTAGTTTAGATAACACCGTAGATATAACAGATGCCATTGCTGCCTCGCTTGAGTTAAGTGCTGCACCGGCAAACCACCTTGCTTTGTGGGTTGATGGTAATGATTCCATCAGTACTTGGAAACCACTTTTCCCTTTGACTTTGGATGGTTCCATTAAGTCTTGCACCATTTTGAATACTGAAACGATATGTCTCTTGTCAACTAACTGGCCGTCAATTTCTGTAGGTGGAAGATATTCTGCAAGAAGAAGTATCACAGCACAGAGTAGTCCCTCGGCAGAATCATAGAAAAAAGCGTTTTGCCCCATAGATGAATTATCCCCACTAGGTGCGATGATTGTTTTTGCAATAATCTTTGCGTATTTTTCTGCCTTAGCTTTTGCCATTAGATTTTTATTGTCCGCGCAGTAGATGTCCATATATTTGTTGACAAGGTGCAAGAGATTGTTTCCGTCACTTTTGGTTGGATTACGCAAATCTATAACAGCAATGTTGTAACCGTAGTTTTCTTTTGCTATTGCCCCATAATTTCGAGCAAGATCACCTTTGGTATCGGTGGCGATGAAGCTCATTCCACTGGCACAGGCATACTCTAAATTTGGATAGAGGAAGAATGCCGTTTTACCAACACCAGCAGCACCAATCATTAGGCAATGGACATCACCAGTATCTACAAGTCCTATGACTGCTCCCTTCTTGCCTTGAGAGCCAACAACCAAGCCTTGCTCCTTTGGAAGATTTTCACCCTTACGCCAACTTGAAACATCAAACAAAATTGGTTTATATACTTTTGTTAATTCTCGCTTGGTAAGAAATCTTGCCACACCGTGCTGCCCATCACCAACTGTTTTGGATTTGATTCCATTAAGAGTGTAAAAGTGGGCAATTAAAGAAAGACCGCCAATGACAATGAACATCACGGCGGCAAGTGTAATTAAAATACTGATAGGTTCGGTCATGAGGAGACTCCTTTCTATTTGTAATTTTTAGTGCTATAATATAAAAAAATCGATCACACATGGTAATGTACAATCGGTACTGAATGTAATATTCATTTCGCTTAACAATACATATAAAATTTGAAGGAGACGAGAAAGTTTGATGAAAAAACTATTTAGCTATAACTCAGATATTAATAAAAATGCATATATGAATTGGAGAACAAATCAACATGAACCAATTCAAAATATGAATGTAATTGCAGAAGGATACTTCCAAAGTGCTATTCTATTAGCAAAACAATGCCTAACAAATAATGATGATAAGAAGGCAGATGCGATTATTTTCCCTATTCTATTTGCTACTAATCATGCAATTGAGTTATATGAAAAATCAATTTGCTGGAGTTTGAATATTTTACTTGGATACAATTCGAAATTTAAAGAAAATCATGATATAAGGGGCAATTGGCTAACAACAAAAAATAAAATCATAGAGTTTGGATTCGGGTATGGACGAGAAAAAGATGATTTCGAAAAAATGATAGTTTGTTTGGAAGCCTATATTGATGAAATTTCAACTAATATAATGGATGATGATATTAACAAAGCTCATTTTAATATCGATTTCAGTAGATACCCATTAAATAATCGTCAAAAATACCATTTTTATTTAAAGACATATGATAATGTAGTTGTTGATTTAGAAAATTACGTAAATATAACAGAAAACATTATGCAGTGCTTGGATAGTTTAGCAACCTACTACTATGAATTAGTTGTGGACAGTTGGCAAGATAAATAGCTACAGTTAAACAAATTTTTATACAAAAGCGTATATGTCCCAAGCAGTTTAACTCCTTGCAAAAATAAATATTTTTTGCACCCGAGCGTTTATTGCTCTCGGGTGCAATATTTTATGCCATCCTGAAAACCACTTCTTTTATTTATCCTTTTTGCTGTTCTTGTAAATCCTCATTGAAATCCTTAAGGCTTGGCACAAGCCTAGTGACTGTCAGTTCTCTTTCTTCGAGTAGTTTTTCAAACTTATCACAAGCAGTTTGACCTGCTTTATCATTATCAAGACAAAGCACAACAGTTTTAATATTTTCATTTATATCAAGCTGTTTGAGCATCGCTTGTTCTGATAGACCACAGAGGGAAACATAGCTGTGTTTTTGCCAATCCATGTCTTTATAGATAGTGATAAATGAAAGTAAATCAATGGGTGCCTCAAATACATACAGCTTATTACTTGTGCCTTTTAGATTAAAACTGTAACAAGGATTGCTACTGTCTATATTACCTTTATAGCTTTTGCCATCCGAATATAGTCCTCTCTTATGAGCGTGACGAGGAAATCCCTTTTCATCAAGTCCTACAAATATAGCGTTGTGGTATTCTTGCTTTCCATCCTTAGATTTTTCAAGACTTTCATAAATAAGATTCTTTTTTATAAAAAAATTAAGCACCTCTTTATCAATAGAGCGGTGCTTAATTAAATAGGCATAGGTTCTTTTCATATCTTTATTCTTTGGTGGCAATGAGAAGGGCTTTTTAACTTTTTCTTTCTTTTCAGCCTTGCGGTAAACTGTCCCGCAAGAACCTTCAAGAAGCATTGTCATGGCATCGGGAAACGGAAGCTTGTAAAAGCTTTTCACAAAGTCAATAGCATAACCACCTTTTTGGGTAGCGTGATCATACCACTCGTTGCCACGAACCGTAATGCTGTGGTCACTTTCAAGCCTTTTTTCTCTACCCGAGGGGAGAAGTTTTTCACCTTGACTTTTTAGAAAATCTACAAGATCAACTTCATTGGCTTTCTGTTTTTCTTCCTCAGTAAAATGAATGTATTTCGCCATAGCTAAACCTCCTTATGATTTCTTGCCATATTTGCAATGAAAGGCTATCCTTTTTTGAGGACAGCCTTTTGCATTGTGCAAAATATTTATTTTTATATCAAAAGATTTCTTGCAAGGTGTTTTTTGCTTTTGGTTCATTATTTAAATCCTTTCATTATAAATCCAAACGAGGTTCTTTATCATCTCGTTTATGCCCCTGTGCCATTTTCTTTTCTCTTAGTTTCCTCATCCGCTTACTGTCAATCTGTAAGCCTACTGAGCCTTTGGGTGGAGGTAAAGCATTTTCAAACATCCGACTCATGTGATGGAACAGCCTTGATACTGCAAAAGACAATGATGGTTCCTTCCACTTATTCATGGTATCAAGGAAAAATTTCGCATACTCATTTCCTTCTTCTGCTGATAAAGTGAACCATTTGGTTGCGGTTTCTTTATTCTTATCCAAACCTTGTCCCATAAGGTGCATCTTTCCAAGGATATACTGAGCATACTGATTACCTTGTTCTGCAGAGGAAGTAAAATGATTTATCGCCGTTTGCATTTCACCTTGAGTTTTAATTTCTTTTTTGAGAATATTTTTCGCTTTAACGTAATCTTTCGTAGATTTGTGAGATTGCTGTTCCTCAGATATTTCATCTTCCTCTAATTCAGATAGACTGATTTCACATATAGACAGTTTATCTGCCTCAGAAATGATCAAGTTTTTTATGGACTTAAATTCTTTTTGCTGAGAAAGTGGGAGCATAAGACTAATCTTATCCGTGTAACTTTGGAACACCTCATTTCTTGTTTCTTGCCACAGTTTATAATTCTCAGCCACAGATTTTTCTTTTGTAAGTTCATCAGTGATGTTATCAACAATTGTTTTAATATTTGTGGAAAGATAACCGTAAACTCGCTTGCCTTTGGTATGTTTTAATTTTTCTGCGAGTTCCGTCAACATCATTTCAAGCTGTGGATTTTGCACATTACCCTTACTGATTTCATCAACAAGATTTTGCAATGCCTTTTTACTCTCTACCTTTAACTCATCTCTACGAATAGTCTGTTGTGCATAAATTTCTTTCATCTCTTGCTGAAAAATATTTGACACCAAACCCGACTTAATTTTTTCAATTCCTTTTTGACTAAGATAACCTTGTTTCGGATTCTCGCTGTAGCAAATCATGTGAATATGGGGATGATGACTTTCATTATGAAATGATGCGTACCACCGAAACTTATCTAAGGGGATCTTTAAATTTTCTGCAATGGTTGGAGCATAGGCTGATAAAAAGTCTTTCCAACGTTCTGCGTTATCAAAGCCTGTATTGACAGCATCTTCTCGTCTTAGAGAGATAATGGGAAGCCACACATTGCCATCATGGTTTGCAACTTCTTCTGCAACTTTTGAAAGAACAATTTTTTCATTTCCGCTTGTAAAAAGTCCGTGAGAAGAAAGTTTTTCTACTCGAGGTCGGTTTGCAATATAGTCCACATAGTTTTCTTTTTTAGAAATAGTATCAAGGTTTTGTTCAAGAGCAATATTGATAAACTCTGTGGCATTCTCCAAGGTTTTATTTTGAATATAATCCTCATACTCAAATAAATTTTTGGTGCTAGGAAACTCTTTTAAGATTTGCTTTACAAATTCTTCTTGCTTTTGGGTCACAGGATATTCCTTATTTCGTACAGTCAAACGCTCGACACCATTCCTTATTGCAATGTACTCGACCATATTTTCTTTATGTGCAGTATTACCGCTTTTTAGATATGGGCATTTAAATATTATTCTAGGCATTAGTCATAAAGCCCTTGCTGATATTTGACTGCATCTTCCATATTGATTCTGCCCTTATTGCGTTTCACTTCCGTTACACATCTGCCACGAAGTTTTCGCATATCCTCATCGCTTATTTCAAGACCGGCAGCAAGGATATTCATCATCATGCTCATCTCCACCGATAAGCGAAATAGATTTGCAGACTGACGGTTTTCAGTTTCCTTGAGAGTACCCTCCACAGCTGAAAGTAAAATTTTTGACAAGTAAGTGGTGGCATTTTTACAGCTAAGATAACCGATATAGAAATCTACTGCCTGTTCCACAAACTCAGTATGATTTTTCATATTGTGATTGCTAATAAGATGATTCATCTTTTCAATCATATCTGGATAGAGCCATGCCACCACTCGTTTCTTTAACTCGTTTTTAGCCATATAAACCTCCTTATTTTTCTCTGTAGCACCTGTAATCGCACCTTAAAAGCATTGCACTAAAGGGGAATTGGGGAGATTACAGCACCTGCTACCATCAAAAATGTGATTTATAGCACCTTTTATCATCCATTCCAAGTTGTTGCAAAACTGCTGAACTCCTAAGACAAAGGCGGTCGGCATTGCCGTCCGCTGTGATTGCAAGGGGCAGTTACAGCACCTTGCTTTATCCTGCACCAAAATCGAACGGGTGGTTCACCACTTATATAGGTGGTTTCTTCCTCTTATCTTGAATAATTTTCTCGCTTTTTAAGTTTGCCAAAACTCCCTCAAACTGCTCGCTGAACCCTTGGTAGGTGTTACTGGCTTATCTCTAGCATGAAAACCCCACACAGGGTCGAACACGGGGCAACACGAGGGAGTCAAGCTTTTTTATAGATTGCTATTTTCAGTCCGTTATTTAAAATCCATCTTTTTGACTTTAACAGGCTTCTGTTCCTTACTCAATTTATCCTCAATATACGCACGAGTTGGCTGTGGAACATGCCTTACATAAAGTTTGTGAATTGTATCATTCAACTCGTTTTGCAGATCCACTTCTTTTTTCTCCAAATAGTAGCACAGAGCATCTAGTTTTTCTTTTTCAAATGTTACTGTGAGATTTGCTTTCTTCATTTTACATACCTCCAAAAAAGTCAGCACCGATAAACGTCATTCGTGGTTCCAGTTCTGGTTCTTCCCCTGTAAAAGTGGGAACATCAGAAAACATCTGGGTGTATTGTTCCACCTGCTTGTCATTAAGCGATATGAACTCACCATCATCACTATCGCCACAAATAAAAATTGGACCGCAAATAATATTTGAGCCCAATCGCCTGTTTGGTTCCATGCCGTTTAATTTGCCTTCTTCATTTACAATAGCAAGACAGCCATCTTCAAGATAAACACACTCAATAAGTCCGCCAACCTCTGCTTGTAAGGAACGGAGCTCATTTTCAATTTCTTTAACTTTAGGAGATTCGCCAACCTCAATTTTTAAAACTTTAATCATATTTTCTTTCATAACTGTACTCCTTCTTACGGTAAATACTTTCTAGGGTTCTGTTTTTCTCCATCGATACGAATTTCAAAGTGGAGATGATTTCCTGTACTTCTGCCTGTTCTTCCTACCTCTGCAATTTTATCACCTACCTTTACTTGTTCCCCCTCGCTCACCATAATCTTTGAGCAGTGGGCATATACAGTTACAAAACCACCGCCATGATCCACCATCACATGGTAGCCATAACCTGTGGCAGAATAGCGAACTACATAGACGGTTCCGTCTAGTACCGAGCGAATGGCCGTGCCTTTCGCTGCGCCTAAGTCGATACCTCCATGCCCTGCACCCCTACCTGTGAATGGATCAATTCGGTATCCAAACTCCGAGGTGACCATAGAACGCCAATTCTCACCTAATGGTGAGCAGAAACCGTCAACACCAATAAACGGTATATCTGACAGAGGAAGTTCGTTTGACCATTCATCAAATTCCTGTCCATAAGTTGGTGCAGATCTGCCATACAGCACATGGTGATAGATTTCGGTGGCATTGATTTGGTTTTCGTGTGTGACCTTAATACCCATAGCAGATGAAATATTTGCATAAACCACGGGCAGTTCTTTGATGGGAACTGCCACGGTATAGCTTTCTTCTGAGGTTATTCTATCTTCATGGGTTATGGTTCGGGTGCGTTTTTCATAGGTAACAAAACAATCTACAAACTGCTTATGTTGAAGTCTTGAGGAACTATCAGCGCCGAAAAACAGAGCATAAAAAATAGCCTTAATTCTAGTCGAATCAAGACTATCTCCATCTTCCATTTCACCATTGACTGATACAATCGTTCCATCTAATAGGGTGAAACTGTATCGCATATCTTCAATGTACCCTCGATAATTTTCGGGAACATTACCAGAGATTATGCCACTCTCAAAACACAATCCCACAACAGCACTGTTGTGAGCTGCTGTTCCAGAGAGTAAGGAACAAATTAAAACAGCAATTAGAATAATAGGCGATAGGATAAATCCTATTGTCCATACAATAGTCTTTCGCAGTCGTTCATCTGTTAATGCTGTAGCGGCTTCTTTGACTATTAGTACTGTGGTTGATAAGGGTTCAGCTATTTTGATCACCTCCAAATGATAAAACCGCCTACGAAAGTAGACGGTTTTTCACAAAAATATTATTTCTTTTTCACAGGGTAGCAAACCTCAGTAACATATTCATCAGGGTTTTGTGTTTCATGAGGACTGACATGATAAATGTTGAATGCCAGTCCTGTAAATGTATATCCATTATCTTGTACCCAGTTAGCAACTGCCTCATTTACTTCACCACATTGTTCATACCCACCTTTGAAAATGGCAGAAGCAATATCTACAGCAGGTTCTGTCTTAAAGATTACATTCTCTGAGTTAGGGTAGCTACCCTTAACAGATTTCTGAACCTCAACATCCACATTATTTTCCTTGTGTTCACCATCATGAAATATTGCTAATGTGTAGCAAGGATCGCTGTCTTGCATTTTAAGATGTGCTGTTTCCTGCATTAGGATACCCCATAACATACCTTCTTGTTCATAACAAGGAATTGTTTTTCTAACACTTGCAACATAACGTTCAGGTAAAGTTTTTAAAGTCACATTGTAATTCATAGAAGTTTCGTCCTTTCTCAGCCTATTAATTGCTGTTTCAAGAAGGCGCAAACGATGTTTCTTTTCTTCAACCTCTGTCTGTATCTCTAAGCGTTTTACGTTTAGAAATTCTGCCATAGCCTGTGGATTATCATAGTTATCTAGGATTTGTTTAATGATTGCAATATTAAACCCCATATCCCTAAGTGCGATAATTCTACCTACAATAGCCAATTGCTGCTCACTATAATATCGATAACCAGTAAAATGATCAATATTTAGAGGAACTAAAACACCTACTTCATCATAGTGTCTTAACATGCGAATGCTTATTCTTGAAAGTTTTGAAAAATCACCTATCCTTAACATTTGGTCACCTCACAGCTGTGTTCTTTTGAGCTCATTTATACTATAAAGTATATCACAATGTGAGAGTCAATAGGTATTTTCAATTTATCTTCCTCCCGCCTTTCCGAACAATTTCTCCTTATAGCTTGGTGCATAAACAGCAAGATTGTATCGCTCGTTGCCACATTTATAAAGGCATACACCTCTCTGTGGGAAACGAATGAGCTTATATTCACTTTCTTCCAGTTGTAAAGTATCCATATAAAAATTACTGTCTACTGCTCCAGCATTAAACAAAAATTGATGCGTAGGGATTGAGAACAACGGTTTTGTCATCTCTCGGATTCCCTCAATATTAAAGTCCTCCAAATTCTGACTGGACAGAATTACGGAGGACTCTTTTTTACGCACTCGCTTCATAAAGTTTCGTATATACTCGATTGCAGTTAGGTTAGTAAGGAACAAATATAGCTCATCAATGGCTGCTGCTGTGTTTCCTACGGTAAGAAGTTTATCACTCATAAAAGATAATACATTGAAAAGCAGAGCATTTTTTACATTCTTGCTTGTTTGTAGCAGTCCCTTTACCCCAAATACAATGAAACGGTCCGATGTAATATTGGTGTGCCCATTAAAAAATTCACTTTCAGCACCTTTACACATAGAGTGAAGTCCCAAGAGAATTTCTTGCAACAGATTAGCTGTATAGAGTTGATGCTTTGAAGTATCGTAGCTTTCGTATTCTGTTTCAATGAGTTCATAGAGATCAGAAAGGATTGGATATTCTTTTGATTCAAGGTTTGCAAAATCTGTGGTATCACTAATACTCCATTTGGTATATAGCTTGGATAACATAATCTCAATGACATCAATGTGCCTATCGCTAAATTCTTTATAGCAACGGAAGAAGTCTTTTAGGAATGATATATGCTGACTTAATTTTGTCGCTTGCCTAAATGTTATTGGTGCATCTTTATCATGAGGACTGCCACCATCATCCCAACTCTTTGGCTCAAGTGGATTAATCATGTATTGCCCACTCATCAGGTCGATAAAACAGCCACCTAGATTTTGGGCAAGTTCTTCGAACTCATGCTCTGGGTCAAGGGTAATCACACTCTTTCCGCTCTCTAAGATATTACATAAAATCAGCTTGAGAAGATAGCTTTTGCCTTGCCCCGAGTTGCCCAATATGAGGATACACGGATTGGTTTTGTCATCATCTCGCTTATCGAAATCCACGAGAATATTTGATCCAAATTTATCTCTGCCGAGGTAAAACCCATGGCTATCTGTCTTGCCTGAATAGTTAAAGGGATAAAGGTTTGCAACTGAGGAGGCAGGTAGCACCCTTTCGTATTGATTGCCAAACGCATTTCGACCCGATGGGCCGACACATAAAAATCCTTGCTGCTGACGAAGAAGTAGCCTATCTACATTCAGTTTACTGCGCACAAGCTCGGTTAGGACATCGGTTTGCAGTAACTTCATACTATCATAATCGCTTGCTGATAGCTCAATATACACGGCACAGTGAAGCAATGGCTCTCGGTTCCGGTGCATGGTAGATACCATTGTTACCACGTCTTGTAGGTTGCTTTGTGCTGTGACATTTTCTTGAAGATTACTTGAACTTTGAGTTTTCATTCGATTCTTGTTGGTGGCACTATGAATAATCCTTTTTTCTTCTGTAGGTGTTACTTGCCTTGTATAAATACGCAAGGTAACTCCATCTTTTTCTCCAAGGTGACAGAGTATCGCCTGTTCCGAAGTGCTTGTGGGGTACTCACGCAAGGCATAAACACAACGAAAGGTGTTACCACAGACATAGTGGTCAGTGTTAAACTTAATTACAGCAGGAGCAATCATATCTAAATAGGTTTTGATTGCGATGTCAGTAGCGGGTTCAACTTTTTGTTTTTTCATAAGGGTTCATCATTCCTTTCTTTATCTTATAACGTAAAAAAGCAACCTCACGAATGAAGTTGCTTTAGGGTTAGTGTGATTTTATTTAGTTGTGATTATAGTCTTTTGAGATGTATTGCTCATAATAGAAAGTTCTGTTGCTTTTTCATAAAACATATCACCTAATATAATTTACTTTCATCAAAACTATAAATCACAGTGCCGTCCGGTGCAGTGATTTTTTCATTTTCATAATAACGTTCTCTCTGTTCGCCCTTTCCAGCAACATAATGCATAATCAAATATTCATGGGTAAAATTAAGCTGATCTACCGCTACCACTTTTCCAATAAGTGTCTGTTCTTTTTCCATTTTAAAATTATCGTTAATTTCGATATGTCCACCGCCCACAAAGTCCGCCTCATAGGTTTTAATAATTTCATCATCCAAGGTGACAATATACTTTATAGTCTTAAAGCTGTTATCGCCGTTGATGACAGAAGAACCTGTATCAATATTGCCTTTCATACGGTAATCATAAGGCTCTTGAGCACTATATACGGTTTCCCCTTTAAAGCGGGGTGAAAAAGAGGAAAAGACTTTATCTTTCATTCTATTTATCCGCAAATAACTATGTTTCTCAAATTGCTGAACACCCTTATCCTCTATTATAATAGAGGGGTAAGCTTCATCCGTGATTGCAAAATCCTTCGTCAGTACAAACTCAGTGTTTTGCCTATGCATTGGGAGCTTTTCCTCGCCAAATTCAAGAAATACAGCAGTTGCTTCGGTAAGTGTTTTGGGCTGTAATGTAAAGGTCACAGGCACTTTAAAGGCTTGCAGATTGAACTCGCCAATTTCATAGCCACAGCTTGTCACAAGACTTGTATATTCCTCGAGTTTTCTATCCACATTTGAATAAATCCCACTGATATTTCTCTCTAAGCGATCTTCGGCATAAGCTATTCCGTTTTCTGTTTGTTGCACCTTTGTTTTTAAACTGTTGATTGTAAATAAAAAATAAACTTGAGATACTGCAAGTATCGCAATTACGATATATAATAATTTATTCTTTTTCATTTCATATACCCCGTCAAATATAAATAAAAAACATTCTCTATTCAAAGACAACTTTTTTTCGAAAAAGTTATCTTTATTAAGCTATATTTACTCATTATATAACTTTTCAATGGTCATTTCAACTTAAACAACTACTGCTCCCCAAACACCACCCAACGCTCACCGTCAAAGTCCTCATACCTATCCGATGTCACATTCTGCTCAAAGTACACTCCCAAAATTCTCTTGATATCTGCTTTATCTGCTCGTCTTGTGGTAAAACCTTGATCCTTTAGACTCTTTTCTATACGAGACAAATAAGGAAACACGTCACTTTCCTTCTCATTTTTCAACCGAATAATAATTAAAAATTCACGAGCAGTTGCCATCTGCACCTGTATCCTATCAAGGTTTTGGCTGTCCTTTTGCAGTAGGTTTCGGATAATGGGATTGCGTTCTTCCTCCATTCGTTCTCGCAAGAATGCTTTGTTATCATCGAAGTTTTCTTTGGAATTAAGGCAGAGCATTTCAATCTCTGCAATGCCTTTTAGCACAGTCATCAGTGCGTAAATTCTACTACTGACACTGCTCTCTGATAGTACAGAGATATTGGTGGGGTGAATAATAAAATACACAAGCTCACCATATGGGGTCACAAGGCTGTAATCGGTGATGCCTTCAATATTCATAAGACCTTGGGTAGATGCCGAGCCTTTTTCTTTTTTACTCATATCAAACTTTTCCTTTTCATTTAATTTCAGATGTAAGTGCTAAGTTTTTCTTAGCACTTACTAAAAACACATATTAGGTTCAGTGTCACGCTGGCTCCATTTATATTGTTGTGGCTTTAAAAAGAAATAGGCAACAGCATTTTTTATAAAATCTAGGATACTTACATCCTCAACTCGGATTGATAAAAAAGTATAGACGGCTGTTATCACCATAGGGAACAGACATCCGGTCTGAGCTAACGCAAAAACAGAAATAAGCAAGCCTATACTGATAATACCAATGTCACGGAGTTCCCAAAGCCATAAAACAGCCTTTGCCTTTAAGTTATCGGGGTACATATATTCCACTGATTTTCCTCCTGTTCTGCCTTTTGTCTTTGCAAAAAAAAGCAATCCCACGCATGACAAAGTCAACGCAAGGAATTATTCCCATAGGAAAGGTTTCAATTTCACTTGCCCATAGAGGAACAATTCCACTATGAACCGCTGCCAGTGGGAAGCCACCAATCCCATCGAATAAGCTCCCCATCGTCATCATTGGAGCGTACCCATTTCCATACGGGGAGCTTGATTTCTTCTTTCTCCAATCCGAAAGCCCTGCTCACACTCCATCACTCTACGAGTTGAGATATGAAATCTTTCTGCTTCTTCGATTTCTGCCATCATGCAAAGAGTGATTTTATCCCCATACACCCATAGTTCATCACAGCGAGATAGCACTTCTGTACCCATTGTGATGCCTTGGGTTCTTTCGGGTGGTACGGCGTCATTTAGAAGCTGTGTATAAAGCAGCTGTGGTGCAAAAAAAAGCGTGACCTTCATTCATAACATGCCGGCACGCTTTCTTTATGAATTCAATATTTTTTTCAATATCCCCACTATATGGGGATGCTACATAGATTAGTTTCATAGGCATTTCCTTTCTTTTTCGTTATTTTGGTATAGCTTGAACGACAGTTCTCGTTGTATTTACGGCCGCTTGTGCTGTGTAGACCGCACTCATCATATTGCCTTTGGTACTGGTATCCAGTCCAAAAGCACCAGCAATCCTTGGTACTTCTCCTGTGGCAAGCATCAGTCCAAGTCCTAAGAGGGCATGGTCTTTCAATATCATAAGTCCTGCTGTCAAAATTGTGGCTTGTAGAAATGTGGTAAGACATAACCCAATAATCTGTTTGCACCACTGTACGAAGCCATCATAATATCCTCTTGGAACTGAAAACATATATAGACTACCTACCGCAATTTGAATGAGTAAAATGCCACCACGTTTGAGGTTGGCAAAAAACACTTTGATAACGGCATATCCCATCATAAAGATCATAAATAGCATCATGATTGGATTTGTAATTGCTCCAAGTCCACCAAATATCATTGCATTGCCTGCATCTGCAATGGTAGGTGCGGCTTGCAGTTCGGTAATAATACCATTTGCCACTTCATTGAACCCCTGCCCATATCCTGTAATGCCAGCAGTTAAGCTACTTTGTAACTTGACGGACAGTTCAAAGAGTCTGATGGGAACAATAGTAAAGAGAGATACAGCCATAAAGCCTTTGATGGCATTTAGTGCTGAGTCCTTGATACTTCCTCTGCCGTTTTGGTATTCCATTCCTGTTTCAAAGCATGACACTATAAGTCCAATGATATAGAGCGACCATGCAAGATAAGAAAAGAATAGTACAATACTTTGTACCCAACTCATTTCAAAAAGTTCCACACCCATATTTCCCATTTGGGCGAAAAAGTCGGCAAGAAAGCCAATGACTTGACCATACACCCAATCTATGAGCTGATCCATCACATCGCTAAGTAAAAAATCCCAAATAAACAAAAGACAATCACCTCCAGTCTTAAAAAGTTAAGGGCATATCGCTTTCACGATACACCCTTATTGGGATATAAAAATGACGAGCATTAAACCTCTTACAGGTCTAATCGCTCGTCATCTCGCTCAAATATTTCCAATATCATTTTTGCTCCCAATCGGAAGCCTTCGGCAAAGCATTCTTCACCATTCACAGCGCTTATGTAACTCCACGTAGTCATAATCTCCTCAAGCAATTTTATATCATCGTCTGTTAGCTTTTGGTTTAAGCTATCTGCTAGGTCAGCAAGCTTGTTTTGTAATTCTTGATACTTGCTATCTTTGTGCATTGGTCTTGACTGTGGAACGATATTGCCATTATAAAGCTCTCTTATCATTTTCTTCTTTTTCTGCATTTTACTCACCTCCTTCAAGTCAAACACAATATCACAGAAGCTATGAAATAGCTATTCAGCAATGTTTATAATTCATTAGTTGAATTGATAGGTTGTATATGTCAAACTTAGCAGATATATGTTGAAAGAATGTTTCTATCAGAATTAAAACACTGAACTCATCTCAGTTTTTATCATATTTTGGTAAAGTTTTTTAAATATATTGTAACCTTTTATGATTCTCATTTGTATTATTAGTGAAAGGCCTTCAAATAGATTAAGGAGTAGACTCATGAGACTATCAGTAGAGATACTGATTGAAAAGTACAAGAATAATATCTATGCAATAGCTTTTAATGTATGCAAAAACGCTCAAGATGCAGAAGATGTTGTTCAGGATACGTTCATTCAGTATTTATCACGAAAAAAAGATTTTGAAACGGAGCAGCATATACGTGCATGGCTTATCAGAGTAGCAATTAATAAAGCAAAGAACAAGAACAACACCTTTTTCAGACGAAATACACTGCCCCTGGAAGACTATATGGAAACACTAACTTTCGAATCACAAGAATCCTCTGAATTATTTGAGACTGTTATGAAACTCCCTGAAAAGTATCGTGTTGTCATTCATCTATTTTATTATGAAGATTATTCTGTAAATGAAATAGCGGATATTGTAAAGGTATCTGTAAGTAATGTGAAAGTTAGGTTATCACGTGGAAGAATGTTTCTTAGAGAAACATTAAAGGAGGTATGGATAGATGACGAATAAGGAAAAATATAAACAGGCATTCTCTGCAATTCATATCTCTGATGAATTTTCTTTGGAGGTAAGAAAAGTGAAAAAAACAAGTAAAACGAAAAAAACCAATCAAATGGTTGCGTCTGTTGCTGCCTTTCTACTTTTAGTGGGTGGCTCAACCGTTGCATACGCTGCTAATTTGGGTGGAATTCAACGTACGATTCAACTTTGGATACATGGAGATCAAACTGAAGTAACTATTGATTTTAGTGCTGACGGAAGCTATGGCATGGAATATTCAGACGGCGAAGGAGATACGGTTCACCAAGGTGGTGGTGGAGTTGCTTTTAATCCTGATGGAAGCGAAAGACCTCTATCAGAAGATGAACTATTGGATCACCTTGACGACCCAGATGTACGATATGAAGACGACGGTTCTGTTTGGATTTACTATTTTAATCAAAAAATTGATATCACAGATAAGTTTGATGACAATGTTTGCTACACCCAAGTTTCAAATGGAGAGGAAACATTGTTTATGACTATTAAATATCAAAATGGTTGGTGTAGCAGTCCTCATAAATATCAGAGTCCATCTTCGTTTAATTGATGGTACGTCTTTGTGCTTGCCAACGCTAATACTTAATAACTACGAAAGTATGGGCAACCTCGCCATTTTACGGCTTGGTTGCCCTCTTTCTATTTCACCATCATAATGCGAGCAGAGTCCAAAGTATCTTTGTAAAAAAGCTTGAGATCATTTTTTGAAAATTCTACTTCATTATGCTACACTATGACTATATTGCCTCTTATATTTGTGCAAAGAAAGAGAGGAATATAGTTGCTATTTATTGTAAAGTAAAATAAAAGGAGCTGACAAAATGGAATGGATCACACGATTAAATCATGCAATGAACTATATCGAAGAACACTTATGTGATACTGTGGATTATGATGAGATCGCAAAACTTGCTTGTTGTTCTTCATATCATTTTCAACGGATGTTTGCATACATGGCAGATACAACATTGTCAGAATACATTCGTCGCAGACGCATGTCTAAAGCTGCTGTTGATTTGCAAAGTGGTTCTTCAAAGATCGTAGATACCGCCCTAAAGTATGGATATGATTCTCCAACAGCATTTAATCGTGCATTTAAAAGCATTCATGGTGTTGCCCCATCTCAGATAAAAACAGATGGTGTTTCTATCAAGGCTTTTCCACCTATCAGCTTCAAAATGACAATAAAAGGAGCAGAAGAAATGGAATACAGAATTGAAAGCAAAGACGCTTTTAGAATTATTGGAGTAAGTGAACCCTTGCATCGTGAAGTAGAAAAGAACTTTGAAGAGGTTCCACAAATGTGGCAAAATGCAACTACAAATGGTACCATTCCAAGGCTTGCTGCTATGATGAACAGTGAGCCGATGGGTATGCTTGGTATTAGTGTTTGTAACGAAGAGAATTGGAGATATTTTATTGCAGTTGCAAGTCATCATGAAATTGACAACACATTACAGGAATATATCATTCCAGCTACTACATGGGCGATATTTTCAGGTAGTGGCAGTGGCAAGTCTATCCAAGAATTAGAAAAGCGTATTGTTACCGAATGGTTGCCAACCTCAGGATATGAGTATGGAAACGCCCCTGATATTGAGGTGTATTTGAATGCTGACCCTGAAAATATGAAATACGAAGTTTGGATACCAGTTATGAAAAAATAGGAGTCTTGTTACTATGGCTATGTGGAACCCGTGGAGAGGCTGTCATAAATATAGTGAAGGTTGTAAGTTTTGTTATACTCATAAAGGTGATTTTAAACGAAACATAGATACCAATGTCATTGTAAAGACCGACAAGTTTTATGCTCCGATACAGAAAACGAAAAAGGGAGAATATAAAATTAAATCAGGTCAAACGGTATATCTCTGTTTTTCTTCTGATTTTTTAATTGAAGAGGCTGATGTGTGGAGAGATGAGTGCTTTCAGATGATGAAAGACCGTTCAGATTTGCATTTTATATTTTTAACCAAGCGAATTGATCGATTTATGGATTGTATACCTGATGATTGGGGCAATGGTTATGACAATATTACTGTGGGTTGCACCATTGAAAATCAAGCTATAGCCGATGATAGACTATCTATCTTTAGCAAGCTACCCATCAAGCATAAAAATATTATATGCCAACCACTCTTGGAAAAAATCGACATCAAACAATATCTTGATCATATAGAACTGGTCGTTGTCGGTGGTGAGTCTGATTACCATGCACGACCACTCAACTATGATTGGGTGTTATCATTACGAGAACAATGTAAAACAAAGAATATACATTTTGAGTTTAGGCAATGTGGAACTCATTTTCTCAAAGATGATAAAAAATATACACTAACTGTTCGTCAGCTATGCAGTCAAGCAAGAAAAGCCAATATAGATTTTTAATTTGAGCCACTCGTTTGAGTGGCTCTGCTGTTTATAAACCCAATATAGTCCAGTCGATACTTGCATCAGGACGGTGAACGGATTTTTAGTTTCATGGTTTTTTTCTTCTTTCTGTTGAGGATATTTAACATATGGAACGATTATGGTATATAAAAACACCCTTACTCAAAATCTTCATAAAACTATTTTTCAGACTTCTTATCAGACTTGAAATAGAGTCCGATATTAACATCTTGACGGTATCGATATTCGATGCTATCATATAAACACATATATCGATATTCGATGTTTTGTGAGGTGATTGAATGGCACGAGAAAAATATCAAACTTTAACAGAGCAAATGTTTTATATTCTTATTTGCCTAAACCATGAAAGCTGTGGTGTAGATATTATGAAAAACGTGGAAAAGCTTACAAATGGCAGAGTTATCATTGGTCCAGGAACCCTATAC
The DNA here is from genome assembly GCA_030625685.1 of Oscillospiraceae bacterium. Lineage (GTDB taxonomy): Bacteria > Bacillota > Clostridia > Oscillospirales > Oscillospiraceae > Evtepia. The sequence goes on from DAOUQJ010000001.1 coordinate 162,283, forward strand.
AGCTTATTGGATAACTTTGTAAAAGAGAGAATGATTATCGAAACCAAAATCATAAATCGAAAGAAAAACTATGTCATAACAAGCCTTGGTGCAGAAATGCTTGAAAAGGAATATCTTAGATTAATAAATCTGAAAAACGACTATGAAGTGCTGGTAAGAGGTGGTGATAAGTCATGAAAGATACCGTTAAAAAGGTCATCAATTTTAGATTTGACCGTTATAAAGATGTAGAAATCAAATTGGAGAAATTGGCAGCAAAGGGATTGCTGCTTGAGGAGTGTGGACCCTTTTTATGGACATTTAGAAAAGGATCACCCCAAAATTTAAAGTACACTGTCACATATTTTTCCGAGGCCTCTCTATTTAATCCCGACATTACCGATAAGCAGCAAACATATTTCGATTATGCTGAGGCTGCTGGTTGGCATTATGTGACAGAGTTTAACCAAATGCAAATATTTTGCAGTGATTCTGACAATCCCATACCATTTGAGACGGATGAAAAAGAAAAATTTGATAACATCAGAAGATGTATGAAAAAGAGCTTTCTTCCATCTATGGTTGGTCTGATTTTGGTGTTTATGTTTAACTTGCTTGTACAGTTCAATTCTTTTCAATTAAATCCAATCGATTTTCTGTCAGACCCAATTCGACTGATTTCTTTTTCTATGATTTTGGGAGCACTCATCTATAACGTGTATTCCTTGCTTTCTTACTTCATTTGGTGTAAACGCTCGGAGAGGTTGATCTTCAGAGGTGGAGGCTGTTTTGAAAATACCAACTTAGTATACCGAATTGTTGATATCATCTTTATGATCTTTATTTTCGGAAGCTTAGGTTACTTCTTGCATTACCTTATTTTTGAACAAAGTTGGTTCGCTTTAGTACTATCTATCTTACAAATGCCAATCCTCCTGATTGTATTTTGGTCATCAATCAACTATTTAAAAAAGAAAAAAGCATCTGCTATGATCAATAAAGTGATATCGTTTACTGTGCTTATCGTTGCCAATTTTGCCTACCTCGCATGTATTATGTTGTTGATTATGAAATTCGGAGTTAATACCGGTAATGACTCGGATTATCGCACCGTTGTTTGGCCCATTACCTCAACAAGCAGTCACGAATACAGGCTATATAGCGATGATATTCCCCTCACCTGTGAAGATTTATACAGCCCAATTGATTATGACTATTATTCATATGAAAAAGAGATTGCTAGCTCATTTTTTCTTGCAAAAAGTAATTATCGGCAAAATGCACTACCAGCAAAAGACGCACCTGTAGAGATAGAATACGATATCTTAGAACCGCAATTTGATTTTGTTTATCATCTAGCAAAAAATCATCTGCTTGAAATACCCCATTGGCGAGAGAATATGAGCTTTGAGACCATCGACAATAACATGTTTGACACGAAAGAAGCTTACGAGCGCTACTATGAGAATACTCCGACAGGCGAGTACATCTTATTTTTTGAAGACAAAATCATTGAGCTCAATATGGAAAAACTACCAACCACAAAACAAATTTCGATTATCAAAGAAAAATTGCTCACTTGATGCTAGAAACTCTACTCATAAAAAAATGGAGCGACCTTTCAGCTATGGCTAGGTCACTCCATTTTGATTTTACCGTCATAATCCGAGCATAGCCAGAGTACCCTTGCATAAGGATGGTGAGCTGATTTTAATTTCCATAGTGTGTTTCTCACTTTCTACTGTTCATATGCAAATGGTTGAAGGCTTTTGCGTTGCTATGCTAAAATAATAAAATACTACCGTACAAAATCTTGTTGAAACGGTAGTTATAAAGATTTGCTTGCTCTATATAGAAAGTATGAGGTGATTTATATTCTTTTTGATAATAAAACATTAGCTATAATAATGATAGCTGCTATTGTTGGGGATTTTGCAATTCCCTATATGATCGCACCATTTTATAAAGGATACGCGCATAAAACCTTTGTTATGAGTGTTTTAGGAAGTCCCAGCAGTCCGGTACGCATCATTTATAATGCTTGGCTAATTTTACTTGGGGTTTTACTACTCATTTCCAGTAAATTAGTATTTATCCAGTTTTTCGATGTTTCAAAAGGGTTGTCCATTGCGGTAATACTACTACTTACGGTATTCGCAATTGGTGCGGGAATCTTGTCTGGAATATTTAGTGTTAACGAAAGCAAAGAAGCCGTTACAATTGCTTCTAGGATTCATGGTATGGGAGCATCCATTGGATTTATGCTGTTACTGTTTGCTCCGCTGCTACTGGCAATCCTATACTTCAAGACGAATGATATATTTGAAGGCATGGTTTCACTCCTTTGCTTTGTTTTTGCATTTATTTTCTTTGTATTATTTATTATGGCAGATAAGCCAAAGCTTCAGAATACAGTTATTGCATTTGAAGGGTTGTGGCAAAGATTGACCCTTCTTTTTATGTATATTCCTTTTGCATATCTTGCTATATCAGAATTATTATCATCAAAATGAGCAGACGCCCCTATGTTCCTTTTCATATCTGTTTAGATAAATCTTAATTGATTTCAAAATATGATAGATCCTCTAGGCTTTTCCTTTAGTATAGAGACTCTTACTAACATAATCCCACAATAATCCAAATAGTACTTGCCAAAGGATAGCGACTTATTGACTACACATTTTCCTAATGATATAATATTAAAAAGTCAATTTAGGCATGTGCAGGAGTTCGTAGGTTCGAATCCTACCTTAGCTTTGATACTACTTGTAGTATCAGTATGGGGATTGTTAAACAGTTTCGTTTGTTTTTCTTTGAACACTAAGAGATGTGAGGTAATTATGGAGAATCTATCAAAAATTTTTACAACTATTTCAGTTGACCTTGTCGCTGTTGGTATAGCACCTGCACTTCCCTAAATTGATTTTATTCTAAGACAGATGTTTCTTATTGAAACATCTGTCTTTTTTGCTATACCCCAATAATATCCCAAATGATACTTGCATTAGGATGGTGGGTTATTTTATTGTAACCTATACTTTGTTCATGGTATAATTTAACTATTATGACTCTACATCTAAAAAGTGTAGTATAGAACAACAGCTCGGTGGAGCTAATGAATATTTGGCGACATTACAATAAATCTATGTTTGAAAGTGAGTGAATGGATACGTGAAAAAGCAAATTGATTTCGCACATCATGTAGATGACTATGAGTGTATGTGGAACGGTATTGAAGGTTTATACATAAAAATGTCGGGCAAACAATTACCGCCCAGTTTTTTCTTTGTTCTTAAGGTTGGTTGCACTTGTCGATGGTAGGACAAAGAAAATGTATGAATTTCTTGCCCCACTGTGGTGGTCTCTTATTTATGTGGGGTTGACGGCCTTTGGAATTATAATAACTTTTTTATTTAGTTTTGGCCTTAGAAAGGAGCAAACATATGAAAAAGACAATTAAAATAATTGCAAATTCTGTAGCAATCATATTAGTATCAGGCATATTATTTTTTGCAAATGCTTTTGTGGGCAACCCCATTTCAAAAATGTTAGTGAAACACAATTCCGAGCAATATATCTCTGAAAATTATGGTGAACTTAATCTCAAAAAAGAAATTGGATATAGCTTTAAGGATGGCAGATATTATGTGAAGCTCTCCAGTGATGAAATCAAAGACTTGCATTTTACCCTCTATTACAACAAAATGGGTAAATTGGTAAGAGATTTATATGAAAATAACATCACAGAGGGTTGGAATGTTTTAGATAGAATCAACGAAGAGTATCGTAATGACACCGATATTACCTTTGAAAAACTCAAAAACTCTCCATTATTTTCAACTTGTGATCCTTTCCACACTTCTGTATATTTAGCTTCTAAGATTGAAATAAACGATAGGATCAGCGAGATTGGCTATGCCAATGGTGGAATTGATGGAAGGACACTTGAGCTTGACAAGGAATACGACATAAAGAAACTTGGGGCAATGGGCGGTACTATTGATGTGAGTGTTTCTTTTAAAGATGGAAATGAGAGCTACGAGCGTGGTGCGGAGGCTTTAAGAGAAATCAAAAAGGTTTTTGATGAAGAAAATATGGGCTTTTACTACATTCATTTTGCTATATATAACACAGAGGGAAACTATGCGTACAGAATTGATTTTTTCCCATATAGCCAGATTGACAGCGTGGATTTAGCTGATAAGATTAAAATAGCTCATGAAACAAATCCTAATAAATACGATAAGTAATTTGTATATCATGAGCACACCCTCACTTATAGAGACTTTACTCCTGCCATACAAAATCTACCTAATATCGAAATCTACCCACTGCACATTCACGAAGATGTGCAGTAGGTTGTGTCTTGTTATACGCCAATAATATCCCAGCGTATCCTTGCATAAGGACGGTGGTTTGATTTTAGGTTCCATAGTGCTTATCCGTTCTATTGTTTACAGCTTGAGAGTTGAAGCTTTCACTTTAACATGGTAAACTTATTCTATATATCTACCGATGAAAACTTTTGTGAAACGGTAGCAGTTGAAAAAACACCCAGTGGGTAAAATTTATATCATTTTGCAAGGAGAATGCAATGAAAACAGATAGATTAATCGGTATTATCACATTACTATTGCAAAGAGAAAGAATAACAGCTCCGCAGCTTGCTGAGAGATTTGAAGTTTCGAGAAGAACAATAAACAGAGATATTGAAGACATCTGTAAAGCAGGAATACCAATCGTAACAACTCAAGGAGCAAACGGTGGCATCTCTATTATGGATACCTATAAAATTGACAAAACTATTTTTACAGACGATGAGCTTCGTGCCATTTTCACAGGACTAACCTCCCTTGAAAGCGTTACCCACGGCAAAAAGTATAGCAATATCATTGAAAAGCTTTCCTCAAAACAGGGCTCAACTCTTTTGAAAAACAACATCTTAATTGACTTGTCATCTCACTACAAGGACACCCTTGCACCTAAAATAGAACTTTTGCAGGCAAGCATTGAAAACGGCACAAGAGTCTCCTTTTCCTATCACAGACAAAACGGTGAGCATTTGGTTGTAATAGACCCTTATTTAGTGGTTTTTGAGTGGTCAAGTTGGTACGTTCTTGGCTATAATAATGCGTCAAAGCTATTTAAGTTATATAAGCTCAACAGGACTTGTAATATGAAAATGACAGACCAGACTTTTGAATTGCAGGATATTCCAGAAGATACACTGGATTTTCAAACGTATTTTACAAATGAAATTCAAGCGGTTGTTCTTTTTGATAGGAGTGAAAAATATCGTTTGATTGACGAATATGGTGCTGATAGTTTTACCGAAACACCTGACGGGAAGCTTCGTTTTGTGTTTTCGTTTACCAACCGAAACTATTTATTGTCGTGGGTTCTCGGTTTTGGCGAAAAGGCAGAGCTGATTGAACCCAAAGAACTTCGCCCAATCCTTAAAGAACGATTAAGCCAAGCCATTAAAAAATATTTTTAATGATGACATACAGCTGTCGTGTTTGACTTGTTATACTGTCACAAAAAGGAGTGCTGTAAAATGATAGAATCAAGATGCGGAATTTTGTGCAGTGAATGTAACTACAGAGAACAAATGAACTGTAAGGGGTGTATCCTCATTGAAAAGCCTTTTTGGGGCGAAAGCTGTCCGGTAAAGGCTTGCTGTGAAAATAAGGGAAAGGAGCATTGCGGCGAGTGCCCGGATTTCCCTTGTGCTTTACTACATCAATTTGCTTATGATGAAAAACAAGGCGATAACGGCAAGCGAATTGAGCAGTGTAAGCAGTGGTGCAAAAAATAATGGCTACTTCGGTTGATTACATAGAATTTGTTTGTGAGCAAATCAATGGTGTAGGTGAAATCAGATATAGGAAAATGTTTGGCGAGTATATGGTTTATGTGAATGATAAACCCGTCCTTTTGGTCTGCGACAGTACGGTGTTTGTAAAAAAGCTTGATGCAATTAATGAGCAAATGGCAGGCTCTGAAACGGGTTATCCATATAAAGGGGCAAAAGAGCATTACATTCTGGACATAGAAGACACTGAGCTTTCTCGAAAGGTTGTGGATATCTTGGAAAGTGTTACCCCTGTTCCAAAACCAAAGAAAAAAAGGCAATTATGAACATTCACTTGATATGAGTCTTTTACTCTTATTAAAGTTAATCCTAATTACATTAGAAGAGGACAAACCTTAGCTGGGTTTGCCCTCTTTCTATTTCACCGTTACATCCCAAGTATCGTCCAAATATAAAGCGGTGCCGTTAAGGTAAACACCAAACACGCAAACAAAATCGCTGGAGCCGCCCACTCGAATTGACCATGCTTGCGATAATCAAAATATGAAAGTCCTAGTTTTGCAAAGAAAAACACAGCCAAAATTAGGTCGATAGCGGGGAATACTACCTTGTTGACTACTATCTTAATCTGCCCCGAAGCATCATTCCAAGTGCTTTCGATTGCTCCGGCTACATCTCCTGTCCCAGTTGCAAATGCTGTTGTGCTGAAAGCAAAACACATAAGTAACACTACTACAAGACACAAAATAGACTTTTTGTTTTTTATCATATGATTGTACCTTTCTGTTAAGGTTTTAGAGGTGCCACGTGCCAATCGTCCCACAGTGAACCTCTGATATTTAATAAGTCCGTAAGGTTACTTGATAGCATACCCACGGGGGCCCAGCAATCAATCGCCCAAGTATTTACCTCATACGATCCGTTTGGAAACCAAATTGGAGTGAAGTGTGTGCGGTTCTTGTAAGTAGAATACTCATTTTTTTGAAACTCAAAACGAGAATTGCTTCCATTCTGAACTTGTTCCAATAGTCGCCAATAGGTGTTGTAATTAAATTCAGGAAAGTAGCTCACTGCATTTTGTGGGTTGGTCACCGCCGAGAATTGATTACTGCTTACCGAAGCCGATACTTCTTGATTTATGCCATATCCTGACTTCATTATCCTACCGTTTGCAGTTGGATTTTTACTATCGCAAAGTAAGTTCATATCTGATGAAAAGACAGCATAATACTTGTTGAGATTAAACTCCCACCATCCGTGATCGCACCAATATCCACTATCTTCACCTGTGCTATGCCATACCCAATATTCATACCACCATGGATTCCAAACAGTCCATTCAGCCCTTGTTTTTTCTTCTCTTAGAGGAATAGGTGATAATGAAAAGTTTTCATTTCTATCATCAGCCACAGGGTTTGGTGGCGGATTTTTATCAAGGTCAACAATTCTACAATGGATGGTAGTTTTATCAGTTCCTCCCAGACCTTTTACAGATACATCTATGTTCATATTCTGTTCTGTGTCGGGAGTAGTCCATTTTACCCATGCAAGCTGAGAGTCCCCTTCAGGGTAATAAACATTACTGACATTATAGGTGGTTCCGCCTATGTTGAAGCTTACCCTTGTGGGGTTGTGGGGATCACTCTGTCCACCACCGACCATTACAGAGGTAATAACCTCGGTGTTTACTCGGTATTCATAGTCATATGTTGAAACAACAGGTGGTTCCGTCTGTTCTGTAAAACGTACAACACCAAGTCCAAGCGATGATTTAATATCTGCATTGGATGCCGCCTTTGTTGTACTGCCATTCCATGCTGGATACCCTAAATCGGACACCTCCAAAAACATTGCAAGTGGTAGATTTTTGTGAGATAAAGAAACCATTCGCTTTCGAAGCAATCCACTGACCCTTTCATCATACATAGCTGCTTCGGTTGCAGTGGTTGCAATCATAACACCCTCAAACTTGTAATAAGCTATTGGTTCAAGAAGCAGCTTATACTTACCGCTAATTAGCACATCGTAATTCATGCCTGTGTGATTGGCTATCATCTGTACTGTATACTCCGAGCAGAAATATTTTTTTATAGCTTCAATGTTGCTTCTACCATTTGTGCTTATAATCCTAGGTATTGGTTTTGGTGGCTTAATAGAATTATATCCACCTTTTTGTGGGAACAAAGCTTTACCATTTCCGTATTGACCCTTGCTTACTTTACCAAAGTTATAGATAGAGAAATCTGGCGGTCTATTAGTTATATCTATGGGAGTGGTTACTATCGCATGATCCTTTGCTCTAACTACTGTTACACGAACACCATCATTTCCCGGTGACCATATATTATTGCTTGTTCCGCTACCCATTCCTCCACCTCCGCCATCAATATTTCCATCTCCTACAGCAAAAATAGATATGGAATAACAGCAGACAATGAATAGAGAAATACATATTGTTGTTAATAGCTTTTTCATTAAGGCTCCTTTCTCCAAGAAAAAATGCACTGCTTCTGCAGTGCACTAACCTTGATTATATTTTATTGTCCCATACTTCCTACTTGCTTATTGATATCACCATCACTTACACCATCAACAACTTCATTCTCACCAGCATTTGGGACATTATCAAATCCTGGCAATCCTCCTGTAGCATTACTCGGTTTTTCTTGAGATTTGTCCTGTGTCTGAGGAGGAATTGGAGTTTCCTCTGTGGAAGGGTCTACCTTTTCACCGTTGGGTTTCTGATTAGGATTTGTTAATTCTTCTTCGGTGTAAGTAGATTTTTCGGGCACATCCGGCTGGATAGTCTGCGCTGTGCCTGTATCATCTCCATTTGAGGATTCTGTTTTCTCGGGGATTTTGATAGGTGGCACATGGATAGTATTTTCTTCCTCTGTCATATCGGGTGTATCTACCACGACATCTTGTGCTTGACTACTATTTTGAGCGATATCCACATCCTCTACAGGTGGGGTGTTGAATTGTCCTGTAATCATCACTATAAGTACAACACTGATAATAAGTCCACTTGCAACTACAAGTCCTTTTTTCGTTTTATCATTCATATTTTTCATAAGGTTATTCCTCCTGTATATTTTTGTTAATCCACACACTACCACATAAAGTAAATGAAAGCTAGTGAAAGAATGCAGTTAAAACTTTGGCGTATAACCGGCACTATTTTTTACCTTGATTCGCATAGGTGGAAGTAACTCTCCGCCAAAGGATACAGGCACTTCGAGCATAACAGAACTAGCAATTTGAAACCTGTCACCCTCACTATCTACTCTGGTAATGGGTGCATTTTTAATATTTACATTAAGATTCCATATGCGAAACTGCTCACTTGCAGTATCATTTGTGCTTTTTATATGGTAACCATTGTCCACGGTTAATCCTAGTACTGTATCCAGTTTATCATAAATATCACCATAATCAATGGATTCTTCAAAGTCTTCAGCCATAGGCTTGTATCCACCTGAATATCCCTCACGCACTCCTTGATATACATCGTCATAATTTTCTACCACAGTGGATATGACGGCATCTTGCATGGCATTACGAACACCTTGTTGCACAATCACAAGGCGAAAGTATTCGGAAACACCTGTAAATATCATAACAAGTACGAGGGTAATGGCAACAGCTAAAGGATAACCATTGCCACGATTGTTTTTAAGGGGTTCTAATAGCTTATTCATCATTTGTCCCTTTCCACTAAGCTCGGTCGCAGGCACAAAACTTAGTTTTTAATGCAATCTATGTGCGCGATTTGGGTCCAGCGTCACGCTGGTCACTTCCAATATACCTCGCTTTTGCCCATGGCTTCACCACGCAGAGTTACAGGAAATGAGCCGAAATCTCCAAACAAACCAATCTCCATTGGGTAAGTTACAATTACTGAAATTTCCTCGTTAAGCTGAATTTTTCCTGTGTGTGACCAGTTAACCTCGGGATCAATTCCTGTTTTTTCAACAAGGAACTGTTCTCGCCTTGAGGTTTCTGCACCAACTTGCCCTGCAATCTCTGCCTCGCGAATAAGCTCGGTGGCAATGGTATCTACCTTTTGTTTTGCAATATAGGTTGGGAACACATTTACTGCAAGAGCGATAACCAGCATAGCACAAAGCACAAGCACTACTACATCAATATATCCCTCGCCACGGTTGTTTTTAAGCGGTTTTAATAGCTCTCTCACTTTGCCACCTCCTAAAACATTCCACCAAGGGAACGGATAATTTCAAAAACAATAACCACCATATACATCATGAGGAAACACATCAGCATTAAAAAGCTGAAAACCCGAATTTTGGACGGTATCTTCATCGCTTTGGCTTTTAAACGTTGTAGTTCAAGCTGTTTCATGTCGTGGGTAAGCATTTGAAAGTACATACCTCCATCATCTCCACGAAGTACCCCCATGAGTCCTCTTGTAATATCCGAAAGCATGGGAAAATTAAGTCTTGCTTCAAATCTTGTGAGTGCTACCTCGTAACTTGAGGAACGCATATCGGCTGTGACAATATCCAATTCTCTTGCAAAGTCCTTGCCTGCATTTTTCTTGTAACTCTCAAGCATAGAGAGAACGTCTCGACTTGCTTTTAGTTCTTGGGTTATAGTGGCAACAAATCGTGGCAGTTCCACCTCGATTTCATCTCGCTTTGCAGATAGCTTTTCATCAGCTTTTCGTATCTCCTTGAAGTATACAATGACCGATAGAAATAGGAGCACAGGAGCAAGAAGCGGAAAGATCACAAAGCAAGGCACAACCATCAGAGCAATGAACGATGATTTTAGGATAGCGTTTGCCATGAATTCTTCGGGCGTTTCTTTCATACCTGCTGCATTCAGGGTGTTCTGCATACGAATTTTTTTGTATTCATCCATAGGCAAGTATTTCGCAAGCTTTACTGCCCAACCGTTAATGAGTGCATCAATGGATGTCGCCTTTTCGCTACTTTTCTTGGTGGCGGAGAGCATTGCCTTACCCGTTTTGAGACTTGGGTGTTTTAACGCATCGGCAAGAATGAAAAACACTCCCAAACAGAAGAATATGCCAAACAGTAAAATTAAGAGTTGCATTTATTAACCTCCTATCTTCGGTATTCAATGGGTTGTGTCAGCTTAATTACAAATGCCATAGATACAAACATAATCACAAAGCAAACAGCAAGAACTATCTGACCTGGCACAGTGTGCATGAGAGTTCCATACCAATCCTTGTTTAAGAAATATAGCAAAGGAATGTTTGACAGCATAAGGATTTGCATAGAAATAAATTCTTTTCGTGGACCGAACACCAAATTTTCAAGCTCGCCATTTACCACTCGCATATCACTGAGCTTGATAACAATGGGTGTTAGCGTGCTTTTGAGACTCCTGTCATATTGGCAAGAAATCATAGCATCACACCACTCACGAAAGACTGCATTATCAATTTGCTCTCGCATTGCTGCGAGGGCTGCTACAATGTCAGGGTCTATCATTTTAATACGATAAGTAAATGCCTTAAATACCGACAGCACCGGAGGATTTAAGTATCCTATATTTTCCTCTACAGCTGTTACGATGTCCTCATTTCTAAGGTAGGCGGTGGTGATGATGGATAGTGCTGTTTCGAGTTCAGAGGCAATATCCTTTTTAAAGTGAGATTGTGTCAGCTTTACATACCAAAATGGCAAAAGCATGAAACCAACAGCAAGGACAGGGACAGCGAAAAAGTTACCTAACACAATAGCTATTGAAGCTCCTACAGCGAATAGTGCAAAAGATGCAAGACACAGTATAGGAAATCGTTTACTTCTACCTGTAACCTTGAGAATTTCTTGTGCCTCGGTAAGCTCTTTTTTCAAAAAGCCAACCTTTTTACGATTGGTTATTTCGTTAATCTCATCTTTTAGGCTTTTGGGCCCACTCATCAGTTGCTTAATTACACCATCTATAAACTCTGAGAGAGATAAAGAAAATAGAAAGAAAAAGCCTGTGATCATTCCAACACAGGCAATGAGTAATATCAAATTCAAGCTGATTCCACCTCTCTTTTTAGGCTTTCAATCATGGCAAGCGGCATACCATTTTCCAGTAACCTTTTGGATAAACTTTCGGAGATTGGTTCCCTTTGTTCATGCTGTGCTTCAATAATAAACTCTCCATTTTCCATGCGGTTTTCTGTGATGACATATTGAAACAACACTCTGTAATTTCTTGTTCCATCGGGCAAAATTTCACATTCCATAATTTCCATCATGCGACGTTGTTTGTTCTCAAGCTGTTTGCAAAACACGATGATTGGGTAGGCTTCCGTTACATATTGCATCAAGGTTTCATCACTCATATCTACGGCTCGTTTACAAAGAGATATCATTCTTCGATATGTTGCCTCACAAGAATTGGCATGGATTGTTGTCAGTACGGCAATGCCAGTTCGCGCGGCTTCCTGTGCTGCATTGGCTTCTGCTCCACGCATCTCTCCAACCACTGCAATATCTGGATTAAAACGTAGTGCCATGTCCAGTAACTTGATTTGGTCAATGCGTTGGCTTTCAATGTCACTATCTCTTGTTAGCGTATGAATGACAGAGTTTGTTACCTTGCCATTTTGAAATCTAGTGAGGTCAAGTTCACGAGAGCCGTTTTCGATAGTGTAAATTCGCTTATTCTCGGGAATGGTGGTCAAGAGCCAACCAAGTACCGTAGTTTTACCACTGGAGGTAGCACCCGCAACGCATACAGATATGCCGTAGCGAATGAGATAGGAGAGAAAATCAAGCATTTTATCCGTTGCCGTACCTGCTTGTATAAAGTCCTCTTTTTTCATGCTCTGAGGGTTTACGATACGAATGGACGCGGCAATACCTACATCTTCATCTACAATTGGAGTTTTCAGTGCTGCGATACGAATGTTTTTAGAAAGGTGTCCAAGAACCGAGGGACTTGCATTATCCAAGACCATACCCGATACATGAAGCATTCTTCTCACCACATTGATAGCATGTTCGGGGGAGTCGAATTGCTCGTCCAACTTCACATTTCGACCATCTGAATACTGCACCTCAATATCTTGCCAAGAGTTAATATTGATTTCCTCAATGCCCTTACCAAAGATATATTTTGTTAAAAAGCCATACTCAGCCATCTCGGTATAAAGGGCTTCGATTAACTCGTTGCCATTCATACCCTTTACTGCAATCCGATTTTCCATAATAAATTTTGAGATGTAGCGTTTCATCTGCTCTTTGGCATCTTCCAAAGAACTGTCGGTAATAAGCTCCGCATAGTTTTCGGATATATATTCCTGTACCTCTTTTAGCACAGTGGAGAAGTCCTTGCCCTCACTTTCGGGAGCAAAAAATAAGGAGTGGGTATTTTTCTTAGCACTCAAATCCCGAACTTCCGTATTCACTTTTTGGCTATCTACAAGATTTGCTGCCCTTTCTTCTATTACGATAGCTTTTTCTTTTAGTTGCTTTTCTTGTTCTTCATTTTCATTTTCTTTGTTTTTCCTAAAGATACAGTTTCCTCGTTTTTGACCAAACTTCATTATCCAAACACCTCCTTTGTGATTTTTTCAATCTCTCGTCTAAAATCTCGGCTATCCTTAAGGGTTAAATCGTCAAAGAGATTGCCCTCCAAATACTGCTGTTCCAATTCTGGAGAGTGAGGAATTTGAAAGCTAAGACCTCCCATTGCACCACCCATATGCTCGATTCCTTGATTGCTCTTAATATTTGATGCACATTTATACTGCTTTTCAAAATCAAGACCAGCATTTTGCAAGGTGGAAAGCTGACTGGAGAGATAGCTGATAGATTTCAAATCACAGTTTGCAAGTCGTAAGATGGCATCACTTTCCATCAGTGCAACTGCCGATAACACATCGTTTGCAATATAACTACCACAATCAATGATAATAAAAGGAGCAATTTTGCGAAGACTGTTAATCAGCTCTTTAGCTTGTGTTTCATAAAATGGTGTGTAGCTATACTCATTTTCACCTTTGAGCATTCCTAAGATAGTGAGATAGTCGATTTTCTTGTGGGTAATCATATGATACTTCACCAAAGATTCGTTGACATGAGGTGCTGCCAAGATGCTACCCAAGGATTTTTGACACTCTAAGTCTGAAGATGGACAGATACAAGGGAGCATAGGTGCAGTCATATCACAAAGCACCAAGACCACATTTTTCTTTTTATCCGCAAGATATTTGGCAATCTTAGTTGCTACAGTGGTTTTTCCACTACTTGGACTACCCCAAACAGCAAGCACACCACCATGGAGAACTTGCTCTGTTGATGGTAAAACTGTTTGATCTCTCCTAAATATAGAGTTTTTCTTAAAATTCATTAATCTACCACCTCATTTTAGTTGCTTGCAATATGATCTTCTGTCTTTGTAGTAATTTCATCTACCAATTGGGGACGGTGAATTTTATTGATAACTTCCTCTTGAATAGAGATAAGCTTCTGTGCCTGTTCATTATCCCCACGGAATACAAGCGAAAGATGACTCTTGCCCTCAGCTTCAAGCTCAGCCAAGATATTGCCCTGTTCGGGAGTTACAAGAAGTGACACAGTAGACGGAAGTTCTCGCTTAACTCCATTTTTATTCTGTTCGCCTGTGTTTGCATCATAACCACTGGAAGCAGTCACGGAAATAACTTCTACATATTTAAGCTCTGGGGGAATAACGGTCATACCTTGTTCTCTGAAGTTCGGAGCAATAACAGATACAATATCTCCCGACTGCAGTTTGCCCGAAAGACCACCGGCAAAGGTTTTGAGAGTCAGAGAGATTGCCTGTTTTGTGCCATCAAGGTTATAAAGGTAAGCATTTTCATAGGATGCTGTTTCTGCTACCTTTGTGTTTAGTATATAGTCACCAACAGAAAGGTCTGCTGTGGCATAAGTGCCAATAGCTGTTTCTTTCGTTTTAATGATGTTTGAGGGCAAGTTATATGCGCCAACTTCCACAATCTGCACCATGTCTTTGGTGATTTCATCACCATCCTTAATTTCTTTTGCCACTCGCACAATTTCGATTTTTTGACTGATACTCTGATTAAAAAGTGGTGTGATGCCAAAGCAAATAACAAGAGAGAGTGTGATACAAAGGATACCTACCACAGTTCTGTTTTTCATGAATTTCATAGTCCAACCCTCCTTAATACGTTGTTGTGTATTTTCTTCTTTCTCGTTTTTCTCATACGAAAAACCCTCCAATTTTCATAAAATATGTGATTAAAAATCCTACTGCTAAAAAGGGAGCAAGAGGCAAGCCGGTTTGACTTACCTCTTGCTTGGTAATCTTTCTGCTCATGATTAAAAACTTAATTATCTCTAAGGTGAATGCAATAATAATTCCGTATGCTGTGCCATAAAAACCTAATATAAGGCTTGTCCCTGTGATGAGTTTAATGTCTCCACCACCGAACCGATCGGGGCAAATCCATACTGCACAGATATATACAATCAAGGCAATGCAAAGTCCCAAGAGATTTTCCCACCTGAAGTCAAGTAAAGTTAAAAGAGCAATTCCAACACAAAATTTTGGTGGAATTGCTCTTGTCTTATCATCACTTATGGCAACAGCAATGAGTAACGCTGTTAGTAAACTCCCTTGCATTATAATATTCATAGGCAATTACTCAAAGAAATACTCTACCGTGTAGGTGATGTTTGATTTTTTATACATGCAGTCATGATTTGTATAATAGTAGAACTCAAGCTTTGAATATAGTCCACTATTTATGGTTTTTGTGAAGGTAATACCGTTACTTGTGCTTTCATAATCCAGCTGATCC
Organism: Oscillospiraceae bacterium; assembly: GCA_030625685.1. Classification (GTDB taxonomy): domain Bacteria; phylum Bacillota; class Clostridia; order Oscillospirales; family Oscillospiraceae; genus Evtepia. Next base: position 177,879 of record DAOUQJ010000001.1, read on the forward strand.
CACTGCTTAGTTAACAGATTATATCCACGCACTCGCCCATGATCGTTACCACTATGACCACTAACAGGTGGAACAGTAAATGTATATTTCGTAATAGTTGCACCCTCAATGCCATTTTCTAAGATTGTGGAGTCAGGTCCTGTAAGAAGCATACCACCACTACCATTAGAGTCCATTACAAAGAATACGATCGCCGCCCAAGGAGACTCTGCACCTGTGCTATCCACTGCTTTTACTCGAACAACATTTTTCCCAAGAGGATATACATGGCTTTTATTTGGTCGATTTTCCCATACATAAGTAAGGGCATCTCCATCTGCATCGCTACTCTTAGCAGTGATAGTAACTGCTGTACCCGGTGTAATGCTGTTACTGTTTGGTGTTCTTGTAATGACAGGACGAGTCGGTGCTGCGTTATTGATGGTAAATGTTTTGCTCGCCCAATCGCTATATGCTCCTGTGATGTCTTTTGCTCGGACACGCACGGTGTGTGTTCGAGCAGCGTAATAATTATCAGCAGATTTGTTCTCCCACTCCAAGGTAGTAGCATCGTTATCCGCATCGCTCGCCTGTGCAGAAATATTTACAAGGAATTTTCCATTTTTCACTCTTCTCGTTGGGGTAATCTTAACATTATCAAGCATAGGAGCTGTGTTTGTAATTGTAATTTCCTGTGTATATCGACACTCTCTACCTAAAGTATCTATTACCACAGCAGTTAGTGTAAATTCACCTGTATCAGAAATTGCGATTGTGCCACCGTTTTTGGAAAGCTCACCTGTATAGGAAGTAGTCTCACCATTCTTTGTAAGCGTCCATACTGCAGTGGCGGTATCGGTATGAGCTGATTTGCTGATTTTTACCTTGAAACCATCTCCGTAATGCACTTCTTTTGGTATGGTAAATGCAAATTCCACAATGGGCATAATAGTGATACTTTCGCTGTGAGTATAACTTCTACCAAGAAGATCCGTCATCGAAGCTGTCAGCACATATTCGCCATGTGTGTTGAATGTTACCTTGCCACCCAACTTATTGAGCTTGCCATCAATAACAGATGAAAGAGGTACAGCGGTTCCGTCTTTGCTAACTGTCCATTCCATTGGCAAGGTGTTGTTATGACCACTTGTTCTAAGGTCAATCACTGTATCGGTATAGGCTATCTTAGGCATTGTAAACCCAAGGTTTAACACAGGCAAAACCTCTGTTTTGTTCTTCGGCTCAAAGAGAAATACTCTGCCTGTTTCATCGGTGATTCGGCACACGAGCTCATAGATTCCAACTCGCTTAAAGTGAATAGTACCACCGTTATTATCTAGATTTCCTTCGACAAAAGTATTCCAATCTTGATAGCCAAAGCTATTGTCCACAAGCCATTCCAATGTCAATCCATCTAAGTAGGTTGCAGTAGTTTCGATTTCCACCTCAGTATCGGTATGCACAAACTTTGGCTGTGTGTAGGTAACTGTCGGCACAGGATATACCTTTACTGTTTGCTCGTACGAGTAATCTCTTCCACCCTCATCGGTAAAGGCACATTTGAGGATATATTCTCCCTGTTCTTTAAATTGAATATTGCCACCCTCATTTGTAAGTGTTTCACTGATGCAATTGCTGAAAGCAACTTCTTTGCCTTCTTTGGTAATGGTCCAAATGGCAGTTTTATCTCCGATTTCATCCAGCTCGGTTTCCACCACTACGGTATCATCGGTGTGCAAGATAGAAGGTAGATAAAATCCAACTGCACCTACAGGATAGACGGTAATATTTGAGGAGCTAATAAAGGTTCTGTTTGTCTTATCGGTAAGACTCACAAATAGCTGATACACACCTTTTTCGGTAAAACGGATACTTCCTCCGTTTAGGCTCATATCTCCCTCTATATATTTGTCCAATTCAACTTCCGTATTATCTTTACGCAGTACCAAAGCAGGTGTTAACCCCTCGGTATTTAGGCTATTTAGAGTTAAAGTGACAGCTTTATCGGTGTGCGTCATTGTTGGGAGTTTCAACTTCATTTGGACAACGGGATAGACTATAATGCTATGGGAAACCGTTGTTTTCTTTTCAATCTCATCGGTGATGGTTGCTGTTAGTGTGTAGCTTCCTTGTTCCTTAAATTGAATTGTTCCGCCTGTATTTTGGAGTTTACCTGTGATGGCTGTTTCAAGGTCCATGGATTCTTCGCCTTTTGTCAATGTCCACACCACATTTTTCTGTCCAAGGTTTTCTGTTTTCAAGTCCACCGCAATACTGCTATCGGTGTGAGCCGTTTCGGGCAAAGTGAAGTTTGCTGTTACCACAGGGTAGACTGTTATAGTTTGGTTATAGGTAACCTCTCTTCCACAACTATTTTTGACAGTAGCAGTGATAATGTATTTGCCAACTTGCTTTGCTTTGAGCGTTCCGCCGTTATTTCCCAGTTTCCCCTCAAAAACTGTGGATAGCTCCGTAAGGAGATTGTCTCTGGTAACACTCCAAACAACTGAGCTTACATGTTTACTTGTAGGACTTATTTTAATATCCTCTCCAACATAGCTACTTTGGGGAATTGTAAAACTAAACTGCGGAGCCGGAGTATAGGACGAGCCACCTCCTCCCGAAGGACGAGATGGCTTGCTGATTGGTTTTTGCTCTTCAATTTTATCCTTTGCTTCTTGCTGTTTCACAATCATTTCAAAGGCTTCACCACGAGTGGCATTGTCATTAGGCTTTACGGTCTTGTCTGCATATCCCTTGATGATAGAGTATTTTTCACCAATGCAAAGATACAGCTTATCCTCTTTTTTAAGTGAGCTGATATCCGTAAAATCAAGGTTGTAGGTACAGTCACTGCTATGGCATTCAGTACCCAAAGCACGAACAAGCATTTTTACCATTTCCAAGCGAGTGATGGGGTCATTTGGCTCAAAGTGTTTTTTCTTGTAATCTTCTTCCTCAACAATGTTTTCACTTACGAGATAGAGAATGTTTTTCTCTGCCCAATGACCTTTGATATTTTTGAAAATATTTGTTTGATTGGATGATGCAATATTTTCATCTAAGGTTCGTGCAAGCAGTGTGGAAAATTCGCCTCTTGTGATAATCTCATCAGGATGCAACAGTCCATCGGGGTATCCTGTAATAATGCCCTGTTCTATAAGCTTGTGGATAGCATCTTCTGCCCAGTGTCCTTTGACATCCTCAAAGTATCGGGTAGTAGCATAGGAACTGCCACCGATTACAGAGAAAACAAGGCAAAGAATTAAGAGCAGAGATGCTGGTTTTTTTAGTTTCTCTCTCATACTTTTCCTCCATTAACTTGCATAGTTAAACATCTCTTGGATTTTTGTCTTAAGTGTAGGCATCACCACATCTCCAAACAATGCGTACAGACCGCCAAGCAACAGTCCACCAAGGACAACTGCAATAAGAATTTTCACAGCCGAGTCAACGTAATTTTCACCACTGTTGTTGGCTACGGCATTTCGCATTTTTATAGATTGTACTGCTATAAAAGTTCTTGCTGTAATAGCCTTTTCATTCACAAATTGAACTGCCTTATTCATTCTTTGCTTCATAGTATTTTCCTCCAATATCTTAAATAATTTCTAATTTACATTAACATTTCGGGAGAGGTTTTTTGCTCCTGTATCTGCTCTTGATCTGTAAATTCAATTTCCTTAAATTCAAACCTATCCACATAGTGAAAGCTACTACCATTTTCATTGTAAAGTTCCACCACATCAGACATGGAAAGTGAATGCCCTTTATAATTTTGCGGATGGTTACTGTTGCAAATAGTATAGATATCTTCGAGATCGTTTGTGGAAAGTTTTCCGTCATAGATACACTCGTAACTCTCCATACTCGGATTTCCAAATTGCTTCTCAAATTCATCTAAGGAAATGAAGCGCATAGAAAAGTCCGAATTGGCTTTTAACTGCCAAATTCGGACTTTCTTTAAGAGTATTTCATTTTCTGTAAATTCCAAGATATTCTCCTTTCTTGCAAGCCTATCAAAGATGCCGTCGGTAAAGACTACCGCATATTTTTTCTCTCTGCACCAGCTTTTCAGTTCTTCAGTTTCAAACATAGTATCCACTGTTGCTTTGCCGTCTTTTAAATATCCAGACGGACTGCCATAATAGTAGATTAAACTGTTTTTGAGTTTAATACCTTCCATCATTTCCTCCCTACTTCATCTCAATCCCTCCCATAGTAGAAGCGGACTGCTGTCTCATCTCCTTTACTTGTTCTCTTGCCCAATTAGGAAGATATTCAGCTTTTAGTTCTCCAATAAAATCGGAACGATCATATTGGCATCTTTCTCCATCAGAGAGAAATCTACCAAACACCTTTCGTCCATTTGCTGTAGGACTACAACCAAACCCACCCTCGCATAGAATAAGCTGATCTCGAGGATTTTTATATTTCTCTTTAAGACAAGTAGTATGAATCACCATAACCCTACCCTCAAAATCGAGGTAGGTTTTGTCATTACAATGCGTACGCTCCCATAGCTCAAGCTTTTGATATTCTTTTCTTGCTTGGTTTACAAAACCATCAAGAACAGAAGGATGGCTGTCGACTCGAAATTCGGAATTAGCGTTTCGTCCGTTCAGCATATTTTCAGAGATATATATTGCTTTTGCCCATTCCTTATTGTCACGAGAAAATCTGCCGTCATGTTTTAGTTCTTTTACAGTATGTGCAAGAACGAAGTTTACTCTATCGTATCCAAACTCTGTAATTACTTGCTTTGCAGTATCTTTATTAAGTCGATAGCCATCAAAATTATGATTGATGGTTTTTTCGATGCAATCAGCGCAACACAAGTTCTCTTTAAAAGAGATTTCGTATTGTTCCAATTCATTGTTTCTTTTAGCTTCTGCTCGGCTATACGGATAGACATAGTTTTTATTCATGGAGAAGTTCCCCCTTCACCAAAAGGGCATCAAGTTCTCCCATACAAATGCCGTAGTTTTGAAGTAAATTTCTCAAATCCTTTGGGACATCTGTAATGTCAGATTCATAATCTGCCTCTTCTACACGAACAATTCCGCTATCTTCCTCTACATAGGCACAAAGCTTTGCATCTGTGGGAACACCTGCAATTTCAAGGAGATATTCTGGTAATTTAATATCTTCATCCTCCAAATCTTCACAATGCCCACATTTCTCGCAAACTCCACAGTTCTTTGCCAACACTTCCAAATATAGATGCGTCAAATCTGTAAGAGATTCAATAGTCTTTACCATATCCATAGCAGACATTTTTCCTTTTGCAAGGACAATCAAATGATCTGTCGCAGTGAGTACAATATCTTCTCCCAAGTTCGCATGTTCAATTACCTCATTTTCGACTGTTAAGCCTTTTGTTTGGTTGATATTCTTCATATGCATACCTCTTTCTTAAAAAATTAAACCTTTAATGGTTTCTTCGGCTCGTGGATTAGTTTGTAATCTCCCTCTGACCAAAAGTTTAGGAAAGAGAAAAGATTGAGCTGATGATTCTTTTGCTGAATAAATGGTCGTGGATCGTAGTTTGTCATGATAAGTTCTTCATAAACTTCACCCTCTTTATGTGACATGCTGTTTGCTCTAGTAGTGTAGAAGATATAAAAATCCTTATACATTTCTACAATTTCCGGAGCATTGTTATAGCTAACCATTACATAACCTTGTGAGTTGGATAAGGTATCGTGAAGCCTTATATGATCCTCTTTCGGAAATACCACGGCATAAAAACCCTCTGCATCATAATAAGGCGGATCACAATAAATAAAGGCATTAGGTCTATCGTATTGTTTAATCAAGTTTTCAAAGTCCTTGTTTTCAATGGTAACTTCTCGAAATTCACGGCTAAACTTCCAAACATCTACAAAGAATCTACGGACATCGCATTTCTTTCCGCCAAAGGTATCACCATTTGCATTAAAGCTGTATCTTAGTAGTTTGTAGTAAATAGCTGCTCGTTTAATGTCCTTTTCTTTGCCATTTGCTATGAAAAGTTTTTCTGCCTCCTCAGCCTTTGGGGGTGGAAATATAATCTCGGTAAGATCTAATTCTGTCTTCAAATCCTCATCGGAAAATTCCTCTTGATTAATGAACTTCTTAAACATCTCAAAGTCATCTCTTGCATTGAGGTTTAAAAAACCGATTTCTCTCATTAATGCAAGAGGCTTATCTCTAGCACAACGTAATAGATTTACAAGATTTGCGTTGAAATCGTTATAAACCTTGAGATTTGCTTGTGAGCAATCTAAATTCAGGGTTACAGTACCGCTACCACCAAAGACATCAATGCTTCGTTCATATCTAGGAGGGGCGAGCAAGTTAATCAGCCACATAAGTTTTGATTTTCCACCTACCCAACTAATAATGCTTTTAATCAAAAAACATCACCCCACTTTCAAAAATAAAACAAGACCGCTCTATCGGTGCAGTTGCACCAATAGTACGGCCTTTGTTGTTGGTTGTTGTTTTTAGGACTATATATTCTAGCTTTTATATTTTCACAGGCTCATACCTCCCATTGTCAATTCCTGTTCTTCCGGTTTTGAAATAACCTTGAAGGCATCTTCATACGGCACGACACCCAATGAGCGGCTGTTATCCCATTTCATGTGCAAGGTTCCCATATCGTCCACTGCAATAACTTCGCCCTGTGTACCTTTGAGGATAGGGGAAAATGAATCGTCCATATCTGCTGTCAATTCAATGATTGTTCCCACAGGGTATTTCTCTTTGATTTTTTCTACATATTCTTGTGTAGGGTATTTCATTTTACATTCCTCCAAGCTGCATTTTGTGGTGTTGCTCGTGAATTCCAAGTTCCTCGGCTGTTTTTAAACTCCAATTTTGATTGTTCCAAAAACTTACATGAATTTCTTTACCGTTACAGTTAATCTCTCGCTGTTCAAAACCCTCGCCCCATCCGTCACTGGCTTGACCTGTTATTTCGTCCTTTATTTTGGTAAGTTCACTGTCATCAAGTGGAGCATTTAGTATAAGGTTGGCTACTCCCATCAACTTCAATTCCTGTGTTTCTGTTCTCAGTATTTCCATGCCAAGCTCTTCAAGCATAGGTGCAAGGTCCATGTTATATCCGTGATAGAGGAGATATCCTTCATTGATAAATGCACCGTTTTCATGAGTAATTTTATTTCTACCATAGCTCTCAAAATCAATGTATCCCTCAAGGTTTTCATCATACTCAAAATGACCACTGTCGCAGATTATGTACTTTCCATATTCCTCAGCAGTATGGATATTAGGAAAGATTTCAAACTCATACATGCTGTCGAGCAATGCTTTTAAATCCTTTTGATTATTCGGCTTAACAAATTCCATAAGCTTTTCAAAGTAGCTTTCTTCTTGCGTGCCAATTTCTCGAAACTTATTTGCAAAGTAATTGAGATCATTCATATTATCGCAGAGTGCCTTGTCGGAAGTTATGATTTCAAGCATTCTGTTTGAAAAGTGGTCGCTTGTTAAGCTTAAACCACATTCTGAAAGCGAATCAGCATCCAATCTCAGCAAGACATATTCTATCTGCATTTGAGTACAAGGTAGATAGAGAACTTGGCTATATCCGTCTTTTCCCACTTCCAACTCTGCAATTTCATCTTGCCAATAATACAGTGGAAAGTGCATTCCATCATAAATTGTTTGTATAGGATTTTTGTTTTGATAAAGAAGTCCATAGGGAGTAACTTTTGGATTCAGGTTTCGACCAAGCTTTTTTTCAAAATACTCTCTGCCGTCAAAGCTTTGCAATTCATCCTCACTGACCGCTCCTTGCTCTGTTAGGTACATTTTCTTGCCTACTGCATCAAGGTCGCTGAAATCGGAAACAACGCTGTAACAGTGCGTGTTAAAGGTGAGGTTAATTAAATCCTTTACTTCACTTACTTGATCAGCATAGGCTACTGCATAAAAGGTATCAATTTCGTTTCCATCGAAACTATCAAGTCTTTTTAACAGATAGTCAAGCTCATCTACATTGCAGTTTGTGTTTTGCAATATCTGCGACAACCTTTCATCACCAGTTTCTGTTACTATGCAGTTTGGTGCGCTGGTAAGTGGTAGTTCCAACTTTTCACAAATGTTTTCAAATTCCTCAGTACTCCACGGAAACCACAGACTTTCCTCTTTTCCATTCAAAGAGTTATTCATTAAAATTCGCATTTTGCTCCTCCGTTCTTAATTTGGGGTATAAAAAATGAGCCACTTCATTTGAAGTGACTCATACTGCTAGTTTTCATATAGATTTGTAATTTCAAGGTTTTGTTTCTCAGCATAGTTTACGGTATATGCAGTTCCACCAAATCCGCCGTCATAGTAACAAATAAGCTTATTGCTACGGTCCACCATATATCGGTTTCTCTCATGATAACAGCCTTGCTTATAGCGTGTGTTTAAAGTGATAACATCATCACACTGAGCAAGGGTATCGTAATATATTTCTCGGTCTGATTCTTTCCAGTTTTTTGCCTGTTCCTCAAATGGTACGACTGCTATCAATCTAATTTTCTGGGGATTGTGAAATTGAATCACATGTTTGCGTCTTAGCACTATGTCTGCACATAGCAAGTCAAATCCATAACACGCTCCGAAGTAAAATGTACGTACTCCATCCTCAATCTCTTTTTCAATTTCCTTCCATAGTTTCACTTTTAGCTTTTCCATGTCTTCCTTTGATTTAGGTAGCTTTTCACTTCTATGACCGCTAAAGCATAGAGCATTTTCTTTTTTCTTCATAGTTTTATGCCTCCTTTATAATACTATATACATAGTATCTATTTATATGTATATAGTCAACATGTAATATTACATATAGAATAGTTGTAAAGAGGTGGTTAATATGAACAATAGCAACTCAATTTTTGAAATTAAGGATTACGGAAAAATAAGCTTTCATGTAAAAGAAATCATGGACAGCAAAGATATGAGCAGAAGTAGGTTAGCTAAACTTGCCAACATTCGTTTTGAAGTAGCTGATAAATGGTACAAGGGAAATATTGAGCGTATGGATATTGATGTACTTACTCGTATCTGCTTTGTTTTGGATTGCGAACTTTCTGATTTAATGACCTATTCCAAGTAGTATTTAGAGTCTGTTGTTACAGGATCTTTTTTACTGCATTAAATGAAAAAACTTTTCATACAATCAATCCTTTCCCTCGCTTAGTAAGGTTTGGCACGAGCACCATCATCTGCTCAAACTCCTGTAATCTTGTACCGTACTTTAGTAATTTTGACATTCTCATCTTTCCTTTCTTTTTGTTTTTGGGGATAAAAAATAGGCTAAGTCTTAGGTCATTTAAATTGACCTAAGACTTAGCCTATTTTCATTTACATATTCAGTTTCGATATGACATCGATAAGCTCACAAAATATAAATTATCTCCGCTGAAATATCAATTCTGAGTATAAGCATACTGCGAAGCTTACCGTTTTAGAAAAGTGTCACAGTTTACTCATAATAAGCAGTTGGCAAGCTAATCAGTTGTAAAAGAATACTCCGAAACCATGCCATCGGAAAAATTGATCAACAACCATTGACTATCAATTTTAAATAATTGGCCGTCCATTCCTAAGCAATAGACAAATCTATTATCTGCACTGAAGTATCCTGTGTTGTTATCATTTTGGCCAAGCAAAGCAATGATTTCAGATTCCTTCATGCCAATAAGTTCATGTTTTTCAATCATATCACTAACTATCCGAGCACGGTGCTCCGGAGCAGTGGTCCATTTTTTTGTGCTGAATGAGTGTTGAAATTTATATATAAAGATTGCACTTATTAAAAATAAGAGACAGAACAGCATTATTCCAAAAACAATGTAATTAGCACGCTTTGCTTTCGAAATCTCTTTCTGTATCTGTTCATGTGTTAACTGTTCTTTCATGCCGATCTCCTAATAAACATACTGAGTAATTCAATTATTCACGCATAAGCATAGCTGGTTATTTGGTAGTAATGAGATTCACATTAACATTAGGCTAGTGCCTTATTTATTTTATTAATTAGTTTTTCTGTTTGCGTAATTTCATTATCTGTGAGGTCATTGAGTTCGTGATCTCTTGACCATCGAAAAAAGCTTTTGCTAAATGACCCTCGCCAGCTCTTTCTGACACATAGTTACGCTGAGCAAACTAGTTCAGTTATAGAAGGTTTCTACATAATCAAAGATAGATGAATTGGCCTGATTGACACACAATCATCTTTCGTATCTTTCTGATCGACTCGTACTTAAATGTCTCATGCGAAACTAGTGTTTTTTCTTATTACGACTCTTTTGTCCAATTAGAGCCATTGTACAAGTAAGTGCCTGCTCCTCCTGCATCTGAGTTGTAAACGTCTATAAACGCATCATCAAACGCACCATCACCAATACTTGTGATGCTATTTGGAACGGTAATGCTAATCAGACTTTTGCAACCTTGGAACGCACCATCACCAATACTGGTAACGCTATCGGGAATGGTAATGCTAATCAGGCTTTCACAATAAGCAAATGCACCACTACCAATACTTATGATGCTATTTGGAACGGTAATGCTAATCAGACTTTTGCAACCTTCGAACGCACCATCACCAATACTGGTAACGCTATTTGGAATGATATATTCTCCTATTTTTCCGCCAGGACATTGTACAAGATATTTTCCATCATCCTTAAACAGAGCTCCATCCTCACTTTGATATGCCCTGTTCTTCTCATCGACAATAATTTTGCTAAGCTTTGCACAACAAGAAAACGCACCGTCACCAATACTGGTAACGCTATCGGGAATGGTAATGCTCGTCAAGCTTGGACAATATTTGAACGCCCAATGACCAATACTCGTGACGCTATCGGGAATGGTAATGCTCGTCAGACTTTCACAATCATAGAACGCACTATCACCAATACTCGTGACGCCATTTGGAATGGCAATACTCGTCAGACTTTCACAACCTGTGAACGCACCATCACCAATACTGGTAACGCTATTTGGAATGATATATTCTCCTATTTTTCCGCCAGGACATTGTACAATATATTTTCCATCATCCTTAAACAGCACTCCATCCTCACTTTGATATGCCTTGTTTTTCTCATCGACAATAATTTTGCTAAGCTTTGCACAACAAGAAAACGCACCATCACCAATACTGGTAACGCTATTTGGAATGGTAATGCTCGTCAGACTTGAACAATATTCGAATGCCCAATGACCAATACTCGTGACGCTATCGGGAATAGTAATGTTCGTCAGACTTTCACAATCACAGAACACATCATCACCAATACTCGTAACGCCATTTGGAATGGCAATGCTCGTCAGACTTTCACAACCTGTGAACGCACCATCACCAATACTTTCAACGCCTTCAGGAATGGTAATGCTGATCAGACTAGGACAACCTTCGAACGCCCTATTTCCAATACTAGTCACACGAATACCATTCATTTTATCTGGTATCACTAAAGCGTTTGGTAGAGTGCCGGTATAACCTTTTATAACGCCTTCTTCTGTTATTATTAGCGGATGGTTATTCTCTTCTGTTGTTGCCAGCGGAGGGTTACTCTCTTCTGCTGTTGTCAGCGGAGCGTTATTCTCTTCTGTTATTGTCAGCGGAGAGTTACTATCTTCTGCTGTTGTCAGCGGTGAGTTATTCTCTTCTGTTATTGTCAGCGAAGAGTTACTATCTTCTGCTGTTGTCAGCGGAGAGTCATTCTCTTCTGTTATCGTCAGCGGAGGGTTACTCTCTTCTGTTATTGTCAGCGGAGATTCATTCTCTTCTATTGTTGTTAGCGGAGAGTTATTCTTTTCGACGGAACTGCATGAGCAAAGACCAAGAACCATGATTAATACTAAAAACAGGAATGCTATTGTTCTTTTCATACGTATTTCTCCTTTTTTACTATTGGTGGCCAGCCTTTATTTGAGATAGCCGCTCAATTGTGTGAATTGTGTGAATTGTGGATTGGTCATCAATCATCTGTTTCAGAGTTTACATCGACAGTTCTTTTCTGCAACTAGGAAAATTACATCTATTTGCAGATCTACCCATAGCATTTTCCTGATTTTCACTGATCTCCCCATGCCTGCCCTCCAATTGTAATATCTATGTAATGTGAAGTTTCGATATTAAACATAATGCGAAGCTAATCGACTTAGCAGAGTATCACAGTTTGCTCATAATGGGAGAGCAGCAGTCCTTGCCCAACCGAAGATAATGCCCATTTAGACCATCTTTACTTATCAGTCTGGGATAAATAGTCCTACTATAGTAACAATGACACCAAAGGGAAACCCGTATCCGCCTATTACAAGAAAAATACTCCCCATCTCCTCATTCATTAGATATAAACAAATTAGACACATTAGCAACCCTGTAAGCATGGTTTTAATTGAATTCATTATAATACCCTCCTAGGAAAATGCAAATAATATGATTTGTTGGTAAGTATGCTAATAAACATTAAGCGAAGCTCAACAAGTAAGCCTAAGAGCATGCTCAATAAGGAGCGGTCTGCTTATCTAACTTCGCGCTGGACGTCAATGATTTCAGCGTCAGTATTGTGCTCAATAAATGTTAGTATCGAATCAACCATACTGTCCGCATGCGATACATTACTGGAGACACAGGCCAGTCCAAGCACAATCGTCTGATGCATATCTTGCTCGCCTACCTCAGCTATCGAAACATTGAATTTGTTCCTTGTTTTAGTAATTAAGCTTTTTACCACCATACGTTTCTCTTTTAAAGAATGAACCCACGGCGCATAAAGCTTAATAGTTGTAGTTTCAATGATCATATTCTACCCGTTCCTTTCGTTGTGCTCAAAGAGGTGTGGAACCGTCATGTGTTATTATTAAACATAACGGGAAGTTAGCGTTATTCTCAGTAGTTTACCAGCAAAGTTTCTCATCCATATATCATAAAATTTATTGCTCAATAAGCATAAGTGCTCCGTCTTCAGGATCTTCGGCAATCATATATTGGTGCCTTGTACCAGTCTGATCTGTATATGAAATGCTATATGATGGAAGATCGGGAAGAATAAGTGTTAGAACTAAAGGCTTTTCAGGTGTTATCGTAGGTATCGTATAAAGCTCGATAGCTTCGCTATTTTCTTCTGCTAATCCAATTGGTTTTGCTGATATTGTAACATTTTCCAATGGGTTTATTGGCAATATTAAAATATCGTTACCACCTTCACTAATAACATATTTAATAGCGTTATATTGTTCTAGCTGTTCTTTTGTTACATAATCAATAAAAATTTGTTGTTTAAATCCAGCATCCTCGGGTTTAAAACTATAGTTATAAAATATATCTCCGCTTGGTGATGCAACGCAAATCTCCTCATTGTTATTGACATAAGCCGAGGAATAACCAGTTATGTAGTTTTCCATATTAAAAGCTATATCTTGGTCCGCATCAAAACTAAATACAAAAATGGATAATGTCTTTTTTTTATCACCACAAGCAATTACAACTTCCTCTATCCCATCATTATTAAAGTCATAACAAGCAATTTGATATGTATAGGAAGGTTTTGCAAAGCCATAGTCATCAAACACACTTGAGTCAAGATTGTTTGCAAAATTAATGCCCTCAGAATTAATAATTGCATATAGTTTAGTGCCGTTTGGATTATCCCTTGCTATATAAAACTCGGCCTCAATCTCATCAGAAAGCATAACATTCATATTTGCTTCTTCGCCATCAAGTATCTCTTGTCCTGTTAACTCAATTGTATTGAAATCTGGTGCCTCAAAAATGTGCGTTTGAACTTGTGGTTCTATTGAAGGTTGTGGGTTTTCAATTGATGGTGTAGTGTTTGTTTCATTGTTGCAGCCTACTAATATACAAGCGATAATCGCAACTAATAGACATTTTTTTAAGTTATTCATACATATTCTCCTTATTCTAATCAAGTTTTATAAGTAAAGGTAAAAATTTTGCTATTATGGTAACGGTAATGTATATGCTTTTTCTTTAGCTAATTAATGATAAGGCTAACAATTCAAAACCAACTATCTCTCGTTGCTTAGTTTATAACACTTTACCCATAAACTAGAGCCTCCTCTTTATATTAGTGCCCAGACTAATGACAATTTGCAAAAATAGACGTTCGGCGTTTAGATATAGCACGAAACTGCTGACGCGGTGGTTATCTATTTAAAACACATATTGTTCTATTAAATCAGCTGCAATTGCGGCATCCTCAGAAAGTTGTTTTAGACTGAAATTATCAGCTCCAGTTAAAGCTGGGAGTTCTTTACGAAGTATTCAATTGTAATTTGCGATTTCTTTTTACCAGCATCTCTATGGAATGTTAGTCTATGTATGCGAGTTGTAATGAATGACTTTTTGTAATAAACTTATTACTTTATCTCTCTAATAATTACTCACTTTAAACTTTCCTGCTAAACTGCGAACTGCCCATTATTGCTATTACACGCAGCAGACCAGACTTAGTGCGGCGAATAGAATTCTTGCTGATACGCGCCATTATTAGCTAACATTTCTAATCAAATCTACTTTTCCTGTTATTTCTACAATTTTCTTGCATATTATACTATACCATCCTGTAATGGTAATATCAACCAACAATTAATCTAGGAAGCCCCTGCACATAATTCACGACCTTCCTTTTGCAATTTATTAATTTATCCCTGGTTAATATCAAATGTCGTAACACAAAAACAGCTCCTTAACTTGGCTATACCCAAGTTAAGGAGCTGTTGCAACGCAGTTCTATTATCATTCAACACCTACGTCATCTATATTTTCTCTATTTTTCGAGGCTCAAAAACGACACTTTTTTGCTCATTTTCAAGCCTCGAAATCGCTCCAAAACCACAACATGAAGTGGTCTACTCCTATTTTTTATCTTCCGAACCACATTTGGTCATCATTATTATCGCTTCAACGTGCCCTGTGCATGGAGATAAAACAGCAAGCGGTGTAGCTTCGTTAGGTGATGATGGAAAAATCTTAATTACTTGCCACGCAGGATGCAGGATAGAAGATATCTTGGATGTTTGGGGCTATACAATGCAAGACTTATTTCCTCGAAATAACGAGTCAAAATCAAAGCAAAAGTACTCCCCTATAGTAGCCACTTATCCTTTCCATGATGCAGACAATAATTTTCTTTATGAAAAAGTGCGAAGAGAGGATAAGTCATTCACACAGCGAAGACCTGATGGTTCAGGGGGACATATTTACAATAGAAAAGGTGTTCCTCATGTGCTATATAGACTTCCTGAAGTTCTAAAGGCTGATAGTTGGGTTTTTATTCTCGAAGGTGAAAAAGATGCAGATACTCTTGTAAAGACTGGTTTTACTGCTACGACAGGTGAAAACGGTGCAGGTAAAGGAAAATGGCTACCTGAATACACAGAGCAATTAAGAGGAAAGCATTGTTTGATTATTGCAGACCATGATGATATTGGACGAGCTTATGCTATTGAAGTTGCAAATGCTTTACATAGTGTTGCAGCATCGATTAAGCTTCTTGACTTGTCTAAAGTGTGGGGCGAAATTCCTAATCATGGTGATGTATCAGATTTCTTTCAAGCTAAGGGCGAAGATACTGCATTAAGTTTACTTCTTGATCTGTTACAGAACACAGAAGAATGGAATCCTAATATGGCATCAGATCAAGTAGAAGAATGGAGTCCACCCATATCATTAAGTGACGTAGTATTACCTGAATTTCCTGTTCAGTGTTTACCAGATTCAATGAGAGATTATGTCATTGCAGTTTCAGAAGCAATGCAAGTATCTGTAGATATGTCCGCAGTTTCCGCTTTGATGGCTACAGCTATATGTGTACAGAAGAAGCTAGTTATTAAAGGTAAATCTGACTGGTATGAACCGTTAAATATGTATGCCGTAATTGTTGCACCTCCTGCTGAACGTAAGAGTGCTTTGCTTAACGCCATGACTAAAGTTTTATTTGAATTTGAACGAGACGCGAACGAACAAATGAAGCCTTCTATCAATGAATACCAGATTAGAAAAAACATTCTTGAAAAGACAGTCCGAGAACTTGAAGATAAAGCAGCTAAAGGCAAAGGTAGTGTGACAGCAGAAGACGTTATAGAAACACGCAAGGAACTTGAAGAACTCGAAGAGGTGAAGCCTTTACGCTTGCTTGCTGATGATGTAAGCCCAGAAGCTCTAACATCCTTATTAGCTGAGAATGACGGAAAAATGGCTGTAGTTAGTGCAGAAGGCGGTATCTTTGAAATCCTTAACGGGAGATACTCTCAAAGCGTTAATATTGACACATTCTTAAAAGCTCACGCTGGTGATCCAGTCCGAGTAGACCGTAGAGGTAGACCGAGTGAATATATACCACATCCAGCTTTAAGTGTTCTCTTAGCTATTCAGCCAGTTGTATTAGATGGATTAATGAGTAATGATGCTTTCAGGGGAAGAGGTCTTACAGCTCGTTTTATGTATAGCATACCAACTTCAAAAGTCGGTCAGCGTTTATTTGAAACACCACCCATTCCAGCTATGAGCGAATCTAAGTATAGAGGAATGATTTATAGTCTGCTTTCAATCCAACAAGAGGACAAGCCCAGAATTATTGAATTGTCTCGAGAAGCATACGAAATATCTGCTGACTTTGCTAAAGAGCTAGAACCACAACTTAATGGGGAGTTAGAAACAATGGGAGACTGGGCTGGTAAATTCCATGGCGCAATTCTCAGGATAGCTGGTATCCTGCATGCAGCGAAAAATCCACAGAATTGTACCGATATTGAGGTGGATGAAAAAACCATGCAAAACGCAATATCAATAGGACGCTACTTCTTAGAACATGCCAAAGGTGCTTATGCTCTCATGGGAGCTGACCAGCAAATACAAGATGCTAAATATGTATTGAGACAGCTTGAAAAACAACAACCCATTACTATAGCAAGGAGAGACTTGTTTCGAGCGTGTCGTGGTCGCTTCAAGAAAAGCCAAGATATTAGCCCTGCTTTAGAATTGCTTTTGGAGTTTGGCTATATCAAAGAGTTAGAAGTTGAACACAAAGGCGTTGGTCGAAAACCAGATATGCAGTATCAAATCAATCCGTATGTATATGGACATAATGGACTAAATGGACGAAACAACTAGAATACATGTATTTTGTCCAATCTGTCCAATTTGTCCATAAGTATAAAATATATATCTCACATAAAGAAAGGACGATCATTATGCAAAATCAAACAAAAAAAACCGCCATCAGTGTTGGAGCACTGAAAGCGGACAAGGCTATTAAAGCCACATATATCAATAATAGTTTACCGAACAATCAAGATTCTGTCAAGAATGAAACTCTGGCAGAACTAGAATTGCTTTTTGTTAAGCTATCACCAGCTAGTCAAAAGCATGTCATTGATTGGGCAAAGTTGTACTCCAAAGATAAAGAATTTGCAAAGGCATTCTACGCTTGGTTTAACGAAGAAACAAGCAACTTGGATGAAGTTTATGAATTTATTGATAACTGGAAGAAGGTGTGTGCATGAAGATCAAAATTACTTATGAAACAGAAGCTGAACTAACAGAAGCATTAAAGCGACCACTCCAGTATTACATAGACCAAGGAACTAAGCTGAAAACAAGCGAAAACCATCCACCTTTTAAGCACGCATATTTGAACATAAAGAAGTCCTAACTCTTCTGTATTTCAGGGGTATAGATTGACTATGTAAGCAGTTTTTGATATAATATAAGCAATAGAATAAGGCATGAGTACCGCTCTTATGAGTTAGCCACATACAAGGCATGGGAAACAGTTTAACCACTGTTCTCATGTCTTTTTTATTTATAAATCTATTCACGAACAAAGAATAAAATAGGAGGAATTTAAATGAGATTAATAGACGAATTATCGGTTAGATACAACCAACAAAAAAGGAAGCTTGACGGCTTTGATGTTAATAACCTCAATGGGAAAGATTTGAAACAGGTAAATGAATTTACAGATGAGATCAAGAAAGTAAAAGCTGAAATGAAGAAAGTAACGGATGAAATGAAGGCTTACGGAGATGATCCCTCTAATAGCGAGTATTTTGCTTTTGACACTGACGGCTATTGCATGACCCTTCCTAAAACAGGAGAAAATTATTCAGCTGATATTAAGAATATGTCAGACGAAGAAATTAACGCTCGCTTTTCACCTTACAATGCATCACTACCTACAGATGGAAGAGACCCCAAAATTAATAAGAAGAATAACTTGCAGATTCTAAACAGTGCAAATATTGAAAAAGTATACTCAAATGACAGCGGTTTAGACTTTGGCAAATATGTCAAAGGGGCATTGACTGGTAACTGGTCTAATGCAGAGCCTGAAAGAAAATATTATGCAGCATTAAGTACAACCACAGGTGGGGTTATTGTTCCTGATGTGTTGTCAGCGCAGATTTTAAAAAAGATTATGAATAAATCCTTAATCTATAAATCGGGTGTACCAGTAGTAGATATGAAAAGCAATAATCTATCTATCGCCAAGGTAAAAAATAATCCTACAGGGGAATTTAAAGCAGAACTTGCAGAAGCCACTCTTTCTGATGCAGAGTTTGAAGCAGTTGAGTTAAAAAGTAAAACTTTATATAGCTTGTGTAAAATTTCACTTGAAATGTTACACAGTGCCACTAATCTCTCTGAAGTATTGCAAAACGCAATGGCAGATGCAGTGGCTGATGCAATAGATAAAGCCTGCATTTATGGTGTAGACGAGAACGGAATTAAAGGGCTTGCCACCTACAACACTATTAATACGCTTACTGCAGATGCAATTAACTATGCGCAATTTGTGAATGCAATTGGTAAGATTAAAAAAGCTAATGGTAATCCCACAGTAATGGGAATCAATGCAGATACTGATACTACACTGAATCTTCTGACCGATACCACAGGACAACCTCTAAATGCCCCACGTGTAGTGGATAGTTTAAACCGTGTAGTATCGAACAACCTTAGAAATGACTTAGGTGTGGCAACGGATGAAAGCGAGGCGCTTGTATATGATCCTAATTCAATCATATTGGGACAACAAGTAGGCTTTAAGTTTGAAACATCTAGAAGCTTTGGAATGAATGATGGTTCGGTTTACTTACGTATCTATACGATGTTAGACATGGCAGTATTAAGACCAGAACACATTGCATACATCAGTGGCTTGAAATAAGCAAAAAGGTTCTAAAGGGTTTAGCCTATATAAAAGCCCTTTTCCAGTACACTGTCACAGGTGTATACAGCGTTGGTTCTTCTGTGTACTCTTCTTTTGTTCGTGTGAATATTTCATCATGAGAAAAGCCTAGCATCAGTTAATGTTGCTAGGCTTTTCTCTTATTATATATACAAGGGTAATTAAAAAGTTTAAGACATAATTTCCTAGACCGAAGGGTTAATCTTGCATGCAAACAACCATACTTTTAGGTAGGGGGGTATAAATTGTTATGGCGCTAATGACGAAGACCACAGTGCCAAGTGTTTGTCCGAAAAAACTCCCCACGGGAATTTTGAAATAAGCCATTTATACCAAGCGCTATAGCTGGATAAAGTAATATACAAAAAGATTTTCTCGCGCGCGCAAGGGGGTTTCTAAATGCAAAGATAAACACTAGTGCTTATAAACCCTGAACTTATTCATTATATGCACTTAAAACTAGCTACACATTAATATATTGATTCATTTCTTGTTCGTTAAAAAGAATATCATTAGGTAGTTCATAACCTAGTTTTACGAGTTGTGAGGCGATTTCTTTATATACAGTTATTATCGGACCACTTGCGCGTAAACCAGATATCTTTATAATTACTGAATTCGTACCATGCTTAACTACTAATCTATTAAAAAGAAAATTATTATATATATATTCCTCAATAATATCATCTAAAGTGCCTATACTTTCGGAGGGACGATTAATAAATGGAAACTTTAGTCTAATCATTTCTGAGTTAGAGATATCTCCTTGTTTTAAATTAGACTTTGGTTTGAATCTATCTACTTTAGTGTCAATTTCGTTTAATTTTCGGAGTATATATTGAAAAGCATCTGAATCTATAGAGTTAAAATCTGCAGAATCCAGAATTTTTTTAGAGCTTACTAAGTCTTTTAGTGCGTCAAGTATTGGACTAACTTTTTCAGTAGGATCAATCTCACTTATAAAGCTTTTTAGGGTTTCTTTTAATTCTAAGACACCTTTTGCATCATTATGATAGAAAATGGTTCGTTCAGCTGTGATGTCTGCTGGTAATTGAGTGCCTTTTTCAGCTATAATTATTGCAGGAGTGCCAAGGCAATGTCTGAATGCTAATTCGTACATTACATTAGGATTCTTCTCTGTTAAATTCGTAATCACCAAATCTGCATTAAAGATTTCAGCAATTATTTGCTTTGTTAGTGTTCCTGGCTCAAAAATTCGATGGGAAACACTTATTTCATAATCATCCCCTAAAGACGGCACAATAGCAGCATCAATTATTCCATCTATATGTCTTCTTATCGGATCAGTATCATTCCCTATTGGAGTAATTACAAAACATTTCTTCTTATCCATATCTATACTTCCTTTATTCGGACTATTATTAATACAAAGAACATCAGTTTATTTTATCTCAAAATTCTATATTTTTCAACAATTACCATTATTGGTATTTGTGTTTATATTTATAGTTATAAAATAAAAATTATTAGCAGATTAAAAGATAAAATGTTTTCTGTCTTTTGACCCTTATTTTTACCCTTTACAGAATTAAGACAGTTTAGATATGTTTTTATAGGATTGCATAAAAGTGTTGATATATAAGGCTTTTCGAGCCTTGATTGATGATAGTTAATTATGTTTTTGTAACTAAACAGAAATTCAAGTCCTGTATCGTACACCATCTATGAACTTTTAGGTAATAATAATAAAATGTTTTTTGAGTAATAACAAATAAATTCAAAAACCTAATTATTATCAGAGGTGATAAAATGCCAAAAGTTAAACCGCTCGGCACAACACAGAGAAAAGCCGAAAGAGTCAAAAAGCAAAATCAAACATTTGCTAAAGTTCTTCAAATATATATGATTCGCCATAATAAAAAGCAAGATGAAGTGGCAGAAAAGATTGGATGCACAGCTAAAACTCTCGGACAGAGAAAAGTAAACCCAGGTAGAAGTTCATTTGAAGATGTGCGTGAAACCATGCATAAGCTTGAAGCAACACCTGAACAGTGGTTACATCTAGGAGGCTTTTAAAGAGTTTTGTCCTTTCTTTTACAAAAGTAGATTCATCCAATCGACCAATAAATAGAACCGAATCAGAACCACTAATAAAAAATTAAGCCCGTAACCCCTTGATAACAAAGGGCTACGGGTATTTTCTGTATTATTCCCACTCAATCGTGGCTGGTGGTTTGGAAGTGATATCATACACGATACGGCTGATATTTGACACTTCATTCACAATGCGAACGGAGATTTTATCGAGCACGTCATACGGGATTTTTGCCCAATCGGCGGTCATAAAGTCGCTTGTGGTGACGCCACGAAGTGCCAAGGTGTAATCATAGGTTCTACCATCACCCATGACCCCCACAGAGCGCGTATTGGTAAGCACGGCAAAGTACTGGTCAATGGACTGTGCAAGACCAGCTTTGGCGATTTCTTCGCGATAGATAAAGTCTGCCTCACGAAGCATATCAAGTTTTTCTTTGGTTAGGTCACCAATTACGCGACTCGCAAGTCCAGGACCTGGGAACGGCTGACGCTGCACCAAATAATCTGGAAGCCCCAGTTCTGTGCCCAACTTGCGCACTTCGTCTTTAAAGAGCAGACGCAGTGGCTCAATGATTTCCTTAAAGTCCACAAAATCAGGCAAACCGCCAACATTGTGATGGCTCTTGATGGTGGCTGCATCCCCTGCGCCAGACTCGATGACGTCAGGATAAATAGTGCCTTGCACAAGGTAATCCACTGTGCCGATTTTCTTGCCTTCTTCTTCAAAAATGCGAATGAATTCTTCGCCAATGATTTTACGTTTTTCCTCGGGATCAGAAATGCCTGCAAGACGATTTAAAAAGCGTTCTTCTGCATTCACGCGGATGAGATGAATGTCCCATTTTGCAAACGCTTCTTCCACTTCGTCGCCTTCATCTTTACGCATGAGGCCATGATCCACAAACACGCAAGTGAGCTGACTGCCCACCGCTTCTGCCAAAATGCCCGCTGCAACAGAGGAGTCTACCCCACCGGACAGCGCAAGTAGCACCTTTCCATCGCCAACTTTTTGACGAACTTCTTCAATCGTCTGTTTTCCATATTGCTGCATGGTCCAGTCGCCCTTGGCTCCACACGCTTCATACAAAAAGTTGCGAATCATATCAATGCCATGCTCCGTGTGATTGACCTCTGGATGGTATTGCACACCATAGAATTTTCGTGCTTCATCAGCAATCGCCGCGTTGGGACAAGCATCTGTTTTGCCTACAAGTGCAAAGCCTTCAGGCACTTGAGCCATGTAGTCTCCATGGCTCATCCAAGTAACAGCAGATTCAGGTAGCCCTTTGAAGAGGCTACAGCTCGTGTCAAAATACGTGTCAGTTCTGCCATATTCTCTTGCAGTGTCTTCCTGCGCTTCGGTAACTAGTCCACCAAGGGAATGCGCCATGAGCTGACAGCCATAGCAAATACCCAAAATTGGGATTCCCCATGTGTAAATTTCATTGCTGACTTTCGGTGCATTTTCTAAATACACACTGTTAGAACCACCTGTAAAAATAAGACCAATGGGATTCTTCTTCTTAATTTCTTCAAGCGGTGTACTATATGGCACGACCTCACAATACACACCACATTCACGAACGCGTCGTGCAATGAGCTGATTATACTGGCCGCCAAAATCTAAGACTATCACAAGTTGATGTTCCACGATGGTTTCCCCTTTCTTTGGTACAAACATAACGGTTATGATACATAAATTTTTGCCAATTGGGGAAATACTGAAGTATCACGCCAAGGGAGGCAAACGTATGATTATCGCTCTCATTCGAACGATTATTCTATATCTTTTTATTATTTTCGGCATTCGTCTTCTCGGCAAACGCCAAATCGGTCAATTAGAACCGTCTGAGCTTGTGCTCTCACTCATCATTGCTGACCTTGCATCTGTTCCGATGCAAGACTTCGGCATTCCACTCATCATCGGCATCATTCCCATTTTGACCTTGCTTTCTATCTCCACCATTTTGTCCACGCTCACCGCAAAAAGCATTCGCATTCGCTCATTGCTTTGTGGCAGACCCAGTTATATCATCCAAGATGGCAAGGTACTTCCAGATGAAATGAAGAAAAATCGCCTCACTGCAGATGAACTCATGGAAGAGTTGCGTCTTTGTGGTTGTGTGGACATACGCAAAATTAAATGCGCCATTTTAGAAACAGGTGGTCGTCTTTCTGTCATCCCGTATGACAAAGAACAAGCCGTCACTGCCGAGCAAATGAATATCAACCCAATTGAAAATGGGCTTCCTGTCATCGTTGTGAACGATGGTCATCTCATCAAGCACAATCTCACTGACCGCAATTTGGATGTCCCTTGGCTCAACAGACAACTCGAAAAAAATGGCATTCAAAACATCAAGGATTTATTTCTGCTCACAGTTGACGAGAAGAACAACATTTATTATACCCTGCAATCGAACAAGGCATCTTGAAAGGAGTGTTCTCAATCAAAGGCTTTTGGATTTCACTGGGCATTTTGGTTGCCCTATCTCTCACACTCATTTGGAATACGCAAACCCTCACAAACTATGTCACACCCCTACAAGAAAAACTGGTCGAGGCAGAACGGCTTGTCTCCCAAGAAGATGATTGGCAGGGGGCAATTGCCCTCACTGAAGAAGTGTATAAAAGTTGGGACGAACACAAAACCTATCTGCAAATCAGCCTGCCACACGCGCAAATTGAAGACATTTTCTCCATTTTGCAAGAGAGCCTCGCCTATTTAAAGTATGAGAAAATTGGCGAATATTCCGCCACCAATGAACGCCTTCTCTTCGAAATGGGTCTCATTTATGAGATGGAGACCTTGAGCATTCGAAATATCCTCTAATTCACTCATTTCCCTGTTTGGCAGCATCTTGCTCAAGCAGTTTGCTCAGTTCATCTTGAAAGGTTTGAATGTCTTTGAAGCGACGATATACAGAAGCAAAGCGCACATAGGCCACTTCGTCAATATATCTGAGTTTCTCCATGACAAGTTGCCCAATTTGTTCGCTTGTGACTTCGCCATCCAATGAGTTTTGCAAATCAAGTTCTATTTCTTGCGCCATGGCTTCAATACGAGAGAGTGGTATGGCACGTTTTTCACAGGATTTAAACACACTATTGACGAGCTTATTGCGATCAAAGGCTTGTCTACTGCCATTTTTCTTGACAACGACAATCGGGAGTCGTTCCATCATCTCATATGTGGTGAAGCGTTTGTGACACTCCAAACACTCACGACGACGACGGATGCTATCTCCATCTCCAGATGGACGAGAATCAACAACTTTACTTTCTAAATGGTTGCAAAACGGACATTTCATAGTGGTTTTCCTCCTATCAAACACAGTTTGCCCCATTGTATCACATTTGAGCAAAATGTTGTATCTTTTTTTCATATAGATATCAAAAAAACACGCATGAAAAGTATATTCATACGTGTTTTTATCGTTATTCAAATGTTCCGGTTGCAAAATAGGTGAAGGTACCCCCTGCCAAAAGCTTATCTTCTCCATCTTTTACATCAACTGCAATCACACAAATGGTCTTGCCACGTTGACGCACCTTGGCATAGGCGCGAATCACAGGTGATTTTGTCCCTCTGAAAAATTCAAAGCTATTGTTGAGCGTCACATATTTCGTTCCATTTGTTCTCGCAGCTGACCCAGCTGCACAATCAGCCAGTGTGAAATACACGCCACCATGAATGCCACCAAATAGATTGTGACTTTCTTCTTTCACCTCATGTTCCACCACAGCATGATCATATTCTAGCTCAGTTAGTTTCATGTTGTTGTGATTCATAAAATGATTATTCTCATTGGTCATTTCAATCATCTGTAGTAAATCCAAAGTAACTCCTCCATTTTACAATACAATGAATGTCACTCCATTGTTGTGTCTATCCAAATCTCGATCCTGTCGCAGATCGTTGCAAATTAAAAATGCACTTCTCGTGTCTTCATGAAAGATGGAAAATGCTTCTCCTGTGATAAAATATTCTATCTTACCCCAGTCTTCCAGATCCTCCAAATAGCGGCGCGCCTCGCGACGAATTTTTCCTCCGGTTCCCGATGAACCATAGCCGTGAATGATTTTCAGCACACGCACACCCATCTTTTTGCTGCGCCCAATCTCCGTTTCCATATGTTTGAGTGCCTCTTTGACAAAGGGCATTCCAGTTTCTATGTTGATTTCTCTCAAAGTTGATGGCATCGTCTATCTCCCATGACCGATTGTGTATAGTATTGTTATCCGCTCTCTGGCAGTACATTATGGCACTTAACTCTTTCCTACCTGCACCAAGCGAATCCTCACTGATTTTGTTTTGGTTTTAAGTGCGACACGCCTTCACAAACCAAGAAAACAGCGCCAAAGCTCTCTCTTCTTGTCTGCCTTCCAATCTCTCAGGATGAAATTGCACAGAACAAATGGGGCGTGATTCATGTTCTGTTGCCTCCAATACATATGGGACAGACCACGCTGTCGCCTTCATCCCTCGCCCTTCTTTGAGAATGGTTTGGTGATGCGCACTATTGACAACACTCATTTTTCCAAAGAGTTCACGCATCAGCGACGGTTTGCTCGTCACCATAGCATGAAAGGAATCTCTATCTTCTCGCATATGATATGCATGTCGTTTTCGATCAATTTCACTCATATCTTGCAAAAGTGTTCCACCCAGAGCAACATTCACAACTTGATGCCCACGACAAATGCCGAGTATAGGTTTATTCTCGGCGAGGCAATGTTCTACTAGAGCAAATTCAGCCAAATCTCGCGCGTGGTCAATGTTGTAAGACCCATTATTTTCTTCCCCCAAAAAAACAGGGTCAATGTCGCCTCCACCAGCAAGCAACAGTCCATCAAACATGAGATGAACGCTAGGGCAATATTGCGCAATGGGAAGTCCATCAGCTTTGGCTATTGCCTTTTGATAATTTGTGCTATCGCCTTGGATGGTCGAAATTAGGATACGTGGCTTTGACATTGTCATCCTCCTTTTATCATAAAAAGAGCCTAACATGGGCTACGTTATCCTTTGTGAATATTCCTATTATAACGAAGTTTTTTGTATCTTACAAGAAAAGAAAGGTAGTGTCGCTCATTTGTTCAATAAAAAGCAAGAGAAAGTTTCAGAATCCAACACTATACTCTTATCACCACTGTTTTCCATCTTTCCACTACGCTATATAAACAATTCCTGAATTTTATAAATAATACAAAACAATAGGAAAGCTAACATCAGCCAAAATAGCCCCAACAGCACATTAAAATTGTTTTGCCATAAGAGAACTTTCTGATGCCGAGGTCATAGTTGCTGACAATTCTTACAGCTACACTATACTATTATGCACAAACTGTCAAGATTATCCAAACAACCTCGTTTCCTCAATTCTAGATTCGCTCTTCATTAAATCACACATCAAACAAAAAGACCACATGAAAGCATTCGACTTCCATGTGGTCTATTATCGTATTCTCTTATACTGCTAAAGCAAGTTCTTAGTACATGCCACCAGCCATGTCACCAGCAGGCATACCAGCGCCACCTGCTGCAGGTGCTTCTAGTTTACCGCCAACCACAGCTTCTGTGGTGAGTAGCATTGCAGCAATGGATGCTGCATTTTCAAGTGCAGAACGAGTTACTTTTGTTGGGTCAACAATGCCCGCTGCAATCATGTCGCAGTATTCTTCTTTATAAGCGTCAAAGCCATAGCCAGTTTGACCGTTGTTTTTGACATTTTCAAGAATAACGGAAGCATCCAAACCAGCGTTGGTTGCGATTTGACGGATAGGTTCTTGTAGTGCTCTTGCAATGATGGAAACACCTGTTTTTTCATCGCCTTCGACAGCGTCAAGCAGTGCATTGACAGCGCCAATTGCATTGACGTATGCGGTACCACCACCTGGTACGATGCCTTCTTCCACAGCTGCACGAGTTGCATTTAAAGCATCTTCAATGCGAAGTTTTTTCTCTTTCATTTCTGTTTCAGTCGCAGCACCAACACGGATAATTGCAACACCACCAGAAAGTCTAGCAAGTCTTTCTTGCAACTTTTCTTTGTCATATTCAGAGCTAGAACGTTCCAATTCGTTGCGAATCATCACTGCACGGTTTTGAATGTCTTCTTGTGTGCCTTGACCATCAACAATGATTGTTGTTTCTTTGTTTGCTTTAATTTGACGTGCGCTACCTAGGTGATCAACCGTTGCGTCACGAAGTTCCAAACCTGTGTCGCTGGAAATGACTACACCGCCAGTAAGAACAGCAATGTCTTGAAGCATTTCTTTTCTGCGGTCACCGAAGCCAGGTGCTTTCACACAGAGAACGCTAAGTGTACCACGCAAACGGTTCAAGATAAGAGTAGAAAGCGCTTCGCCTTCCACGTCTTCTGCAATCACAAGCAGTTTTCTACCTGTTTTCACAACGTCTTCTAGGATAGGTACGATTTCTTGAATGTTAGAAATTTTCTTATCTGTAATCAAAATAAGCGCATCCTCTAGAACAGCTTCCATTTTTTCAGGATCCGTTACCATGTAAGGTGTGATGTAACCGCGGTCGATTTGCATACCTTCTACAACTTCGTTGTAAGTTTCAGCAGTTTTGGATTCTTCTACAGTGATAACTCCGTCATTGCCCACTTTTTCCATTGCGTCAGCAATTTGTTTGCCGATGGTTTCATCGCCTGAAGAAACCGCACCAACACGAGCAATGTCTTCTGTGCCTTTGACAGGTTCAGAGTTTGCTTTGATTTGTTCAATTGCTACTGCAGTTGCTTTGGCAAGACCTTTGTTCATAACAACTGGGTTAGCGCCAGCTGCAAGGTTGCGAAGACCTTCTCTCACAATTGCTTGAGCCAGTAGTGTCGCTGTGGTTGTGCCGTCACCTGCAACATCGTTTGTTTTAGTGGACACTTCTTTAACCATTTGCGCACCCATGTTTTCAATTGGGTCTTCTAGTTCGATTTCTTTTGCAATGGTGACACCGTCGTTTGTGACAAGTGGCGCACCATATGCTCTCCATAGTACCACGTTTCTGCCTTTAGGGCCCATGGTCACTTTGACTGTATCAGCAAGTTTATTAACGCCAGCTTCTAGTGCTTGACGTGCTTCATCTCCGTAAGATAACATTTTGGACATGTTTCTTATCTCCTTTCAACTGTTCGGAATTATTCTTCTACTGTTGCGATGATATCGTTTTGGCGAACCAAGGTTAGTTCTTCGCCATCAATTTTCACTTCAGTGCCAACATATTTACCAGTGATGACTTTGTCACCTGGTTTTACAACCATTTCTACTTCTTTGCCGTCTACAAGTCCACCAGGACCAACAGCAACGACCACAGAAATTTCAGGACGTTCTTTGGCAGAAGCAGTCAAGATGATGCCACCTTTTGTGGTTTCTTCTGCTTCCATACGTTTTAACACAACACGATCACCAAGAGGATTGAGTTTCATGTTTGTTGCCTCCTTATATATAATTCAATATTTCACATGTTTTGACATAATATTTAGCACTCAAAGCCCCTGAGTGCTAAGCTCCTATTATCATACCGTTATGCATGAAAATGTGCAAGAGTGAAATCGCATATATTTCCCTTATATTTGCACATAAATTTTGATTATTTGAATATATCTTACATTTTGAATAGATATCGCCAAATATCGCTTGTTATCTCACTATATTGCTGTTCTAACTTGAAAATTAATCACATTAAAAACAAACTCTTGCTTACTTTTTTCCCTTATACTGAAATACATCGCACTTAATCATGCCATTGTAGAGTTTGCGTTTTTTATCTGCTCCACGTCCATAGCTTTTCTCAAACTCAGTGTGAGAGGAGAGCACTGACACTCGCCAACCAGATGGCAGTTTTGCTGTGGCTTGTCCAAAGGAGCGATACAATTCTTCTGCCTCTTTTTTCTCAAGTAGTCGCTCACCATAAGGTGGATTTGTCACGATGTAGCCATATGGCTCTTCTCGATGAAACTTACATGCATCTGCCACCTCAAAGCGCACAATATCTTCCACATCCGCTTTTTCCGCATTGCTCTTAGCTATCGCGATTGCCTTCGGATCAATGTCGCCACCCCAAATATCATAAGCGCGATCAAACTCCAAATCCATGGCTTCATCCGCCGCATCTAGCCACGCATCAGTTGGCACATAGCTCCATTTTTGCGCAGCGAAACTGCGTGACAGACCAGGTGCACGGTTTTTGGCAATGAGCGCAGCTTCAATGGCAATGGTTCCTGAACCACAAAACGGATCGCAAAATGGATCTCTGCCCCTATAGCCTGAGAGCATCACCATGCTGGCAGCCAAGGTTTCTCTAATTGGCGCTTTTACGCCGACTTCGCGATATCCTCGCTTGTGCAGTGCTGTTCCTGAAGTATCAATCATCAAAGAGACGGTGTCTTTCATGATAGAAAACTGCACTTGATACACACTGCCTGTTTCAGCGAGTCTCACTTCTTTATAAACCGATGCCAAACGGTCAACAATGGCCTTTTTCACAATAGATTGACAAGATGGGATAGACTTGAGGGTAGAATTGAGGCTAAACCCCTTTACGGGAAACGCACCATCTTTGGGAATGACACTCTCCCATGGCAAAGCTTTGACCCCTTCAAAGAGTTCATCAAATGTAGTCGCTTTGAAACGACCAAGGAGCAATTGCACCCGCTCACCTGTGCGAAGGCGTAAATTTAGTCTCGGAATATCCCTCTTTGTTCCCTCGCAAAGCACAAGCCCATTTTGCACGGTAATATTTTTCATCTGCATGGCACGAAGCTCATCTCCAGTGAATTTTTCAACACCCAAAAGCGTTGGAATCGAAAACGTCAAAGACATGGTGCAAGGCCTCCTTTCAAAAAGTCACAATAGGTAAAGTATATCCTGTTTATAGGCATTTTTCAAACATTTTCTTTCCTCTCTCAATAATCAGGATACTTTTCCCAAATAGCCCCTTGTGTTCCACTCTTATCCCTTGCAATTGGAAGCGCACTGTGCTACACTTCGATTATATTAATGTGGGATTTACAAATAAATCCATCCCACATATGAAAGTGGAGTTGATGTCTTCTCTTATGGATAATGCCAGTATGACGATGATTACCTCTCTTTTGATTCTCGTCTTATTTTCAAGTTTTTTCTCCGCCTCTGAAACTGCGTTTTCAGCGGTTAACAAAGTGCGGCTAAAAAATAAGGCTGAGGCAGGAAATCATCGCGCCCAAAGAGCTCTCATTCTCATGGACGATTACGACCGATTGCTGTCTA
Organism: Oscillospiraceae bacterium; assembly: GCA_030625685.1. Taxonomy (GTDB): domain Bacteria; phylum Bacillota; class Clostridia; order Oscillospirales; family Oscillospiraceae; genus Evtepia. The sequence continues at coordinate 208,415 of DAOUQJ010000001.1, forward strand.
CCATTCTGATTGCAAACAACATCGTCAACTTGACTGCTGCATCTTTGGCAACTGTATTGTTTACTCGGTTTTACCCCACCCATGGTCCCACTATTGCGACCATTATACTCACCATATTTGTCTTAATCTTTGGGGAAATTACCCCCAAAGCCTTAGCAAAAGATCAGCCAGAGCGCGTTGCGATGTTCTCTGTTCCATTTTTGAGAGTATTTTTAACGATACTCAAACCCATCAACGCAATTTTCTCACTCTTTTACCGTTTGGCAATGCGGCTTTTTGCCACCTCTGACGATGAGGGCATCACAGAAGAAGAGCTCATCACCATGGTCGAAGAAGCCGAGCATGAAGGTGGGCTTGACCCACATGAAAGCCAACTCATTCGCGCTGCCATCGAATTCAATGACTTAGAAGTTGAAGAGATTTTGACGCCGAGGGTTGACATTGTTTCTGTCGATCTAGACGATGATATGGATGCCTTAGAGCGCGCCTTCATTGAAAGTGGCTATTCTCGTATTCCTATCAGCCAAGGGAGCATTGACAACATCATCGGAGTCGTTCACGAAAAAGACTTCTATGCAGGTCTTCGTCGCAAATCTACTTCTATGAAAGACCTTCTGAGCACCTGTGTCTACACCACAGAGAACACCAAAATCTCCACGCTGTTGCGCCTTTTACAACGAAACAAAACGCACATGGCAATCGTCGTAGATGAATACGGCGGCACCCAAGGACTTCTCACACTAGAGGACATTCTAGAAGAACTTGTCGGCGAAATTTGGGACGAACACGACGAAATCGTAGAAAACTTCAAACTACAAGATGACGGCAGTTACCTAGTCTCTTGCGCCGCTGACTTAGATGACTTGTTTGAGCGTTTTCATCTGCGGGATGATTTGAGTGAATCTTCTTCCATCAGCGCCTGGGTCTTAGAGCAGCTAGAAGAAGTGCCCGTAGAAGGTGCTCACTTTATCTATGAGCATCTTGATGTCACAGTAACGCGCGTAGACAATCGACGCGTCTTAGAAATCCGTGTCACGCCCATTCCAGAAATTGTTGCAACGAATACCATAAACAAATAATGTAAACTGGCTGATGAACACATTCATCAGCCAGTTTTTTAACAGCATGAAACAAGTTTTGTTTGAGACAGATTAACAACTATTCCATCCTGCAAGCAACATACATTAACTATCTAACTTGCAGGCGTTTCTAACAAATAAATCACAAATACAACGTATCCTCTCTCTACAGGACAAACAATCATCAAGCATTCTATCCATGACTATTATTTGATAAATGAATATAAATAGTATAAAAGAAGGAGAACCATCATGCAATTTAGTTGGGATAAAGCAGTAGCAGCTTTTATAATGGGGTTTATTTTTTCACTTGCAGCGGGTATAATTTTTCAAGATAGCGGAATTGCTTCTATGACAGCAGTTTGCTATGTCGGCGCCATTATTGTCGGTTTATTCTCAAAAAAGAGTAATTAAGAAAAGGCACTGTATGTACAGTGCCTTTTAATATTTCTATAATAATGTTCCATTAAAACAAATCTAAGCTTGCTTCTTTACCTGACACTTAGCTTACTTTCACGCCTTCTTTCCTTATATAGCGTTTGCTCTGCTGACTTCCAAGCGCAAACTTTGGAACAAGTGAGAACACCCATTTTCTCACATAGTCAATGAGTGTACAAACCAGATAAATGACAGCGGCTGTAGCCAGCACAGCAAGCACCATCACGATAGGCGAAAAACTGGCATAGAGCGCAAAGCGATCCGTCAAGAGTTTTGTCCATACAAGCCAATGACAATGGACAATATACACACCAAAACTGAGTGTCGACATGCTCACCAAAAGCTTTTGTGTCTCGTTTCTCCTCACGCGAATACGCGTAAATAATATAAGCACACAAATCGCCAGCAACAGTATCGTCGGCGAGGTATAGTTCAGCAAATCAAACCTTGCTCCAACCATATGATCAAGCCAGCTAGAAAACGAACAGAGAAGTATGCCGACAAGCAATACAGGTGTTTTGATTTTATGTATCATGCGATCGGCACTGATCCACGCGCCGACAACATAGAGACAGGCAATCCATAAAACGCTATATCCATGACCGAGCTTATATGGATCAAATTGTCCAAAAAGGGTAGATACATTGTTAAAGACAGAAAACAGCAAAACAATACTGAGCACAAGTGTTCTCATCTCTTTCAAAGACAAAGTTGCGAGCATTTTATTGATATACGGAATGAAGAAAAAGAGCGCAAAGTACGCCGAGACATACCAATAGTTATGACTAAGCAGAGGAAGTATACTTTTTTTGATGTTATATACATCTAACACGGCATTGCCTGTGAGGCGAAATGCCAAAGTGATAAGAGAAGATAAAAACACCACTTGCAGCCAAACCAAAATGATTGGTTTATAGTTTATTTCTGTTTGCAATCTCCGCACATATCCACTGGCAAGTGCAAAGCAATTCACACCACAAAAAGCGAGCGTTTCCAGAAACCAAGCCACCCCATACGTAGTGCCCGTTGCTGTCGTGAGTATCCCCCCCACACCCAAGACATGCAATACCACAACCATATACATAATACATAGCACAAATTTTAAGCAAATCAACGCCATAATTACGACTTGATTTTTGCGTCATTCCTCTATTATGTTCTATTCTCATGAGCCATGTCACTTCATTTCCCTTATGTTGCTTCTTGCGCAACACCAAATTTCGACAGTTTTACCTGTTCCATTGTACCTCTTATCTAAAAGTCCTGCAACTTTTCTTTGAAAAATTTATAAACAACATCCCATAAAACAAAAATGCACCTGTCGGCTGTAACCTCTAGCCAACAGGTGCGTTTCACAAATAAAAAATTAGATTATCACAAACTATACCTCAAGTACATCCACAAAAAATGCACGGGAATCCCAGGTCAATTTGACCGATAGCCCATTTCCTTCATAGTTATAGATATCGGCATTGTCTTCATACTCATAACTAATATATTCAAATCCACTATCTTCTAAAAGACGGAAATAATAATACAACAAATTTGAGAAGTGGTTCTCCTCATGCACGTCCGTCCACAAATAGACATATACAGTCGAATTGCGATACTCCTCCGGCTCCCCGTTGAGCTCCAAGTCCATAAACCAGCCAAAGTCAGGCAGTGCACTATACTCACTATAAAACTGTGGCACAAGCTCAGGGTTTACTCGAATGACACCCTCATCCATGTCGTACTCAATCCAAAGAATTTCCGTGTCTGTTTCAAATCGACCACCATACACACCAGATTTTTCTGTGCGTGTAAAGCCTTGTTCTAGTAGCGCTAGATAGTAGTAATACATGGTTTCTTCATAACAATCTGCCTGTGTTTTATCTGCCACGTCATAAAAATCCCAAATATCATACTCCATTTCATAACCCAAAGTGGTCCAGTAACTGCTCATGACCTTTACTCCAGAAAAGTAGCCAAAATCAAGCACTTGATGGAATGTGCTGTAATACACATCACTGTACACAACATCAGATGTCAATGTCTTATTTTCAAGTCCTTTTGCTTTGTTGATTGGAATCGCAAGATTCAAATCAGCAGAAGTGTCCTCAAATCCAGCTGAAGTTATCCCCACAACTGTGCCATTTTGTGCAATGAGTGCGCCCCCACTGCTGCCGTGGTCAATGGGCACAGAAATCTGCACATAAGTCATATCCTCTAGTTCTCGATTTGCATTGGAGACAATGCCTTGTGACATGGTGTTTTCCAACCCCAAAGGACTACCAATGGCATATACCACCTTGCCCTGTTTGAGTGTATCAGAATTGCCCATATTGAGATAAGTAAAGTCCTTTCCTTTAACACGCAAGAGCGCAAGGTCATTTTCCTTATCTGCTGCAATAATTTCTACATCATCATAGATTGTTCCATCTTGTGCTTTGATTTCTAGATAAGAACTGTTTGCAACCACATGATGATTGGTCAGCGCAATGCCATCTGCTGAGATGAAAAATCCACTGCCAGAAGCATATTCAGCGCCATTGAATCCATATGACTCAATATAGAATACAGCCGGCGCACATTGTTGCGCAATTTCTTCTGCTGTCAAAACAACGTCACTGACTTCATCTGTATTGTTGTCTTCTTCCATCACAGACACCGTTTGACCCAAAGGCTGTGTCAATCTTTGATCTGGATTCACGATGCGTACACAAATGGCAGAAATTTCAGATCGTTTGATATTGGAATATGGATAGAATGTGCCCGCTTCATCACTGCCACTGAGCACCCCCGCACGGTAGAGTGTATAAACGGCATCTGCAAACGCATCGGTTTCTGAGACATCTGGAATAAAGCCATCTGCCACTTCACGCATTTGTGCAAGCGCCTCATTAGGCACTGCCTTTGCAAAAATCTCTGCTACTTCATAGCGAGTCGCAAGCGCATTATAATCTTCATATTCCTCTGGGATGGTGTTGTTTTCTAACGCATAGTCAACAAAAGGATCATACCAGTTTCCACCCTCAGACGCTGAAAGATTAGGCGCTGTGCCATACATGTAAATGCTGTGTAATCTCACCGCCAGTGTAATGGTTTCTGCAATGGTGAGATTGCCATCTGGCGAAAATGCAGTGTCTGAACTGCCTTTGATGAGCCCAAATTCATAGGCATCTTTGACATAATTGAAATACCAATCTGCTATCTCCACATCAGTAAACTGTCCCGCATACGTATACTGTTTGGTGAAATTGGTATTCGCCTCTACTGCCAAAGCCGGCACAGCCAAATTCAAACAGAGCAGTACCCCTAGAAGCGTACTTACAATTTTTCTCTTCATAGCTTCTTACTTCCTTTCCTTTCGTGCTGTATTGCCTTTATCCATATGGAAATACGCAAAACACACGCGTTTAAGAATTATAACATTATTTTAATTTCATGTAAATTATATATTAGGAAAATATTGTTATTATTCTAAACAGAAACTACACAGCTTCTTAACACGCAAAAACACACCATAAAAGTAATTTCATGTAAATCAAAATCTGCAAACGATGACAATGTTTGAAAATAACTCAACTCTCGCAGTTCAAAAAACAAAGCTGGCACAATACAATCTGCCAGCTTTGCTTTTTTATATCAAGAAAGTTTGTTATTGCACACTAAATTTCATATACAGCAATGGTCACATATGGAGCTTCATGAACAATAAAAACCCATAACTCATCGTTTGCAAATTGATACATCTCCATACTGTCCTCACAAGAATAACCCAAATACTCATAGTCTAGTAATTCTAGGGAGTCAAAATAGCTGAAGAGAACATCCCCAAACTCTTCAAAAGAATAATGCTCACTCCAGTCATATACATACATAATGGCCTCATCCACTTCGGTAGGACCATAGAATATTTCCATTTGCGTATACCATCCAAAATCGGGAAGTAATTTCCCTACTGTGTCAAATCCTTCAAAGTATACCACCTTACGCCCAGCATACACATCGATAATTCCTTTATCCTGCCAATTATAATCAATGAAAATGGACTCTGTCTCAGTGTCATACAAATAGAATGAGTCCCCCAAATAAGTTTCTGTAAATCCTTCTGCTTTCAACGCCACACCATATTGATACACCAACTCATAAAAACAATCAGCAGCCGTTAGGTCACACACATCGTAAAACTCACTCAAATCATATGTCTCATGATAGGAAATTGGCGTAACATCAATCGTGACAAGTGATAACCCTGAAAAATACTCAAAATCAAGTGCCTGCGAAAAACCAGGGTAATACACGCAGTCCCAAACATATAAACCCTCCGCAGATTGTTGATTTAATCCTTTGATGTCCAAAATCGGAATGGCAAAATTTAAATCGGCTGTTGATTCGTCTATCCCACTTGACGTCACTCCAATTACTTTCCCAGTTTCGTCAATCAGAGCCCCTCCACTGCTGCCATGATCAATGGGAACAGAAATTTGTATGTATCTCATATCGCCCATGATTCTGTTGGGATTTGATATGATTCCCTCTGACAAAGTGTTGTCAAATCCCAACGGACTGCCGATGGCATAGACTTTTTCCCCTTGTTTCACTGTATCGGAATTTCCCATTTCCAAATAAGGAAATGACCCACCCTTCACGCGAAGCAGTACAAGGTCATTCTCACCGTCATAATCAATAATTTCCACATCATCATAGACTGTGCCATCATGTGTGGTAATCTTCACGTGGATACTATTCGTGACAACATGACAATTGGTCACGGCAAGCCCATCTTCACTAATAAAAAATCCACTGCCAGAACCTCGCAAACTTCCATTGAACGAATACGTCTCAATATAAAACACAGCAGGAGAACACTTTTCGGCAATTTGCTTTGCAGTAAGCACTGTATTTTCCGCTTCTTGTGGCTGATTACCTGCCACTGTCTCTTCTGTTTTTTGTGGCTGTTCTACTACAACTGTATCTTGCACTTCCTGCGGTTCTTCTAATTGGCTTTGCGTTTTAAAAGTCAACGCTTCACTTGAGCGTTTTGTTGGGTCAGCAATGCGCACACAAATGGTTGCTATCTCTGAGCGTTTGATGCTGGAGTATGGATAAAAGCTTCCTGCATCATCACTGCCACTGAGAACGCCCGCGCGATAAAGTGCATACACGCCAGGCGCAAAGCCATCTTCCATAGACACATCTGGAATCGCATTGTCTTCCACTTCACGAATTTGAGAAATCGCACCTTGCGGAAGCGCTCTTGAAAAAATACTTGCTACTTCATGTCGCATGGCGATGACATCGTAGTTATTATATTCACTTGGGATGATGCCTTGTTCTACGGCATAATTCACATAGGACGTATACCATTGCCCTTCTGAATCACCTGTCACATCCAGTTCTTCACCAGTCATAAAAATGCTGTGCAATCGCACCGCAATTGTGATACATTGTGCAATCGTCAACTGTCCATTTGGTGCAAACTGCGTTTCTGTACTCCCCTTAATGAGGCCATATTCAAATCCTTGCTCTACATACGGTGCAAACCAATCGGTTTCCATCACATCAGAAAACTGCCCCTCATAACTCACTCTTTCTGAAAAATTGGAATATGACTCCGCCCCCATAACAGGTATCGCGAGTTGCAAACTAAGAAATAGCGCCAAAAGCGTGCTTACAATTTTTCTCTTCATATCACAGGCGTCCTTTCCGCTCTATACTTTCTAATCTTCTCTTTCCACATTGCACGGTATATTATAACATCATTACATAATATAAAAAATATATTTATGGAAAATATTGCAATATTCTTATTGTGTATTTAATCTCTCCTTTCTTCCAAAACACGAAACAAAACCTGACGCAGTGTTTTTGCATCAGGTTTTATTTTCACTTAAGAAAGTCATCACTATTTATGATAATACACTATGTGACTAAATGATATAGTATGCGCATTGTTGTTGGTATAAGCGTGTTCTTTATCCGCTATGTATCGCATGGCATCGCCTTTGGTTAGAAGAATCTTCTCTCCTCCCACAACCACTTCTATCGTGTCATTGGCGATAATATATTCCTCAACATTGTCCCTATGCGGCAGGTGGCGTACCGCCAATTGCACATCAAACTTCACTACAACCCCTCATTGATGAAGATTTGATGACACTTGACGAAATTTGGGCAGCGGCAGGTACACCAAACTCCGTCTTCAAACTCACCCCAAGCATATTACAAACCATCACCAATGGCGAAATTCTTTGCATCAAATAACAATAAACTTCTTCCATCACGTAAGCATGCTACGAATGGAAGAAGTTCTTTTTTTATGTATGAATGATTGACTATTTGCAAAAATGAACGCAACAAAAGATATGGCTTACCCTATTGCAGTTCCCGCTTCCAACTAAATATTCAATTTCTCAACCAAAGTCTTCATGCCTTTTAGGGTTTCTTCCTGCAGATAGCTCATTTCCCACCCAAGATTTTCAGCACCTTGTGTGATGACTTCTCTGGAACAGCCAGCCGCAAACGATTTGTCCTTAAACTTCTTTTTGACTGACTTCACTTCCATGTCAGCAACACTCTTAGAAGGTCTCATGATGGCTGCCGCCCCAATGATACCTGTGAGTTCATCGACCGCAAATAAAATCTTTTCCATCATGTGTTCTGGCTTCACATCCGTTCCAGTCATGCCATAGCCATGGCTCACAGTGGAGCGAATGATATCTTCAGACAAGTCAAGCTCTCTCATGATCTCCACTTGCTTCACACAGTGTTCTTTTGGATACATGCCAAAATCCAAGTCATGCAATAAGCCAACCACTTCCCAAAAGTCCACATTTTCAGGGTCATGTTGCTCCGCAAAATAGCGCATCACGCCCCCAACCACTTGTCCGTGCTGAATGAGAAAAGCATCCTTGTTGTATCGTTTTAAAATTTCTAGTGCCTCGTCATAATTTGGTACATAAGACATTTTCATTTCTCCTATCCGTAACATTTTTCACACTCTGAAGAGTATCCTCTTCAAAAATGTTCTTAAAACAAATCATTTCTTTGTTCAAAAAAACACTTATGTATGATACAATTCGGCGCAAACAATCCCAAACTTTCGATTGCTTGCGCCGTTACTGTTAAACTATTATTTCTTTTCTTCTACTTCTGCAAGCAGTTTTGCTTCCAATTCATCATAAGACATGACACCAAGATCACCTTCCGCGCGAGAGCGCACAGCAATGGTGCCGTCTTCTGCTTCTTTATCCCCAAGCACAAGCATATATGGCATTTTGCTCATTTGTGCTTCACGGATTTTGTAACCGATTTTTTCGCTTCTGTGGTCAACTTCCACACGCATACCTTTGGCAGCCAGTTTTTCTGCCAAAGCATCAGCATAGTCAGCAGTACGATCGGTAATTGGCAAAATTTTCGCCTGTACTGGTGCCATCCACAGTGGAAATACCCCTGCATAGTGTTCGGTTAGAATGCCGATAAAGCGTTCAATCGAACCAAATGCCACACGGTGAATCATGACAGGGCGATGTTTTTCGCCGTCAGAACCGATGTATTCTAGCTCAAAACGCTCTGGCAATTGCATGTCGAGTTGAATCGTGCCACACTGCCATGTTCTGTCGAGAGAATCTTTGAGGTGGAAGTCAATTTTAGGGCCATAGAATGCGCCGTCGCCTTCATTGACGATATACTCTTTGCCCAATTCATCAAGCGCAGAGCGCAGTCCATTGGTTGCCACTTCCCACTGTTCATCGCTACCGATGTGGTCTTCTGGCATGGTGGACAGTTCCACATGATATTCAAAACCAAATAGGCTATACATTTCATCAATGATGCGTGCCACTGCTTTGATTTCATCTTTGATTTGATCTGGTGTCATAAAAATATGTGCGTCATCTTGTGTGAAACAGCGCACACGCATAAGTCCATGCAATGCGCCAGAGAGTTCATGACGATGCACCAAACCAAGTTCACCCATACGCAAAGGCAAATCACGATAGGAATGTGGTTTGGATTTATAGACAAGCATGCCACCAGGGCAGTTCATTGGCTTGAGCGCAAACGCGGTATCATCCACTTCTGTTGTATACATGTTGTCTTTGTAGTGCTCCCAGTGACCAGAGCGGTGCCACAAATCTTGGTTGAGCATGATAGGAGTGGATATTTCCACATATCCTGCTTTTTCATGTACTTCACGCCAGTATTCAATGAGTTTGTTTTTAAGTAGCATCCCTTTTGGAAGGAAGAATGGAAAACCAGGGCCTTCATCCATGAACATGAACAAGTCAAGTTCTTTGCCCAGTTTTCTGTGGTCTCTCTTTTTCGCTTCCTCAATGCGTGCCAAATACGCATCAAGCTCATCTTTTTTCGGGAAACAAGTGCCATAGACACGTTGTAGCATTTTGCGGTCAGAGTCTCCACGCCAATATGCCCCTGTCGCTGAGGTCAGTTTCATGGCATTGGCTTTGATGCGCCCAGTGGAGTCCATATGTGGTCCTGCACATAGGTCCACAAAGTCACCTTGCTGATAAAACGAAATAATCGCATCTTCTGGAAGGTCTTGGATGAGCTCCACTTTATATGGCTCATCTTTGTCTTCCATGTATTTGATGGCTTCTTGTCTTGGCAGTTCAAAACGCTCTAATTTGAGTTTTTCTTTTGAAATGGCTTTCATTTCTTTTTCTAGTTTTTCCAAGACTTCTGCAGTGATTGGGGTGTCCAAATCAAAATCGTAATAAAAGCCATTGTCAATGGCTGGACCAATCGCAAGTTTTGCTTCTGGATAAAGGCGCTTCATCGCTTGCGCCAATATGTGCGATGTGGTATGTCGATATTTCTCTTTAAATTCTTCATTTTCAAATGTAAATTCGTTACTCATGTTCAATCTCCTTTGTGGCAAAAGAAAAAACCCCGCCACCTGAATTTCTCATTCAGGGGTGAGGTCAACGTAAGACACCACGGTTCCACCCTGTTTGCGATTTAAAATCGCCACTTCACATACGCTATAACGGGCGTTTCCCGACCTTCTCTACGCAACTCTTTCAAGAAGATGGCTCAAAAGTGGTTATGCCGCTGCATTGCTGTGGGGCATTTCCAGCCAAGATGCCCTTCTCTGTCCAGTTGCTGTGCGGTTTCGTCTTCGTCAGCACCATATTAATCCACACTATAACACCCTTTCTAACGCTTGTCAAGCAGTCTGGTTACTATCTCTTTTCCTTTACACACTTACACAAAAAGAATATAATGTAGGAATGCAATTTTAGAAAGAAGGCAAGCTATGCTTCAAAACTTTTTGGTCTCCGTGCAGGCCGTTGTTCCTATGTTTATCATGCTCCTCATTGGCATGTTTGTGCGGTATAAAAACTGGGTCACACAAGACGATGTATTCCGCTTCAATCGACTGGTGTTTAACACACTCTTTCCCATCTGCGTCTTTCACAGTATGTATCGCACCACACTCTCGCAAGCGGCACATGTTCCACTCATTTCCCTCTGTGTCATTGCCACACTCATTACCTTTTTCATTGCACTTTATCTCTTTCCCAAACTTGAAAAAGACAGAGCGCGCTGCGCTAGTATGATTCAAGCAAGCTACCGTAGCAACTATATTTTAATGGGATTGCCCCTTGTGCTCAATCTCTATCCCAACGCTGACCTTGGCTCTTCTGCCATCATCATCGCACTACTCGTACCACTCTTTAACATCTTGGCCATTGCCACTTTTGAAGCCTATGCAGGCAGAGAGACCAATCTCATGGCACTCCTCAAAAGTATCATGCTCAATCCTCTCGTTCTCGGTTGCATCGCTGGGATACTTTTCATCCCCGTGCCTGTGCATCCCATTTTTGCACACACCATTGCCGAATTGTCTGCCAGTGCCACACCCATTGCCCTCATTTTGCTCGGCGCGTCGTTCACTTTGAAAAGTGCGCCTCCACTCAAAGGTAATGTACTGCTTTGTACTGTCGGCAGACTTCTCATATTCCCTGGCATCTTTTTGCCTATTGGAATTTTTCTTGGGTTTCGTGATGTCACCTTGGCCATTCTCATTTCTGTCTTAGCCTCTCCTTGCGCCATTTCTTCCTTTGCCATGGCGCAACAGCTCGGTGGAGATGCCGACATGGCAGGCGCCTGTGTCATTTATACCTCCATCCTCTCTTGCTTTACCATGTTTTTGTGGATTTTCATGTTCAGGCAAATGGGTTTTCTCACTTAGCATTCCGATTTCATCTATTTACAAACTACAATATAGGGCAAGAATTTTAGTGCAAGATTATTTTCCATGTTTGAACTCATTCCACTTTCAAACCTCTCACTTCTAAAACTTTGAAAAACGTGATACATAACCCATATTGTCTCTCGCATTTCTACGCAAAACAATTGACATATCTCTCCATATAATATTATAATTATTCAATATAAGCATGAACTAACTTATAAATTAATATATTGAGAGCAGGGATTAAATGACAGAGATCAGAGCAATGTTGACCGATATGTACACAAGCTTCATGGCAGATTTAAAATCAATTGATTCCCTGCCTGATTTTTCAGAATTGGATGTAACGCCAAACGAATTCAAATATCTGAGCATGATTTATGAAAAAGATTCCCCAACTTCTACAGAATTTGCAAAGCTCATGAACATCACAAAGCCAGCTGCAACACAGGTTGTCAAAAAACTCATAGACAAAGGTCTGCTTGAGAAAAGACACTCGATGGATGACAAACGGGTATACACCTTGCATTTGACAGATCTTGTCCTCTCCTATTTTGTGCAGTATGACAAAGTGGAAAACGACTTGCTCACCATGTGGTTAGAATTGCTCTCCCCTGAGGAAAAAGACGCCCTGCATCAAAGCATTTCCAAGTTATACAATGCCCATTGTCAATAATGCTGCTCCAACCGTTGCAACTCCTTTGATAACAAGAGTGCGTTGCACTTTCACACAGCAAAAAAGCTTCTCAATTAGGAGTGCACCATGACTAGAATCCTTCATCACATCAGCGATATCCTACAGGTAATTGCCCTATCTATTCCTGTGATTATTCTATTGCGTATGATACTGAGAAAAAAGACAACCCAAATCAATTGGTTCCATGAGACAGGACTTGTGCTCTTTGCCTCTTATCTTGTCGGTCTTTTTTCACAAACCTTTGTGTTTAATCTACAAAGAGATACAACGGCGTTTCGCGTGAATCTCACCCCACTAAACAAATTAACTGAATTTGAGTACATTGTCATACGGGATGGCAACCTTTCCTACTTTTTTATTGAAATCTTGGGCAATATTCTCATGTTCTCCGTTATCGGCTTTCTATTGCCTCTGTTGTTTCAAAAATTAGGCTCAGCAAAACGTGTAATTTTGCTTTGTTTTCTCACTTCACTGACCATTGAACTCATTCAATTGGCTCTGCCCAGAGGCACTGACATTGACGATATTCTCATGAATACGCTCGGCGGCATTCTCGGCTACGCGCTATACCGTCTTTTCTATAAGCTCTTCCCCAAAGGTATGGCACGCTTTCATCAAAACACTCTTTGAGACAACCAAACGAAGGTTGTCTCATTTTTTCTTGATGATTACAAAGCAATCCTTGGCTTCTTAACAATACATTTCTTCACAAAGTCTTAAAAAAGTAATCAAATCAGCTTAAACTATACCATATATACTAATCGTATCAACAATAAAAGGATTGAATACCTATGAAAAGAACATTGATATACGGCAGTATCGCACTCATTGCCCTCATCGTGGGCAGTTTTATGCTGACAAAAAACAATGACCCTCTCTTCACCAAAGAAAAAACGGTGTTTGGAATCAAACTCTATGCCACCGAAGGCGTATCCGATGAAAAACTGCAACACGCTGCCAATGTGATGGCAGAGTACTTAGACAATGATGAAGATGGCGAAGCAGACAATCCTGCCGTCGTTGCCAAAATGGTAGAAAACGGTGCCAGCATGGTCATCTTTACCGATCCACATGAGTCCGAACACAACATGCGCAAATTAGATGCGTTTATGAAAACGGTTAAAAATCCAGATGCTCTTCAAGATTTATACGATAGCGAAATCCATATAAACTTCACCGCAAACGGTGTGTTCGATGCTACCTATGAAGAAGTCTTGCACTTAATTACCCATGTTGGTTATGCCAAGGTGTATCCCGAAGTGTTTGGAGAATATCCTGGAACAACTGTGGCAAATGCAATGGACAAAGCACGCGGTGGTCAGTTTATCAAAATCCCAGAACAATATCCAAGTTCAGCTTGGTATTCATACTATGATGAAACTGCTGACTACAGCACCATGGTTACAGAATATGTTTACTGGTCACTCACCTCTATCTTAGGCGCACAAGAGTTTGATGGACGATTGGAAGAAATCCAAGACGAATGGAAGCTCAACACAAAAGAAAAAGTCATGACGGTGGATGCACCCATCTATACCCTTCTAACAGATGAAACCTATCGTCTTCCCACCATCTTGCCAGATGGCAATTATATGATAAACGACGAAACAGCTTCCCGAACATAAAAAATTAGAACCCCTATTTAGATTGCTGCACAATTTTGATATTTTACTCACATAAAAAAAACACCATTCTGAGATATCTCCTTTTCGTTTCACATTTTAATGAAGCAAAAGGAGATGTCTTTTCCTATTTCGTCAAAAAATCTTAATTATTTCTTTTTATTTTCTTTTACAAAACCCAATCAGGGTTTTGTTTTTTTTTGCTATTCTTAAGGCATCCACAAACACTCAAGTAGCGCAACAAAAAACAAATATAAAAAACCATCCAAAGAAGGTGATGTATGATGCCTCCCATAAATAAATGGACTGAAACAAACAAGACAACCTCAGTTCTTACGTCTGGCGCTACTTCTTTCGTAGCGAAGGAACCACACCCATCAAGTGACAATACAAGTTCCGCAAAAAATTGCGTGCCATTGGTGCAAATCTTACCCTTTGTGGGGCTGCTACTTTGCACCGCGCTCATGGTCTATGCATATCAAATCGGTCTTTTCTCATCTTTAGAAAGTCTACAAGCATTTGTTATTCAGGCTGGTTTGCTTGCGCCCATAATATTCATCCTCCTTCAAATCGTCCAAGTTGTCATTCCCATCGTGCCGGGCGGCCTCACCTGTGTGGCAGGTGTCCTGCTATTCGGTCCATCGCTCGGCTTTTTGTATAACTATGTGAGCATCTGCGCAGGTTCTCTACTCGTGTTTGCCATCTCCAGAGCCTATGGCTGTTCCATTTTACATATGCTTTTTCCACGTAAGATGATAGAAAAATATCACCAGTGGACAGCAGAGAAAAACCGATTTTCCAAGCTTTTCACCTATGCTATCGTGTTTCCCGTTGCCCCTGATGATTTTCTTTGTTATTTGGCAGGCACAACAACGATGTCATTTCGAAGATTTACCACCATCATCTTATTGGGAAAACCGCTGCCAATCTTCATCTATGGTATTGGTTTGGCAAGCATTATCAGCAACATCTTATCATTTTAATTTAAAGGAGAGTTTATCATGTTCGTTCAACTCTATCGAGGAAATTATAATACAGTGAAAAAAAGCGGTGTAGGCAAAGCCATCTTACACCAAGAACAAATGCTCCAATCCGTAGGCGTCCCCACCAGCCACAAATGGTCAGCGGAGACCGATATTGTTCACATCAACACGGTTTTGCCAGACGCTGTCTTCCATGCTCTCAGAGCCAAAATAGCAAAAAAACACGTGGTGTATTACGGTCACTCCACTATGGATGACTTCAAACACTCGTTCAAGGGCTCAACCCTATTTGCACCCTTATTCAAATCATGGATTACCTTTTGCTACAATCTAGGGGATGTCATATTGACTCCAACAGAATATTCTCAAAAGATTTTAGAAAGTTACCCCATCAAAAAGCCCATTTACGCCATTTCCAACGGGATTGATACCGAATTTTTTGCCCCTCATCACACAAGACGAGAAGCATTTCGCCAAACGTATCAGCTAACAAAAGACGATAAAGTTGTTATTTCCGTTGGACATTGGATAGAACGCAAAGGCGTCTTAGATTTTATTAATTTGGCACGCGCCATGCCACACACAAAATTCATTTGGTTCGGACACACCAACCTAAATCTGGTTCCAAAGCACATCGCCACTGCCATTGCTAATGCACCTGAAAATTTACACTTTGCAGGATATGTGGAAAAAGAAGCCCTGCGCGATGCCTACTGCGGTGCGGATGTCTTTGCGTTCATGAGTTACGAAGAAACAGAAGGCATTGTCGTCTTGGAAGCATTGGCTTGTCAAATTGACACAGTAGTGCGTGACATTGGCGTATATGATGGTTGGCTTTGTGATGGCGAAACCGTATACAAAGCAAAGAACAACAATGACTTCCAAGAAAGGGTCAGCTCTCTTCTAGAACGCACATGCCCCTCTCTCAAAATACAAGGGCATGCCGTTGCCAAAGCACGGACACTAGATAGCATGGGAGAAAAACTTCTTCACATCTATCAAACCGAAGGATTTTCTGCTTCATCCAATAAAGCCCCTGCACTGGCTCATGCATAAACCCTCACTACTCTTCTATCTATTTTGCTGTGACTATATCAAAATCACGCTACATTAAATAGGAATCAAAAAACTGCAAAAAAAATAAACCCAAAGATCTTGGGTTTATTTTACAATCTTATAATATTTGTTTCGCCCTAGCAAAGCCAATGATAAAAGTCATACACTTACGTACACCATTACTTTCGCTCATTCTTAAGTGCATACATTTCGCTATCTGCTTTTTCAATGAGTTCCTTAAGGTGTTTTTCATCACTATAGCTTGCAATGCCACTACTCAAACTAACTTTGTAAACCTTCTGGCTAACATCATTAAAGTCAATTATCTGCTTTTTTAATGATTGCACTATAAGTTGCGCTTCTTGATAGTTTTTCTCCCTCAAAACCATCAAAAATTCGTCGCCACCTACCCGAATAATGTAACTATTCTTAGGGATTACATTTTTCATGAGCATAGCTGCATCGGCAATCAAAGAATCTCCCATCGCATGCCCATACATATCATTAATTGTCTTCAAATTGTCCATATCAATGTATACAAGTGAAAGTGTTAACGCTCCTGAACTAGCAGAAGAAAAATCCTCTTGAAGCATCATAAACCCTTTTTTTCTACTATGCGTACCTGTCATTTCATCAAAATTTGCATATAGCAACACTTTTTCATGCATACTTTCAATCTGTTCTAACATTTCATTGATGCTGCCTGACAATTCAGCTATTTCATCTTCCCCATCATACTCGATTCTCTCTGAAGTATTCTCTAAAAATTTAATCTTTTTAATTTGCTTATTCAAATCCACAACTCTATCTACAATTGCATACTTAAGTGATAAATCAAGTACAACACCTATGAGCAATATGATTACCGTAATCATAGTAACATTAATTACATTGTATTCATGTGCCAAATTTTGCACCCGATTTTCTAGTTGAAAATCCATAATCATACCATCTTCACTATTGAGAAAAGGTACTTCAATTCGCATTGTACTATATTGGCCTTCAAGATGCGCAAGGCTTGCCACGATGCCATGCTCGCTTTCTTGTGTTGCAACTATAGTTTTCTCATCAAAGTAAACTTCAAACTCAACATTCAAGTCATACTGCAGTTGCTTTTGATAAGATTCGTCCATTTTTCTGACAAATGTCAGGCTTCCTTTCGGGATATTCGAAGATTCAGAATTGTTTAATGGTTTGGAAATAAACATCATAGGACCTTCGTCAGATTTCAACATTCCAGATTCACCTTGAAATAATAAAAATTCCAACATTCGATTCTCTGACACTTCTGTAATCGTTTCACCATTATAATATCCTGAATATAACACTTCATCCTCATCATTTGCCAATATAACATAATCTATGTTGAATAATTCATACACATCATCGACAAAGTTTTCATTGATGAATTCTTGATCAAACTGATCTAAAAGATTATACATGGCATCCCACTCTGCCCAATCGATTACTATTGTTTCTAAATCTTTCAGTTCATTGTTCAATTTTCGCAGCGTTTCCTCCATGTTCTCTTGAAACAACACTTCTTCCACTTGAAGATTTTTTCCATGATTAATATAATTTGTCAAACTTCCTCCAACAATCACAAAGAAAATTGTACTAATTATAATCAATACTCTCAGTTTGTTTTTTAATTTCATAATGCCCACACTTATCTCTTTCGCATTCATACTATTGCATATTTATAAAAAAACATCGCTGCACTCTTTGAAAATATCTATTAAAAGTATACGCCTAATTTAAACGTTTTTCTAGCCTTTTATTATATTTTTTCATAGTAATAGAGCACACAAGCTTCAAAATGCAAGTTCCTGCTAGACACCACACCATTTTGGGTGCTTTGCATGTTTTGAACTTTCTCTCTTTTATCCCATTTTTAAAACAGCCCCTCATCGGGACTGTTTTTTTGTATCAATAATTTTTGGCAAGTTCAAACCCAGCGAGCCAATGCAGTTCATCATCCAATAATACCCCGTAATAATCTACATCTTCCACGATTTTATAAACCTCTACCAAATCACCAATCTTCACAGGATGCGGATGAGTTTCAGAAATCATCATGGCAACATCCCCTTCTACAATGCGTCGTTTTTCAGGTCTGCTTGGCGCAATTTCCGTATTGTGTACCCAGTGAAAATCTCCATTAGGCAGTTTCACCGCATATAATGTGCCAATGAGCCGACTTGTCACGGTGCCAACCGTACCTGCTTCAAAATGTTCATGGGGAACTAAGGTCACAACCTCATCCCCTCGCTCAAATTGTTTGCTCTTCAAAAAAATTCACCTCCCTAAAAACAGTGTATGAACTGCCAATAGGAAGGTGAGTCTAGTAATAAAGATTACCCTTTATGTCATTTTTATTGCGTCATAGTGGCATCAGTCGAGCAAACTTTGCACAATGCCGCGCTTGCAATCTACCGTGACGTGCATGCCGTCCTCTAAAATGCGCATGGCATCAATGGCGCCAGTGATGACCGCTTTTCCAGTGCTCAGCCCAACTACTGCAGCATGGCTAGCTTGTCCTGGTTCTTCCACCACAACTGCAGATGCTCTGTGAATGTAACTGAGCATATCGTTGTTCGTTCTCGGCACAACTAAGACATCGCCATCTTTGAATTTGAGTTTAATGTCATCCACATTGCGACAGATGCAAAGATTCCCATCTGCTGTATACTCTCCAATTCCAACACCGGCTATGAGACAGCTTCCCACCAAATGTACTTTCATAACATTGGTTGTACCCGTAATGCCAGCAGGAATTCCCGCCGTAATGATTGCAATTTCACCATCTTGCACAATGCCTTTTTGCTTCGTTGTTTCCACAGAAACGTCAATCATTTCATCGGTGCTTTCTGCATAGGGCATAAGCACTGGATTCACGCCCCAAACGAGCGCCAATTTCCGCTGAATTTTTTCTTCCATGACACAAGCGATAATTGGAGTTTGTGGGCGATATTTGCTGATGCGAATGGCTGTTGCGCCACTTTTGGTCACAGAAATAATGGCACTTGCATTTGTATCGGTCGCGGTGGTGCAAGCCGCGTGTGCTGTGGCATCACTGATTCCCAAATGCGCATCAGTCGTCGCTTTGATCATACGTCCATAGTAATTAATGTCAGCTTCCGTGCGATTGGCAATCGCCGCCATGGTGCGCACCGACTCGACAGGATACTGCCCTGCAGCCGTCTCACCAGAGAGCATGATGGCAGATGTGCCATCATACACAGCGTTGGCAACGTCGGTAATTTCTGCACGCGTTGGGCGCGGATTTGTCATCATGCTGTCGAGCATTTGGGTTGCCGTGATAACCGTTTTCCCATTTTCCATTGCGCGAGCAATGATTTCTTTTTGTATGACTGGAATTTCGGTGAAATCGATTTCCACTCCCATGTCCCCACGCGCAATCATCACGCCGTCTGCCACCGCCATAATTGAAGCGATGTTGTCAACGCCCTCTTGATTTTCAATCTTGGCTATAATTTGCATGTCACCGCCGTTTTCTTCGATGAAACGGCGCACTTCCAAGACATCGTATTCATTACGGCAAAAGCTCGCAGCCACATAATCAAACTCTTCCTGCATCCCAAACAAAATATCTTCTTTGTCCTGTTGGCTCATATAGGGCATCGAAAGGCGAACCCCAGGGACATTGACCCCTTTTCGGTCTTTGATTGGACCGCCATTTTCCACCATACAGACAATGTCTGTATCTTTCACTTCCATCACACGCATACTGATGAGTCCGTCATCAAGCATGATGCGACTGCCTTTTTGCACGTCATACGGTAGTTCTTTATATGTGATAGAGCAAATATCCTTTGAGCCCATGATGTCTCTCGTTGTCAGAGTAAATGTTTGCCCATCCTCTAAATATTCTTTTTCATTCACAAAATGTCGCAGACGAATTTCAGGTCCCTTTGTATCGAGCAGCATCGCCACTGGCATATTTGCCTTTTCACTAGCCTCTTTAAGGCTATCCATTCGCATTTTATGGTCGGCATGTGTGCCATGTGAAAAGTTGAATCTCCCCACGTTCATGCCCGCTTCAATCATTCTTTGCAAGATGCCTGATGCATCTGTTGCAGGTCCTAAGGTACATACAATTTTCGTTTTTCTCATCGCCATTCCTCCTTTATCATTCAGATGGTCTATATCCAAAAGACATAATCCTGTCATTCACTTCACATTAAGCAATAGGTCTTCTTTATCACATCTAGTTTACCCCATCAGAATAAAATTCAAATGAAATTGATGTAAAAAAGCGCCGTTATACATCTTCTCCTTCATGCTGAGCTACATTTTCCGCATCATTTTTCAGCATTTGCTCAAAATGAGCATCGAGTTGCTCAGCAAATTCCTGCGCCGCATTGTATCCCATCTTCTTATGACGGTTATTCATCGCCGCCACTTCCACGATGATGGCAAGGTTCCGCCCTGTTTTCACTGGGATCGTAACCGCTGGAATTTTCTTATCTAAAATGGTGGTAAATTCTTCATTCGTCCCCAAACGATCATAAAAGACGCCATCGTCCCAAGCCTCTAAATTGACCACCATATCAATGTCTTGTTCATCACGAATGGCACTCATGCCAAATAGTTGTCGTACATCCACAACACCAATGCCACGCAATTCGATATAGTGACGAATGAGAGCGGGTGCAGAGCCTATGATACGAGAGTCCACAGTGCGAATTTCAACCGCATCATCCGCCACCAAACGATGTCCGCGTTTGATGAGTTCAATCGCTGTTTCACTTTTACCTACACCAGATTCCCCAAAGATGAGAACCCCTTCGCCATAGACTTCCACCAACACGCCGTGTCTTGTGATACGTGCAGCGAGGCGATTTTTCAGATTGTTGAGAAGGCGTGGCACAAATGCCGTCGCAAGTTCCTTTGAGCGCAAGACCGTGCGATCATAGCGCTCCGCCACTTGCAGTAACTCCTCTGGAATTTTCATGTTATTTGAGATGATGATGGCAGGAATCGGACGTGACAAAAGCCCATCAAAACTCTCAATACGTTTTTCTGAAGAAAGTGATTCAATATAACTCATTTCAACTTTTGCAATTACTTGTAGGCGTGTTGTATCGTAATATTCAAAAAAACCAGTAAGCTGAAGCGCTGGACGGTTGATGTCTTCTGCATAAACGGGAATATTTTCATAGTTCTTTGCACCTCGAACCACTTCAAGCTGAAACTCCTCAATAATGGTTCCTAATTTCACATAATTCTGACTAGCCATTCTTCCATACCCTACCCTTTCATATGTTCAAACGTGCTGATTTTTATATTATTTCAAGTGTCTACAGTATAACACAGGCATTTCTCATTTGGCAAAGATTTTCAGTTGCTCAACAAATAGGGAATTTCTCTTACGCTTTCCTAACTTCTTTTCCATATGGTTGCGTTGTCAAATAAAAAATCACAAGAAGAGAGGTCAAATATTCTGTCACACAGATGGGCAGCCACAAGCCAAACTCACCAAAAATTCTTGGGAATATGAGTAGCCCCAATAGCGTCAAAACCAAACTGCGTGCCGTTGCCAATATGATAGAAACAATGGGCTGATTGAGCGCTGTGTAATACGAGGTGATGACCATATTAACCCCTACCACAGGAAAAACTACAGCATAGAATTTGAGCACATATGCCGCAAGTTCCACCGTTTGAAAATCCTTTACAAATAGCGATGCCATTTCTTTTCCAAAGAACATGGCACAAAGTCCAAGCGCCATGCCAATAGCAATGCTCAAGCCAAGCGCCAATCTTCGAATGCGACGCACTCGTTCAAGTTGCCCTGCACCAAAATTCACACTCAAAGGCGACTGAATGCCATCAGATACACCATAGAACATAAACGTAGCTACATTCAAAACCTGTAAGGCAATGCCATAAGAGGCAACGCCCAATTCACCGATCACTGACAAAATGACGATATTATATATAATTCCAGTTGTGGCCACCGCTAAAATGCTGAGCATTTCACTCGAGCCATTAAACAAGATGGCAACAATGCGTCGCATAGGAAAGTGAGGTTTTCGAATTTCCCAATAGTCTGAACGCAAAATGAACACAAAGAAAATGACGGAAGGCACCAGTTGTGCGGTTCCCGTTGCCAAAGCAGCCCCTTTCATACCCCAACCAAAGATGACAATGAACACATAGTCGAGCACAATATTAATGAGCATACCAATGACGGTGACAACAATGACAAGCACAGGCTTTTCATCCAGTCGCAAAAAAAACGAAAACACCATAGTACTGAGGAAAAACACAGAAAAAAAACCGACATACAATAAATAATCAGACGCCAAGTTCGCCACTGTGCCAGTCAAATTCAGCACAGAGGGCACCCAGTTGTGTAATCCAACGATAATCCCCGTCATACAGATACCTGCGATGAGAATGAGGTAAAAGGTCAAACTAAAATATTCCTTACTGGTTTCATCATCCTTTGCCCCTTTGTGAATGCCCGCCAACGTCGAGCCCCCAATGCCAATCATAGGCGCAAAACTAATCATATAGCTCACAACAGGCATGATGAGCGTAATGGCTGTGATGGCTTCTTTGCCAATCACACGACCAATGAATATCGTATCCACCAATGCGGCCACGTTCGTTGCCAACATGGCAAGCATCGCAGGAATGACATATTGTAAAAATATGCGTTTTTCACTTGTACTTAGTAAATCTAATTTTTTCAAAAAGAGCCCTCTCTCATACCTTAGTTTTCATTCTGTTTCTGTCATATTTAAATGCAATGCTATTTTCAAAACTCGCAAGATATGTAAATCTATATTATATTTCATTATAAACCATCGTAAGACAACTATTCCAGTGTTTTATTAGCTTAGAACCTTTTTTGGAATTTCATCTATACTGTAGTGTGACAATAATAAGGCAAACTATCAAAAACGCGCACACTTGACAGTATGCAATTTTTATGTTAACATTTGAACAAGTATTCAAATGTTCAAATGGAGGAGTATTATGGAACGCTGTGTAGAAGGAGCAACCCTAGTTGCAATGGAAGAGGAAGAAAGCCGAGATTTAAGTCTTTTATTCAAAATGTTCTCTGACCCATCCAGAATTAAAATACTTGCACTGCTAGAGGGCAAAGAGGTCTGTGTCAATCACATTTCCTCTACCTTGGGTATGTCAATTTCCGCAGTGTCTCAACAGTTGCGCCTTCTGCGCAATCAAAAACTTGTGCGTTATGTCAAAGACGGCAAACAGAGTTTTTACACCTTAGATGACGACCATGTCTCTACATTACTCAACGTTGCCCGTGAACATATCTCACACTAAGGAGTGATTTTATGATTCAGAAATTTTTCCACGAACTATATAACTTATCCATTGACATGGGTTTTTATATGGTCATCGGTCTTTTATTCGTCGCATTCTTCACAACATTTATGAAGAAAGAAACCATCGCCAAGCATTTAGGAAAAAATGACCTCACGTCCAGTGCCAAAGCAAGTCTCTTTGGAGTGCCACTTCCTCTTTGCTCTTGTGGTGTGGTGCCAACTGCAGTCTACTTAAAAGAAAATGGTGCGTCCAATGCAACCGTGACTTCGTTTCTCATTTCCACACCGCAAACAGGGGTAGACTCCATCATCGCCACTTATGGTCTTATGGGAATTACCTTCGCGTGGTTTCGCCCCATAGCCGCCTTTATATCAGGCATTTTTGGTGGACTGCTCGTGAGTATCTTCGGCAAGCATGAGAACATACAACCGCAAGCACCGAGCTCGTGCAGTTGCTGCACCCATGCCAGTGCCGAAACAGATGCCTGTCATACTAATGTCGAAACAGAGACTCACTCCTGTTGTTCCTCAGACGGGCATGACCACAGCTCCGCCTCCTCTTCTCAAACAGTCATAGGAAAGCTCAAAGCCTCATTTCAATATGCCTTTGGCGACTTTTTAGCTGACATCAGCTTACACTTTCTGATTGGTCTTGTGATTGCCGCCATCATTTCTGTTGTCTTGCCAGCCGACTTTCTTGTGAATATGGGTCTCACTTCAGGCATTGTTGCTATGCTCGTGATGATTGTCATCGGTGCACCTATGTATATTTGCTCCACTGCGTCTATTCCCATTGCGCTTATGCTCATGAGCAAAGGGCTAAGCCCTGGCACTGCCTTTGTCTTTCTCTTTATGGGCCCCTTTACGAATATTGCGAGCCTTTCCGTCTTATCTAAGGTGCTCGGCAAAAAAATCACAGGGATTTATTTGTTTGCGGCTTCTGTTGCTTCTATCGTTATGGGTTATCTGCTTGACTTTTTGGTCACTGCCTACAGCTTACCTGTCATCACCCAAACCACCAATCATATGATGGGACACGGTGGTGCAACATGGTTTAAAGTCGTGGTTGCTGGTGCATTCATGCTGCTTGTTCTTTATCATTTGATTATGCATTTAAGAAATAAACGAATGGCAAATCTTTCTATGTAACAACATTTCTAAATAAAAAAGCCCTCCCAGCGAACACTGTCGCTTAGAGGGCTTTTTTTATTCTTCATCGTTTGGCTCCACGCAAACGGTAATATCTGCAATGTTTTCATTATAGTCCTTGGCTTTATGCTTAATTTCCTGCGTTAAGCTGTGCGCCTTTCTCACATTCATATCTCCAGCTACTTTGATGTGCATTTCCACATAGTATAAATTCCCCACTTTTCGCACCAGAATATGATGTGGATCTTGAATTTCCTCATGCTCGTTGGCGAGTCGTTCCAATTCTTTTGTGATATAGTCATAAATCTGTGTTTCCATCATCTCTTGAATGCAGGGCCAAATGATATCCCAACTTGCCTTGAGTAGGAATAAAGCAATAATGATGGTCGCAATGCTGTCAACAAAGTAAAGTTCCTCAGATATTCGTGTGAGTATAAATGCAATGATAACAGGCACTGAGCTCAGTGCATCTGTTCTGTGATGCCAAGCATTGGCGATAAGTCCCCTGCTTGCTATCTGTTTTCCTTTTCGATATGTCCATCGATATAGTATTTCTTTTGAAACAACCGATAAAACAGCAGCAAAAAGCACAATCATGGTCGGTCTTCTCACCACTTGGTGATAAATGTTCATGATTCCCATTTTCATGAATTCAATGCCTGTCATGAGCAAAATGATCCCAATGCCAATACTCACAAAGGTCTCTATCCGTCCATGCCCATATGGATGCTCTTTGTCTGGCGCAGCATGCCAATATTTTGATCCCCAAATGATAGATATATCTGAAATCAAATCAGAAAAACTGTGTATACCATCTGCTATGAGCGCCTGACTAAAGCCAACAATCCCAGCCGTGATTTTCAGCACTGCCAAAAGAATGTTGACAATTGCACCGACGATGGTATATCTTTGCACATCTCGTACTTCTTGCACAATTTCCTACCTTTCGTTTCATCCACACCATAAATTGTGGTTTGCTTCCACTTCATTCCAATCATTGTACCGTCTAGCGCTTGTCTTTGTCAAGTTTGGCCCAATGTTTGCCTGCGTCAACTTTTGTCTGTCTATGTCATAGAAGAAAAAATGGTCAAATGGTCAGAGAAACCGACACCGGAATCCCATTCCAGTGTCGGTTCATTTCGTTTTTTACACGCAAACAAGTTGCACTCACATATCCTTGAATGAAACCTGCCTCTGCGTCACGTTAATCTAAAAGACCTAAGCGGTCTAGCATCACCACAACTTCTTGCCGTGTGGCAAACGATTTTGGTCGTGTGCCATCTACAATCCCCTGTTCGGAGGCTTTTTCCCAAGCGCTTTTTGCCCAGTCATCTGGTAAATCTTCTTCCCCACTGTATGGCACGCCAAAATAATGACAGACACCCATGACCGTAGAAACCGCCAAGGTATTACGATACCCCTCTGATTTGAGCAGTTCCACTTCCACTTTGTTGGTGTGAAAACCATATTCAATGAGACAAGCGGGCGCATAGGTCTTTCGCAAAACAGTAAAGCCGTCGTTGTGCACGATGCCAGTGTCAATGATTTCGACTCCATTTTCTGCAAGCGATTTGACAAGTGCTTTTGCAGCCACATTTCGTTTTGCTTCCATTGGTGGCGCCAAAGTGAACACCAATAGCCCTGAGACTTCACTCCAACCATCCCCACCCGTGGCATTTGAATGCAAGGATAAAAAGAGGTCAGAGTCATTTTCATTGCTGATATTGGCACGTTCTGTCAAACTTGGCTTTTCGTTTTCGTGGCGTGTCACGACGACCGAAAAGCCCTCCGCTTCCAATCGCCAAGCCAGCCTTTGCGTCATATCCCAAGTAAATTCTGCTTCTCGATACGTGCCATCCGGCGATCCATTCACAGTATCTGGACCATGCCCAGGGTCAAGACAAATGGTCGCAATGGTTTTGTTCATACCTGGTCTCCTTCCAAAAGCAATACTACTCACTCACCTCGCCCGAAACGTCCTATCTTAGTAAAAGAATTCCGATGTTTTATTTTCTACTGCGCACTTTGGTCAATAAAAATCGGAAGTTCGGGTGGAAAGAGCGTAAAGAGCGTAAAGACTCCCAACACCATCATCATAAAGAGCACAGCGAAGGTATATGATCCCCGTTTTCCATATCGATAGACATGAAACCCCAAAAGCTGCCCCACAAGAAACGCAATGAATAAAATGGCTATGTCTGCCCAAATTCGCTCTATTCCAAACGCTCCGGTATAAAAATAATAAAGCAAGGGAATGAGTGCAAGGGAAACAAATAGCGACACAGCCGCTCCAGTAAACCAGCGGTCTTTGTCAATCTTCTCTTTTTTCCCCCTCCATATGTAGTATATGCTCCACCATAGAATCGTGGGCAGCACCACCATTTTCATGTGTTCCCACACACTCTCATTCACAGGTGCAATGAGAGAAACCAAAAAGTTTTCTCCCGATAATTCATAAGCAAAATGCAAAAAAGAACCCATCAGAAAAAGTACTGGCACCCCAATGAGAATCATCCAACGACTTTGTCGTTTCATATCATTGTTCATCACAATCACCTCAAGCCTTTCTCTATAGAATATGTAGAAACAATCACAGCTTATGTATCTACGTTTCAATTTCTAAAAATATGGCAATCTGACTTGACGCTTCCCTTGATTTTTGCTATAATACGTGCAGTTTCTTGTCACAACATAAGAACTACTTGACCGCTTCACAATGAAGCTAAGGCCATACGGACAGCCGGGTCAACTGCCGATTGGGTGTAGATCACCCTTATTGATTGCACATATGTGCAACTTTTATAAGTTGGTTACTTCATAACCGAAATGTGTACCAGATGCACAGCTTGTGAAACGGTCAATAAGTGTAGAATGTAGTTCTAGCTTTATTAAGCATTTGTCTCAAGATATTATTGAAACATTTACATCTCCATTGACTAATTCATGCATTGTGGTATACCACAATGCTTTTTTGTTTTCTAGGAGGTATCATAGTATGCAAGAAAAAATGCAACTATATGGATTTAACAATTTAACAAAGTCTTTGAGCTTTAATATATATGATGTGTGCTACGCCAAAACTCAGCGAGAACAAAAAGACTATATTGCCTACATCGATGAGCAATATAACTCAGAACGGCTGACCAATATTCTTTATAAACTCACCGAAATGATTGGCGCCACTGTACTTAACGTCTCAAAACAAGACTATGAGCCACAAGGGGCAAGTGTCACATTTTTGATTGCCGAAGAGAGCATGCTCGACAGTCGCAGTGGCGATACTGTGGTTGCTCACTTGGATAAAAGCCATGTGACGGTGCATACTTATCCTGAGTATCACCCTGAAAACTCGATTGCCACCTTCCGTGTTGACATCGACATTGCTACATGTGGTGAAATCACACCGCTTTCTACCTTAGACTTTCTGCTCGGCAGTTTTGATTCAGACATCATCACCCTTGATTATAAAGTGAGAGGCTTCACCCGTGACCTAAATGGCAAAAAACTCTTTTTAGATCATCACATCACGTCCATTCAAGACTATATTCATCCAAGCACCTTAGAAAAATACGACTCCATCGACGTGAACGTGTATCAGTCAAATATCTTTCACACCAAAATGCTCATCAAAGAAGTGGATTTGCAAAACTATCTCTTCAACACCGATGTGTATGAATTACCACCTCGTCAGCGCCTTTCTATCACCGAGAGCTACGCCGTGAAATGATTGAAATCTTCAGTGGAACAAACGTCTATTAGGAAAAGGAGGTTACCTATTGCATAATCAGTCCAAAGCTCCCATCTATGATGCACTCATACAGTTTGATCAAATGCGCATCGTTCCCTTTGATGTGCCAGGACATAAACGCGGTAAGGGAAATCCTGCCCTTGTCGACTTTTTGGGTAGTGCCTGCCTATCTGTTGATGTCAATTCCATGAAACCGCTCGACAATCTCTGCCATCCTGTCTCTGTCATCAAAGAGGCAGAAGAAATTGCAGCCGAAGCCTTTCGCGCAAATCATGCTTTTTTCATGGTCGGAGGCACAACCTCTTCCGTACAAGCCATGATTTTGTCCGTTGTCGGTCGTGGCGATAAAATCATCTTGCCCCGCAACGTGCATCGCAGCGTCATCAATGCCCTCATTTTGTGTGGCGCAACCCCAGTTTATATCAATCCGCAAACCAACGAGACCCTTGGCATTTCTCTTGGGATGTCACTATCTGATGTACAAAAAGCAATCCATGAACACCAAGATGCCAAGGCGGTCTTTGTCAATAATCCCACCTATTACGGCATCTGCTCGAATCTCAAAGACATCACAGACCTTGCCCATCTAAACAACATGAAAGTGCTCGTGGATGAAGCGCATGGCACACACTTTTATTTTGGAGAAAACATGCCAACAGCCGCCATGGACGCAGGCGCGGACTTCGCCTCCGTCAGCATGCATAAGTCAGGCGGTTCTTTGACGCAAAGCTCCATTTTACTCTGCGGAAAAAACGTCAATGCCGACTATGTGCGCCAAGTCATCAACCTCACACAGACCACAAGCGCCTCTTACCTTCTCATGTCAAGTTTGGACATTTCTAGGCGAAATCTTGCCCTAAGTGGCAAAGAGATTTTTAGACAAGTGACCGATTTGACGCGCTACGCCAGAGAAGAAATCAATTTAATCGGCGACTATTATGCCTACGCCAAAGAGCTCATAAACGGCGACAGCATTTTCGACTTTGACGAAACAAAGCTCTCAGTTAACACGCTTTCTCTTGGACTTGCCGGCATTGAAGTTTACGATCTGCTCCGAGATGAATACGACATTCAAATTGAGTTTGGCGATTTGGGCAACATCTTGGCCTACGTCTCCGTTGGAGACTCACATAAAAACATCGAGCGTTTGATTGGCGCCCTTTCAGAAGTAAAACGCATCTATAAACGCGAGAAAAACACGCTCATGACGCATGAATACATCTCCCCTCTTGTCTCCATGCCACCACAGCAAGCCTTCTATTCCAAAAAAGAAAGTGTTCCACTTAAAAAAGCAGTTGGACACATCTGCTGTGAGTTTGTCATGGCCTACCCTCCTGGCATCCCCATTTTAGCTCCAGGCGAAACCGTAACAAAAGAAATCATTGACTACATCGCCTATGCCAAAGAAAAAGACTGCTCCCTCACAGGACCAGAAGACATGGACGTCAATCACCTCAACATATGGAAAGGAGATTACTAATGGACATTTGGTACAGCGAACACCACACAGACCATGTGAAACTTTCCATCAAAGTGGATAGACAGCTTTACAGCAATCAAAGCGATTTTCAGCGCATTGACGTCTTTGAAACCCCTGAGTTTGGACGTGTGCTCACACTGGATGGCTTCTTGATGCAAACGGAAAAAGACGAATTCATCTATCATGAAATGATTACCCATATCCCCATGGCAGTGCACCCGAACCCTCGTCATGTTCTGGTCATCGGAGGTGGCGATGGCGGTGCAGTGCGCGAACTTTGCCGCTATGACAGCATCGAGCAAATTGATTTGGTGGAAATTGACCCTCTTGTCGTGGAAGTCTGCAAAACCTACTTCCCCACAACTGCCTGCTCATTTGATGACCCACGTTTGCGACTTTACCATCAAGACGGTCTTCGTTTTGTGCGCAACTGTCACAATCAGTATGACCTTATCATCGTGGACTCCACAGACCCTTTCGGTCCTGGAGAGGGTCTCTTTACGAAAGAATTTTACGGCAACTGCTATAAAGCGCTCAAAGAAGATGGCATCATGGTCAACCAACATGAAAGCCCTTTCTATAAAGGCGATGCCATGGCAATGAAGCGTGCCCACGCGCGCATAGTCAAGTCCTTTTCCATTAGTCGGGTCTATCAGGCACACATTCCAACCTATCCTTCAGGGCACTGGCTCTTTGGCTTTGCCTCCAAACGCTATCACCCCACAAAGGATTTGCTTTCCGAAGCATGGAACGACAAGAAGCTCGAAACCAAATACTACAACACCAATTTACACAAGGGAGCGTTTTATCTTCCAAACTACGTAGAAACAATGCTCAGAGAAGGAGAATTTGATGAATAAAAACGTACAAACCTTTCTCGCCTGTGATAAGGACTTTGACAAGAGCAATATTGTGCTCTTTGGTGCACCTTTTGATGGGACAACCTCATTTCGCCCAGGCACACGCTTTGGTCCCAATGCCATCCGCCAAGAGTCCTTTGGCATTGAAACCTATTCTCCCTATCAAGGTAGAGACTTAGAAGACATAAGTGTCTGTGACATTGGAGATTTAGACCTGCCCTTCGGCAACACAGAGCGCGCACTCTCTATGATTGAAGAAACCACAAGCGACATTGTAAACGCAAAGAAACTGCCTGTCATGGTTGGCGGAGAACATCTCGTGACCCTGCCTGCTGTCAGCGCAGTGCTCAAACAATATCCCGACCTTTGCATCATTCATCTGGATGCCCACACCGACTTGCGTGACGACTATTTGGGCGAAACACTCTCTCACTCCTCCGTCATTCGTCGCGTTTGGGATAAAATCGGAGACGGACGCATCTTTCAATTTGGCATTCGCAGTGGTGAGCGCCATGAATTTGAATTTGCCAAAGCACACACCTTTTTGCAAGCATTTGACTTGCAAGGGTTTGAAACACTGCCCGAACTACTGGGCAATACCCCTGTCTATGTGACACTGGATTTAGATGTCTTAGACCCCAGCATTTTCTGTGGCACAGGAACCCCAGAAGCCGGTGGCGTCAGCTTCAAAGAATTGCTCAGCGCACTGCTTCACCTGTCGAAACTCAATGTAGTCGCCTGTGACATCAATGAACTTGCCCCCGTCTATGACCAAAGTGGCGTGTCTACTGCGGTCGCTTGTAAACTCGTACGTGAAATATTGCTGACATTAAAAGGAGGATGACAACATGGGAAAAGCATTAATCATCGGTTGTGGTGGTGTGGCAAACGTCACCATTCACAAATGCTGTCAAAACAGCGACGTCTTCGAAGAAATTATGATTGCGAGCCGTACCAAGTCCAAATGCGATGCGGTCAAAGCCAAACTTGACGGTGGCAAAACCAAAATCCACACAGCGCAAGTGGATGCCGACAAGGTAGAAGAGCTCATTCCGCTCATCGAATCCTTTGGGCCTGACGTTGTCATCAACTTGGCTCTGCCATATCAAGATTTAACCATCATGGATGCTTGTCTGGCAACCAAAACCCACTATATCGACACAGCCAACTATGAGCCACTCGATACAGCAAAATTTGAATACAAATGGCAATGGGACTATCACGACCGCTTCAAAGAAGCAGGCATCTGCGCTCTGCTCGGCAGTGGCTTTGACCCTGGCGTCACTGGCGTCTTCTCTGCCTATGCGCAAAAACACTACTTTGACGAAATTCACTATCTTGACATCCTAGACTGCAACGCAGGCGACCACGGTTACCCCTTTGCAACAAACTTCAACCCAGAAATCAACATCCGTGAAGTCATCGCCAACGGCAGCTATTGGGAAAATGGCGAATGGATTGAAACCGAACCGATGGAAATCAAAAAAGTCTACGATTTTCCACAAGTCGGGGAAAAAGATATGTACCTTCTGCATCATGAAGAACTTGAAAGCCTTGGCAAAAACCTCAATGGCATCAAACGCATTCGCTTTTTCATGACCTTTGGTCAAAGCTATTTGACTCACCTCAAATGTCTCGAAAACGTCGGCATGACTTCCATCGAACCAATCGAATTCAACGGGCAACAAATCGTGCCACTACAATTTTTGAAAGCTGTTCTGCCTGACCCTGCTAGCCTCGGCCCTCGCACCAAAGGCAAAACCAACATCGGCTGTATCTTCCAAGGCATCAAAGACGGCTTAGAAAAAACCTACTACGTCTACAATGTCTGCGACCATGAAGCCTGCTTTGCCGAAGTGGAAAGCCAAGCGGTATCTTACACCACAGGCGTTCCTGCTATGATTGGGGCAATGCTCATCATGAATGGCACTTGGAAAAAAGAAGGCGTATACAACATCGAAGAATTTGACCCAGATCCATTCATGGAAGCGCTCAATAAATGGGGTCTACCTTGGGTAGAAGACTTTAACCCCACCTTGGTGGACTGAGATGAACACAAACGAAACACTCAAAACCCCCTATTACCTCGTGGATGAAGGCTTGCTTCTGCGCAATTTAGAAATACTCAAAGATGTTTCCGAACGTGCAGGCTGTAAAATCCTACTGGCACAAAAGGCATTTTCCATGTTTCGCTGTTATCCGCTTATCGCTAAATACCTCAGCGGCACGACAGCCAGTGGACTATATGAAGCAAAACTGGGCCATGAAGAAATGGGTGGTGAAACCCACATTTTTTCCACAGCTTACCTCGCCGATGAGATAGACGAAATTCTCTCCATCTGCGATCACATCGTCTTCAACTCCTTCACCCAGTGGGAAACCTATCGTGATAAAGCGCGCAAGTCAGGCAAATCCTGTGGTATTCGCATCAATCCAGAGTGTTCCACACAGGATGGTGGCATTTATGACCCCTGTAGCCCTCTTTCTCGTCTCGGTGTCACAAAGCAAAATTTCAGACCCGATTTGCTCGACGGCATTGACGGCTTACATTTTCACACACTTTGTGAACAAGACAGCCCCGATTTGGTGAAAACTCTGCAGGCAGTCGAAGCGCAGTTTGCCGACTATCTGCCCAAAATGAAATGGGTGAACTTTGGCGGCGGACACCACATCACAAGAGAAAACTACGACGTAGAAACACTCATTGAAACCATTGTCGCCTTCAAAGAGCGCTACAACGTGGACGTGTATGTAGAGCCTGGCGAAGCCGTCGCCCTAAACGCTGGATTTCTTGTGAGCACCGTGCTCGACATCATCGACAACGGCATGCAACTTGGCATCTTAGACACCTCCGCCGCCTGTCATATGCCTGACGTCTTAGAAATGCCGTACAGACCGCACATCGTGGATTCAGACAAGCCCAATGTCAAAGCCCACACCTACCGCTTTGGTGGGCCAACTTGCCTCGCGGGCGACATCATCGGCGATTATTCCTTTGATGAGAAACTGCAAATCGGTGACAAACTCACCTTCTGCGACATGGCCATTTACTCGATGGTGAAAAACAATACCTTCAACGGCATGCGCCTACCTTCCATCGCCTTAAAGAAACTAGACGGCACCATCGAAGTCGTCAAAACTTTTGGCTATGAAAATTTTAAAATGAGATTGTCATAAGAAAAAGAGTGAGGGAATCAAACCTCTTTTGATAACAGAAAATACCCCCATGAGATTGCTTGAACCAATCTCATGGGGGGTATATTTTAATCATTTATTGTTTCCTTTTCCATATTGATAGGAGGATTGAATATTTTTTGTATTATTTCTACACTGTTCCCAATAAAAATCTAGTTTAAAAAACTCGGTATAATAATTTTAAGAAGCACACTGTTAAAGGCTTAAATGTCCCCGGCAAAAATACCGATGATATTCTAAAAAAGTAAATACGCGATAGACCCTCCCTATCACAACAAAAAGAGTTCGCCATCTTTGGCGAACTCTCTTTTTATAATACCTTCTTTAAAAACGTCTGTACACGTTCACTTTCAGGGTTGTTGATAACCTCTTCTGGTGTGCCGTCGGCCAAGACATGCCCGTTTTCCATAAACACCACACGGCTGGCAACTTCTCTGGCAAAGCCAATTTGATGCGTCACAATAATCATCGTGACCGCTTTCTCTGTGGCAAGGTCTTTGATGACCTCCAAGACTTCCCCTGCTATTTCAGGGTCAAGAGAAGACGTTGGTTCATCAAAAAGCAACACATGCGGGTCACGCATGAGCGCTCGTGCAATTGCCACCCTCTGTTTCTGTCCGCCAGATAGCTGTGACGGCAGTGAGAGTTCTTTATCCGCCAAGCCGACTTTTTCTAAAAGCGTTCTGCATTTGTGCAGGGCTTCTTTTTTATCCATGCCGTCATTGAGCACAGCAGGCATGGTCAAGTTATCGCGCACCGTCATGTGTGGAAAGAGATTAAAGTGCTGAAACACCATCCCCATTTTGGCACACACTTGTCTGCACACTTTATCGGTTGGATACACGCCATTCTCAACCAAAGCGTTGCCCTCTATCCAAATCGAACCGTCTTGCACTTTTTCAAGATCAATGAGACAGCGCAAAAAGGTGGATTTCCCTGAACCAGATGCACCTAAAATCGCAGTTATCTCCCCTTTTTCCATGGAGAAATCAATGCCCTTGAGCACCTCTAAGTCGTCAAACGACTTCACCAAGTTTGAAGTTTCAATCATCGCCATACAGTCTCACCTTCCTCAATAGGCATAGCGTTTTTCAAGTCTGCGGAATACTCTCGTCAAAACGAGGTTGAGTAGTAGATATAGCATTGCCGCAAACAAAAGTGGAAGTGGTG
Organism: Oscillospiraceae bacterium; assembly: GCA_030625685.1. Lineage (GTDB taxonomy): Bacteria > Bacillota > Clostridia > Oscillospirales > Oscillospiraceae > Evtepia. The sequence goes on from DAOUQJ010000001.1 coordinate 243,427, forward strand.
TGACATCACGGTTGACTGCCACTTTTGCAAAATAAAGCACTTCTGTGACCCCAATGGAAATGATGAGCGCCGTATCTTTGACGAGGGTGATGCACTCATTACTGACAGCAGGCAACACCACTTTGACCATTTGCGGAATGACAATTTTGGTCATGGTTTGATAGCGATTAAAGCCAAGGACTTTTGCCGCTTCATACTGCCCATTGTCGATGGAGAGTAAACCCCCACGGAAGATTTCACAAAAGTACGCCGCATAGTTTAAGACAAAAGCAATGCACGCAGCAGGAAACTTTTGAAAGACCAGATACTGTCCCACAAATGGCATATACGGCAAGGCAAAATAAATGAAAAACAGTTGTAACAAAAGCGGTGTTCCACGCACCACCCAAACATAAAAACCAGTAATTGCCTGGGCTATTTTACTGTGACTGACACGAAGAAGTGTAAAAATAAAACCGAGCGGAATGGACAAAAAGCCTGTCACAAGCGTCAAGGTTACGGTATAAATAGCACCACCGAGCATAGGCAAGGTATATAGCACCATATCTGAAAAAAACTGAGTTGCGAATGTCATGAATCGTTCCTTTCCAAAAAGCGGGACAGCCTAGTGACAAAGGCTGTCCCAACATCTTTGAATTATTCTTCGTTTTGAAGCATGTAACGTAGTGCAATTTCGTCGCCTACGAGTGCGTCAATTCTGCCAGCTTGAAGATCCATATAAGCTGTCACATTGTTATCGAATTCAACGATTTCACCGATAAGCGCTGCAGTAGCTTCGTCTTTGTTCACTGCGTCAAGTGCAGAAGAACCTCTTTGCAAGCCTACAATTTTGCCTTCTAGTGTTGCTCTGTCCACGATGTCAGAACCTTCTGCAACCACGATAACTTGTTTGTTTGCAATATAAGGTTTAGAGAAGTACATCGCTTCTACACGAGCTTCAGTGATTGTCATGCCGTTCCAGATAACATCAATGTCGCCTCTATCTAGAGTCATTTCTTTTGTATCCCAGTCAATAGGAGTTAGTACAAGTTCAACACCCATTCTTGTAGCAACTTCTTTTGCTAGGTCAATGTCAAAGCCAACGATTTCACTGTTTTCATCTCTAAAGCCCATTGGTGGGAAGTGATCGTCAAGACCCATAACTAGTTCGCCTTTGTCAAGCACCAGTTGAAGAGAATCATCTTCTTCTGCTTCGTAAGCTTCTGGGAACTCGGCATCTGCTAGAGCAACGTCTTCACCGAACCATTTTTCAGAAATGGTAGCGAATGTACCGTCTGCAATCATGTCATCCAAGTGTTTTTGGATTTCAGCGTTGAGTGTGTAATCTCCACGTCTCATGCCAATGCCATATTCTTCTGCTGCGAAGTAGTCATCTAGTACTACATAAGTGGTTTGTTCTGGCTCTGCTTGTTGTGTACAAGCAACCATAGCAAACATCATAGCTACCATAGTCAGTAACAAAGTCAATTTTTTCATATTCTATTGTCCTTTCATCGCGCTACCATTCTAGCGCTTTACTCTTTTATCACTTTACCCAAGTGAAAAACCTGTCCCATTATACCACTCGCCCCATAAAGTGTCAATTAATTTGGTTGACGATTTATTAGGCTTTTGCCAATCATTTGACAAAATGCACAAAGGGTAAATTAGCGCGATTCTCGATCGTAATACACGCCCAATGCCTGTGGTTCTTCCGTCTTGTGTTTTCCACCTTGCTTAGCTTTGATGCCAGAAATGACAAGCACCAAAAACGTCACGATATATGGTAACATCGAGAAGAAACTAGAAGGTACGCTGATGCCAATTGCCTGCAAGCGGAGTCCTAAAATCATAACAAAACCGAAGAGATAAGAGCCAACCATCGCACGCACTGGGCTCCATTTAGAGAAGATGACCAGTGCCACAACAATCCAACCTTGACCACTCGTTAGCGTATTGATCCAAGTGTTGTAATAGTTGAGTGATAAATATGCCCCACCGAGCCCTGCGAGTGCACCACCCACGGCAGTGTAAACAAAGCGAAGTGGCACAACACGGATGCCAGCCGAATCAGCAGCAGCTGGGTTTTCTCCCACCGCACGCAAAGATATCCCCATGCGCGTTTTGCTTACGTAAAACCAAGCCAAAGGTACAAGCAAAAATGATAGATAGACAAGCAAATGATGCGAAAACAGCATCGGTCCTAAAACCGGAATCGTAGACAAAACCGGAATCAAAATGGGTTCGGCAGCATTTGGAATGGCAAGCCCCACATAGTCAGAACCCAAAAAGTTTGCAAGACCTACACCAAAGATGGTGAGCGCCAAACCCGACACAACTTGGCTCGCCTTACAAGTAATCGTAATAAAGGCATGCAAAAGACCCATCAGTGCACCCGCTATGATGGCGAGCAAAACGCCAATCATAACCGACTCAAATTCCACAGCGCCAATAATCCCAATGGCAGCGCCAATGATCATCATGCCCTCGATGCCGAGATTCAATATTCCGGCTTTTTGTGTAAAAATCTCTCCAATACAGGCAATGAGCAGACCTGTTCCGGCAGCAATCATTGCATGCAATGTCAGTCCAATAAATGTTGCTGTCATACTCCTTACCCTACTTTCACAATTTTATATCTGGATACCAAATCCACGCCCAGCACACAAAATAGGATAATCCCTTGAATCATTTGACCCACGGCAAAAGGCACACCTTGAGTTTGCACAATCGTGCCCCCATAAATCAAAGCGCCCATGAATACGGACATCCCAACCGCTGAAAATGGGTTGAGTCTTGCTATCCAAGCAATGATGACCGCAGTAAATCCATAACCACCTGTGATGCCTGACTCTAAGCGGTGCACAACACCAGCCACTTCGCTCACACCAGCAAGCCCTGCAATGGCGCCGGAAATGCCCATGACCCAAATGATATTTTTCTTCACATTGATGCCTGCATATTGCGCCGCAGCTGGGTTATCGCCAATCACGCGCACTTCAAAGCCCCATTTGGTCTTCTTCATCACAAAGTAATAAATGATGGCGATGGCAATGGCGATAAAAATTCCTGCATGAATCCTTGTGCCTGCTATCATCGAAAACCAGGCGGTTTTCGTAATTTCAGGTGTGATGGAAAAGCCTCCTGCGTTGGGATCTTTCCACGGACCCACTTCCAAATAGCGTATAAATAACAACACAATGTAGTTGAGCATCAACGTCAAAATGGTTTCATTGACATTCCAATACGCTTTTGGGATGCCAGCAAGCATCGCCACAAGCATACCAAGCAGCATACCGCCAAATAGCATGAGTAAAATCAGTGGAATTCTCGGCATATCAGGAAATGCCATTGCAATTCCTGCACCAGCCACGGCGCCCATGGCCATTTGACCTTCAGCTCCAATGTTCCAAAGTTTCATGCGAAAGGCGATTGTCACACCCAATGCACAAAGCATGATAGGAATTGAGCGCGCAATGGAAGACAGCAAGCCTTTTTGTGTAAATAGTGTTTTCACAAATAGCGTATGCAGCACTTTGAGCGATTTTTCTACATCATAACCAGAAACAAGGAGCAAGAAATATGTCACCGCAACCGCGAGTAAGATGGCAAGCACGCGCGCTAGCACAATGTTGCCCATATCTCCGTCCATGCGTTTTTCAATTCTATACTGCTTCATGATCTTGCCTTCCATCCTGCAACTTACGTCCACCCATCATAAGCCCGATGTTTGTGAGTGTTGCTCGTTCTCGTTCCACTATGCCCATATTTTTCCCTTGACACATGACCATAATTCTATCACTGAATTTCATAAGGGCATCCAAATCCTCTGAAATAAAAAGAATCGCACAACCCTTTTCACGCTGTGAAATCATACTGCTGTATACTTTCTCCATCGCGCTAATGTCAAGCCCACGCACAGGATAGGTCAAAATAAGCAGCTTTGGATGCAGTGAGATTTCTCTGGCAAGGAGAAGCTTTTGCATATTTCCGCCAGACATGAAGCGGACAGGCGCATGCACATTTGCCATCGCGATATCATACTCTTCAATCGCGTCTTTGACTTTTTGTTGCACCTCAGAAAAGTTGATGAATATGCCTTTTTGCTTGTCATAAGTTCTGAGCAGATAGTTATCGATGCTATCCATATCTCCCACAAGTCCAGTACCCAAACGGTCTTCTGGCACAAAGGCAATGCCAGCTTGCAAGCGCTCACGCACTGATTTTTGGTCTACTCTAGCGCCATCTAAGGTAATTTCACCAGATTCTAAGTCTCTCATTCCAGTCAGAATCTCACTGAGTACATTTTGTCCGTTGCCAGCAACTCCAGCAACCCCCAAAATCTCCCCTGCTCTTGCAGAAAACGTCATATCATCTAAGCCAAGCACACCTTTGTCGTTGTATGCGGACACCGACTTGACTGTGAGAACCTCCTCACCCGTGCATGTATCTAAAGGTGCATCATTCGTCTCTATTTCTTCCCCCATCATGAGTTTCGACAAGTATTCTTTTTGAATCTTATCTCCTTTGACTGTGCCCACAACTTTACCCTTACGTAAGACTGTGACGACATCGGCAATTTGTTCAATTTCATCAAGTTTATGAGAAATAATAACAATGGCACAATCTCGTTTCGCCATGTCGCGCAATGCCTCAAAGAGAGTCTTGGCTTCCTGTGGTGTCAATACGGCAGTGGGTTCATCTAAAATCAGAAGATTTGCATTTCGATAAAGGGCTTTCACAATCTCGACACGTTGTTGCTCGCCCACAGACAAATGAGAAACATAGGCCGACGCATCCACATCAAGACCATACTTTTCACCAATGTCACGGATTTTTTCATTGATTTTGCGCTCACTAATAAACATGTCAAGTTTGGTGCCGAGCACAATGTTCTCGGCCACCGTAAATGCATCGACAAGTTTAAAATGCTGATGAATCATCCCAATGCCATTGGCGATGGCGTCTTTCGGCGACTGAATGACGGTTTTCTTCCCATCAATATAGATATCGCCTGCATCTTGCTTATAAATACCATCTAAGATATTCATAAGAGTTGACTTTCCTGCGCCATTTTCGCCCAGCAAGGCATGAATTTCTCCGCAATTCAGCGTCAAATTCACTGAATCATTCGCAGCAACCCCTGCAAATGTTTTCGTGATATTCTTCATTTCAACGCGTTGTTCCATGTCTTTTCCTCACTGTTTGTAAATTCTTTTTTTAGTACAAAAAGTTTGAGGCTATGAATGCATAGCCTCAAACTGTCAGCTTATCGTTTTAAGTTTACTCAGAAACCTCACCGTTTACACCTTGAACGAGGAAGTTCATGCCGAGCATTTCTCCATCTGTCATGGTAACGCCTTCAGGAACCACAACTTCACCTGCTTGGTTCATAATTGGACCTTGGAAGACATGCATTTCACCACTAACAATTGCTTGCGTAGCAGCTTCAATATCTGCTTTCATTTCGTCAGTCACAGCTGGGCCGAAGTCATCGAGCACTACCATTCCGTCAGACATACCGCCCCAATATTCTTCCATTTCCCATGTGCCATCAATAACGGATTGCACAGTATTCACGTAGTAACCAGAAACATCCCAGATTGGTGCAGTCAAGTATTTATCGCCACCCCATTGTGCCATTGGTGCATGATAGCCGATTGAATACACATCTGCTTCTGCAGCAGCGACTACTGGTTGCGGAGAATCTTGGTGCATTGCAATCACGTCACAACCTGCATCAAGTAGCCCATTTGCTGCATTTTTTCCAATTGTTGGGTCGCCCCAATCGCTAGTCCAAACAACATTGACTTCCGCTTCTGGGTTTACACTTTGTACACCCAATGTAAATGCATTAATACCACGAAGAACTTCAGGAATTGCAAATGCTGCTACATAACCAATTTGATTGCTTTCTGTTGCATGACCTGCTGCAATACCACTGAGGAAACGTGGTTCATACATACGACCAAAATAGTTGCTCATATTTTCAGTTGTTTTAAAGCCAGAGAAATGTGCAAACACTAGGTCTGGATGTTCTTCAGACGCTTGCACCATTGCATCCATATGACCAAAACTTGTTGCAAAGATTACATTGCAACCTGCATCAATAAGAGTATCAATGGCTTCTTTTGCTGCACTGGTTTCGCCAACGTTTTCAATATACATTGTTTCAATGCCGAATTCTGCTTCCACAGCTTGTCTACCAAGATCATGCATATGAGTGAAGCCTTGATCACCAATCGGTCCAATGTAAACAAAACCAGCTTTGATTTCGCTTGTTTCATCTTCAGGATTATCAGCAGGTTCGGATGTACAACCCACCATCGCCATGAGCATAAAGAGAGTTGCAAATAATAATGCTACAAACTTTTTCATATTATCACCTTTGTCCTTTTTTATTGTGCAAGAGAGTACACTCTCATTTGCCCAAAATTTCTCTTTAACATACAAAAAAAGCGTCATATTGAGTCTTTTAAAACACAGATTACGACAACTTTTTCAATAAGATTGTGCTAATATTAGCACATAATATTTTTTTCGTCAACAAAAAGAAATATTTTAAGAATTTATTTGCCATTTTATTGACATCCTCTCTCTTTTACCTCTCTTTCGTAAAAAAAGAACGAACTGCAATTGCAGTTCGTTCTTTTTTTGATGGAGCGAGTGACGAGGCTCGAACTCGCTACCTCCACCTTGGCAAGGTGGCGCTCTACCAGATGAGCTACACTCGCATCAGCGAAGGTTATTATAGCAATTTATTCTTTTCTTGTCAATCATTTTTGACAAAGTTATCTAAATTTCTTGCTACAAGTCAATAACCTAATGTTTCTTCAATCAAAATGATTTCCATTTCTTTCACGGGAACGGGTTTTTGCCATAATACCAAAAGCTCTCTACAAATTCGCTCTGGACTCATGCAGTCATAGCAGCGCTCTTCCTGTGTCACACAAGGCGTATTCACATTGAATCGTCTGGCATTTTTCACCCCTGCAATATTTCTGGCTCTCCATAAAGCTTGTTCAAAATCAGGACGCACTTTGTTCGCCCCCACCACAAAATAAACATAAGGTGCTCCATATGCCGTAGCAGAAACGCGATTGCCTACGCCATCAATATTAATGAGTTCTCCTGTTTCTGCTATCCCGTTGAGAGAAGAAATATAAACTTCCGCTCGATTGGCTCTCTCAATCGCGCCTTTTTCTACCATATGCCACGCCACATCATTGCGTTTCGTCAAAGCATCATATAGACCAGTTTCATGCACGGTCTTTGAACCGCCTATCCCCACTGTTGTATCATGAATCTTTTCTGAAAGGTAACGCACCGCTTCTTCTTTCGTTTTAAAATAGGAAAAAGCAAAGCCTCTTTTTTCAAGATTTTGTTGCAATCTTTCCTTGTTCATCCTTTTTCACCGCCTTCTGTTTTGTTTTAATTTCTTCGTGTGGTCCAAATCCATATCCTAAGACCTCATAGGCTTCACATACAATGAGAAATGCATTGGGGTCAATTTCTTGTATCTTCCTTTTCAAATCTACAATTTGACGTTTTTTAAATGCGCATAGAAGCACTGTTTTTTCCTCTTTCGTCCATGCCCCTGCGCCATTTAACATGGTAACACCGCGACCAAGTTCAGAAATGATAGCAGCTGCCATTGGCTCCGCCTGGTTACTGATGATATAGGCCACTTTGGAAGGATTGGCACCAAAAAGAACCTTATCTAAAACACTCGTTGATACAAACAAAGCAATAATCCCCAAAAGTGCACTATTGAGCTGTTTGAATACAAGTGCGACAAGACAAATGACAATAAGGTCAATCACCATGAGAATTTGACCAATGGACCGACTGGGGTCAATGATGCGTAAAAGACGCGCCACAATTTCTGTGCCGCCCATACTGGCGCCTTCTCGACAGAGAAGCCCCATCGCTGCACCGGTGAATACACCACCGAATACACAGGCAACTAGTGGCTCTTCTAAACTTGGCACAACCATCCATTCGCTAAACAGATCCAAGCAAACAGACCCAATGAACATGGCATACAAAGAGCCAAAGAACATTTTTTTGCCCAGAAACTTCCATCCCAATAAAAAGAGCGGTATGTTGATCAAAATAATAATGACACCAACGGTTGGAAAACCGAGCAAACGATTGACCATCTGTGCAATCCCCGTGACACCCCCAAAAGCAATGTCATTGGGACGATAGAATATGCTAAAGGACAACGCAAAGAGAACACATGCCACAGTAATCACGGCATATGATCGAATTGGTTCTTTCCATGTCTTCCTCACAAATTCACTTCCCATCATACATTATAATATAGACATTTGGTCAGATGGCTCCTCTTCTTTTCTCAGCGTTCCTGCAGAAGGGATGCTTCTCGCCCTGTATCGTTGCGGATTATCAAGCCCCGCCTCTTCCAAAAATACGGCTGATTTTAAGACTTTGTTTTTCTTGAGGTTCATCACCTGCACACCTTGCGTACTTCTCGTTTGTTTGGTGAGCAGTTTTTCTGTTGGTATGACAAGCAATCGATCATCTGACGATTGCATCACCACTTTGGTATCTTCTGCAATTTGCAGGGCAGTGACCAGTGGGCTTTTGTCTGAATACGCCCCTGTGAGTTTTTTTCGTTTGGTCACAGTTTGATAGGAAGACGCTTCCAGTCGTGCCACTTTACCATTTTCGAAGAAGAATAAGATTTGGCCCTTATATCCATTGGCAAGACAAGCCCAAACCACCACTTCATCCTGTTGCATTTCCAAGCGCGCTGGCAAATACTCACCAAGGAGTGACGCTTTGCTGTCAGGCAGTTCAGCAAGTGGCAATTTATAGCACTGTTGCTGATTAGTAAAGAGCAGTAGCTCTTCTGCATTGGTTGTCCCCCATGCAAACTGTGCCCCATCGCCCTCTTTGTATTTTTGCTCACCACTCATGCGCAAAGACTGTGGGGTAATTTTCTTCACATAACCTTCTTGAGACAGAAACAGATGCACAGGATACGCAGGCACTTCTTCCTCTATCGCCTCTTCCTGAATCTCTTTCGCTTCAATCATCTGAGTTCTTCTCTCTGTGCCGTAGGTCTTTTTGACGTGTTTGAGCTGTGAAATGATGACATTGCGGATGCGTGTTGGTTTATCCAACAAATCCTTGAGATCTTCAATTTCCTCTTGCAGTTTTTCAACCTCTTGCACACGCTTTAAGATATATTCTTTGTTGATGTTGCGCAGACGAATATCTGCAACGTAGTCCGCCTGTGTTTTGTCAATGGAGAATGCCTCCATCAAATGCGGGATAACCATCGCTTCTTCTTGCGTTTCTCGAATAATGGCTATGGCTCTATCAATATCGAGTAGAATGCTGCGAAGCCCCAATAATAGATGCAGTTTTTCTTCTTTTTGTCGAATGGTAAAGCTCGTTTGTCGGCGCACACAGTCCATCCGCCATACAATCCAGTGATCCAATAGTTCGCCCACACCCATGACACGTGGCATTCCTTCCACGAGCACATTAAAGTTGCAGGAAATGGAGTCTTGCAAACTCGTCATACGATAGAGTTTTTGCATGAGTTTTTGTGGGTCTGTGCCACGCTTTAGGTCGATGGTCAGTTTGAGACCAGATAAATCCGTTTCATCTCTCATATCTGCAATTTCCCGAATTTTTCCGACTTTGACCAAATCGGTCACTTTGGCAATGATGACTTCCACTGTGGTGGAATAGGGAATTTCGAATATCTCAATGACATTTTCTTTTGGCAGATGACGCCATTTCGAGCGCACTTTAAAAGAGCCTCTTCCCGTTTCATAAATGCCCCTGATTTCCTTTTCCACAAAGAGAAGTTCTCCCCCCGTTGGCAAATCAGGCCCGAGTAGTGTCTCCATCAAATCTGCTGTGGGCTTTTTGATGCGTGCAATGGTGGTTTCACAAACTTCTGCCAAGTTAAACCCACACAAATTGGATGCCATCCCCACCGCAATGCCTTGGTTTGCGCTGACAAGCACATTAGGAAAGGTTGTAGGCAATAGTGTTGGCTCTTCCATACTAGAGTCGTAGTTTGGCACAAAATCGACCGTATCTTTGTCAATATCTCGAAAAATCTCTTCACATATAGCATCCAGGCGCACTTCAGTATATCGAGATGCCGCATAAGCCATATCCCTTGAATACACCTTACCAAAGTTACCTTTAGAATCTACCAAAGGATGCAATAATGCGCCATATCCTCTGGATAGACGCACCATTGTTTCATAAATGGCGGCATCGCCGTGGGGGTTTAGTTTCATCGTCGCCCCCACGACATTTGCCGATTTCGTACGTGTCCCTGCAAGCAGTTTCATTTGGTACATAGTGTAGAGCAATTTTCGATGCGAGGGTTTAAACCCATCAATTTCGGGTATGGCTCGAGACACGATGACCGACATTGCATAGGGCATATAGTTGACCTTCAATGTCTGGGTAATCGGTTGCTCTAACACCTCTGCATGCAATCCTTCTATATTTGTTGCATCGAGCTGTTTATTCTTATTGACGGGCTTTTTTTTGTTTGGCATATCTTTAATTCCTTACTATGTACTCTTAAAGTCTATGTTTTATTATTGTAGGTCCATGATGTCAATGATGTTCGCAGTATCTGGAATTGTCATATCAGGTTCATAGTCTACTTGTTGAATCTTAGTGTCCACTGTGAAGGTCACTTCTACCACATCTTCCACATCAACTGTGAATAATGCTTCTGTACCTCTCATTGTTGCATCGATATCAAGGTTAATATTGATGTTTTGATATTCATTTTCAATAACAATGTCATAATCAACTGTAAAATCGCTATATGCATTCGCTTCTACGTCATAGTTGAAGGTAGTGTGATTGTATTCATCCTCCATTTCAACATCTAGAAGAAGGTCAAACGCCCCATCTTCTTTAAAACGGAAACGAATGTCTGCTTGTTTGATTGCTTCCGCTTCTTCTTGCATATAAGCTTCATCCATATCAGGGTCCATTTTTGCCATGAGTTCAATGAGCTCTGCTTTGTCCATTTCCCAAACATATCTGTCGTTTTTCAGTTCAAAGGTGTCATCGCCAACCCATAATAGCGCACCATCGCGAATTTCCATCCATACTTCATATGCGTCAAAGGAAGACTGCATCGAATTTTGCATCAATTCAAGATACATATATGCAAATTCACCTAGTGTTTCAGGGATTTCCATGTTTTTCATGCCATAGTATCCATCCATCAAATACCAAGCATCTCCAAGCTCTTCTTCTGTGAATGTTTCGCTCATGAGCATAAAAATATCCACAAGTTCCGCTTTGAAATAAAGTTTGCCATCTTTGCTCATTTTATAAGCAAAGTCACTATCTTTAAGATTTTCTTTCAAATCTTCAATCAGTGCTTCCATGCGTGCCTTTTCTGCTTCGTCTATGTCACTGCTTGCAAAAAACATTGGTGCATACATATCAACAAGGTCAACGATTTGACCAAAATCAACGGTCATTTCTACTGTTGCTGCACTATTTGTGGTATGTGTTTCAAATTCGCCATCAATGTTGAGTGCATCAATTGGAGCAGACGCAGCCACTGCTTCTGCAAGCTCCACATCCAAATCAAATGTGCCCGTTTCAATTTGATTCATTTCCTTTTGCTTGCTCATTTGGGATACATAAAAAAGGTTGAGGACAGAGAATGTTTCATTGATATCTTGAATCATTGCCTCTTTGTCCATGATGACAACAGTTCTATACATTCCATCCCAAAATACATCATAGCCAAGTGCTTCACTGACAAAACGCAATGGAACATAGGTGCGGTCATTGCTGATGTAACTTGCAGAGTCCATGGTGATTTCTTCGATGCCTTCTGCTGTTTCTACAGTTGCAACGGTTTCATATGCTTTCAAGTGAATGACTGTATCTCCATCCACAAGTTCCACCGTTTGATCTCCAAGATATTCCACTTGAATGCCAAGTGTTTCTACTACTGCGCGCATTGGCACCATGGTGCGATCATTTTTGATTTCAGGAATTACATCTGTAAACTGAATGCATTTGCCGTTGTATTTGACATTGATTTGTCCTGCAACACCACCGCACTCTAGTAGCTCCTGATTTGTGTAATCCTCGTAATCTGCCATTGGATCATAGCCTTGATATTCTTCTGCCACAGGCTCATCATACACTGTGGTATCTGTCGCTATCGCTGGCACGCTGAGTGTTAGCATCATCAACAGCGCCAAAGTAAAGGTTAAACATTGTTTTTTCAGTTGTTTCATCATAATACTCCTTTTTTATACATCACTTTATCAAGATATATCTGCCAAATCTAGATATTCAAAGCCGTGATCTGCGATATATTCTTTTCTTCCTGCCAAGTTGTCTCCCAAGAGCATATCAAACATATTTGCCGTTTCTTTCACATCTTCAGGCATCACTTTGATAAGCCGTCTGCTGCCTGGGTTCATCGTAGTCAAATGCATCATTTCTGGCTCGTTTTCGCCCAACCCTTTGGAGCGCTGAATGTTCATTTTTTGCCCCGCAAGCTTACCTAATACTTCATTTTTTTCCTTCTCAGAATAGGCAAACCACGTTTTCTTTCCTGCTGAGATTTCATAAAGTGGCGACTCTACAATATAGACATAGCCTTTTTCAATGAGCGTTGGCATGAGTCGATGAATCATAGTAAGAATCAGCGTGCGAATTTGGAAACCATCCACATCCGCATCTGTACAAATCACAATTTTATTCCAACGCAAATTTTGTAGGCTAAACTCTGTCATGTCTTTGGTCTTTCCAAAATTCACTTCCACTCCACAGCCGAGCACTTTGATTAAATCGGTGATGATTTCGCTTTTAAAGATTTTGACATAATCCGCTTTGAGACAGTTGAGAATTTTTCCTCGCACAGGCATAATGCCTTGAAATTCAGCATCGCGACTGAGCTTACATGCCCCCAATGCAGAATCGCCTTCCACGATATAGAGTTCGCGTTTGTCCACATCTTTGGTACGACAGTCTACAAATTTTTGCACTCGATTGGATAAGTCGAGATTGCCTGAAACCAGTTTCCCCTTAAGGGATAACCTCGCTTTTTCCCCCGCTTCACGACTTTTTTTGTTCGTCATGATTTGTTCTGCAATTTTTTCCGCCATTTGCGGATTTTCAATGAAGTATATATGCAGATTCTCTCTTAAAAATTCCGTCATACCTTCTTGAATGAATTTATTATTGACTGCCTTTTTGGTCTGATTTTCGTATGATGTTTGGGTTGAGAAGTTGTTTGACACAAATATGAGCGCATCTTGAATATCTACCCATGTGATTTTGCTCTCGTTTTTTGTGTATTTTCCATTTTGACGCAACCAGCCATCAATCACAGATAAAAATGAGGAACGCAGCGCTTTCTCTGGTGAACCACCATGTTCAAGCCAAGAGGAGTTGTGATAGTGTTCCACGATGTGATCTCGATTGGAAAAACAAAACGCTACAGAAAGTTTGAGTTTATATTCCGGTTTGTCGGCACGGTCTCTGCCCATTTTTTCAGCTTGCCAAAACTGTGGGGGTGTCAAGGACTCTTCTGTTGTGAGTTCTGACACATAATCGGCAATGCCCTGCGCATAATAAAATGTCTGCTCAGCAAACCCATCTTCTGTTTCATTTCGAAATTTGAAGGTGATGCCTGCATTGACCACAGCTTGACGTCGCAACACTTCAGTAAAATATTCCACAGGAATGTCTATACTTGTGAACACATCCAAATCCGGCAACCACAAAATGCGCGTTCCACTGCGTTTCTTGCGCACTTCATTCACCTGCATATCTCCCACAATTTCCCCTTTTTCAAAGTGTAAATCGTAGCGTTTGCCTTCTCTGTGCACTGTAACATCCATATATGAAGAAGCATACTGGGTGGCACAGCTGCCAAGCCCATTGAGCCCCAAGGAATATTCATAGTTATCGCCTTGCAAATTATCATATTTGCCACCTGCATATAATTCGCAGAACACTAATTCCCAATTGAATTTCCCTACTTTTTCATTCCAATCCACAGGACATCCACGCCCAAAGTCCTCCACCTCAATGGAATGATTGCGGTAGCGTGTCACAATAATTTCTGAGCCAAAACCTTCTCTCGCTTCATCAATGGAGTTGGATAGAATCTCAAAGACGGCATGCTGACAACCTTCTAATCCATCAGATCCAAAAATAACGCCTGGACGTTTTCGCACACGCTCGGCACCTTCCAAGAGCGAAATAGATTCATTGCCATATTCTTGTTTTACCATATCTTTATCACCCTTTGCTAGCCAAAACGGCATATGCCACCATTTTCTTTATCCATTTAGTTTACCCAATATATTACAAGGTGTCAAGAAGTTGACCACTAAACTATTGTACAAGTATCAAAACCCTCGTTCACATAAAGCAGAAGATTCTGCACACACTATCTTTAGGCATGATTATCCATATTCCCACATATATATATGACAAATCATAAAATTGAAAGAAGTGGTTTTATGGATATCTTCACCTGGCAAAACATGTTCCCCCTTGTTGCTTTGCTCGCACTCCTATGCTTTGCAATTTTAAAGCGCCCCCTTCTTTGGATAACCCGTCTACTTCTGCGCAGTACCCTCAGTTTTGGTTTTCTCCTGTTATGGAGTGCAACAGGGCTATTTGAGGGACTGCTCATTGGTGCAAGTTGGTTCAACGCGCTCACCATTGGTGCCCTCGGCATCCCTGGATTTGGTCTCTTGTTGTTTTTACGCTCTTTTACCTTTACATAGAATACTAATTTAGATAACGGCACTTTTTATATTCTTCTAAGTGCCCTCGTTTGGGAGGACTTCACACATGTCAAAACGCACACGAATGATTTTCAAATGTATCAGCAATTCGATACTTATATTAATATATGTAGGAGGTTTTTTAAGTTTTGTCTTTTTGGCTGGGTTTCGTGGGTATATCGTACCAAGCGAACATGGTCCTGTTCTGCAAGTTCCTTTTCTAGCTGAGGAAGACTCAACAACAGCTGTGAGTGGCAACATTTCAATAACAGTAGATGGCAAAGAAGGTCGGTCACTTAACGGCATTCTTCTCAGTACTGAAGATATTGACGATGGCACAGCCCAAGAAAAGATAGAAGTTGGCGATGCCAATGCATTCGCGCTCCCGTTGCGAATAGATAACGGTACGCTCAACTTTGTGTCTGACGTACCTTTGGCCATCGAAGCAAAAGCTTCCCACTCATTTCCTGCCCGAAACAACGCCATACAAGAGTTGTGTATGCACTCATCCTTGTATAGCATAGCCCTATTCTCTTGTTTTCCTGACAAGCTCGTTTCCTCTTACTATCCTGACAGCACATTGCAAAGACTGCAAGGTGTTTCGTTTCGAGATGAAAACAATACACCTTGGCTATCCATGGATGACGAGCGGATGCAAGACTATCTCCTTGACCTTTGTCAAGAAATCAAAGCGCTCGGCTTTGATGAAATTATACTAGAAGACTTTCTCTACCCAAATGAGGGAAGAAATGGACAAACGTATGTTCCATCCGAAACCTGCAACGCTTCTTTGGCACAGTTTTACGACCGCTTATGCAAAATAGCAAAAGAAGAAAAGTTGCACATATCCATCCTACTGCCTCAAGAACCTGTGGATGATTTGGCTTTCCCCAACTTACTTTTGTCTTGTCATCGTGTGTGGATCGAGGGCACTATGCAAGATGCCGAAACTTTGTTCTCTCATTACAATCTTTCCTATGCTCGTGCAGGAAAATTGCAGACAACTGGCAATTTGCTTGCATTTTTCATATCATAATGTTGCAATTAGCGGCAGAAACTCCACTTTTGTTGCAACCTTTCTCCCTTAAAGCATCATTTTTGCATGTTTTTCTGCAAATTTTCTCTTTGAATTCATACTTGTTTGTGTAATCCATATGAAAATGAGTCATTTTTAGGATTTTTGCAAGTCAAGTATTGATTTTTTTGCAATTCCCTGTATGATTATACCTATAATGAGGGGAAATATTAAAATTTTTGAAAGAAAGACGGTGATTTAGTGTCAATTGAAGCCATTCAACAGGTAACTGAAGCGGAAGCAACAGCGCGTGAAATGAAAGCAGAAGCGCAAGCTCATGCAAAACAAATCAAGCGAGATGCAGAACGCGACGGTCAAAAACTCCTGGAACAGGCTCGTCAAAATGCGGAAGTTGAGATTCGCAAGGCGATGGCACAAGCGGAAGAAAATGCTGAAGTTTATGCAACTAAGGCTCTTTCCGAAAATGCTGATTCCTGTGCTACTCTTCTAAAAGAAGCAGAAGCACGCTTGGATGCAGCCGCCACACTCATCGTACAACGGATTGTGAGTGTCTGATGGCAATTGTAAAGATGAAACGCTTTCGGCTCATCGCTCTCGCACAGGACAGAGCAAATCTTTTTTCTCGTCTACAACGCCTCGGCTGCGTAGAAGTAAGTGAAACGGAAGGCTTCCTCTCTTCTCCCGAGTGGGCAAACCTTCTGCACAAAGACAACTCTGCTTCTGGCGATGTGAAAACAAAACTCTCTCAAGTAAAGCTCGCACTTGACGCACTTAAAAAATATGCCCCGGAGAAATCCGGCTTATTTTATAAGCGCAGCGATATTTCAGCAAAAGAGTTTTTCGATGCCGATACCCTGGCCAACTCCTTACATATCGCGAATGTCATTGGAGAAAGCCTTTCTGCCATTTCTCGTCTCAACACGGCAGAAAATCGTCTCTTAGCGGCGAAAGCCAGCCTAGAGCCTTGGAAGACTTTAGATGTCCCACTCCATTATAAGTCTACTGAGAATGTAAACATTACCTTAGGGGTCTGCCCCGCTGTCGTATCAATTGCAGACTTGCAAGCTGGTCTGGCAGAAATCGCACCACTATCCTCTATCTCAGCACTCAGTGAAGATGCACATCAACATTATTTACTTGTGTTATCGCACACTTCCCAAACACAAGAAACCAATGAGTTTTTGAAAACGCATTCCTTTAGTGTAACACAATTCAAAGACATGAATGGCACTGCAGCTGAGGAAATCGATCGAATTCAAGAAGAAATGTCTGCTATCGTCAAAGACCGTATGGACGAAGAAGAAAACATCTCTTTGTTTGCAGATGCGCGCCCTGCGCTTCACCATTGTCTAGATCGACTCACACAAGATCTCGAACTTGAAATGGCACGTGAAAATCTGCTTACCGATGGCACGATCGTATTCTTAGAAGGTTGGGCAAGAGCAGATGACAGTGACCGTCTGCAAAAGCTACTCGACAGTTATTCCTGCGCCTACACCTTAGACGACCCAACCAAAGAAGAAACACCACCTACATTACTTAAGAACCCAAAATGGATGTCTTGTATGAACATGGTTACAGAGATGTATTCTCTGCCATCCTATCATACTGGCATCGATCCAAACCCTTTGATTTTCGGCTTTTTTATCCTATTTTTCGGCTTTATGTTTGCGGATATCGGATATGGCATCATCTTAGCGGTACTATCTTGGACGATCACGAAAAAATATCGTCCGAAGAACACAATTGGGTACATGTTCAATTTGGGCATCTACCTCGGCATTAGTACCGCTTTTTTTGGCGCCTTAACCGGAGCGTTTTTTGGGGATTCCATCACTGTATTTAGCAGTGTGTTCCTTGGAAAAGATGTCGCACTACCATTTTTGATTAACCCACTTTCAGATCCAATGACTGTTCTTGGCATTTCACTCATCTTGGGTGTCATTCAGCTCATCACAGGTCAGTGTGTACACATGTACATGAAAGCACGTGATGGTGAAGCAATGGATGGTATCCTCAATGTTGTGCCATGGTGGCTATTTTTTGCCAGCATCGCAGTGTATTCCATTTACAATGTCAGCTGGGCAATCTGGGCTGGGCTCGCACTTTTGGTTCTCACACAAGGCCGCAAAAACAAAAGCATTTTGGGCAAATTCATGGGCGGTATTGCAAGCCTTTATGATTTGACCAGTTGGCTATCTGATGTGCTTTCCTACTGTCGTTTGATGGCACTCATGCTAGCAACATCCGTTATCGCAAGCGTTATGAACATTCTTGGCTCATTGCCAGGTAGCATCATCGCGTTTGTCATCATCTTTATCATTGGTCATGTGTTCAACATCGGCGTCAACATCATCGGCACCTATGTTCACGCAGCTCGACTACAATATCTAGAATACTTTAGTAAATTCTATGAAGCAGGTGGCGTTCCATTCCGCCCGCTTAAATATCGCACAAAATATGTAGACATAACTGAGGAGGAAATTTAACATGGAATTTTTAGCAAACACCGGTACACAGATTGCCTTTATTGGTGCTGTACTCTCTGTGGCTCTCGCTTGTGCTGGCTCTGGTAAAGGCGTAGGTCTCGTTGGCGAAGCCGCTTCTGGCGTATTATCCGAAGATCCTGGCAAGTTTTCACAATGCTTGATTTTAGAAATCCTACCCGGCACACAAGGTCTTTATGGTCTAGTTATTTGGTTCTTCGCAATGATGAAAATGGGCTTTTTCGACGGTGGCATGCCAGTGCTTACTTTTGAAGAAGGTCTTGGCTACCTAGCAGCTTGTCTCGCAATGGGTATCGGCGGTTATGTAACAGCGATTGCACAAGGTCGTACTGCTGCTTCTGCTGTTTCTTTGATTGCAAAACGTCCAGAAGAAATGTCCAAAGGTATCATCATGGCTATCATGGTTGAATTCTACGCAATTCTATGTCTCTTGGCCGCTTTCTTGATGCTAAACAGCATGGGCGTATAATCAATAGGCCTTGTCTCCCCATCATGAAGAAAGGATGGTCATCTGAATGAATGGCATCGAAAAAATCACATCTCGCATCTTGGATGACGCCAAAAACGAAGCCCAAGAGGTGCTAGACCGTGCAACTGAAGAGGCACAAGAAGTCCTCGCACAGTTCCAAGCACAGGCCGATCGTGAATATGAAGAATTAACACGTCGTGGCGCAGAACGCGCCAACGAACGTGAAAAAAACCTAGAAGGCGCAAGCTTACTAGAAGTTCGTAAACAAACCCTTGCAGCCAAACAAGACACATTAGACCGTGCCTTCACTATGGCAGCAGAAAAACTTTCTGCACTTACTGGTGACGACTATATAGCTTTACTTGCAACTCTTGCAGCTAAATCTACATATGGTGGCAATGAACAAATCATTTTGTCTCCAGAAGATGCAAAAGAATATGGCAAAGCAGTGATTAAAAAGGCAAACGCCCTCTTAAAAGAGCAAGGCAAAGAGGCCAACTTAACACTGTCTTCTGAAACACGTCCTACAGGTGGTGGTCTCATCTTAAACGATGGGAACATTGAAACCAACTGCACCTTCGAAACCCTACTTCGCTTGACACGCAACAACGTAGCAAGTGAAGTGGCAAACACTCTATTTGGTTAAGTACCCACTTTGTGGACAATACCTCATCAACATCTTGCAACCGTTTTGCAAGAGAAAGGAGGTCGACTTTGGCACCGATCAAAGATATCGATTATTTGTTTATTTCAACTCGTGTCCGCGCACTAGAAGCCAATTTGCTCACTCGTGATCGCATGACACGTATGCTCGAAACCCCAAATGCAGATGATGCAACTAAAATCTTAACTGAGTGTGGCTATCCTGAAATGTCACCTTTGAGTATTGATACCATGAACGAAGTTCTGGCAAATGAGCATCTGAAGCTGTTTAACGATTTGGCATCTCAGCTTCCCGACCCTTCACTTATTGAAGTGTTTCGTATGAAGTATGATTATCACAATGTCAAAGTGTTACTCAAAGCGGAAGCCATGCACACAGAACCTGAATCTTTGCTAATGGATATGGGTCGTGTCCCTGTGGTTGAATTGGAGGAAAAACTCAATTCATCCGATTTACGTGGGATTCCTACCATTTTGCAAACTGCTATAAACAAAGCGAAAGAAACGCTTGGTTCAACAAGAGATCCTCAACTTTCTGACTTTGTTTTAGACCATGCCTACTATGAAGACATGTTCCAACTTGCCAAAGAATCTGGATCCAAATTCTTAGAAGGCTATATCAAAATTTCCATCGACGCTGCAAACCTTCGCACCTGTGTGCGCACTATGCGCATGGGTAAAAGTGCGGAGTATATGAGAGATTTGCTCTTTGCAGGCGGAAACATGGATATTACGCGAGTGCTCAGTGCAGCCTCTGCTGGTGGTTCATTGGCAGATTTGTTTGCTCTGTCTCCTCTTTCTGCTGCAGCAGAAGCAGGTGCCAATGCACTGGCTGGCGCTTCACTCACAGAGTTTGAACGCCTATGCGACAACGCAATTACAGATTATCTTAAAACAGCAAAATTTGTGCCATTTGGGGAAGCTCCAGTGGTTTCCTATCTAGCTGCTAAAGAAAATGAGTTTACTGCTGTTCGCATCATTTTAACAGGACGCATGGCAAACATTGCGCCCCAAATCATTCAAGAAAGGCTGAGAGATTCCTATGTATAGTATCGCAGTTTTGGGAGACCGGGACAGCGTCATGGGCTTTAAAGTGCTTGGTCTTCATGTATACCCTGTGGACGACGTCGATAAAGCACGTTCAACGCTCCACAAACTCGCAAGAGAGAATTACGCAATCATTTATGTCACAGAGCAATTGGCAGTTTCTCTAGAAGCTGAAATCGCTCGATATAAAGACAACGTCACTCCTGCGATCATTCTGATTCCCGGTAAAGAAGGCTCACTGAACATCGGTATGTCAAACATATCTCGCACAGTGGAAAGAGCCATCGGCGCAGATGTCTTATAAAGAATATGATTCTTACCTGCAAAGCAGGTTATTTCACCCGAAAGAAGGTTTTGCACTTTGAGCGGAAAAATTGTTAAAGTTTCCGGCCCGTTGGTGGTTGCCACCGGCTTGGCTGATGCCAACATGGCTGACGTGGTTCGTGTAGGGGAGCAACGTCTCATTGGTGAGATCCTCACCATGACAGGCGATTCCGCCTCTATTCAGGTCTACGAAGAAACCTCAGGTCTTGGTCCAGGTGCTAGTGTTGATACCACTGGGTATCCTCTATCTGTTGAACTCGGACCTGGTATGATTGAAACCATCTTCGATGGTATTCAACGTCCTTTGGAAAAAATTATGGAGATCAGCGGCAACACCATCACACGTGGTATTGAAGTATCTCCTCTCGACAGAGAAAAAAAATGGGCATTTAATCCTATCATTGCCCCAGGCACAGCGGTAGAAGGCGGCGACATTCTTGGTACTGTCCAAGAAACACCTGTCGTACTACATAAAATCATGGTACCACCACTTGTAAAAGGGGTTATTGAATCCGTTACTCCTGCTGGTGATTACACTGTTGACGAAACTGTTGCTGTTCTGAAAACAGACAAAGGCGAAACAGTCAACCTCACCATGGTACAAAGATGGCCTGTTCGTAACGGTCGTCCTTACAAATATAAATACACACCAACCACACCTCTCCAATCAGGTCAGCGTGTTATTGATACCATGTTCCCTGTTGCAAAAGGCGGTACTGCTGCGGTTCCAGGTCCTTTCGGCTCTGGTAAAACTGTTGTTCAGCACCAACTTGCAAAGTGGTCAAACGTGGATATCGTTGTCTACATCGGCTGTGGCGAACGTGGTAACGAAATGACTGACGTTTTGCGTGAATTCCCTGAACTTGTTGACCCAAGAACAGGCGAATCCCTCATGAAACGTACCGTTCTAATCGCAAACACTTCTGACATGCCTGTTGCTGCTCGTGAAGCATCCATTTACACAGGTATCACCATCGCTGAATATTTCCGTGACATGGGTTATGACGTTGCCGTTATCGCTGACTCCACTTCCCGTTGGGCGGAAGCGCTTCGTGAAATGTCTGGTCGTCTAGAAGAAATGCCTGGTGAAGAAGGTTACCCTGCGTATCTATCTTCCCGTTTGGCTCAATTCTACGAACGTGCTGGTGTTGTTGAATGTGTTGGCTCTGGTGATGACCGCAAAGGTTCTCTGACAGCGGTTGGTGCGGTTTCCCCTCCAGGGGGCGACTTGTCTGAACCTGTCAGCCAGGCAACGATGCGTATTGTTAAAGTTTTCTGGTCACTAGACGCAAGCCTTGCATACCGTCGTCACTTCCCATCCATCAACTGGTTGCGTTCTCACTCCCTCTACTTAGACACACTCAAACCTTGGTTTGACGAAAATCTAGGTTCCGATTTCATGGAACAACGTGAAAAAGCAATGCAAATTTTGCAAGAAGAAGCAAGCCTCAACGAAATCGTGCAACTCGTCGGTAAAGATTCTCTATCTCCTGGCGATCAGCTCACTTTGGAGACTGCAAAAATCATTCGTGAAGACTTCTTGCAACAGAACGCATTCTCTGATATTGACAGCTTTACATCCCACGATCGTCAACTTCGTCTCATGAAACTCATCATGGGTTACGATACTCTCTGCCGTGACGCGATTTCAAAAGATGCCAATGCTGCTGAATTGTTCGAAATTCCTGCTCGTGATCGTCTCGGTCGTGCAAAAGGTGTTGAGCAAGACAAATATGCAGAGATTTATGATGAAATCTATGCTGAAATGCAAGCTCAAATAGAAGAAATCGCTGCTAAAGGAGGACTAGACGAATGATTAGAGAATATAAAACAATCAATGAGGTCAACGGTCCTTTGATGGTTGTTCATGATGTTGAAGGCGTCAGCTTTGACGAACTTGGCGAAATCGAACTACAAAATGGCGATATTCGCCGTTGTAAAGTGCTAGAAGTCAACGGCAGCACTGCTGTTGTTCAGCTCTTTGAAGCTTCTTCTGGCATCAACCTAAAAGATTCTAAAATCCGTTTCTTGGGTCACCCACTAGAACTTGCTGTGTCTGACGACATGCTAGGCCGTGTTTTCAACGGCATGGGTCAACCTATTGACAACGGCCCTGATATCTTGGCGCAAGAATCCCGTGACATCAACGGTCTTGCTATGAACCCAGCAGCTCGTGACTTTCCAAACGAATTTATTCAAACTGGTATCTCCACCATTGACGGCTTGAATACACTTGTTCGTGGTCAAAAGCTACCAATCTTCTCAGGCTCAGGTCTACCACACGCAAACTTGGCAGCGCAAATTGCACGTCAAGCTCGTGTGCTCGGCGGCGACAGCTCTAACTTTGCGGTTGTCTTCGCTGCGATTGGTATCACCTTTGAAGAATCAGAATTTTTCGTACAAGACTTCCGCCGTACTGGCGCTTTGGAACGTACTGTTCTTTTCACAAACCTTGCAAATGACCCAGCTGTTGAACGTATTGCGACACCTCGTATGGCGCTTACCGCTGCGGAATACCTTGCGTTTGAAAAAGGCATGCACGTGCTTGTTATCCTAACAGACATCACAAACTATGCAGAAGCGCTTCGTGAAGTTTCTGCAGCGAAAAAAGAAGTTCCTGGTCGTCGTGGCTATCCTGGCTACCTTTACACTGACCTTGCAACTATGTATGAACGTGCTGGACGCCAACTTAACGAAGAAGGCTCTATCACAATGATTCCAATTCTTACGATGCCTGAAGATGACAAAACTCATCCAATCCCTGACCTTACAGGTTACATCACAGAAGGACAAATCATCCTTTCTCGTGACCTTCACCGTGCAGGGGTTACACCTCCTGTCGATGTTCTACCTTCTCTTTCCCGTTTGAAAGACAAAGGTATCGGCGAAGGCAAAACACGTGATGACCACGCAGGCACTATGAACCAATTGTTTGCAGCGTATGCAACAGGTAAGGAAATGAAAGAGCTTATGTCCATCTTGGGTGAAGCTGCACTTTCCCCAACAGATCTCAAGTTTGCAAAATTCGCTGACGAGTTTGAACGTCGTTACGTATCACAAGGATTTGACGAAAACCGTTCCATTGAGGAAACACTCAATCTCGGTTGGGAACTTCTCTCTATGCTTCCTGTTTCTGAACTCAAACGGATCAAGCAAGAGCACATTGACCAATATCTCCCTAAAAAAGAGGGCTAATAAGGATTACAATCCCAGCCAGAAAGGCAGGTGTTTTAGTTGCCAGCAACAACCGTCAATGCCACGCGCATGGAGCTGACAAGAATCAAAACCAGACTGAAGACAGCCGTCAGAGGTCATAAACTACTCAAAGACAAACGTGATGAGCTCATGAAGCAATTTATGGATGTCGTGCGCGAAAACCGTACCATGCGTCAACAAGTGGAAGAATCCTTGATGCGCGCCCATAGTGCGTTCACGGTCGCTTCTGCCCTTATGTCTCCTGAGATTTTGGAACAGTCTATCCTGTATCCAAAACAAAGTGTTGATTTGGATATGTCATTCGAAAACGTCATGTCCGTTAACGTGCCAAAGTATACATTCGAAACAAAGAATGATAACTCCAGTGAGATTTATCCATACGGCTTTGCGATGACGTCAGGTGAACTAGATGATGCTGTAAAAGCACTGTCTGATGCCTTTGAAGGTATGCTTCGCCTCGCTCAAATCGAAAAGACGACTCAACTTCTTGCAGAAGAAATTGAAAAAACTCGTCGTCGTGTTAACGCACTAGAATACGTTAAGATTCCAGAGATGCAAGAAAACATCAAGTATATCACGATGAAACTGGATGAAAACGAACGTTCTGCGACCATTCGTCTCATGAAGGTCAAAGAAATGATTCTAGCGCAAGCCATCGAGCAACAACAAGCGCAAGATGCCAAAGCATTGCAGGAAATGCATGCATAGATCAAGCATCTAGGTTATTCGTTCGATGCTCACCTTTGTATAACCAAACATAAAAGAGGTATTCCCTTTTCACCGGGAATACCTCTTTTTCTGTATATAGAACTTTATCCATTCCAATATCATTGAACGAAATTCGCAATTTGCCCTCTCCTCTTCTTCCTATGCGTTTGCTGCTTGATAAGCATATGACATGATGATAGAATGTAAGTGCTCTCAATAACTTCTTTTCTTCAACTAAACCCTAACGTCCGTACTTTTTAGATAAAGACTAACAGTCAGGAGAATGACCGATGAGACGAATTATCTCACTTTGCCTAGCATTCACATTGCTGGTGAGCTTATTATATATTGCATTTTTCAAAGAAGATATCACGCAATCAAATCAAAGAAAAAGCACTTTGCAGGAAGTCACGAGTGGTTCTGAATCAGTCGTCACAACAGAGGAAACTTCACTTTGCTCACAGACCTCTACTATCAGTGAAGATGATACTGACGAAGAAATAGGAAATGAATGAATAAACCAAATAACTCACCTTCACCTATTTTCAAACCCTTTTCAATGTCACAGCGTGCAACATATTATCACAAAAAAACGCCCACAACAAGAATGTCTCTTTGTTGTGGGCGTTTATGTCTATAATTAATACATGAAAAGGACGTTTCGTCTTGGAACAGATACCATGCCTGTCTAATGTCCATTCTCGCCTATTCTGACTTGATTGCGTCTTTTTTCGCTCTTCGCTTATCCATAGTTACTGCAAGCAAAAAAACAACACCCAACGCGACAAAAATTTCTATTGCTGAAAAGGAGAGAATCATGAGCAGACACACCGAGAGAATCAATGCTGCAATTCTATACATAACGCCATCAATAAGTTTGAGTGAAGCAATGAGCCCAATCACTGCGTTGAGCAAAAAGAATGCATTTGCAATGGCAACAATCGTCTCAATATTCAAAATCATAAAGTATGTCAGCATCAATAAGAACATATGCACAATCGTAAAATACAACAACCCTCGATAGGCAACAGCCTGTCGATTGGTTCTTTGAAAGCCACTTGGCAGATATTCTTCCCTCGCAAGAGAAAACACCAAGCGCACCGCAGCACCAACCGTCAACAAATAGGTACACAAACAAAGCCCCATCACAAATAGCGCCAGAATGCTACTTGCATTGCTCCCAAACACAGCTTGCATAATGTGGGTAAGCGAAAAACTTTCCGTAAACGGCATCGATTGCATCGCAAGCGCAATTAAGAGATATGTAATGGTAATCACAATCACACTCATGATTGTGGCTCGTGGCATTGTCGTTTTGATATCCCTGACTTGACTGGAGTAATTACCTACAATCTCCCAGCCGATGATTCCCCAAAAGAGCAACAAAGCTACTTGCCCGAAGGTCATAGCATCCACGGATTGCAAAGGAGCAATCTGAACGGCATTATGACTTAGCACCAAAATGGAGCTGACAATGAGTGTCAGGGTAATCATTGTGGAAAAAATAAAACTGAGTATGGATATAAATTTAATGTCTTTCAGTAAAATGCAGAGCGCCACAAAAAGAAGCAGAATGGCAATCAAAGGCTTTTCTATTCTCCCAAAGAGTGAAAAACCATGCATATATTCAGCTGCAGTGAGCAAAACTGCAGATGGACCAAAGGAAACGGCTGATATGAATAATAAAGAGGAATATAGCTTTAGTCTTCTTCCCAATGCCTCTTCTATGGCAATCGTCATTCCACCATTGCCTGGATGCAGAACTGAAAGTTTTGAGAAAATCATGGCAAACAGGGCGCCCAATATCATCATCAAAACCCATGCCCAAATGGAGGCTTCCCCAAGTTTCCCATAGGCAAGTGGTGGCAATATAATGACACCGCTGCCGAGAATTGGTCCTATCATCAGTCCACTGAGCAGCAATGGACCAATTGTTTTTTTCATATCGTCACCTTCCTTTGGTTTTATAATGCTTTTTATCGAATATAAAGGTTAGCCCTTTCTATTACAAAAAATCTCTGTCCTATGCTCCTCTACATCGTATACACAGTCAAACGCTCCATTCAAGAGGATGCACCACTCTGCTCAAAGCGATATTTCGCATATGCATAACCGATATAGATCATAATCACAATGGGACAATACGTCAACATCACATTGTCAATTGTCAAATCTCGCATCATGGAATATTCGCCCCATTCAAGCCACGTACGCAAACCCAGTCCAACCAAATTTAATAAAGCGACAGCCAGAAAGACCTTGCCAGTATTGTGTGTTGTAATTGCACTCAGAGCAACGCCCAATTCAACATAGATATATACCAAAAGAGCATTGAATATAGAGAGCTCATATTGAAGTGGAAACACAAAAATCGCTTCAAATATGAGAAAAACACCAATAACAAGAAACAGCCATTTGCGTGGCATTGCTTGCAGTCTTTTATACATCTCTTCCATCTGCACTCTCTCCTTTTACATGACTCTACCTGACATTGTGATATCTCTAGACGCATAGAGTACGAGTTCTATGAAACTATACGCACAAAAGTCTATTTGACAATGACCCACTATCGCACTGTACGTGCAAAGTTGGCTTATATTGTGATACCGTTGACAGGTGAAAATTACAAACAGAAGCGTAATTTTCAATGTTTGTGTTCCCTTTCAAAGAAAACACAGCTATCAGTCTATCAGATTGCACAATAAAAAGCCAGCCGAACTAGATCGGCTGGCTTCCATAAAAGCAATCTTATTGGTAAACAGGTTTACGTTTTTCTAGGAACGCAGTTAGACCTTCTTCACCATTTGCACCCATACGTGCTTTTGCTTGGTCAACAGCTTCATCAGCTAGCATTTGAGCTAGGTCAACTTCAGCATATTTGTTGAATAGAGCTTTGGACATAGCATATGCATTTGTTGGACCATTTGCAATTTTCTTAGCCATTTTCATTGCTGTTTCCATCATTTGGTCAGCTGGAACAACAGTGTTAGCAATGCCTAGTTCAAGTAGTTCAGCAGCTTTAACTGGGCGTTGTGTAAGCATCATTTCTTTTGCTTTATAAGGACCTACTGCACGAGGTAGTAGATAGTGTAGACCACAGTCAGGAATTAGACCAACTGCACCGAAAGCAACGATGAATGTTGCATCTTCAGCAACTACAGTTACGTCACAACCCATCATGAGAGATGTACCTGCACCAGCGATAGCGCCGTGTGCTGCAGCAATAACTGGTTTTGGGAAGTTGTTAAGTAGTTTTGTGAAGCCACCAGCAATAGTCATGAATGTTTCAAATGCGTCAGAAGTGGTGATGCCTTTCATTTCAGCAATGTCGCCACCTGCGCAGAAACAACGGCCTTCGCCTGTGAAGATAACAGCGCGCACTGCTGCGTCATCTCTTGCTGCTTCAAAAGCGGTTGTTAGATCAACAAAAAGTTGTTGGTTGAGAGAGTTCATTGCTTTTTGACGGTTAAGACCGATAACAGCAACATTCTCTTCTACACGATAGGATACTGTGCTCAATTCCATAGTGTTTCGCTCCTTAAAATAATATTCATTTCTTAAAAAGAAAAGTGTTCACTTATCATCAAGAGTTGGTAAATGAAGCACATTTACCAACTCTCGTCAGTATATCATATATTCCCACAAAAGAAAAGATATTTTACACATCTTCTCGCCGAGAAATTCTTTAGTCAAAGGCTAATCCAAGATAAGCATCTTGTGACTTAAACCACTTGTTGTGCAAGTCTTTGTCATACCATTTTATCATGCCAAATGCTTGGGCATAACTACCCTGTAAACCATCCCAAAATGCAGGCGTGCGAATGTGATATTTTCCTGCTGGCAAGTTTTCAGCAATCATTTGCACAGCCTTTTCCATTTTCTCTGGTGCAATGAGCAATTCTTTCATGAGCAAACGGCTACGCTGTACATATTCAATGGCAACACAGCCCACTTCCCCTTCCACTTCAATGCGATAGAGATCACCAGCTGTGAGGTGAGAACCAAACTGCTGAAACTTGATAAGAGGATCAGTATAAGAAATGTGAAAGGTATCTTTGAGTTGCTCTTCTCGAATCAAGTTATATTCCTGTGGCATGATAGGCTGAAGCTTGCAGTCTTCTCCAAGTGGTGGCAGGCCTGTGAGCTCTTGAAACATTTTTTCTACCTTGCGCGTGCCAAAACACTCTTTGAGTCCCATACTTTCAAAATAACGATGCAAGCTTGGCGATGCAGGCACAAGTGTTAGGCACTTCATCCCTCTGCTTTGCAAATATTCATCTGCATAAGCCAGTAGTTGTCTTGCGTGCCCTTTTCCTTGAATGTAAGGATTGGTCGCTAGCGCATACACATAACCCACTGGATGGGATGTGCCGTCTGGAAAATGCACTGTGGTTTCTAGCATGGTCGCCATGGAATTGATTTCTTCATCTTCCTCCACAATGAGCACTTGCCAAGGTTCTGCAACAGACTTGTAGAACGTATCTATATAAGCTTCTGAATCGCCAAAACAGCGTTTCCATAGCTCTCTGACTTGTGGAATATCTTCTGGTTTGGCTTGTCGCATTTGAATCATCACAATTCCTCCATTTCTTCCGGTTCTATCACTGCATAAAAATTCTCTGCAATCGTATCGGGCAGATAAGACAGTTTTGATTTTCTGAGTCCTTCTTGCCCCAAATCTTCCTCACGATCAATGAGTTCCACTTCCGGATATTTTTCCCGAATGTGTCTGACAAACTCTCGATTGATGATGGGAAAGGTTCCTTGAATCTCTGTATTGGCTCTCTCGAAGTGAACATCATACACAGTTTTGGTAAGTCGAGAGCCCAAAGTAAAGGCCACCACATTTCCTTCACGACAGCGAATGAGTCCCCCATCGATCCCCATATCTTCAAAATAAGTCAGCGCAAGTAGCATGGCTTTTCTTTCCTGATTGAGCGAATCAATCTCATCTTGCGTTTCGGCCTTTTCAATGTGATCATCATACCATCGTTTGTCCAGCGCCACACAATCTTTCACATCATCCGCTGTCAATGGATGAAAACTCCAACTAGGACACTGATCATTGAAGCGATTGATGTGATTGCGCTTTGCATGCAGTTTTTTGCCTTTTAAGTCAGCCAGTTTATTGATATCGTAAAGATAATCGTAGTAGTCTCGATTGTAAACGATTTTCATCCTGCGACCAAACAACTCTTTGAGCACTGCTCTTTTTTCATCTGGCACAGATATAAATCGCAAAATATCACCACGATTTTTGGCATCTTGCTCCATTGCTTTAAGCGCCGGAATGGGGTCTCCTTTTCCGACTGGATATAAATATGCCACGCCAACCCCTGTTTGTGCACGCACAAGCAAACGATCTTCAAAACGGCAGACTTCATGGTGATAAACATGACTCCAACAGAAAAAAGCAGTAAAGCTATAGGAGCACAGTGCAATTTCTTCTTCACAAAGCAGCGAAACAATCCACTCTCGATCTGCTAGGGTTGGTGGTTTAAACTCTATCATAATTAAAATGTTACCTCATTTATTATACGTAGTGGGCCATCTCAAAGCTCTATTGCCGTAATTTCTTGCCCAGTATTTTTTTCTATTTCGTCCATACGAATCTCGTCGGTAATCGTTGACACTAAGCTATACGCCACACCTTGTCGTTTGGCTCTGCCAGTTCTGCCAATGCGGTGTACATAATATTCTGTATCTTCTGGCACATCATAGTTGATGACCATATCCACATCATCAATATCCAAGCCCCTCGCTGCCACATCTGTCGCAACCAGGATAGAAACGTCACCTTTTCGAAAGGATTTGAGCACATTCTCCCGCACTTTTTGCTTCAAATCTCCATGTAGCGCATCTACTGTTTTATGATACTCTTTGAGCAGTGCTTGCAAGCGGTCAGTTGTGTTTTTTGTATTACAAAAAATAATGACTCTCTCAAGTTGATCTGTTTTGAGTAAGTCTACGACTGTTTGCACTTTGCCATCTTTGGATGCTTTGATGCGATACTGACGGATATCTGGTTTATTTTCTTCAACAGGACGCACGACAATTTCCACAGGGTCACGCTGATAGACCCAAGAAATGTCCATCACTTCACGAGACATCGTGGCAGAAAAAAGCCCCAAATTGCGTCGATTTTTTACTGCATCTAAAATCTTTGTCACATCACGTACAAAACCCATATCGAGCATGCGGTCAGCTTCATCTAACACAACGGTTTGGACCTTATTCAGACGCACGGTACGGCGCTTCATATGATCCATCAAACGTCCTGGTGTTGCCACCACAATTTGAGGACGTTTTTTGAGTTGTGTAATTTGATGATTGATTGGCTGACCACCATAGAGGCAGCCAATGCGAATGCCTGAAATAAATGTGCAAATTTCACGCAAATCTTGCTGAATTTGCAATGCAAGTTCTCGTGTTGGTGCCAAAATGAGCCCTTGTAAATCGCTCGAATCCACCTCAACTTGCGCTACCATTGGAATACCAAAGGCATAGGTCTTACCCGTTCCTGTTGGTGCTTTTGCAATTACATCTTCAAACTCCATAAAATGCGGAATTGCTCCAGCTTGCACTGGAGTCGCCGATATAAAATTCTTTTTTTCGAGTGCGCGCAAAATGCCCTCGTGTAAGCCCATCTCACTATAATTCTGATTGGGTGTTGCTTCTATGCCGTTAATTTCCATGTTTTTATCCTTTTTTATTCATTTATATAAAATATACCATAAGAAGCTTTTTTATGCAATAACCCCGCAAACCACAACCACTTCTGCATCATATTGATATTATTTTAGTATTTGAAGAGAAAGCAGAAAAAATACTGTCTTTTTCCCACTTTTTGTGCTATACTAAGTGTTTGTAAAAGAAAACTATATTTTGTTTTTAAGCCACTTTTAAGGGAGGGATTCACCCCACTATGATACGCTATCGCTACCTACCTATCGTTGCATTTGTCTCTGGTCTGATTGGCCTCATGCTCCATCGTTGGCAACTTTCCACTGCATTTGAACCAGAAACTGGTCTACCTGTTCGTGCACCATTTTATGCTGTGCCGTCCACTTTGACTATTGTATTATTTTCTTTCGTTTTTCTTCTCGTTTGCCTTTGGATGGTCTACGGTAAAAAACAGTCCAACCAAATGGAAACGAAACACATAAAAAGTTTTCATCCATTTGTACTCATCTTGGTTTCTTCCTTTTTCATGTTGACCTCTACTGGTTTTACCGTCCATCAAGTGATTTCGCAACATGAAACAAGCAAACTCACCTTGTTTTTTGTCCTTTGCTTGGTGCTTGCCTCCTTTTCCATGTTTCTCATTGCCAATAGCACAGCATCCCAGAAAAACCTTCCCTTGAACTTCGTTTGGTTATCTACGCTTCTTTGCTCTTGCACCCTCATTATTGCATCTTACAACACATGGGCAGAAGATCCTTTTATTTGGCGATATTTTTACATGGTTATCAGTTATCTATCCATTATGCTGACCCACTACTTCATCGCCTCTCACATGTTTGAAAAACCACAAACCAAACATATAGCTCTATTTTCAAGTCTTGCCATTTTTCTTTCTTTCATTACCTTGGCAGATAGCAACACAATGGCAATTCAGTTCTATCTCATCGCACAGATTTGTTATTTTTTATCCGCAATCAGTTTATTCACAGATAGCGGATTTCACATGATGACAGACACAACCTCTGTCACCTCAGATGCAAAAATCAAACAACAAGACAATCACCCTTTGAAGGAGGCGCATGAAGATGCAAACACCGAATAAGAAATTTTATATTACCACCCCAATTTATTATCCCTCAGACAAACTCCACATCGGACACACATACTGTACCGTGGCAACTGACACGATGGCACGCTATAAACGTCTGTGTGGCTACGATGTCATGTTTTTGACTGGCACGGATGAACACGGCCAAAAAATTGAGGAAAAAGCCAAAGAAGCTGGTATCACACCCAAAGAATTTGTCGACCGCATCGTCACAGGAGAAGGTGGCATTCACGATCTTTGGAAGCTGATGAACATCTCTTATGATCGCTTCATTCGCACCACCGACGACTACCACGTCAAAGCCATTCAAAACATCTTCAAAGCGATGTATGAAAAAGGCGACATCTATAAAGGCGCTTATGAAGGGCTTTACTGCACACCTTGCGAAAGCTTTTGGACAGAAAGCCAACTCAAAGACGACAAATGCCCTGACTGTGGACGCGAAGTAAAACCAGCCAAAGAAGAAGCCTACTTCTTCCGTCTTAGCAAATATGCTGACCGCGTACAAACACTCCTCGAAGACACTGATTTCTTAGAGCCACGCTCTCGTGTCAACGAAATGGTCAATAACTTCATCAAACCTGGTCTAGAAGACCTCTGTGTATCTCGTACCTCCTTTAGTTGGGGTGTGCCAGTGGACTTTGATGAAGGTCACGTGGTCTATGTTTGGGTGGATGCGCTCTTCAACTACACCACAGCACTTGGCTTTATGAATGATCGCTATGACGATATGAAAGACTTTTGGCCTGCCGATGTACACTTTGTGGGCAAAGAAATTGTCCGTTTTCACTCCATCATTTGGCCAGCTATGCTCATGAGCATGGAAATGCCACTTCCTAAAAAAGTGTTTGGTCACGGATGGCTACTACTCGATGGGGGTAAAATGTCCAAATCCAAAGGCAATGTCGTTGACCCTGTCATTTTGGCTGACCGCTATGGCACAGATGCGCTGCGCTACTTCCTCTTGCGCGACTTCCCATTCGGTTCTGACGGCAGTTTTGCCAACGACCTACTCATAAACCGTATCAATGTGGACCTTGCCAACGATTTGGGCAACTTAGTCTCTCGCACCACTGCCATGATTGAAAAATATTTTGATGGCACTTTACCAGAAACACAAGTCGCGGACGAAATTGACACCCCACTACTGGACATAGTCAAAGCACTGCCTGCAAAGTATGAAGCATCTATGGAGTCCTATGCGTTCCAAACGGCTCTCGCAGACACCTTTGCTGTCATTTCTCGCGCCAACAAATACATTGACGAAACGGCACCTTGGGCGCTTGCCAAAGACAGTGCAAACAATGCGCGTCTTGCTTGTGTCATGTATAATCTACTCGACACCGTGCGCGTTTGCTCCATTCTACTGTCTCCTTTTATGCCTGATTCCTGTGAAAAGATTTTTGAACAAATCGGCGCAGATGCAACTGTCACCGCTTGGGATAGTGCACAAAGCATTTCTCTGCTACCACGCACTGTCAGCGTGAAAAAAGGCGACGCCATCTTCCCTCGCATTGATTTGGAAAAAGAATTGGCTGAATTGGAAGCACAGGCAGAAGCCATGAAAAAAGCCGCAATGCCTGCTGTTGAAATTGAACCTTACGCAGAAGAAAATGTGGACTTTGACACCTTCTGCAAAAGTGATTTCCGTGTCGTCAAAGTCAAAAACTGTGAAAAAGTCAAAAAGAGCAACAAACTTCTCATGTTCACACTCGACGATGGCACAGACACCGACCGTCAAATCTTATCTGGAATCGCACAATTCTATGAACCAGAAGCCCTCATCGGCAAAACGCTGGTTGCCATCACCAACTTGCCACCGCGCAAAATGATGGGCAAAGAATCTTGTGGCATGCTACTCTCAGCCACACGTCTTGAAAAAGGCGAAGAGGTTTTGACACTCATGATGTTAGACGACAGCATCCCAGCAGGGTCGAAAATTGTGTAAGCCTAAAATCACAAGACCGCATTGTTTTGTAAGAAACATTCGAAAACTCCCCTGC
>DAOUQJ010000003.1 GCA_030625685.1 Oscillospiraceae bacterium
CAGCAAAGAAGTAACGGTTGGCACGACTTCAGCAACACCAGAAACTACACCAACTATAGAGATTGACTATGAAGATGAAACACTAACAGGTTTTGTAGATGGCAAGAACTATACGATAAATGGACAAGATGCTGCCATAACAGATGGAATAATTGCGGTGGATGCTACGTGGCTTGGAACAGATGTAAGCATTGTGACAAAAGGCAATGGCACAACAAAGCTAGATAGTGCAGCACAAACATTAACTGTTCCAATAAGACCTTCTGCTCCTGAGGAAGAAATTCAAATTTCTATAACTGAAAATAGCATAACAATAACAAATTGCTTAGACTTTGCTGATTGTCAATACTCGAAAAATGGAACGAACTGGAGAGATGAAGCAGTTTTTATAAACTTGAAAAGTGAAACAAAATACACCATTTACATCAGCAAAAAAGCAACTGCAGAAGCGTTTCGTTCGGAATCTAATGTAAAAACAGTGACGACAGAGAAAGCTACTTTAGAAACGGGAACAGTGTTAGGTAAGGTTTTAAATGAAAGTGATTCACCTATAACAGGAGCGACTGTAAAAATTTCCAAAGAAGGGACCACAGGCGAAGCCATAGATATACAAACAACAAATGATCAGGGTGAATTTACATTCAATCAAATAACCTACGGTGTATACAGTCTTGTTGCAACAAAGGGCGAGAAAACGGAAACAAAGACTATTATTGTTGATAAGGCAACTGTTACACAAAACGTGGTGCAACTATCAGGAAATAGAGACACAGTAGTTGAAGTGGAAACGAATACACCATCGGTTGCAGCAAACAATTTAGAG
Source organism: Oscillospiraceae bacterium (assembly GCA_030625685.1). Classification (GTDB taxonomy): domain Bacteria; phylum Bacillota; class Clostridia; order Oscillospirales; family Oscillospiraceae; genus Evtepia. Next base: position 824 of record DAOUQJ010000003.1, read on the forward strand.
AATATGTTCAGTGAAGAAGATATACAGTTGGCAAAAACGGGTACAGTAGAAATTAAGCTTTCAATTGAGGAAAAAGAAGAGGATGCAGTAGTATCTACTGAAAAAACTAAAATTGAAGCGCAGGTTACCGCAGGTAAAAAAGTAGGAATATTTTTGGATGCAAAGCTTTTAAAGACCGTAGTAGGGACCCTTGCTAACGATGTTACAGACAAACAAATACAGCCACCAGCAGGTGAAAAGGTAACAATAACAATGGATCTTCCAGTGGAACTACAGAACAGAGCACCTTATGAAATTATTCGAATGCACAATGGAGTAGCAGAAAAAATACCTGCAGTTTATAACAGTGAATTCCAAACACTAACCTTTGAAGCGGATAAGTTTTCTATCTATGCTGTTGCATATACTAGCCCTAAAAAAAGTAGTGGGGGAAGTAGAACGCAGTATTATACAATCGAAGCGAAAGCAGGGGTTGGAGGACAAATATCGACAACGGGTGAAGAATCTGTAGAGAGAGGAAAAGATCAAACCTTTACTATGAGAGCCGAATATGGATATCAAATAAAAGATGTGTTAGTAGATGGCGAAAGTGTCGGGCCAGTAGAGAGTTATTCTTTTGAAAATGTAAACAGAACACATACAATTGAAGTTATATTTGAGAAAGTATATCCTTTTGTCGATATAAATGAGGAGGATTGGTTTTATAAAAGTGTCCAAGGTATTTATGATCAAAAACTGATGAACGGTATTACTGAAACTCATTTTGGTCCAGATCAATATACAACACGTGGTATGATTGCGACTATAATTTATCGACTCAATAGATCAAATATCAGAATAGAAAGTAACTTCACGGATGTTGATAAAGGTGAATATTATTATGAAGCTATTGGATGGGCAGAAGAAAATGAAGTTGTAAAAGGCTATGGAGATGGCACCTATGGTCCGAATGATACGATTACGCGTGAGCAGTTAGTCGTAATATTGTACAGATATTTTATGCAAACAAAAGATTCTACTATAGAATTGAACGAAGAAATTTTACTAAAATTTAGTGATAAAGATCAAATATCAGAGTATGCAAAACCTGCAATGATATGGGCGAGTGAAAATGGTATCATACAAGGGAAAGAAAATAACATCCTTGATCCTAAAGGAAATGCAACTAGAGCAGAAGTAGCACAGATTATATTGAACTATATGAATGCACTTGTAGAATAGAAAAGAGTTGATATTTTATATTTTAAATGTTAAGTAAAGATGCATGGCTATTAAAGTTCACGCATCTTTATTTAAGTTAAGAGATAGTGAAATAACCATAATTATTGTATGTTTAAAAAGCTAAATTAAACTAGAATTTAAAAAGAGCATCCTCAATCATATAATTCAAATGAAGAAAAAATCTAGAAGAGTTGAGTTAATATTTGTAACGGATTTTAAATCTCAGTGTTAATGCCATGTTTTAAATATTAAATTTGATAAGATATTTAGCTAATTATTATTGTTGAAAGTTTACGATTCTATAAGTTTGCATAATTACGTGATAATTCGTAAACTCTACATATGCAAAAAAATAAGTATGTAATCGTTGCGATTACATACTTATAAAAATCGTGGTTGCGAGAGGAGTTGAATTCTTCTCGCAACAGTGTTTTTTTATTTTTAATCCTTAGAAGCCTTATGTATCTATGCTTCTAGGAATTTTAACATCGAAAAACAGATGTTTCAAGAGCTTATATCTATCAAAGTAATTACTACAATTAACTAATTTTCAGAACGATCTACAGTAGTAACAGATTTTTAGTAATGTGTAGAGGGAATACTGAAGAATATTGATATAATTTCTTGCAATACTGTCAAGAATTTGTCTTGTCATCACCTGGAGAATTCATGTTAGCGGATTGTTTTTTTGTATTTCTGCTTTCACCATCTAACGCACTTTCTGCCATAGTCGGACCACCTCTAGACTTTTTCTTGCGAACATTTTTAGGGTCAAGCTGACTGTCTTTAGCCATGATAAATCACCTCTTGAGTAGTATGGACTTTAATTACTGAATTATACTATTACTGGATCCAAAATAGGCTCAATTTGAGATATAACTAGAAATTTTGAAAAAAATACTCATATTATTACACAAAATGAAAGTTGATAGGAAATGATTGTGAGATATATGTGAGAAATTTCTCCAAACTAAGTTTGCTTTTACTAATTATCAATATCATTAACTTCTATTAAGAAACTCTATTTTGCATCTGTTTTCCGTAATTAATTATTTCATTTTTAGCTTTATTTACATTATAATAAAGTTTTTCTGATTCTTTTGTGTTGCCATACATTTGCCATCCCATAGTTTTAACGAAAGGTAAATTAATTCGACCCATAAAACTTAAAACATCTTTCACTGGATATCCTAGAAAAAAACCAATTTCATGTGGGAAATATTCGCTATACTTTAGTTTATATATTAAAGTTGAAACATAATCATGTAGTGTGAAATGTTTACTGTATCCCAACTCCCTTAAATATTTCAATACTATTGTTCTATTTAGCGTTTCCTCTAATGCGACTGAATTATAAAGAAATAATTTATACTTTTCATCTTTCTTTCCAAGTACTTTAAAGGATAAGTGGTTTTTTAATAAAATACACTTATTAAAATTTTCTTTGGAAACATAAATAATAACAGAAGGTTTAATTCCTAAAAATACAATGCCGATATTACTACAAAAATAGCAACTTCCGATATCATTTGTAATATTATTTTCAACCCACTTTTTGATCAATAAATCCATAATTAGCTCCTAGATTTAAGAATAAATATATGATTTCTAAAGCTGATCTAAATTATGCAGATGAAGTTCAAAAAGTCAGTGTAAAGGATTTGATAAAAGGAAGAACAGTCAAACTAAAATATTTTACGTGTTATTCAATTAAATTAGATTGCACAAAATAGAGATTAATTCAAAATTTAAATGTTAGTTGACAAGCAATTTGATGTAAATGGACAAAGTCATTGCAAGAAAAGGATTATCAAATATGAGAATATAAAATCGGATGAGTAATAAAGCTGTTTAAATGGGGAAACATAAAAATGGAGTGTCTGTACGATTTTGAGAATTAAAACTCTTGTCGTGTAAAATTAATTTAAATATTTCGTCTTTAAATTTGAAAGGATATAATCTATGAAAGTGACTATTAATCGTTCTGGTTGCATTAGCTGTGGCATCTGTGAGGACGTATGTCCTGAAGTATTTCGTTTAGATGATGAAGGCTTAGCAGAAGTAATAAATCAGCCAGAGTCAGATAATGAAGCGGGCGCAGTACAAGCTGCTGAAGAGTGTCCTGTTGATGTAATATTGATTGAAAATTAGTTATAATTAAAGCCTTTTCAAGTAATCCCCCTTTTATTATAAATGGGGGATTACTTTGCGTTTAAGATCTTGTACATTTTATAATATGAGGTGTTACTATTATTGGGGTTAGAGTAATTTTTTTTTAATTGGTAATGATAGTATTGAGGTGTTAATATGAGTAATAAACTAAAAAATCAGACAAGTCCCTATCTTCTTCAACATGCAGATAATCCTGTAAATTGGTATCCATGGTGTGATGAAGCATTTGAAAAAGCTAAACGTGAAGATAAACCAATTTTTTTAAGTATAGGATATAGTACTTGTCATTGATGTAATGTTCTAGACTGGAACCATAAAATTATGTGAAAAACTGCTAATTTCACAACATTAAATTGAGCATAATTACTAATGGTTTGGTTCCATTACATGAAGTGCTTTTCGAAGATATTCAGAGAAATTTTATGCATAAATAAGAATAGAGCACCCATCAATTAGGTGCTCTATTTTAATGTAATTATTCTTTTTCTGATTTATGATTTGACGTTTCAGGCTTTGGTGTTTTAGTAACATAATCATAAGCAAGGGTCTCAATTATAATTGGTTTAGCGCATTCTTTTCCGAGTTTATTAGAAGTGTTTATTTTATTGTTTTCGTCCATACATCTTACCCCCCTCACAATAACATTACAGATAACAACTAATAGAATGATGAGAATTACTGCAATAAAAAGTGTTGGTGCAATAATTAGTTTAACTCTGATATTATTATTGTTATATTTGGTTTGATAAAAAAGATCTAAAATTTTGTGGTGATAAGATAATCTACCTAATTCTTCAATGAAAAGATTACTTTGATTATTCATTTGGTTATAAAGTATTTGGGGTCTTGGCAAAGTATTATATTTGTAACGCCATTGTACTAATAGGCTTAAGACCATACTTGCTAGAAAAAATAGAGTTACAATACTTATAGAAAAAAATGAAACAGATACTATATCTATTTAGTCCATTCTAACCATGAGATTAAGTATCGTTCTGAATGACAATAAGAGGTGTATTATCAATTTGTCATGAATTATAGATCGAAATTGATTTGAATGGGCTCTGCGGAATTAACAATAATTTCCTCTGCGATTGCACGAATTAATGGTATTTCTTTAGCAAGTGTTTTATCATGCTTAAACGGTTCATAACGCAATTTCTGGCCTTCTTTACTATGAACAATAGAATTTCTGACAGAGTATACTCTGCTGCGAATATCATTATATACTTTGTCTTCAGTGTCTTCAAAGTTTATGGTTTTACTCTCGTCTGCAAACGGTACAAATGTTTCACTGTAATAGTTTATGGCAGATGAATCGATAGAATTAATTCCATCTTTTAATACTTCAAAGTCCGTAACATACTTTTTCAAGCATAGCAATAATCCTGTTTTTTCATTCCATACACCGTCATCACGTTGCTCTTTCATTTTCTTTCTTATCTTAGAATAGAATTGCTCAATCTCTGATTTTTTGTAAGGGGAAAAAGATGGCCTTGTAATAAAATTTACTATTTCTTGGTAAACATCTTGTTCAGATATTGATTGAAAGAAATATTCCACAACATGATAGAAAGCTAAGTACTGCGTAAAAGGATTGTCTACGGAAATTGCTTGATGGTAATATTTTGTTAACTCTGTTTTGTAAGACTTGTATGGAAATTTTTGCCCCTGTCGGCTCATTCTCCTCCTGTAAGAACGACGTCTTTCCGAAAGATCTGCAACAGAATAGGTAATATTCTCATTATATGATATATTGAATACATATGAATGAAACATCTTCATAAATTCTTTCATTGAATATTCTCGTGGAGCGATGATTGCTATTGTGGTTATTCGAAACAAATCAAATAAGCTCTCTACGGAATTTATGTTATCTTGTTGTGCAATGCGATAACTTCGAATTAAATCTAATTCAATTTCTGAATGTGTTCCTGAATAGCAAACTAGAGCAAATATATATCTTGTACTTGCTTTTCTTACGCTGAAATCAAAATTATGCTCAGATATCTGATGAGCAGATCGGCCTACTCTAAATCGGTTTGCCATTATCATGGGGTTACTTGGTTCCACAGCAATCTCTAATGATGATGTTCCTTGCAGACCAATTGCTCTAAATGAAAAATCATTAGATAATTCTTCTACTATGCTTTCTAGGTCTTTTTGTGGAATTTCACCGATTTTTCGTTTCTGCACCTCATCAGGTTCAAAGGTCTCCCTTGCAGGCATTATTAGATAATTGCCATTTTCCTCTTCCATAAATAGATTTTGCTTTCGCATTCCATTAATAAAGTTTTCTATAGTAAACATGATATCTCCTTATTGTTTTTAAAAATTGACCTTCTAAATATTATAACATAATTTGACAAAAACTCTACTGCTTGGATTATACTAGGGGTTGTTTTCGTGTTTACACTTATGCTAAACAAATATCTCAAAATTTATTTGACCTGTCCATTTTAAAATAAGATAGTGTTTGACTATATTGCTCCATCAAAAACCGCAACAAAAAACCCTCAAAGCCATATGCTTCAAGGGTTTTCAGTGGTGACCCGTCGGAGATTCGAACTCCGGACAATTGCTTAAAAGGTAGATATTCTACTTACTGTTTTTAAGTGATACTAAATGTTAGAAAACTAGCTCTCCATTAGTTAAGTAAGTGTGCTTTTCATTATCTAGCATGCTTGAAAAGTTATGACGGTCTAATATGTAAAAGGAGGACTGCCATCAAGGCAATTCTCTTTAATTTTTATATGCCTTCACTTATAAAAAAATGATATAACCATACTTAACTGCATCATATTTTTGCACGTGATTTTAGTATAATCGGTAGCTATCTAGTAATAATAAAAATATAATAATAATTAATAGGAGGTGATCCCAATGAACAAAAACAGAGAACCCAATAGATTGATCCATGAGAGTTCGCCATATTTGCTACAGCATGCTAATAATCCAGTAAATTGGTTTCCGTGGAGTAGCGAAGCTTTTGAAAAAGCAAAGCAAGAAGACAAGCCTATCTTCTTATCTATTGGGTATAGCTGACTTGGTTCTACTTTTGTACTTGTCATTGGTGCCATGTTATGGCGCATGAGAGTTTTGAAGATGCTGAGATTGCCGAAATCCTTAATCATGATTTTGTATCTATCAAAGTTGACAAGGAAGAGCGTCCTGATATAGACAATATATATATGAGTGTGTGTCAGATATATACTGGAAGAGGTGGATGGCCAACAAGCATCTTCATGACTCATGATCAAAGGCCTTTTTTTGCTGGAACATATTATCCAAAAACATCAAAATATAATATGATAGGTTTTCTTGATTTACTTCAACTAATATCAGAAAAATGGCTAAAAGATAGAGCAAATTTGATTGCTACATCAAAAGAAGTTATAAAGCATTTGAATTCAGAAACTCTAAAAAATAAAAGTATATCTCATGACATATTCGAACAAGCAATCAATAGTTATAAATATTTATATGACAATGAGTTTGGAGGGTTTGGAGGAGCTCCCAAATTTCCATCTCCCCATAATTTGATGTTTCTTTTGGATTATTATGAGAGATTCAAAGACAATAATTGCCTTGCAATGGTTGAAACAACGTTACTTCAAATGTACAAAGGAGGTATCTTTGATCACATTGGATTTGGTTTTTCAAGATATTCAACGGACAAATATTTTCTAATTCCACACTTTGAAAAAATGCTTTATGATAATGCACTTTTAATTCTGGCTTATACTAAAGCATACGATATCACTCAAAAAGATTTATATAAAGATATAGCAGAAAAAACAGCAAAATATATTATGCGAGAAATGACTGATGTAGTTGGCGGTTTTTATTCTGCACAAGATGCTGACATTGATGGAGTTGAAGGAAAATATTACGCGTTTGATTATGAAGAGCTTGTTGATTTATTAGGTAGTAAAAATGGTATTGAATTCAATCAATATTACGGCATAACAAGAGAAGGAAATTTTGAAGGAAATAGTGTACCTAATCTATTGCATAATACAATTATAAGTGATGGGTTTGATGAAATGCTATCCATAGTTTATGAATATAGAAAATCAAGAAATAAACTCCATCTTGATGATAAAATTCTCACCTCATGGAATTCACTTATGATAGCTTCTTTTACTCATTTATATCAAATGGTGAAAAATTCAACTTACCTTGAAGTAGCTATAAAAGCGTGTAATTTTATTGAACATAACCTATGTGATCAAAACACGTTATATGTTAGCTATCGTAATGGAATAGTATCAAACAAAGGATTCTTGAACGATTATTCATTTTATATTTTTGCACTAATTAACTTGTATGATGTAACTTTAGAACAAAGCTATCTGAATAAAGCCATAAGTATATGCGATAAAGTGTTGACAGAGTTTCATGACGATATTAACAGAGGATTTTTCATATACGGGGATGAAAATGAACAATTGATTATGAAGCCGAAGGAAACTTATGACGGAGCTATTCCAAGTGGAAACTCAGTAATGTGCTATAATCTTTTGAGATTATCGAATTTAGCAATTGATAAAAGATTTGGAGATAGAGCAAAAGAGCAACTTGATTTTATGTTTTCCATTGCCACATCAAATCCAATGAGCTATAGTTTTTATCTTTCGTCTTTGCTGATGTACCACTATCCAAATAAAAAGATTGTATGTGTTTTGAAAGATATGGATGACAAAGAAAGTTTGAAGAGAAAAATGAACCCCAATAGGGATATCATTATTTTAGTTAAACCAACCGAGGAGTATAAATTATTGAATAACAAAACAACATTTTATCTTTGCACGCACAACTCTTGTCTGCCACCCACGAATAGCTTAAATGATATAGAAAAATATAATGCTAGCTGAATTTTACAACCAAGATTGTATTCTTATAATAAAATTAGAGGTATTTGTGTGATTTTAATTTATGTGGTTCAATTACACCTTATTTTAAAAACGTTAACTTTAAACTAAGGTCAACTATATACTTAAATCATAATTTAGTTGTATTAATTTGATGTGATTTTTAAGAAAGGCACTGTTCTTTAAGAACAGTGCCTTTTATTGCTTATTAATTAATGTTTCATTCTAAATTCAATGTAAATATTGATAAGATTAACTTAGAGGGAAACTCCTAATTGGCTAAGTAGTCCTAAGACATCAAACTGTGCCCAAAGCTCCACGGCTTTTTTATTTTCCATACGAGTGATAACTACATCAGCGAACACAACTTTTTTACCTGTTGCAGGTATCCCATTAAAATCTCCGCGATGCGTACCACTTACAGATATATAAGTAGTAACAAGATCATTTTCAGCAACTTGGAACTCAATTTTATGAGTTAAATCTGGAAATGCTGTAAATAACATTTGTGCAAATCCAAGAAAACCATCTTTATTTGCAACATTAGGGAATGATGGAAGGTGTCCGATGAAATTATCAGCACATAATTCATCAAGACCTTCAATAGTGTTTTTTTCAATTAAATCTCTTACAATTGTTTTGTTTTCTATTGTTATCATGTTTTAACTTCCTCTCTCTTACTTATTTCCTAGTATCAACTGTTAAATTCAAACAATTACCAGTCATTTTTTTAACTGTTCTCATCATTAGTTTCTAATATAATAGCAATTTTTTTGATTTTGAACATCAACCGAAAGGTTGAGAAAAGAGAAAACAAAAAGTTTTATTTGGTAAATTTCTAGAGGATTGATATTTTAACAGAAAAATAAAAGTCCCAAATACTAAGATAATATGGGATGTGTGTACTTGAAAGATATCTTTCAAAGAAGTCATAACCTGAGAATTTTCATGATTGAAGTAATGTTTTATTATTGATATTGTTTAGAAATTTAACTATAATCTAACTATTTGAAGGATGATTGGAGTATTTAATGGAAAATAATATACACCAAATTAAAACAAAAGTATTGAACTTAAGAAAAGAACAGTATATTTTAGGTAGAGATAATGAGATTAATGCTATTATAAAGCATTTTGATAGAGTTCTAGAAGGAGAATTCGCTACTTGTATTATTCGTGGAGAAGCTGGAGTAGGGAAGACATACCTTGTATCACACGTTGCAAAAAAAATGCTAAACCTAAATAGCACTTATATATATGGTAAGTTTAAACAGTATAATAATTCATTGTTCTCTGGCATTAAGGAAATATTAAATGAAATTATTGAACAGGCGTTAACCTTCTCAGAAAACCGACTAAATTCAGTAAAAGAACTTTTAAAATCTGAGTTAAGTACGGATTGCGATTTAATTATTGCAATTTGCCCAGATGCTGAAAAAATAATGGGATATTCTAAAAAGGTTAGAGAAGAAGACTACCATAAATTAGAGCATAGAATTCAAAGAGCTATTCAAATATTTTTAGATATTTTGTCACAAGAGCTTTACCCCTTGATTATTCATATAGATGATTTACAATGGGCAGATCAAGGATCTCTTCGGATACTAAATTACTTATGTCATAAGCCTATAAATTTGAATATTTATTTAATCTTATCTTTAAGAACTGAAATACATAATAATTTGATGAAAAAGGAAGTCTCTAAAGTTTTAGGGGAACAAGTAAAGAACAATTTATCAATCGAACTGAAACGTTTAAATTTAGATTACACCAAAGAAATTTTGAATACTATATTTGACAATCAAATATACGAATGTGAAAAAGTGACAGAATATGTTTTTAAGGCTACTTTAGGAATGCCTTTTTATATAGACAAACTCTTAGAAACAATTTTTAAAGAAAATAAAATTTGCATAAGAAAAAACAAATGGATATTTGATATTTCTTTTTTAAAAAAGCTTCAATTACCTGAAGACATAGAGAATATATTAAATAATCAGATTAATGAGTTGTCTCTGGATGATAGGAGAGCACTGCAATTACTAGCTTGTTTAGGTGGACAAGCAGATAGAAAAATGCTTATTAAAACTATTATTACGAAAAAAGAAATGAATTTTGATAGATTAGAAAAATTGTGTATTACAGGATTGCTTATTAAAGAAGAACATAAACAGGAAGAGCATATCAAATATCTATTTTCTCATGATATCATATTTGAACTGATACATAATTCTATGAGTGAGTCTGTAAAGGAAGAAAACCATTATTGTATAGCAAATAAGCTTATAAATGATTCTGACAAATTTTATAAAGATGAACATCGAATTTTTATTGGGTTACAGTTATTGGATTGTAAAGATCGGATTCAAAATGAAACAGATATCAGTAAATATGTTGTTGAACTTTATTATGCAGGAATTAAAGCTAAACGGACAACTTTAATTGAAGAAGCTTTATCGTTTTTTAAGTTTTGTACTATTCTTATGCCTTTGTGCAACCCATCTATATCATTTAATTTTTCTCTTACACTTAGATTAGAACTTGCAGAGAGCTATTTTATATGTGGATATAAAAATAAAGCTCAAAATGAGTTTAAAAATCTAATTAAGAATTATAGAAGCGAAAATGATCAAGTTCGCATAAAAAGAAAGTTAGTTATGTTGTATACGCATTCAGGTGACAACAAAAAAGTTATAGAGCTTAGTATGGAAATTTTCGAACATCTTGATTTTAAGTTAAGAACAAATCATGTTCGATTAAGAATAGGAAAAGAACTCTTAGAAATTATGTTGCAATTTACTATTAATAAAATAGAAAGGCTAACAACTGATTCCACGATTGAGGATATAAGAGTATTGACTATTCAAGATACATTGATTCGTATGGCGTCAGTAGCGAACTTAATAGATGATGAATTATTTTACTTACTAATTATGAAGCTATGTAACTTGTCAATTAAGTATGGGAATTCAGATTTTTCTGCACCTTCTTATGCAGCCTTCAGTTATATGCTGTACCATCATTTTGGAGATGATATAAAATCTTTTAAGGTTATGGAGATTGCAAAAAACTTATTGAAAAATTCAGATAATACAACTATAAAATGTATGACCTATTTTATTATGGGTACATTTATTGAACATTGGAAGTCATCGGCAGAAAATAGTATTGATTATCTTATGAAATCCATTGAAATCGGCGTACAAGGAGGAGAATTTCAATATGCAAGTTATGCTTATACATCTATGATTGAGATGAGATATGCAATGGGAATACCTTTTAGCAAATTAACAAGGTATGTCAACTTGCTAAATCAATATGATATAAGAATCAAACAACAGGAAATAACAAAATTGACATTATCTATTTTGCAAAACCACATGGATCAATTGAGGGGGATACATGTTGTAGAAATTGAAGGCCTTCAGGATCTTGATAAAAGTCAGATACTTACTTTTTATTATTTAAAATTACAAAGGCTATACCTAGAGGAAAAGATAAAAGAATGTTATGATTTGCTTGAAAAGATTATACCAATGAGTGAGATGTTTAAAGGCTATATTTTACAAGCGGATTGTTTATTTTTCACTATACTTGTGCAGTTAGATAGCCATAGATCTCTAAAAGGAATAGAGAAGATAGATAACAGAATAAAAATTGTTCAAGCTATAAGAAGGTTTGAAAAATGGGTGGCTTTATCAAAACATAATCACTTTGCAAGATATCTGTTTATTAAAGCTAAATATGGTGAGATATTTAGCAATTCTTCCGATGTAGGTCTTCTTTATGAAGAAGGTATAAACTATGCAAAAGAACATCAACAATTTCAATTAGAAGCCTTAGGAAATTTATTAGCTGGAAAGTATTTTGAAAAAAACACAACAATAGCCAATGTATACAGAAAAAAAGCCTTGATAGCTTTAGACAAATGGGGAGCAACATATTACGCCGAATTGATTAGAGTTAGGTATAACATACAATCTGAAGAAGATACACACAAACAAAAAGAACTAGGGACACTTCAAGAAAAATCGATTCAGAAAAAGAATAGTAAAAATTTTATATATAATATGTCTTATCATATGAAACAAATTGAAAATATGGATGAAGATCAGACATTTCTATATGTTTTGAAAGTTTTAGTAGAGGTTGGTCTTGCAGGTTATGGTGCTATCTACTTAGAAAATAATGATCAAGTCCATATGGCGTATGAGTGGATAAAAGGTAATACAAAGAAATACTCTGATCCTATTCATATGGAGAAGGTGCAAACTATACCTCGTAAAGTTATGCGATATGTGGTGCGTAAGGGTAAAAAAGTTATAATTAAACAGAAACCAACAAGTGGTCTTTTTGTTAACGACAAATATTTCAACGACAAAGAAGAATTTTCGATCTTATGCATTCCATTAAAATACATGGGAGTCATGTGTGGGATTATATATTTGGAATGGGATATATGTGATGCCTATAGTGATGACCTCATAGAAGCAATTCAAAGTTATGAACCATTGCTTGTAGCAAAAACTATATTAAAACCAAAGGATAAACAAGAAATAAAAATAGTTGAAACATTACTAACAGAAAGAGAGACGGAAGTTTTAAAATGTATTACTAAAGGATTAACGAATAAACAAATAGGAGATGAGTTAAGCATATCTTTAAGCACAGTTAAAACACATATAATAAACATATATTCAAAATTAAATATTAAAAATAGAGTAGCAGCAGTAGAAAAAGCTAGAGAACTTAAATTAATTTATTAGATCTTTATAAAATTTAAACTTGACATTCTAAGGTCCGCGTAATGATTAATTACGTGGACTTTCTCATGTTAAGCATTTATATAATTTTCAAATATCAACCTTTAAGTTGATGTGAAATTCTTGCTTATGTTGCATATTCAGTAATGTGTTTCAATAAAAAAGCATTAGTAAATGCAAAAAATGTAGATCAATTGGTGGATTGAATTTGAATGAATTCAACACTGCATTGAATGTGACCATGTTTCCTGTATCAGTATTCGCATCAGATTTTACTGATATGTCAAATGACTGGTCAACGCCAGCAGTGTGCTATAGAAAATCGATTATAAACGGAGATCATAATAAAATACTTCCAAAGAATAATCATACGAGACCGCAAATGGCTACGATTTTAAATCGTGCTTTTGGTTCAACACAAGAAGCAGATATAAGTAATTACACAGATGTATCAGCAGATGCTTGGAATTACTCAGATATGAAGTTCGTTTGTTAATGAAGATATAATTAAAAGGTTAAAAGAAAATTATAAAGCTGACGGCGCAGGAACTTACTTGTATGACGGAGATTATTGGAGAAAATTAACAATATAAGTATTAATGAATATTAGTGAAACAAAATTAGTGGTAGGGAAAACGCCAGTATTATTTTTAAAAAGCATTGTGGAATATAAGCCATTTATCTTGAGGGTGCGACGATCTTTTCAAAAACAACAGTTATTCAGCAAAGCCGCGAGATAAAAAGAATGATAGTTGCTAGTTCTACTAAAGTTTAAGACCTAGTTGTATAAAATTATATCCCTTGGCTTGTCTGCACCGTATTGGTTATTCCGTCATATAATGTCTTAAGATAGCTTCGCACATAGGATACATATCCTATGAAAGGAGGGTATACTATGCGTTGTTGCTGTCGTAGATGGTGGTGTCCTCGTAGACGCCGTTGGTGCTACTGTTAATAGCCCTATAGATGAAAAAATATTTGAAACAAGACTAATTAGTGTTATAGCTCCATTAAAATTTGACTCCACCTTAGCTTTTAGCAGAGGTGGAGTTTATGATTGAAGGTAAAAAAGTATTTCTAAAATAAAAGAATGGGAGTATTACGATAAAACCATATACCTAAACCATCATTTATATATTCTTAAATTTTGTTTTTGTTAAAGAGTGAATTATGTGACCTTTAATTTTTGAGATAATATGATCATCCCGTAAAAATCATCTAATTCACTAGTATTTTTCCTTCTAGTCCCATGTAATAAATCTGATTGTAATTTATAGCAACCGTTGGTATATATATATAAAGTCTGCAAGCACAACGATTACAGACTTTCCTTTTTGGCGGAGAAGGAGGGATGTCATTTTTAACTAATCTTATATTTTAGTACTTTAATATTTCTAAAACTCATATTTGCTATAATTTAATGTAAAATAATTTCAATCATTCTATTTAAGCAAGAAAAAGTCGAAAAATCCAAAAAAGACCACCGATTTCTCGATGGTCTTTTAATTCATCTCTAACTTTTTTAAATGATTATTGGGCAAGCGCATTTTCTACTGCTTTTAATATTCCTTCTGAACTTTTAGTTGCACCTGATATCGTATCCACTTTTATTGATTGGGTCTCTACAATATTATCTATCAATTTGCTAGATTTATTAAAGTAACTATTTGTATCCCCATGTTTAGTAACAACAATATCTAAGATCTCATCACCTTTAATAATAACATCAACACAAATATCACTCTTATATCCTTTTGCTGACCCAGATTTAACAATTGCACCTTGTGGATAGTTATCTATATTACTTGTATTCTCGTACTCAACTGTCCTGAATTTTGGAAGTGCCATTGCTATTATTGCAATTAATAGTACTGCAATAATTACAATAATACTACCTAATTTTCTATTTCCTTTTTCCACGCTAATTTTGCTCCTTTCATCCTGCTTTTTTATATATTATTTTTCTAACCAAAAGAAAAACCAACTTTATGGCATAACGCTCAAAGTTTTTACTTTCTACTTATACACTATATTCGGTTTTTTTACATCAACCGAAAGGTTGATATATATTTTTTTAGATAAGAAAGGGCTTTAAATAGTGTGATTTATGAGAAAAAGAAGGCTTTTCCATTTACTAAGAATAGAAGAGAAATAAGGTATATTTTTATTTCATTATACTCGATGTGTAAATTCATCAATGAAAATAATAGAAACACTTACAAACACTATTTAATTTGTACTGAATTGCAAAAAAATTAACACTGCTTAAAACAAAGAAATTGTTGTGCGCTAAATGTGCGCCAAAAACAGATAGAGGTTGAACTCTTCTCGTGTGAGTGTTTGTTTACAAAAGCCCATATATATTAAATATACCTAAGAGATATATTATAGAGTTTGACTTTTTAAATATCAAAATTTCGAAATAAGCAAAAAAATGTAAACTGGTTTATTTCCTTAGAGCTACTAGAACTTAAATTTGAAGAAGCATTACAAACAGCGCAATAACTAATTTTTCTTCTCTCAAATCAATAAAAGGCACAACTTTTGCACTTTTCATCCTTAGACAAAACCTGCTGTCTTTTTCGATGATGGTCGTCTTTAAGTCGGCCATTTTTGCATAGATAGTGAAAAATTTCTGTTGGTCTATTTCCTTCAATGCTTATAGCAATCGCTTCATTATTTCATTGAACATATTATACCCCGTTTGCAAATTATTACGTGATTTAGTGAAATATGCAGGTCAGTTAAGAAAAATATTTAAAATGCTGGGTATGCTATGAGAAAGAAGTTTTTTGGAGGAAAACTATGAACAAGGTAATAATCATTGGTGGCGTCGCAGGTGGTGCGTCGGCCGCGGCAAGACTCCGTCGTTTGGATGAACGTGTAGAAATTATCTTATTTGAGCGTGGGGAGTATATTTCTTTTGCTAACTGTGGGCTACCTTACTATATTGGCGATGAAATTAAAGATAAAGCTCAGTTAACTTTGCAAACTCCGGAGAGCTTACATGAAAGATTTCAGGTGGATGTACGGACCAACAGCGAGGTAGTCTCTATTGACCGAAGTGCAAAGAACGTCACCGTACGAAAGACGGACAGCGGGGAAACATATATAGAAACTTATGACAAACTGATTTTATCCATGGGAGCTGAAGCAATCAAACCTTCTATTCCTGGGGTAGATTCAGAGCGGGTCTTCACCCTGCGCAATATACCCGACACCTATAAAATTAAAGATTTCATCACTCAGAAGAAGGCCAAATCTGCAGTGGTCGTGGGCGGCGGTTATATTGGTGTGGAGATGGCTGAAAACTTAAAAGCAGTAGGGTTAGAGGTCTTCTTGGTGGAAATGTCCAATCAGGTCATAGCACCTTTAGACTATGATATGGCGTGTGACGTACACAGACATATCGAGATGGCTGGGGTAAAATTACTACTAAGCAATGCTGTTACTTCTATTGAAGAAATGCAAAGCAGTCTGAAAATTAAAACTGACAAATGCGAGTTTTTTGCTGACCTTATAATCATAGCCATTGGCGTACGTCCCGAAAGCGTCATTGCTAAAAATGCGGGTCTTGCTATGAACGAAAGAGGCGGTATACTGGTTAATGAACACATGCTGACAAATGATGATCATATATACGCAGTAGGCGATGCGGTGGAAGTGGTCGATTTCATTACGGGACAAAAAGTAATGATTCCCCTGGCTGGGCCCGCCAACAAGCAAGGGCGGATCGCCGCGGACAATATTTGTGGCATCCAAAGCAGCTATACTGGTACGCAAGGAAGTGCAATTTTAAAGGTCTTTGACTTGACGGTGGCAACAACGGGAATTAATGAAAAGACTGCCAAACGTCTTGGGCTTGATTATGAAAAATCCTTTACTTTCTCTGCTTCTCACGCAAGATATTATCCTGGTGCTGTTAACATGTCAATTAAAACCATATACCAAAAGAATAGTGGAAAAATCCTTGGTGCACAGATTGTTGGTTATGAAGGAACTGATAAACGTTGTGACGTATTTGCAACAGCCATTCGATTTGGTGCCACAGCCCATGATCTTACGAAACTGGAGATTTGTTACGCGCCACCTTATTCCTCTGCAAAAGACCCTGTGAATATGGCAGGCTATACCATTGAAAATATCTTGACAGGAAAAGTGAAAATCTTTCACTGGCATGATATTGAGGCACTCCAGCAGGACGATGGCGTCATTTTGCTTGACACCCGGACTGAACTCGAGGTGGAAGCGGGTATCATTGATGGATTCATCAATATTCCCCTTGATTCTCTGCGCTCTAAATTGCATGAGCTGGACAAGAGAAAGTCAGTATATGTCACCTGTCAAGTTGGACTTCGTGGTTATATCGCTTGTCGAATTCTTATGCAGCATGGCTTCAATTGTTATAATTTAAGTGGTGGTTATCGATTGTACAGCTCAATTTTTAAGATTAGTGAAATGCCCGCATCATCTGATGGAATGAATCATCGCATTCAACAGCCTGGGCTGAAACTAGATGAAAAAATCATGTACGTGGATGCCTGTGGGTTGCAATGTCCAGGTCCTATCGTCAAGCTGGGCGTAGCACTAAAGGAGGCTAGTCCCGATGAAACAATTGAAATCTCGACCACAGACCCTGCATTTGCTAGAGATCTTGAGGGATTTTGCCGTCGCACGGGTCATCAATTTAAAGGAATAAACAGTAGTAAAGGTGTCAGTGTTGCAAGAATTAAAAAGTGTAGTACTGATGTGGGCGAGCAAAGCTGTTCCGCTTCTCAGGGCAATAACAAAAACTTTATCGTGTTTTCTGGTGACTTGGATAAGGCAATTGCTTCCTTTATCATGGCAAATGCTGCGGCTGCCATGGGTAGGAAGGTCAGCATGTTCTTCACCTTCTGGGGATTGAATATTCTTCGAAAACCGGAAAAGTCAAAGGTTAAAAAGGATTTAATGGAAAAGATGTTTGGTTCAATGATGCCAAGAGGTTCTGAGAAGCTAAAGCTTTCAAACATGAATATGGGGGGCATGGGCGCCAAAATGATCCGACGCACCATGAAGAATAAAAATATCGATAGTCTGGAAGATTTGATTAAGATATCTCGGGAAAATGGTATAGAGTTGGTAGCCTGCGCTATGAGCATGGATGTCATGGGTATCAAGCAAGAGGAACTGATAGACGGCGTCAATACAGGAGGCGCTGCTTCCATGTTAGCATTCGCTGAAGAAAGCGACATGAGCTTGTTTATATAATTAAGTTTCTCCTTTTTAATATTGAGATAGTTGTAAAGACTATGAATGAATAAGCAGCTGTGACAGGAAGTTATGATATAAAAATTAATTTTAGTGACATAAAGGTGAAAGTTATGTTAAAAGAAGAAATTTACAAAGTAGATGGTATGACTTGTTCGGCATGTTCAGCAGCAGTAGAAAGAGTAACTAGAAAATTAGACGGCGTTGAAAGTGCAGCAGTTAACCTTACTACCAATAAACTGACAATTAAATATGATGAAGATAAAGTGAGCAAACACGATATTTTTCATAAAGTCCAAAAATTAGGCTATATTCCGAAAGATATAGTCGAAGGAAAGAAAGTGGTTATCCCTGTAAGTGGTATGACTTGTTCCGCATGCGCAAATGCAGTGGAAAAGGCAATCAATAAACTTGATGGAATCATAGAAGTAATGGTTAATGGCTTAACAAACAAGGTATTTGTAACATATAATTCAGAATTAGTTAGACTGTCAGAAATCAAACAAGCTATCATCAAGGCTGGTTATAAACCTGAGAATATTGAAGTACAAAAAGAAGTTGAAAAAACAGAAGATCCACAAATAAAAGAAACCAGGATTATGTGGCTGAAATTTAAAGTTGCAATAGCTTTTGTAATACCTCTTTTTTATATAACAATGGGGCATATGGTAGGATTGCCTTTGCCTAAATTTATTCATCCTGAAGGAGCACCTTTAAACTTTGCAATTATACAAATAGTACTCATAATTCCGATTGTAGTAGCTGGATATAGATTTTATACAGTAGGATTTAAAACTCTATTTAGTGGACACCCGAATATGGATTCCTTAATTGCTGTAGGGACGAGTGCGGCTATCATTTATGGAGCCTATGCAACATACATGATTTCTATAGGTGATACTGAGTATGTGATGGATTTGTATTTTGAAACCGCAGGAGTTATTATTGCACTTATCATGCTTGGTAAAGCATTAGAACATAGATCAAAAGGTAGAACTTCCGAAGCGATTAAGAAGCTGATTGGATTACAACCTAAAGAAGCTATAGTACTCAATGGTTCTGAAGAAATAATTATTCCTATTGATGAAGTGGAAAGTGGAGATGTTGTCTTGGTGAAGCCAGGAGAAAATATTCCAGTCGATGGAACGGTAGTAGATGGTTACAGTTCAGTTGATGAATCCATGTTAACAGGTGAAAGTATACCAATTGAAAAGACAGTAGGTTGCAAAGTAGTTGGAGCAAGCATTAATGAAAATGGATTTTTAAAGATTAGAACAGATAAAACAGGAAAAGATACAGCCTTGTCAAAAATTATTGCATTAGTAGAAAATGCACAAGGAACAAAAGCTCCTATAGCAAAAATGGCTGATATTATTTCCGGATATTTTGTACCCACGGTAATTGTGATTGCAATTATTTCTAGTGCAATTTGGTTTTTAATAGTTAAAGATACTAATTTTGCTCTCGAAGTGTTTATTTCAGTACTTGTCATTGCTTGTCCTTGTGCTCTTGGGCTTGCTACTCCTACAGCCATCATGGTAGCGACAGGTAAAGGTGCAGACAATGGCATACTCATTAAAAGTGGTGAAGCATTAGAAACAACACATAAAATAAATGCAATTATATTTGATAAAACGGGAACCATAACAGAAGGAAAACCTGTGGTGACAGATATTATGGCATTTAATGATTATGATAAAAATGATGTATTAATTTATGCTGCTTCTGCAGAAAAAAGCTCTGAACATCCTTTAGGAAAGGCAATAATTAATGAAAATAAACGAGAGGGCAATCCATTTATTGAAGTCAAGACCTTTGACAATATTCCTGGTCATGGAATTAAAACTAGTCTAGATGGAGATGTTTCCATCATCATCGGGAACAAAAAAATGATGATGAAAGAAAAAATAAAAATAGTAGATAATGATATCCATGATGAGTTTGCAATTGAAGGGAAAACACCTATGTTTATTGCAATTAATGGTGTGTTTGCAGGTATTATTGCAGTAGCTGATGTAGTTAAATCTACAAGTGAGAGGGCCATTAGGTCACTTCATAAGGTGGGAATTAAAGTTGCTATGATTACAGGTGATCATGAATCAACTGCAAATGCTATTGCTAAAAAAGTAGGCATTGATATTGTCCTTGCAGAAGTGCTTCCAGAAGACAAAGCAAATGAAGTTAAGAAGTTACAAAATGAAGGATATAAAGTAGCAATGGTAGGTGATGGGATTAATGATGCACCTGCACTTGCACAAGCGGATGTAGGGATAGCCATTGGATCGGGGACCGATATTGCAATGGATTCAGCTGATATAGTGTTAATAAAGGACGACTTAAGCAGTGTTTCGACAGCTATTGAGTTGAGTAAAGCAACTATCAAGAATATTAAACAAAATTTATTTTGGGCATTTGCATATAATACAGCGGGTATTCCATTAGCTGCAGGATTAATATACGCAATAGGTGGTCCTTTATTAAATCCAATGTTTGCTGCAATGGCAATGTCATTAAGCTCAGTTTCGGTAGTAACCAATGCGCTGAGATTAAAAAGTCTTAAAATTGGAGGAAATGAAAAATGAAAATTATAATTAGAATTGAAGGTATGAGTTGTAGTCACTGTGAAAAAAGAGTAGAAGATACTTTAGAAGAATTGGGAGTAGATGTTAACAGAGTAAGTGCTATTGATGGACAAGCAGAAGTTATCATAGATGGAGATACTATGATAGAAAAAATAAAGGAATCAGTAGATGATATAGGATATCATGTTATTGAAGTGATATAGTTTTTTTGTGGACTATACAAAAAATATGAGCCTGAGCTAAAAGAAAAAGTTCTTCGTCTCTATATGAAAGAAGGACGAACAAAGAAAAGCATGAAGGATATCACCTTGGACAAGGAAAGTGCCAAACAAAATAGCGGCGCATTAAGGTTAGAGCAATATCGCTTTAGCAGAAATTATAGTTTTAGCTTTGGGAGATGTGTGATTTGTAGAAACCACATGGATTTTCCTAAAGCTTTGCAATCAAAACGCTAAAGATTGGAATTAAGCTACCCAAACCTCAAAGAGGATTGAATGTTAGTAGTACATGAAAGCATTTTATACAATGAAATATTCAAATGATGCTTTGCACAAAAAACTATTTCAAATATAATATTTTGAAATCTAACCCACATTGATTTTGGAGGTACTAAGGAGTTTGAGGTTGATTATAAAAAAATTGTGTTATAATAAAGCTGAAAATATTTTACTGGAGGTTAGTAATGAAAATTATTCTTGCTCCGGATTCATTCAAGGGTAGCCTATCTTCCAAAGAGGCAGCAACTGCTATGGCTCGTGGTATTGTGCGAGTTATGCCAAATGCAGAACTTATTACGCTCCCAATGGCAGATGGCGGTGAAGGAACAGTTTCTGCCATTCTCAGTGCTTGCAAAGGTAAATTAATATCGGTGCCAGTCTTGAATCCAATGGGAAAATCGATTGATGCAGTTTATGGTATTTTGAACGATGGTTCTGCAATTATTGAAATGTCCCAAGCGTCGGGTATTACTTTAATACCGCCATCTGAAAGAAATCCAATGCAAGCATCAACCTTTGGAACAGGTGAAATGATACTCTCAGCCCTTCAACAAGGTTGTAGAAAGATCTATTTAGGTATTGGCGGATCAGCAACAAATGATGGCGGTATGGGCATGGCAGAAGCGATAGGTGTTCGTTTTTATGACTCAAAGAACAACATATTAAAAGGATGTGGAAGTTCCCTTAATGAAATCAATAGGATTGATGTATCAAGCATGGATGTTCGTATACAAGAAACGGAGTTCATTGTGATGTGCGATGTGCGAAATCCACTTTGCGGTCCAGAAGGTGCTTCTGTTGTTTTTGGACCACAAAAGGGTGCATCTCAGGAGCAAATACAACTCCTAGATGCTGGACTGCGTAACTATGCGAAAAAGTTGGAACAGTATACCGGAATAAATATTGCACATGAACCTGGGGCAGGAGCTGCCGGTGGATTGGGTGCTGGACTAATGGCTTTCTGCAATTCAAAATTACTTGAAGGTTGCCAAGTAGTCTTGGATATTTGTGGATTTGATCAGTTACTCAAAGATACTGATCTAGTAATAACAGGGGAGGGTCATATTGATAGAAGTACAAGTTTTGGTAAGGTTCCTAACGGTGTAGCAATTCGTGCAGCAAAACAAAAGGTTCCGGTTGTTGCGATTGGTGGTGGTGTTTGGCCGGTATCCACAGTAAATGAAGAGCTCCATTTTGTTGCTGAGAGTGCCATTACAGATATAATGTCTTTAGAATATGCCATAGAGAACGCAAATCTATTATTAGAATTAGCAGCTGAGCGAGTTATGAGATTAATTAATCTTGGCAGTCATGTCAATATTACTTAAAATGTTGATACATTAAAAAGTGAGTTTCGTAATGCACGTACTTTGTTTAAGGAAGGAAACTTACGAACATTGCAGGAAAGAAACTATTAGATTTGTTAGTTGATTAAGTTTTGGTCTATCAGAATCACATTTTAATATGGGACAAGTCGTCAACTATTTTTATTAGCCAAATGAATACACAGAGGCAACTGAGGAGCATTTAACCTCTGCTGCTTCATTATATTTGCGCCTAGAACAACTAAGAAGTGAAAAATTTTCAAGAGAATAAAAAAATAAGAAGTTTACCATCTATGATAATGGTGAACTTCTTATTGGATATCTTACGCGATATCTTGAATGGCGGAGAAGGAGGGATTTGAACCGTCACAAAAAAAACCTAAAACCGTTGGTATTACTGGATTTCTATTTTACCGGGTGCAATTTACGTAGTTATGTCCTCAAAGAACTGATTTATTAAGTCATCAGCATGGTCTGCACCTTCGGGGAAGACATAGGAATAAATCTGCTTAAAAGTGTTTTCAGTGGTCCATCCACCACGAGCCATAGCATACTTATCTGTAATGTTGAGTGCAACCATAACAGCTGCGTTTGTATGCCTGAGTCCATGCACTGTTGTATCAGGTATACCAGCTTTTTCACAAATTTCATGTGTTCGTCTCCGAACAGTTTCAGGGGACATATTGAACACTTGGCCAGTTTGGCCATTGTATATATATTTCAATTTATTCAGAATGTAATCAGGGCATTTAATTGTTCTTTGAGAACTTTCATTTTTGGCGCCTTCTTTGAGAACAAACTTGTGTTCTTTATTTGGCAGTGCGTTTAACCTCAATGGTTTTATTTTCAAAGTCAACACAATCCCAACAAAGACCGATTATCTCAGAACGGTGCAAACCAAGCTAGACTGCCAGCAGAAGGGGAGATTTCGCAACTGTCACCTCTAGCACAATCAATAAACTTAGCAATATCGGATGTGCTTAAGTAGGTTTTCTTCTGCTTTTTTTTGAGGTAGTTTTATACCAGTGAACTCAATTTCGTGATCTTTCAAAACAGAGCGAATTAAGCCATAAGCATTTGAAAAAGTTTTGGAGATGCCAAAGTAGTTTCTGTATCAATGGCTTTTTGGATATCTCGCTTATTCAATTTGAATATGTCTCGTTTCATGATATCTTTAAAAGGGTTTTTTCTAATAATCTCATAGCCACGAATAGTAGCGGAGAGAGGACGTTCTCTCTAATTGCTTGATATTCCGTAATTGCATCTCCTAGCGTTAGTTTTTTAGGTTTTGTTTCTTGCTCTAGCATTCCTGCTTTAATGGATAAAGCTTTTGTGATGGTTTCTTCTTCCGTTACACCAGTGATGCCTATGTGTTTGCCATCTACTGTGATCTGCACACGCCAGTTTCCACTAGGTCGTTGTTGAGCCTTCGGCATTTTCATATTGATTTTACCTCCAATACTTGTTATATTAAGGGGCAGATAGTTCGCCAGAATTTCTGCCTTATAGTCCGTCCTTGGTGTTACAGCACCAGGGGCGATTTTTTAGTTTATTCTGCTACAGTGTAATACCAAAAGTCATCCATTTTTTATAATAGAGGACATTTCTAGTTAATTCATTCAGAAATTCATCATCACCAAAAGAAGAGTAATAGATCATTTGATAAGGGTTTATAAATATATCTATATATACCCAAAAGCCTAGAACAAGTTCAGTGTCTTTATGAGACTCAACATGTACCTCACCATCACAAGATAGATGTTTATATCCTGAAGGCAGTTCAATATTATCTAATTCATCAGGAAGTAGTTCATGATTTTCAAGAAACAATATACCTGTAAGTGTGATTATTCCAATGGGCTAACAGCGTACTTTTATAATCATTAGGCGCAGCTCATTTTAAAGAACTATAAAACTCTCTCAGTTCTGATTTTATTGCTGCTGAATGCTGATTTTTTCGAACGCCTTTTATTGCCCCTTCTAATGCATATAACCGATTAATACATGCTGACGGATCAATCATTTTGATTTTTAACCACGCATGTTTGCTACCAATCTGAGTTAGTTGATCGTAGGTTGTGATGCCCACTTGATTCAGCTGCTTCTCAACCTTCTCTCCAATATTAAGTAGGTTTGATAATTCACCCATAAATAATCACCTTAAAGCACATATGCTTCAATTCCTTTCTTAAAGATGATAAGTAATACAATTATTCACGCATAAGTATAGCTGGTTATTTGGTAGTAATGTTTGATTTAATTTGATTCGTAAATCTGCATTTAGGAAAATTTGAGCAACCGAGAAACTTTCCGTATTTGCCATTGCGTTCTTTAAGGTTGTTACCACATTGAGGACATTTTCGTTAGCAACGGCATAATCAAATTCGGTTTTCTTACTGTGGACAAAATTCACATGCTCTTTCTTTTTCTCCTTAGATTTTATGTTTTCGTCCTGCAGCAAAGCTACAATCGATTCAACGTCATGCTTGTTTATAAATTTTTCTTTATACTCACGTATTACGACACAAACTTTATGAAAATATACAACATGATTTGTAGTTTTTACTTTTAAATCACATGCTGAAGAAAACGCAACGATAGGGATGATAGGCAAGGAAGTGTACTGGGAGATGCGGACTTCAACAGCCTTTACATGGGCATAATTTTGCCGCAATGGATTCATGAAGCTACTTTTCTTGCCATATATGTTTTGTGTCCATTGAGAAGAATTTTCTCGGCCTAGTATCCAACCCTTGTAGTTTTTTGTTTCAATGACAAATACCCCATAGAGAGATACAACAATATGATCAATTTGGGTTGTCCAATTATCGGTAGGAAGGTGTACATCATTAAGAACAGTATAATTTTCATGAGAAAGTGTACGTAGATATGTAGATATGGTCTTTTCACCAAGCCAGCCTTTTATCTTTGGCTCAAAAATCTGGTATAGAGCTGCTAATGCAATCAGTATCCATAGATACCAGAGCTTATTTAAAAAGTCAAACATATAACACCTTTCTTTATGGCAATTTGCGCCTCTGATATATAATTGTAATTCTTAATTTCGATTACTATTTCTAAATATAACTTGAATTATTCAAAAATCGGTTAATTGACGTTTCTGCAAGTGTTGCTTGCAATTTATCAAAATTACTAGAATAATAATCTAAGAAACCATGTTTTGTTTCAAATCTCATTATTGAAATATTTTGTTTATTGACGAGAAGTTTAGTTGTATGGTCAACATCGAATGAATCTTGATTAGCGAAAATTAAAAGAGTTGGGCAAGTTGGGTTGAGATGTGTAAAATCTCTTATGCGTGAACCATAACAAGCTATAATTCCGCTGCAAAAAGGATTCTCACAACAAAGCCAAGCAAGGGTTGCGCCTACACTGTACCCGAGAATATATACTTCATCATAATCATCTTTGAGCTGATTAACTAAGAAATTAATCTCATTATAAGCTTTGAAACCGACGTTCTTAGTAAAATAACTGTAGGCTTCTGTTGATTCTTCGTATAAATAGGAGCTTCTGCTGAGAAGGTTAGGACAATAAACATCATAATTGTATTTAGTGAATTTTTGTCTTTGTTCATTAATAAAAGCATTAACTCCATAAATTTTATGAAGCAAGATAATTGCTTTTTTAATAGGCACAATACATCACAACTTTCAAAACTAAGATAACTTTTGTATTATAGCATTAAATCAATCAATTGTTTACCAATTCTTATGGCACTCTGAACATCTTAGCCGTCCTTGGTGTTACAGCACCAAGGGCGGTTTTTTTATTGTAATATATTTTAGGGTAATACCAAAAATCATCCGTTCAGTTAATCAATTTTTCTGCTGGGAAATAGTATAACAATTCTTCTATATCATAAAGCAAAGTATTATTGTACTCTGATATTATTGAAGGGGTTGCGTTAACTGCTGCAGTTATTCTTGCATGGTGAATAAATTTATTATCTAGCCTTCTTATGTTGTTAGCCTTTACTTTTATTGTATAAATGTTTGATGCATTAAACTGCATATATTCACCAACATTTATAGGTTCAGTAAGTAAAAAAGTATTTTTGAATTTCTTTGAAAATTCGCAATCATTATTATCATATATAGAAGGAAAGACATAATTTATGTAAAAAGGTATGAGACTTCCAGTAGTGTTTTGCGGCATAAAAGTTGAAAAATATCTTATCCATCAATATTTTGTCTATCTTTTACAACTTGTAACAAAATTTGAGGAATTATATATTCTGATTTAAAAGTTCTGCCTTTCTCGTTTATTTTAATTGAGCAAGCAAAAATGAGAGGCCACATAATAATTGCATGATCTGAACATCGGAATTAGAAATATCTGGATATTGAGCTAAATCTAGAATATATAAGTCTTTATTTTCAACTTCATATCTACAAACATACATCTTATGATAGGGAGGCTTACCCATTTCAAGCCAGCAATCATAAAGTGAGCCACCTAAGTATAGACTAGGACACCCAGGTAAACTATAACGTTGAGTAGGTAAAATAGTCCTTTTGCTGTATGGCATATGAAACATATCTTCTCTGCTAATTACCCCAGCTGCATCATCGCATCTTCCTCGAAAGAGTGATTTAAATTCCTTACCATCTTCAATTTCGGATATTGTCTTAATTATTTTATGATTGAGTAGCTTTCCTTTTTGTTTAAAGCAGTCATATATTTTATCGTAGGCTCTTTTGGGAGAACCGTTATAGTAAATTTTAATTGCAGCAATAATTGCTGTGCATATGCTTTCAACTTCCGTGGACAGATGTGAATAGTCAAAATCATTTTTAACGGTTTCAATATATTTAGATAAAATATCTTCAATGTCGATTTCAAATTGTCTGTCGCTTTCCGATATATATGGGATTCGATAATTTTTATGAAAACTTATTATATCCATAGTTATTTACATCCTTATGATAATTCTGTTACGTGCACACTAAATCTATAATGCAGATAATATGTTTTATTTGTAATAATAGTATTTTATTGTAAGATGGAACGAAAAAAATAAAATTAAAGCTCATTAATATTCACTATCATACGATAGGCCACAACCTTGCGTTATCGTATAATAATCAATTGCTTTTTGCACCAAATCTTCTGGTACTCCAAACATCTCAGCTATTTCCCATCTGTGGTTTTGGTTTCTTATATCAGTAAATAACTCTTCCTTTGGGAGGAGTGTTTTGATTGCCCAGCGTTCGGCACGCAATTCATGTTTTTCTTACAAATCAAAAGGTGAACATCTTGTATAAAAGCTTACAGTTTCACAATGTCCTAATTCGTGAGCAAGTTTGTATTTTTCATCAACAGGACTTTCGAGCTGATAAGGATTGATGGCAATTGCACAACTGCCATCTTCACTATTCTTTATTGATACAGCTGAGAGGTTTTCATCTGTATAACAATACACATCATGTCCTTGATTTCCTGCAAGTTGATATAGTTCTAAAATATCGACCAAGGTTATTCACCTTCTTTATTTTTCTTTCTTTGTTCTGCTGCGAATTTTGCAAAGTTTTTTACACTATCAAAAACATCATCATCAATATCGGTATCTCCGAATAGTGCAAACTTAATATCATCATCAGTTACAGTACGCTCATCCTTCTTTGTAAGGGTGGGCGTTTTTTGTTTTTGTTCTTCGCCAAGCAAGTAACTGACGGACACATTGAAGTAAGAAGCAATCTTGTTAGCTGTTATGGCATTAATAGTTTTTTTGCGTCCCATTTTAAGGTCGGTCATCATTCCACGACTTAGACCAAGTTCGTTGCACATCTTACCTGCAGTAATACCGCGCTTTTCACATAAAGCTGAAATTGTATTGTATAAATTGCCCATAATAATACCTCCTCACTTGTGCAAGCACACAAAATACCTGTAAAAGTGAAAATTATAATTAACTTGTACTTGATCTGGTACTACAATGAGCACAAGAGGTGTACGTGAAAAAGTATAAATTTGATTTCATTTCTATAATAGTACTTATATGTGTACATGTCAATGTAATGATTGTCGATTAGGAGGGAATATATGTATTTTTGTGACTTTGGTAAAGAAGTTAAGAAAAAACTTATTGATATTAATCAAAGTCAAAGTTGGTTGATGCATCAAGTTAATGAAAAAACAGGACTTTATATAGATAGTGGATACCTATATAAAATACTTTCAGGCACTCGTAATGCTCCAAAGATAAAGGATGCAATTTGTGAGATTTTGAATATTTCAGGGGAAAACCAAAATACAAGCTAGGCAGTTGGAGAAGTGTGGAAATCAAATTAACCAAACGAAAGAAGGTATGAATTAAAGAACTGTGCGTGGAATTAAAAAAGCCACCCCGAAGCTGTGGTGAGCATCGAGGTGGTTGTGAGTAAAGTGGAAGTGCTAGATTTGATTTCTTCAGAAAATAAGCTGTCAGCAGGTTATTGCGAAAGTCAGCAAAGTCTTTCATTGCACACCTCTACTCATGAAAATTCAACTACATTTCACTAAGGAGTTGAATAGAGACTCAACCCATTATGATTTGATATGTACTATATCCGAAAAGGACGTACCCAGCAAGAGCGGCAATAGCAAGAACAGCAATAATAGCAAATACAACTTTCACAGAAAACACCTCCTTTTAACTGAATATTACCATAGTTGAGAGAATACGACAACAAAAAAGGAAGTGATACCATGCCAAGAGTGAAACCGCTTGGTAAAGCGCAACAAGAAGCTGTCAAAAAGGAGAAGAGAGACTAGGCGTTTTTAGATCTTCTTGCTTTATTCAAAGTTCGTAATGACAAATCGGATAGAGATGCAGCTAAAAAGCTTGACTTGCACTGTTCGAAGTTTGCAAGGATAAAAAAAGACCCAAGCAACGCATCATTAGGAGATATCAGAGATGCGTTTCACAAATTAGGTGGAACACTGGAGCAATGGGCGCAGTTGAGGGGATTTAATTGAAACATCAGATCCTATCTCAACTGCTGATGTTCATATAAGTAATGGAAATTGTATTTTCAATGAGGAAATTAAAAAGCCTTCTACGGTATCGGCATAACCGCAGAAGGCAAGGAGAATAGTAAAAAATCCATCGGATGTTGAACTTCCTAAATTATACACTTAATGGAAAGGAAAGTCAAATGCAAAAGATAAGAGCATTACTGTGCAGTTAATCACTGGTTTATGCTGTATAAGCCTTGGCGTTCATCTATTTCATACAGCGAAGCCATGTCACGTACAAAAGAAAACACTGACATAGAAATGCAGAGAAAAGCAAGATCGTTTCATCATCTAAAAGAGGGTGAGACATATTGCAGAGTTTTATACGAGAAAAGAAGATATAGTGCGGAGACCTTTATAAGGAAGTAGATATCTATTCATACACAGCAAAGCAAAGAAGTAGAACGCAGTCAGGTAAGAAATCCAAAAGATAAAAGAATCAGCACCAAAGCAAACAAATCTCAATGATAAGAATGCAAGATGTTATCTAATACAGTTAGGCAATCTGAATTTTGGAGAAGAGGACATACATACAACAGCAACATAGCTCTGGAATTACATGATAAGTTTTATCAAAATAGATTGGACGAATAGAAGAAAGATTCTCAGACGAGCCAAGGGGGAACAATATAAGTCGTACATTGGAGTCTGTTGCTATAAGAGAGCTACCACACAACCAACAGAGAGAATATGAGGATGTAAGACGTGCGATAGAGCAGACGGAACGGACAAGAAATGCACGGGACAGGCTGTATATTATAAAACTAGTATTGTGGGATAAGAGTCACACGTTAGAAGGCGCTGCAATTATGGCGCCATGTTCAATAG
The DNA here is from genome assembly GCA_030625685.1 of Oscillospiraceae bacterium. Taxonomy (GTDB): domain Bacteria; phylum Bacillota; class Clostridia; order Oscillospirales; family Oscillospiraceae; genus Evtepia. The sequence continues at coordinate 31,356 of DAOUQJ010000003.1, forward strand.
CAACAGCGAAAATGTATCACGGAGAATTCATAAAAGCGGTTGGAAAATATTACGGATTATTAGATTGATACCCTAGAGCCAAAAAAAGATATAAAATGATAACGTGGAATCTAACACAGAAAATCGAGTAAGTAGATTTGTTTATACAAAAAAGACACGTTCTTAAAGAACGTGTCTTTGAAACCACTTATTTATCTTCTGAAACAGTCGCTGCAATAAATAGGACGATCATCACGAGGTTGAAAAGGAACCTGGCATGATACACCGCATTCTGCACAAACTGCATCGTACATTTGACGCTCACGACTACCTGAGTTTTTGTTGCCCTTGCGTGCATTGCGACATGGTTTGCAACGTTGTGGCTCATTTGTGAAGCCTTTTTCAGCAAAAAACTCTTGTTCGCTGGCAGTAAAAGTGAATTCTTGTCCGCAATCCTTGCAGACGATGGTTTTGTCATTAAACATTGAATACCTCTTTAAATAAAATAAGTTGCGGTGTCGATTCACACCGCAACTTTCTTTATTAGGTTAACATACGTTATAGCATTTGTCAATCATTAAATTTTAACGCCATTCAGTCTTTGTTGACCTAGCTTGATCATAACTTTTTTACACTGCCTATTTAGCATGAAGGAAACACTCTAAAAGTAAATTTTCATAGTGGACAAAATATCTTCATTCTTCTTTTAGTTGCTTGATTCTACTTAAGGTCTCATTGTAACCCTTTTTCCATTTATCAACAGATTTCAGATCATTTTTATTGTGGGCGCGTATATAGCCATTTTTAAAAACTTGAAGCTTGCTTTCTAGTAGTGCTATAGTACTTTCTTTTGTCAAAATTAGACCTCCAAAATTCCGATATATACAATAATACTACAAGGTTCATCATGTTGCAAGTTAACTACTTATAGATGCCATGGTTCGATCGGCAATTACTTTGTCATAGAAGTGTACATATGGATAAATGTAGCCTGTGGTTAAGCGGCTCAAGAACAGTGGTGGCGAATGCGTTCATTAAGTCTCATCCTTTCGAATGGCCGTTAGTCGAGAGGGAGATACTCGGCTTAAAAGAAAAAAACCACCTAACGTGTTTGTCGGGTGGTTTTTTATGAATATTAATGAAATTCTCTAGTTTTTTCTTTGTAATATTCCAAACCTCTTTCACCTAGATGTATGCTTGCTTCATTCGGATTATTAGCGTCCTCAAAATTGATCAGGCAATCACGGTGCATAGCTTTCATAAGTTTTGAAAAATCGTCAAATTCAATTTTTTCTTTTTGGAACAGATATTCGCCAAGATCTATATAACCTAAAGATCCTTTCGCTTTGAGAGGTCTACCTATATCGTCGGTTTCGATTAATCGTTCTAAAATTAATAATGCGAGTTGGTTTTTAGTATTCATAATTCGATCCTCCTTGCAAATATATTAGCATCACATGATATGAATTACAAGAAAATGGTGGAAACTGAAAATATATTACACGGAAGGCAGTGGGTCAGTATAGATAAAGAGTAATGGATGGCTTTTATTATGCCTGAAATGAGGTAATAAATGAATATGTTTTTGGGTTTTTATAAGCTATTATTTTAATCGATTTTTAAACATCAAATCATGGTATATTTTTCGAGTATCTGGATTTATTAATATAGTCCCAGCTATCCCAACTACAAAGAAAAAGTAAAAAACACCTACTGATAGAGGGAATATTGGACCTTTAGGCGCTATTCTTGCAACAAAATCACCGTTCTGGTCTAATACTTGAACGACCTTTTCTTTGATTGAATATTGATATCCAATTTGATCCTTGTAATTAGTTTTTTTATTGTTGTCATAAATTATCATATTATTTTCAGAATCTGTAGCATCAATTACTGCTTCTTCAAGCACTGCTTTTCTAGCAATAATTGTATGATAGGATAGGCGATCATTTCGACGCATTACTACATGCAATAAATCTTCACTATCAATCGTCCAATGGAAATCTCCTGGAAATGCTATCCTGTACAAAAAATCACCAGAGTTGTTATATACCTGAAGAGAGCGAAAAGAAGGTATATGATAGTATATCAAACCTTCTGAATCAACTGCAATTTTTTCTACAGTCCGCACAGGTTTTTCTGTTTCAAGGAACTCTAGCTTATTAGAATAGCTGTTAGTGAGTGAAATTAATGCTGCAACCATGCTTATAAATGAAAGGATTAAGAATAAAAAGCTAATAATTGTTTTATCATTTTTCATATTTTTATACACACTCCACAATAGAAAAGATTTACGGATATATAGTTTATGTTACCAAAAACTAGAATATATGATAGTTTATCATATATTCGTTTACTATTGGTGAAATATTATAATTAAAGTAAAATTTTGTATATAAAACTCATGCTAACCAGTAGTGGATATCTTTTATTTGTATGAGATGAGGTGATGATGTGTGAAGTATTCGGGCAATCCTTTTTATACTACATACAAGTGGCGAAAACTTCGCAAAGAAGTGTTGCAGTCCGATAAGAATGAATGTCAAGACTGCAAAGCTACAGGGATATATATAAAAGCGGAACACGTACATCATGAGAAATCTATTGAGAAATATCCAGAGCTTGCACTTGAGAAATATTATACAGACGGTATAGGAACGCATAGACAGCTGATTAGCTTATGTGAAGAATGTCATATGAAGAGACATGACTATCAACACAAACCAAAAGAACCTTTGACGGTGGAAAGATGGTAATACCCCCGTCAAAATAAAACGCATTTTAATATGAAGCATCACAGCTCGGTAGGGTTAGAGACAAGAGAGATTTGCCGCGCGCATGTAAAGGGGGTGGTGTCATGGGGGCAAATGCCAAGACTAGAAAATACTTAGAGTCTAAAGAATATCAAGAAATTCAATCTGATTTGCTAGATCAATTAGAGAGAAATGGAACAACAGGGAAATACTATTTTGATCTTGTATCTGACTATATGGATTTGTGGGTAACAAAAAGCTTGCTAGTTGACGATATTCAGCAACGAGGAGTAACGGTGTTATATAATAATGGCGGTGGTCAGAAAGGGCGCAAGAAAAATGATAGCGTTGAACAACGCATCAAAGTAAATGCACAGATGTTGAAATTGCTTTCTGAATTAGGAATAAAACCCGTGCAGTTAGACGGTGATGACGATGAAGACATGTAAGTACATTGAAGATTACTTACTAAAAATCGAATCTAATGAACTCCCTAGTTCGAAAGAAATTAAGCAAGCTGCAAGTCTAATTAGAAAAAAGTTAGAGCAAGACGATGTGTATGTAGATACTGTAAAAACTGAAAAAGCAATTGAGTTAATCGAGAGGTACTTTGGTATCTCTCTTTTGGATTGGGAGCTATTTGTTCTTGCGTTAGTTCATTGTTATTACTCAGATGATACGCTTGTTTTCACTGAGTTTCTGATTATGATGGGTCGTGGGAATGGGTAGAACATTTTACATCACAACCAATGGTTACGTTCGTGATGGTGTCCTGGATATCAAGTTAGCCATTGCACGTGATATTCTCAATGATGAGATACCATCATCAAGACTATGCCCGTTAATCTTCAAAATGATGATGATGATGATGAGGAATGTAAAGATAAAACTAAATGAGTGTCAAAAGTATTGTAACGCTGGTTATGACACTATGCATGGCTTTGCTTCTATGTGGTTTGTTTAAACTGTCTGAAGAGGCACTGGCATTGTTCTGCACAAGATACGGCAGTATCGTCACATACTTCTTAGAGGTGTAACAATGACGCCAGATGATATCGAGAAACTAGCTAATGTAGATAATCGAAGCAAGTCTAATGCACATCGAATTGATGAGTTGGAAGAATCCACACAAGCTTTGAATGAATTAACCACAGCAGTAAAGGTAATGGTTACCAAACAAGACAACCTTGTAGATAAGGTAAATTGCTTGGATGGTAAAGTCACTATCCTTGAAAGCAAGCGTGCTAAGAGGTGGGAGAGACTTACCGAAAAATTAACATGGCTGTTTGTTGGTGGTGTGATTATGTTTTGTTTATCGCAGATTGGTATTTAGTGAAAATTGGTGCAAACGAAAAAATCCCCCTTTGGCTTGTCTGCACAGTATTGGTTATTCCGTCATATAATATCTTGAGATGGTTTCACACATAGGATACATATCCTAATGAAGGGAGGGTGTACTATGCGTTGTTACTGTCGTATATGTTGGTGTCCTCGTAGATGTCGTTGGTATTGCTGTTGCTACTATTGGTGTCCTCGTAGATGCCGTTGGTATTGCTATTGCTATTATTGGTGTCCTCGCAGATGCTGTTGGCGACGGTGTTCTTGGCCTCGTGGTTAGGATTGAGGATGAATTACTGATAAATATAGACTATTAAAACAAAATCTCCACCTTAGTATATAGGGTGGAGATTTTTATTTACATAATGAGACGTTTGGATCCATATATGATATACTTGATTTGAGAAAACAATATAAGGAGCAATAAGAATGGTAAGTGAGAAAAAAGATGATGGTATTAATAAGCTGAATAATGACGATCAAGAGGATGACGCAACAAATTATACAGCTTTGGGCATTTCTTTTGGCGTAGCATTCGGTAGCGCCTTTGGTGGATTAGTATTTGACGACATGCTTACAGGAGTTGGTGTAGGTCTATGCTTAGGTATGGTAATCGGTGGGCTACTAGATTCTAAGAAAAATGGAGAATAGAGTTCAACTTATATATAAAAATTCCCCCCTCAACTTTTGGTGTTGAAGGGAATTTTAATTACTGTTTTGATTAATATGTGCTTAGATTTTGCATAAAGAATAGTATACAAAAGCATAGTTTATTTGTATTATTATAATAGCGACTTTCCATAGCATTAATAATATACCTGAAAACTATTAATATTCCGTTGGATCAGATATATCAAGAAATAGAAGGGCACCTGTGCTTGAAATCTTCTATATTAATTGAATTATAGCACAATATGAAAGAATAATGTATTTTTTAAAACTTACTTCAAAGAGAGAGGTTTAATATTAATTGAGGTTGAGTTTTTATGTAAATAGGATATTTTATGGATAATTTCATATAATATAATATCCACTATTTTAACTCACTCAAGCGTACGAACAAAATCGTCTGTTAGATTCATATGGCTGATGGGCGTTTTTTTCTGTTTATATATAAACATCCCCTCAGCTAGTTACAGCAGAGGGGATGTTTAAAGAAATTATTAATTGCTGTTATTATTGTTTTTGTTGCTACCGTAGTTAATAGTGTATGGGTTGCTTTCAGGGTTGGAAGCCTTTTTTTCTCTTTTTGGTTGGTTGTTTAAATTAAAGTTATTAGAATTGTTATTTGATGAGCTAGAGCTATTTGATTTATTGTTTTTGTTATGCATGAATTTCATCTCCGTTTATTAAGATAATAAACAACTCCTCCCAGACTAAAGTAATCATGAGAGGAGTTGTAGTTAAAAAGTACTTAAACTCACAATAAAAGCTATAATTAACCTTTTGAGTAGAATCTGTTCCTTTTTAAGATAAAGGGTGAAGAACCCAAATTAAAGGTTGTTCAACTTTTAACTTGGCATGGTTACTCGTTTCCTTCGTTATTATAATGCCCAATGTATTTTAATTTATTCGAATTTTAAATTAAATACCCTCACATCTGAATTGACGTGAGGGTATTATTCTTTGGCGGATTAAGTAGGATTCGAACCTACGACCCTGCGGTTAACAGCCGCATGCTCTACCAACTGAGCTATTAATCCTCAAATCGCATTTTTAGTATTACCTGTATTAATATTATTATTCAAAGAATGCGATTTAAATATTGTTCACTTACATATTTTCAATTATTCTAGGTGGCATGATGAAATGAACCTTTTCGTTTGAAAATTCGGGTGCAATTCGGGTGCAATTTCTTTGTTTAAACATGAGTTTTTTAATCCTATTCATAGGTTTGAAAAATCATATTAAAAACCTGCAAACCGTTGATATACAAAGGTAAAAGCCCGTAACAGTTGAAGTTACAGGCTTTTCATTTTGGCGGAGAAGGAGGGATTTGAACCCTCGCACGAGTTACCCCGTCTACTCCCTTAGCAGGGGAGCCCCTTCAGCCACTTGGGTACTTCTCCAAATATAAAAATAATGGCGGAGAGAGTGGGATTCGAACCCACGGCCCTTTCGGGTCACTGGTTTTCAAGACCAGCTCCTTAAACCACTCGGACATCTCTCCATAGTGTGTTGCTTACTTGATGCGAAAACAATAATACCATATATATGATTTTTTGTCAAGGAATAATGCTAGTTATCTTTGAAAAAATTTACTGCAGAAGTGACAACTAATTCAAGTTGATTTCTTTCTAGTAAGCGATGCTCTGCGTTAGGTAGAATAGTAAGTGGAATATTTGATAGTTTGGAAAATTGAATTGCGTCTTCAATAGGTGCAACGCTGTCTTTTTCTCCATGTATCATATGAAAACGATGAGAAGGGATGGGGTAAAAGTCAAAAATATTATATGAACTTAAATCTTCAATAAATTCATTAGTAATAAAAAAATCTCTTTCATATACTTCGCTCATGATAATTCTGTCTTTGTTGTGATCATAGTCAGAAGAAATAATGGGAAATGTGAGTTCTTCTAAAAATCCCATTAATATTGTATGCATATTGCAAGCACATGATCGCAAAAAAGCAGCCTTGCCTGCGTGAGGATAGGTTGCTAAGTAAATCAATAGAGTATATGCACCAAAACTGGAAGCAAAATAGCTGATATTAGTATGTGGAGATAATTGAAGAATATACTCTTCGACAGTTTTTAAATCATTCAAGCAGTTTTTAAGTCGTAGCCTATCTCCATTAACAGTGCTATCACCATGTTGAGGGAAGTCAAAAGAAACTGAACCTATATTGCAATTATATAATTCATCTTGTAAAGCAAGTACTGTTTGACTTTTTTTACTGCTACCAAATCCATGGCAGATAATAACTGTATTGTTCGGTTGAATATCATAAGTGCATGGTATCAAATAACCTTGTTGACTCGTAAGCTTAACATGATTCATTTAGTTTTCTCCTCAAAGTAATAATATTAATATATTACATTTTATAGAAATATTCAATAATTATTAATTAAGAATGATGTTAAGTAGGGAAGTTGTGATTGATATATGGATTAACTCATGATATACTAAAATATAACTTCGCAAAATACTAATTTTGCGAAGTTATAGGTATATTTCAACAAGAAATAGGAGATTTTTATGGCCATTGACTATCAATTACAGTCCCCACCAATTTTGCGCGATTTTTTACTGTATCATGAAAATGTTAAAATGCATTCCATTAAAACAGTTGACGAATATTTTTTAGACTTAAGAAATTTTTTTCGCTACTTAAAAATTCAAAGAAATCCTGACCTTAAATTAGAATCATTTGATTTAATTGATATATTGGATATTGATATTGAATTTCTACGTTCTGTTACATCATCCGATATTTTAGGATATGTTACATTTCTTTCTCGGCGAAAAATGTCAAACAACCATTCTTCCGCGCGTACGCAAGGTTTAACATCAAAAACCAAAGCGAGAAAACTTGCTTCGATACGTTCTTTTTTTAAATATTTGACTGAAACTGTTATATTATTAGAAGTTAATCCTGCGCAAACTATAGATAATCCCAAGCAGAAAAAGACGATTCCACAATATCTGACTGAAGATCAGTGTAATCGTTTGCTTGATGCAGTAAGTGGAACATTTGCTACACGGGATTACTGTATTCTGTTACTGTTTTTATCATGTGGTTTGCGTATTTCTGAACTTGTTGGTTTAAATATATCTGATATTCAAGACGATTCTATTCGCGTGCGTGGCAAAGGAAATAAAGAGCGCATATTGTATTTAAATGAAGCAGCGCTTGATGCAATAGATTCCTATTTATTGGTGCGTGATGATGAACGAATAAAAAAAGCAGATAAAGATGCTTTGTTCATCAGTCGAAATTTTCAGAGATTGCATGTTCGAAGCGTACAACAAATGGTTGATAAAACTTTGATAAAAGCTGGTTTAGATGCCAAAACGTACTCTCCGCATAAACTGCGACATTCAGCTGCGACAATGCTATTGCAAAATGGAGTAGATGTAAGAACCCTTCAAGATGTATTAGGACATGAAAATTTGAACACAACTCAAATATATACTCACGTTGATAATGAAGGTTTGCGAATAGCTGCAGCTGCAAATCCCATTGGTAAGCGTAAAAAAAAGCAATGATGAACATAAACTCTAGGCTTTAATTATAGTTTTGTGTCTTGTTTTGAATTAATAAATTATATTACACGCATGAATTATGAATAAGGATAAATAAAACTTTACATATTATAATGTCTATGTTATTCTGAAGTTCTGCTGAAAGAGTATTTTAGTTATTTATGTAATACTTAACGCAACTTATTAAAGATAATCCCCTACAAAATGAAATGAGGAAATTTATGACTAAATCGACCTTCGATCAACTAGATCTGCCTGTAGAACTAATGACTGCTATAACCAAAATGGGCTTTACAGAGACCACACCTGTGCAGGCTGAAGCAATTCCTTTAATTCGTTCAGGTGCGGATGTGTTGGCATGTTCGCAAACTGGTACAGGTAAAACATTAGCTTTTGGTATTCCAGCAGTAGAGTCTATAGAAAAGGACGAGGAATATGTTCAAGTTCTCATTTTAACACCTACTAGAGAATTAGCACAGCAATGTGGTGGAGAAATTCGCAAACTTGCAGCTCAACTTCCCTACATTAAAACAGCAGATATTTATGGTGGCGCTGATTTTTCACCACAATTCAAATCTTTACGTAAAGCAAACCTCGTCATTGGTACTCCGGGACGTGTGATGGATCATATGCGTCGTGATAGTCTTAAACTAGATCATCTGAAAATGGTTATTTTAGATGAAGCCGATGAAATGCTAAACATGGGATTTAAGGAAGATATAGAAACCATCCTGCAAGACGTTCCGCAAGAACGACAAATAGTACTTTTTTCTGCCACTATCCCCAATGGAATTTTAGCTATTACCAAGCAGTTTCAAAAAGATCCAGTTCATTTAGATATCAATCGAGATCAAGCAACTATAGAGAGTATCACGCAAACATATGTTGATGTTCCGAAACATAGAAAAATGGATGCATTGAATCTTTTGCTTCATTATTTCAAACCTCATCGAGCTATTGTCTTTGCAAATACGAAAACAATGGTTGATGAATTGGTAGAGCATGTATCAAATGCAGGATTTTCAACTGATGGTTTACATGGCGACATGAAGCAACAACAAAGAAGCAATGTGATGCGTAACTTCAAAAATGGGCAAGTGAACGTATTAGTGGCTACAGATGTGGCCGCGAGGGGCATTGATGTTAGCGATATTGATTATGTTTTTAACTTTGATATTCCTAAAATGACAGAATACTATATTCATCGTATTGGTAGAACTGGGCGTGCAGGGCGAATGGGCACTGCAATCACACTGTGTTGTGGTAAGCGTCAAGTAAATATCCTTCAACAATTGGGGCGCAAAATCAAATCTAAAATTACCGCAATCCCCCTACCTACAATCGCTGACGTTGAACAAAATTATCGCAATCGAGATTTAGAGTTACTAAAGAAACACATGGAGAAAAAGACTTCTCCTGTGCATCTTGATATGATTGGAAAACTTACAAATGAGGGTTATTCTACAGAACAGATTGCGGCTGCACTTATGGACATTACCTTCCGACATGATCTACGTGGACTTATCAATATTAAAACACATGCTAAATCAAAAAACTCAAAAGAAGAGACTCATATTCAAAAGAAAGATAGTAAACAAGCAAAACAGGTGTTAGCCGATTTGGTAATTGATATTGGTTCTGCAAATCGCGTTGCCCCAAATCATATCGTGGGAGCTATTACGGAATATGCTGGTATTTCATCTAAGAGTATTGGGCGTATTGATATTTCAGGTGAATACTCTATTGTGAGTGTCCCAGCTGATCAACTTGATGAAATACTTGTTGATTTGCAAGGGTGCAAAATCTGTGGTAAACCTGTTTCTGCTATGCCATTGGCTGACCCTTATCAAACGAGAAAGAGAAAATCACGATCAGATTTTAATCGTAAAAGTCGTAAATTCCATTCTTCTTCTGCAAAAAAAAGAAGATAAGACTTTAATGGGCTTAATTTAAAATATTAATCAAAAAACGACATTGAAAGTATTAATCAATGTCGTTTTGCTTTTATTTCTTTTGTTATATAAGTATCTTGTTATTTTATAAAATGAACTTTCCAAAGCAACCCAATAGAACGGGGACGCATATAGTCTCCCAGATAATGCAGCCGAAGAGAATTGAGATGTAAATAAGATTACGCATAACTAAAGTTTGTAGCATGGAAAAGGACATCTTTCTCCTCTTCTCCTCTTTCCTGCTTGCAATTTGCATAGCAATCATGAATAAAATGGGAATGCATAGCAAGCTTTCAACACCGAATAAGATGAGAGAAAGGAAAAAGCCTGCACAACCCAATAGATGTATGAAGGCAGAAATGCAAAATGCCAGAAAAAATCCTCTCATGATAAATACAACTGGAATTAAGAGCATACAAAATGATGAAACTCCAATTATACAAATGATAAGTGGCCATCGTAACACTGCCCAGCTTGATGTGAGCAATTTGGGCATAGAAATATTTCCGTTTGCGATATTTTCTGCAAAATTTTCTATATAGAGTGTTATTGCCAAATTATGATTATCAGCAATAAAATAAGCAGAAATTAAACCTAATATCCCACCAATGAACAAAGAAATGAGAAGAGTATATCCAAATCGCGTGGTTTCATTACTCTTTCGATATTCTATTTTCTTAATATATTGTTTCATATTACGTTAGTGCTTTTTCTTTCTTCTGTTTTTTTTCGTTGATTTAAACAGATTTGATGTTAAGAAACCACCAGCTATCGAACAAATAAGTAGCAATGAGTTTTTATCAAATTCCACTTCATGAGATACAATAGTGCTGCCTAATAAAAGCATTAGCATCAAGCATAAGAAAGTAAGGGATGTTACTAAATATGAGGATATGTTTTTGCCTTTTTTTATTGCATATTTGCCTGATATAAAACATGCAATAAATGCTATTAGATAGCTAATTGTAAGCATGCTACTTTCAGAGAGTATTTGACTTATGATTAGACTAGATGTGATGAGAGCTAATATTGCAATCATAAGTAGTGCTCCTATAGCGCTCAGCAAAGCAGGAATAAATGTAGATGAAAAGAAGTTACTTTTTACTACCTCTTTGTTTGGCATATCAAAAACCTCCCAATATAGAACTCAGTTAATGAATTCTATGTTAGGAGGCTTTTATATATTCATATTAAGCTTGATTTTCGTCGGGATCGCCTTCAACATTGATACCTTTTTCTAATATTGCCCACTTAGCATATTCAAGACGTACACGGTCAGCGCCTGTTTCCACTACGACAGTGCCAGCTTTCACAGCACAAACTGTTCCAACGATACCGTCAATCATGGTAATGTTATCGCCTGCGACCAACGATTCTTTCATATCTTGTTTCTTTTTCTTGCGCTCACGATCTGGACGCACTTTCATAAAGTAAAACAAAGCAAAGTAAATAACGGCTATGCCAATTAAAATACCTGTACCGCCAGTTTCTCCCATATCATAACCTCCACTAATATTGTATCATATCTTAAATATTATACGGCTTTTATCTAAGTTTTACAAGACTTTTTTTGAGTTTTAGACGCGCCCAGCCAATTTTTCTGAATACTCTGCACGAAATTGAGAGAAATTATTTTCTTCAATGGATCCACGAATACGAGACATAAGATTGTTGTAAAAATATAAATTATGCAAGACAGCAAGGCGCATCGCTAACATCTCGCCAGAAGCAAATAAATGGCGAATATATGCTCTTGAGTGAGATTTGCAGACAGGACAATCACACATAGGATCAATGGGCCTATTATCGCGCTTATACTTTTCGTTTTTGATGTTGAGTGAGCCTTCCCATGTGTATAATTTTCCATGACGTGCATTACGTGCTGGCATGACACAATCAAAAAAATCAATACCGCGTGCAACTGCTTCTATAAGATTGGATGGTGTTCCAACCCCCATCAAGTATCTTGGTTTATTTGTTGGCATATGTGGCTCAACTGCATCAATGATGTCATACATCACTTGTGTTTCTTCACCTACAGCGAGTCCCCCGATGGCATATCCATCACAGTCAATTTTTGCAGTTTCTTTCATGTGCCAAATACGCAGATCTTCATATGTGCCACCTTGATTAATCCCAAACAACATTTGTTTTGGATTAGTGGATTCTGGCAAAGCATTGTAATTAGCATGGGCAGATTTACAACGTTCAAGCCAGCGCAATGTGCGCTCACAGGAGGATTTTACATAATCATAGCTGGCAGGGTTTTCTACGCATTCGTCGAATGCCATCGCTATGTCCGCGCCTAGATTCGACTGAATTTTCATGCTTTCTTCAGGACCCATAAAAATCTTGCGTCCATCAATATGAGAAGCGAATGTAACACCATCTTCGGTGATTTTTCGAAGTCCAGACAGGGAGAATACTTGAAAACCACCACTGTCAGTTAAAATTGGGCCATCCCAATTCATAAATTCATGCAAGCCACCCATGTCACGAACGACTTCATCGCCTGGTCTTAAATGTAGATGATATGTGTTTGAGAGCTCTACTTGACATTTGATATCTTTTAAGTCCTTTGCAGATACAGCACCTTTGATTGCAGCTTGCGTTCCTACATTCATGAAAACTGGAGTTTGTATTGTTCCATGCGCACAAACAAATTCGCCACGTCTTGCTTTTTCTTCCGTATTAAATAGTTGAAACAAGGTAATTCCCCTTTGTAAATCTCATTGAGTGAGTTAATATATCATCATGCTGTCACCGAACGAAAAGAATCGATATTCTTCTTTGATGGCTTCTTCATAAGCATGTAGAACATTGTCTTTTGTAGCAAGTGCAGATATTAGCATTAAGAGTGTAGATTCAGGCAAATGAAAATTCGTGATTAATGCATCTAATACTTTGAATTGGTATCCTGGGTAAATGAAAATGTTTGTCCATTTGCTTCCTGATAATACAATGCCATTATCATTTGCAAAACTTTCAATAGTGCGACAAGAGGTTGTACCAACGCTAATGACACGTCCTCCATTTTGTTTGGTTTGATTGATTATATCTGCGGTCTGCTGTGAAATAGTGCAATATTCACTGTGCATTTCGTGCTCTAAAATGTCCTCGGTTTTGACGGGACGAAATGTGCCAAGTCCAACGTGTAGAGTGACATAGCAGATTGATACGCCCATTTGTTCAATTTGTTGCATCAATTCTTTTGTGAAGTGAAGACCTGCAGTTGGCGCTGCGGCAGATCCTAGTTCGCGTGAATACACAGTTTGATATCGCTCAGAATCAGATAGTTCCTTAGTAATGTATGGTGGAAGTGGCATTCTACCTAGTCTATCTAGAATTTCCATAAAGATGCCTTCATATTGAAATGTGATGAGACGGTTTCCATTATCCAACACTTCTGATATTTCCCCGAGCAAAATACCATCACCAAAGGAAACTTTGGCGCCCTTTCTGAGTTTTCTTCCTGGGCGAACTATGCACTCCCATGTGTTAGCACCGTGGTCAGTCAGCAAAACTATCTCAGCAGGTGCATTGGAAGGCAATCGTTGACCAATTAATCGTGCAGGAAGAACACGTGAATTATTGAGAACTAGACAGTCACCTTGTTTAAGAAGCTTTGTTAAATCAAAGAAATGCAAATGAGATATCTCACCTGTTTGTTTATCTAAAGTAAGCAGTCTTGAGTGGTCTCTTCTATCGATTGGTGTTTGTGCAATTAAATGATCTGGTAATTCAAAGTGAAAGTCTTTTGTTTTAATATAAATCAATCCCTGTAAAATAAAATTTCAATATTTCATCGTAAGTGAATCCTTGTTGATCCATAGCATACGCGCCCCATTGGCTCATACCAACATGATGACCTTTGCCTGAACCGGTTACAGTAAAAATCCCTTTCGTTCCTGCGTTTTTAGTTAATCTTTCAGTTTCAGAAGCAGTGATTGTATAAACATCACCTTGTGTGATACTGACAACTTCACCGTCTTCACCGATGATATATGTTTCACTGATGTCGGATATGGTATCATTTCCATTATCAATATAATACTGATTGTCGCTGCCATTATCTATATGAAATCTCATAGAGTCTAGATTTAGTACAGTACGCGCTCTTTCCCGTGTGAATGGGTATGTATTGCCTTTGTCGTCTTCAAAAGCGATGGAAAACACATTTCCAGCTTCTGTGTATTCTAGAACACGCAAATCGACAATGGTGCCACAATCGTAACCACGATTACGTAGACGGTTAGTTAGGTCACTTTTTGTAAAATTTTTAGTCCAATAATAACCTGATATTTTGTTAGCAACAGTGGCTTCATAAGGATCAACGACTGATGCCAAGTAAGGCATGTTTGCAGTACTACTCCAAACATTGTTAACAGACTCAGATGCGCCACCATTACAGGAGTAATAATAAGTCTCAATTAGCTTGTCATGATACCAAGCATAAACACCAGACGTTTCGTCCACTGCTCGATTTGTTTGCTCACTTGCTAAATTGAGACCTCGGTATACTTGGCAACAAGTGGAGTTACATAAGTCAAAAGGTTCAGATTTGTGTTTTGAAGTGCAGCTTGCTACTGTATAAGTCCTTGCACATATTGCTTGCGCCTTTAGCGCTTCTAGTGGCCATGATGGGCTCATTTCATAAGGCAATACACCTTTGAGATAGTCATCTATGGGCAGATAATTGCATACCGTTATATTTCCTGTGCTTCCTCTGTCATACAAGAATGTTCCATAATAGCGATAGCCTTTGAACCAAGTAATTGGTTTTGGATTTTTATCTAAGCCAGGAGAAATAGCAAGCATTTTGTTTCCGTTGCCATCGAATTGCAGTAATATTTCTGCAGTTTTCGTCTTGGTAATGATAAGCCCTTTAGAGCTTGTACCGACAATGGCCGTTTCTTGATCAAGTTGTGATTGGGCGTTTTCCGCAGCAGTTCGGTCTTCATATGCACCAATACGGACAAAATAATCACCATCAATCCATGCAGGAAACGCATCGGGTATTTGCTTTGCTACACTTTGTGCATCTGTAAAGCTATTGTAGGATTCAGAAAGCTGTAAGTGATAGCAACCAATGATTGCATCTTCATTGCCAGGATCTGAATCATAATACAACCGATCTTTTAAGTAAATATTTTGTGTCTTCAATACAGAAATTTGTGTGTGGGTCGTTGATCCAATTGTCACAAAGTAGTCGTTTGCATCATAGAATCCAAAAGAATAACCTTGGTTTTGGTGGTTTTCTAAATTTGCAGTAGGTAGCGCTGAAGAACCATAATATAAACCAACTGAAACCATAGTGTTATCTGTATCGTCAGATGCAAAGACAGATGAGATATTCACAATCATTGCCGCTAGGATCAAAAAAACAGCAGTTTTCAAAAACTTTTTCATATCTTCTCCATTATTGATGCAAAGTAAAAGGCTTTCATTGACACAGTGGAAGCATCGTGATAAGATGAAATTTGAGTTTGAGTATAGGAAATCAGATTGTGTTTTTCGACTTTTCTACTCAATTAATTACATTATAATACATGCAGTTACTTATTTTCAACTGCCTTAACAAACTTTTTTGTAAGATATTATATTATACTAAGCTCAAAGCAAACGGGAGGAAATTTTATGAAAAAATATTCTGTTGGTGTTGTGGGAGCCACAGGGATGGTAGGACAGCGATTTGTTCAATTACTCGATGGACACCCTTGGTTCAATTTAACCACAGTTTCTGCTAGTGCTAGATCTGCAGGCAAAACTTATGCTCAAGCCGTAGGTGAACGTTGGGCTATGGACTGTCCTATGCCTAATCAAGTGAAAGATTTGATTGTGTTGGATGCTGTCAAGGACAAAGAAACCATTGCAAATCAAGTAGATTTTGTGTTTTCTGCAGTTGATATGAAAAAAGAAGAAATCCGTGATTTAGAAGAAGCTTATGCAAAACTAGAATGTCCTGTGGTTTCAAATAACAGTGCGCATCGTTGGACCGATGATGTACCAATGGTTATTCCAGAAGTAAATCCTGAACATCTTGATGTTATTGAAGCACAAAAGAACCGACTTGGCACAACTCGTGGGTTCATTGCTGTTAAATCTAACTGTTCTATTCAAGGTTATGCAACTGCATTACATCCACTGAGACATCTTGACATTGAAAAGGTATTGGTTTGTACATACCAAGCAATTTCTGGTGCTGGTAAAACTTTTGAAACTTGGCCGGAAATGATTGATAATATTATTCCATACATTGGTGGCGAAGAAGAAAAGTCTGAAAGAGAACCACTAAAACTATGGGGCGAAGTAAAAAACGGTGTGATTGAAACGGCAACATCCCCTTCTATCACAGCACAATGTATTCGTGTTCCAGTTAGTGATGGGCACATGGCAGCTGTATATGTAACTTTTAAAAACAAACCAACACAAGAAGATATCATTTCAATTTGGAGAGACTTTCAAGGTCGCGCACAAGAATTAGAACTACCAAGTGCGCCAAAACAGTTTTTGCATTATTTTGAAGAAAATGATCGTCCGCAAACAAAATTAGATCGTGACCGTGAAGGCGGTATGGCAGTAACACTTGGGCGTCTTCGTGAAGATACCCAATATGATTATAAGTTCATCGGTCTAGCGCACAACACTTTGCGTGGAGCAGCTGGCGGTGCAGTTTTACTTGCTGAATTGTTATGTGCTGAAAAATATATTACACAAAAATAAAACTCAATTCGCTATTTAATAACCTGTAAAAAGAATTCTTTACGAAAGATATTTCGAAACTTTGAATTCTTTTTGCAGGTTTTTTTATTTTTAAAGGAGGAATTTTATGTCAAATTCACCTATCTTCAGTGGTGCTTGTACTGCCATGATTACCCCGTTTAAGCAAGATGGTACAGTAGATTATGAAAATATGTCAAAACTCATTGATCGGCAAATTTCATCGGGCATTGATGCGCTCTGCATTTGTGGTACAACTGGTGAGAGTGCAACTTTGAGTATGCAAGAACATAAAGATGTGTTATCACATTGTGTTAAATATATTGATGGTAGATGCAAAACAATTGCAGGAACCGGAAATAATGATACAGCAGCATCCATTGAGTTGTCACAATTTGCGGATGGTCTAGGTGTAGATGCACTCCTAATTGTTACACCGTATTATAATAAGACGACACAAAAAGGATTGGTTTTACATTACAATACCATAGCCAACAGAGTGGATACTCCGATTATTCTATATAATGTTCCATCGAGAACTGGTATCGGTTTTCATGATGATACGTATAAGAAGTTAAGTGCGCATCCCAATATTTGTGGGATAAAAGAAGCATCCGGTGATTTCTCTCTCATCGCAAATACATTAGCGAAAACGTCTGATGACCTTGCAATGTGGTCAGGAAATGACGATCAAGTAGTTGCAATGATGGCTTTAGGAGCATATGGCGTGATTTCTGTAGTATCAAATCTCATTCCTGAAGTAGTAGTGGAAATGACGCACGCGTATCTAAATGGTAATACGAAGAAAGCGAAAGATATTCAACTGCGTTATGCAAAACTGATTGATTTGCTTTTTTGTGAAGTGAATCCTATTCCCATCAAAATGGCAATGCAACTATCCAATCTAGATACTGGAGTATTACGATTGCCACTATGTGAAATGGCGAAAGAAAAAGCAAAAATCCTCAAAGACGAAATGAAACGTCTAGAATTGCTCTAATTATGTTTCTTGCTCAATTAAATAACCGTTGATTGTAGCAAAGGCAACTTGTGTTCCCAATTCATCTTCTATGATAATATAATAAAATGAAGTTTGACCACCTTCTCTCAGAGCATTTGCAGTTGCAAATAGTTCTGTGCCTACAGCTGGTGTCAAAAACGTAATTTGAGAAGCTTGTGTTACCACTGTCTTGCCATTCTGATTGGATGCAACCGCAAAAGCGTAATCGGCCAATGTGAATATTACACCTCCCATGGGTGTTCCAAGGCTATTGGCATGTTTTGTTTCAAGTTTCATGCTACATTTTGCATAACCTTTCGATGCTGCGATAATTTGTGCACCCAAACTTTCATTAACGAATTTTTCGTTATTTACAAGTTCACTCTCTCTGTCTACAACTTTACTCATATATATCTCCTGTTTATACTCACTAAAATGAAAAGGGATACAGCTTATGGCTGTATCCCTTTAGTATTAACAAAATAATTATTTTCTTTCAAAATTTACGCATTTGGTTTTTCATGTGTGACACAACGTCTACCTTCACGTTCCCATAGAATGAAACATTTTGAACAACTTAGACATTTAGAAGCTTCATTTGCTTTAAAAACTTCCACTAGATTAGGTTCGCAAATAAATGGACGAGAGAGAGCGATGAAGTCAATATCTGCATCCATAACTTCTTGAATGTCCTCTTGAGTACGAACACCACCAACAAAAATGATTGGAATATTGAGTTCGCTTTTTAGTTTTTTAGCTCTTTCAATATAGTAGTTGTGTGCTTCTTTTTTACCCATAGCAATGAAGTTATATCCAGAAAGTTCAATAGCAGTAATACCTAGTTTTTCATACTCTCGGCAGAAATATAGCAGATCTTCGCCATATTTTTCGTTTGCATCGCCTGCACAGTTAGAGTTGATCTTAACTAGAACGGGATAATCTGCACCAACAGCATCCATGACTGCTTGAGCTACTCTTTTTGGAAAACGGAATCGATTTTCAGCATTTCCGCCAAATTCATCTTCCCTTTTATTGAAGTTTGGGTCCATGAATTGGTTAAACAAATATCCGTGAGCACCATGTAGTTGAATGCCATCAAATCCGATTTCTTTTGCTTTTGTTGCAGCTTTCACATAAGCACCACAAATATGATCCATATCTTCTATGGTCATTTCGCGAGATGTTGATCCGTTTGGCGCTTCCATGTCACCAGATGGAGCCATTGGGAATTCATTTTTTTTGATAAATGTATTGATCCCTGCATGGTGCAATTGCAGAACAATTTTACCACCATTTTCATGTACTGCTTCGACAATTTTCTTTTGTGACTCATAATGAGCTTCATCACAAAATCCAACTTGAATGTTTGTAGCTCTCCCCTCAGGAGAAACATAAGCATATGCTGAAATAATCAAAGGCACTCCGCTTTTAGCTAAATCTGCATGGATTTCGATTTGTTCAGGGGCTACGGTACCATCTTTTTGTCCAAAAGGATCTTGCGTAGCGGAACGAATCAAACGATTGCCAAGTTCCATAGAACCAATCTTACCTGGTGTAAATAGTTTAGATGACATAAATACTCTCCATTTCTTACAATTCAAAATAATTCTACACAGTACATTATTTTAGCAAAATCATACCAAATTGCAAGGAATATATACAAATCGATTTAATTTTTACTTGTTTATAAGTTAGCATTTTCGACAACATTCGACTGGAAAATTGTGAATTTTGACAGAATTCATTTTTTGTTCACAATTTCGTTGACAATATGACGAAAAATAGATACTATTTGAGAGCTGACTTTTTCGGTTTCATAATAACATAATAAAGAAAGGGGCACGTTTATCATGCCTGTTACTCTCAATCCAGAAGCAATTGGTGTTTTCGGATTATTCGTTACTGTAATTTGCTTTGGTTTAGAGCAAGTTGGTGTCGGAGTCAATGAAAACACTGATCACGTAAAAATGCAACGCAGCCTTGCATATGTCGCTCTATTTTTTGGTTCTTTCTGTCAATTATTCACTGGTGTTTGGCTCTATCTATTCGCTGTTGTGGGTGATCACAGTCAATTCCTAGGACATGTATTTACATTCTTTGGTCTATTTTGGCTATTAGTTTCTGCGTTTTTCTTCAAAGGCGGAGACAAAAAAGTTATGGCTCACTTTTTTGCTGTTAGTTTGATCTTTGTTATGCTATTTACCATTCATGCATATCAAGCAGGACTAACAATTTTGACATTGGATCTTGCAGTAATTGATCTTTTGCTCATTACGTTGGTGTTTGCATGGTATACTGAAAAACCAGCTCTCACAAAACTTGCAGGTGTTTGCAACCTTGCAATTGGTGCAATATCATTTTTCCTATTGTACCCTCATCTTTTGGGACACTAAACAATGTTAGCTACTACAACAATAGCGTTGTAGTATAATTAAACTATTCGAGAAACCGTCAAAAGTATTCAGAGGAGAAGCTATTGCTTCTCCTCTATTTTATTGTTAAATAAAAAACCTTTTTCGTCGGGCTTACTAGAAATGGTTGAATATAAATCCCAACGTCTATGTCTAAATAAGTAGAGTTCACGTTCATTCGGAGAAGCAATGATGTCTTTATATTCGCAAGGTGTTAAATCTAGTGTTTGTGTAATCATTTCCTCAGAGCTGTTTGTTTCAGCTAATATATCACCATTGTAATCTACAATTTGAGATCTACCAATAAAATGAAAACCACGTTCCGTTCCAACTCGATTACAGCTTACAAAATGTGTTCGATTCTCACATGCTCTAGCTCTAGTTAAAAAATCAGGATGGCTCTCTCCACCTTGTGGAAGATTAGTTGGTTGCAAAATGATTCTAGCGCCTTGCAGTGCCGGAATTCGTGCAGTTTCAGGAAAACGCAGTTCATAGCATACGAGGAGACCAATCTTCCCAAAACGTGTTTCAAAGACATCACCTGCTTTATCCCCTGCTGTTACAAAACGATCAAGCCCTAAAAACGGCAAATGGCTTTTGCGATAAGTGAAGAGTATATGATTGGGTTCAATGATAAAAACGGAATTATACAGTTGATTACCTTCTTTTTCTACAGCACCTACGATAATTGAAATATTTAGCTTTGTACATAATTTTGAAAGCCGTGATAATTCAGGGCCATGTTTTTCAATAGCAACGGATTCTACTTCTTCTTTATTTTTGAAGCAATAGCCTGAAATGGCTGCTTCAGGAAAGACAATCATATCACTTTGATGTTCCTGTGATGCCTTTATTGCAAGATTTTCGATTTTGTTTAAGTTATATTCAATTTCAAATATCTTGGGGTCAAATTGTGCTGAAGTAATGACAATTTTATTGAGCATCTAACCATCTCCATTTGAATATTTTTATAATAGTATAGCTTTTTCAGATTAATCACATTCATGAGTTTTTTGTGTTTTCAATATGTTATTAAGTACGCTTACAATTTACTAGTATATTTCGTTTCTTATATTAGTTCTCTTTTAAAAAATGAACGTTGTGTTTTCTATTGTATCTCTGATTTGCGTTACTATCCGAAAACATCTTTCTTTCTGATTATGAAAAAAGCCCCCAATCTGCTTATATCAATGTTGACAGAAGAGCGCTTTTAATCATTTTTAGCCTATTCAATTCAATTTTTCATAAAGTTATAACTTGAAATCAACTTTAAGACATGATTTTAAAGTTCACGTCGTCCTTCCAAGGCGCGCATCAAAGTTGCATCATCGGCATATTCAAGATGCCCACCCACTGGTATACCATAAGCTAGACGAGTCACGCGCACATCAAAGGGTTTTAGTAAGCGTGATAAATACATGGCAGTTGCCTCTCCCTCTGTATCGGGATTTGTAGCCATAATTACTTCATTAATGGAATCATTTGATACACGACTAATGAGTGATTTTATATACAAATCATCAGGCCCTATATGATTCATAGGAGAAATAACACCGTGTAAAATATGATAAGAACCTTGATATTCTCTTGAGCGTTCCAGCGCAATGACATCTTTGGGTTCTGCTACGACGCAGATAGTAGAATGGTCTCTTTTTGCACTTAGACAAATAGGACATTGTCCATCGCCTTGCGTCAAGTTTTGACAGCGCGGACATAACGCAATGTTTTCTTTTGCAGTTATCATTGCATCTGAAAAGCGTTTGACTTCTTCTTTGGGCAAAGACAACATAAAAAACGAAAGTCTTTGTGCTGTTTTATATCCAACGCCTGGGAGGCGAGCAAATTGTTCGGTCATTTCTTCTAAAGCTGGGGGAAAATGTTCCATGCACTATAACTCCTTATTTTTGGCCAACATTTTTAAAAAACTCAATTGCTTTTTCAACATCATCAGAACCATATACTGCGTTTCCTGCGACCAATACGTCGGCGCCAGCTTCCACCACAAGAGGTGCTGTGTTCGCATCTACACCGCCGTCCACTTCTAAATGACAATTTGGATTGAATTCATCGATGTATTTTCGGATTTGTTTGATTTTTGGCAATTGATCTTTCATAAATGCTTGACCACCAAAACCTGGTTCAACAGTCATCACAAGAATCAAATCAATATCTTTAATATAAGGTAAGACCGCTTCAGCAGAGGTAATTGGACGAAGGACAATGCCTTTTTTAACTTTTTTCTCATCCATAATGCGAAGAGCATCTTGGATTCCAGGAGGCATATCTGCTTCTAAATGGATTGAAATTAGGTCCGCACCAGCATTTGCAAATGCTTCAATGTATCTTGATGGTTTTTCAATCATAAGATGTACATCAAGAAACTTATCGGTTATCTTGCGTACTGATTTAACAACTGGAACACCGATGCTGATATTTGAAACAAACATTCCGTCCATTACATCAACATGTAACCAGTCGGCTGCTTGCGCACGCTCAATATCTTTTTGTAAATTTGCAAAATCTGCAGATAGTAATGATGGAGCAACTTTTATCATAAATCATTATCCTTCCGTAGCAAAAAAGCGTTTCATTTCATAATCTAGAATATAAGGGCGAACTTCAGAAATGAACGATAGCAATGGAGCTGGCATAAGATACGTCAAGCGGATGAAACAAGAGTGTATTGACTCTTGTGTGGTGTAAGACAGCTGACCATTCTCTTTAAATCTTCCACATTTCTGACCAATGATCGGCGACGACTTATCATCAAACCGCATCATATAGCCGTCTCACAAATAGGTTATGTTTGTGAGGCGGCATCCAATAAACTGTTTATATTTATATAAAATAATTGTATCTTTTTTAATGTTTTCTGTCAATGATAATGCAAAGGAATATGTTATAGAAAAAACAACAATCTGGCGTGATAATTTCACACCAGATTGATTTATTTCATATTTTACATACGTTCAGGAGCTGTAATACCTAGTAAGTTGAGGCAGTTTGCTATTACAGAACGCACACTATCAGCGAGTTTTAAACGTGCCAATAACGTTCCTTTGTTTTCTCCTTTGATTTTATGCGCATTGTAGAAGCGATGGAAATCACCAGCCAAAGCAATCAGATAGCGATTGATTCGAGAAGGATCATAATCTTTTGCAGAAGTTCGAATTTCTTCAGGAAGCTGAGCCAGCGTTTTGATTAATGCTTTTTCCTCTTCTGTATGAAGTTCAGTAATATCGATTTCATCAATGGATGGAATTTGATATCCTTCTTGCAATATACGTGCAATCAATGAACAAATACGAGCGTGTGCATATTGAACATAATAGACAGGGTTTTCACTATCTTGACGAACAGCGATATCCAAATCAAACACCAAGTGGTTTGTTGGTTTCGCATTAAATGCAAATCTTGCTGAATCAACAGATATTTCATCCAATAAATCAGATAATGTAATGGAACGGCCACTGCGTTTAGAAACTTTCACTTCTTTTCCATCTTGCATTAGTTGAACCAATTGCATAATCAAAAAGTCTAAGGTTTTATCTTGCATTTGCAGTTCTTTTGCTGATAACGTTTTTTCAAAACGAATGGCATGACCATGGTGGTCTGCTCCCCAAACATTGATGACTTGATCAAATCCACGTTTGACAAATTTGTCTCTGTGATAAGCGATATCTACTGCATAGTATGTATAAAAACCATTGGAGCGACGCAGCACTTCGTCTTTGTCTGCACCCAATTCAATATTGTTAAGCCATAATGCGCCATCTTTTTCATAGGTGTGACCTGCATTTGTCAGCAAGTTTACAGTTTCTTCCACATAACCGCTGTCGTGTAGTGAAGACTCTAAAAACCACTTGTCATAGTGGATGCCATAGCGGTCTAAGTCAGCTTTCATTTTATTGATGTTATAGTCTAGACCGAAGCGTTTCATTTCTTCACGTCTTTCCTCGGAAGGAGTATCAATAAAGCGATTGCCGAATTCGGCGTAAAAATGTTTTGCAAGGTCTTTTAAATCTTCACCATGGTATCCGTCTTCAGGAAAAGATATTGCATCTTCCCCTTTGATGATTTGAATATATCTAGCTTCAAGTGATTGGGCAAACTTTTCTACTTGATTTCCTGCGTCGTTGACATAAAATTCACGCCAAACATCAAAACCTGCGCGTTGCAGTATCGAAGCTGTGGCGTCACCAAGAACACCACCTCTGGCATTGCCTATAGTCATTGTTCCAGTAGGGTTTGCGGAAACAAATTCAACCATCAATTTTTTGCCTTTGCCTTCATCGACAGCACCATACTGTGCACCCTCGTTCTCAACGGTTTCTAAAACTTGTTTATACCATGCAGAGCCTAAACGGAAATTTAAAAATCCTGGGCCTGCAATTTCTACATCGCTAAATAAACTACCGTCTAAATTCAAATATTCCATCAAAATGGAGGCGATTTTCGGAGGTGCCATTTTCAATGCTTTCGCACCTGCCAAGGCAAATGAGGTTGCATAGTCGCCATTTTTGCTGTCTTTAGGAATGTCAACAGTTGCATTTATTTCTGCACCAGCTGGAAGTTTTTCTGCTGCAACAGCATTCAAATATGCTTGTTGTGTTAATGTGCTTACTTGCTTTTTTGCAAGTTGAATTAGACTTGCCATAAATGAATATCACTCTTTCTATTTTTCATCAGTGGATGGCTTAGATTCAGCCAATTTAATTTCGATAAATAACGAATTCATCCCTATACTGTGGTCATCAATTTGCACGCCATATAACAGATTAATTGTGCCGCCATCTAGGCTCATATTCGCATCTGCAACGTGTGTATCGACACCAACAGTCAACGTTCCTGCTTCCGTTTCATAAAGAGATATGTGTTGCTCTCCTTCATTAAAAACCATTTTTGATTTGAGATTTCCAGAGCGAGTCATAGTAATCTGCTTTCCTTCAATCAAAAATGTAGTCATGGTACCTTCAAGACCTGTAACCTTGCTTTCCTCATAGCTTATATGAAACACGCCATCATCGTTTGATTTCAGCGTGCCATGCGTGACGAGTTCAATTTTATCTTCGTGTCCATCAGGGTCTGTCTGTTTACCGTATATATATAAAATGACTGGTTTTTCCATAGTGTTCCTTTTCTGCAGTGTTATTTCAGTTCAAATATTATATATGAATTTATATTTTATGTAAAGTGCATACTATCAATCGAATTGATATGTATCAATGTCCACGCGTTCAACTGCATCTTCAATTTGTTCACCTAAGAAAAATGAAGCTGTCCGCACAAATCCTTCAGGCGCATCGCTCACAAAGTATTGTCTTTTGCCTTCAGTTTGAGTGTGTGATGTCAAAAGATCTTGCTCTTTGAGTAAAATCGCCACGTGTTTTGCGCACTCTTCTCCTGTATCGATGAGGGTAACATGGTCTCCCATCTGTTTTGCTATCATACCTTTTAA
The DNA here is from genome assembly GCA_030625685.1 of Oscillospiraceae bacterium. Lineage (GTDB taxonomy): Bacteria > Bacillota > Clostridia > Oscillospirales > Oscillospiraceae > Evtepia. Next base: position 57,173 of record DAOUQJ010000003.1, read on the forward strand.
TAAAGGGTAATGTGTGCAACCCAATACTAAAGTATCCACTTGTGCCTTTTTCATAGGTTCTAAATATTCTGAAAGCACTGTTTCAGTGACACAATCACCCTCATGCACTCTTCCTGCTTCAATCAGAGGAACGAGCAAAGGGCACGCTTGGGCTGTGACATTTATATCAAGTGAGACAGAAGCAATGACTTTTTCATATGCTCCACTGTTTACTGATGCGCTCGTGCCGATTAAACCGACTTTTCCATTTTGGGTTACCTTTGCTGCCATCATTGCAGCTGGCTCAACAACACCAACAATAGGAAGATCGTTTTGCATTTTTAGTTGTTCAATTGCAACAGTAGAAACTGTACCACATGCAATCACGATAGCCTTTAAGTCGAATGATTTTAGAAAGGCAACATCTTGATTGGCATATTTCAAAATTGTTTCTTTTGAACGGCTGCCATATGGTACACGCCCTGTATCACCAAAATAAATAATGTGTTCGGAGGGTAATAATCGCGCTAGTTCACCAGCTGCCGTGAGCCCACCCAAACCTGAATCAAATATGCCTATTGGTCTTTCATCCATTAATATGTTCTCCTTTTAAGCTTACCTATTATCATATTCTATTCCATACTATAAAACAAGTCCTATTTGTCATTATTTTTTCAAATTCCACCTTTGACATAACTACTATATATCTTTTATAATATATATGTATAGAACATGATCTTATGTTACTTTCGGTTATAGTAAGGAGGTTACGTATATGCAGCTAGAACTGAGCAACAAACAATTTCGTCGTTTATTGGATTTGGTCTATATCGGAAATTGGGTACTGAATTCAACAAGAGGAGACGATAGAATTGCAGATTATGATATCGTTGAAAGTCATTTGTTCCAGAAAGCAGATACAGAAGGATATAAGGTGCTTACAAAGTACCAAAAAGGTGTAGCAGTTCCATCGCGTGCGTTTGTAGAAGGTGGAATTCATGAAGCGATTATGGAATATGAAAATAATATATTTTTTGATATTTTAGCAGAAGACCTTGCAAGACGTGATATGGAGGATATTCCAATTAGTGAAGAAAATCAGGAAGAGCTTTCTAGTCGAATAGATGAGTATATTGCTGAATTTGAAAATAACGGCACTGATAACATTACGATTGATTTAGATTCTAACATATAATAAACATCCACGCTGATACGTATCAGCGTGGATGTTTATTATTGTTTTAGTGAATCGATGGTTGCACTATCTGCTGTAACATAACTGGTTTCATAGGTGTGATAGATGACCATGCCTGGTTTTGCTCCAGGTGGCTTTCTTAAATGTTTCACTAAGGTATAATCAACAGGCACTTTGTTTCCGTCTTTTCCTTGTGAATACCAAACAGCTATCATCGCAGCTTCTGTCATGCTCTGGGTATCAACTTCTTTTCCTTCTGTCCATAAAATAACGTGTGAACCGTGAATAGCTTGGACATGAAACCACATATCAAAGCGTCCTGCCATTTTATGTGTTAGAATATCATTTTGCATATTGTTTTTCCCAACAGATATTCTAAATCCGCTACTGGATTGAAATTCAAGAGGTTTTGAAGTTTCTGACTTCATTTTTTTCTTACTTTTGCTGCGTTTTTTTAGATAACCGCCTTGTTCTAATTCTGCACGTATTTCATCCAAATCTTTTTCTTTTTCAACTCGAGATAAACTGTCTAATACACTGCTTATATAATTCAATTCGATTTTGCCTTTTCCAATTTGTTCTGACAGTATGAATACAGCATTTTTAGCCTTATTATATTTTTTATAATATCGACCTGCATTTTGTTGCGGTGTTAAGAGTGAATCAAGTTTGATGGTGATTTCCGTACCATTAGGATCATAGAAATTGACCGTCGTAAATGAATGCATCCCCTTTTCTAGACAATAAAGATTGGAGGTGATGATGTCACCAATTTGACGTAGCGCATCACTGTTTTCGCTTTCCTCGTATTCATTTGTTTGAATTTGAAGTTTGCGAGAAATCCTTTCATGCAATGTCGTGACAGAGCGAATGAGGTCATGCCCCTTTTGTCTCATTCGCTCTCCATGTTCTTTTTTTTCATAGAATGCATCCAACATATCAGAAAATGAAGGCATTAGTTGCAAGTTTGATTCGCTACCATATTGCAATATAGGAGTATATGAAAAATCAGTAGGTTCTCCATTTCTGTGCAAAATATAAGGGGTTGGAGGTGAACTTTGAATATCAGAAAAGAAAGAATGCATTTTTGATAAGAGGATATCTCCCTTTTCTTGAATAGAACTTCCTACTTCTCCTGTTACCTTTACGGACAGCTCTCTTGCAATGAGTGGAGAAATCCCAGCAAAAGTATCGACAAGATATTTGTCCATTTGTTTGTCAGGCGAAATGGTTGTCCTTAATTCATCTAACTTTGCGATATCAAAGGTAAGCGGATTGGTTTTATTTTGTGATTGTGGAAATTCATAAAACATGCCAGGTAACACTTGTCTCCCTGACGAGGTTTCACTGACACGGCGAATACAATCCAAAATTCTTTGGTTTTCATCAACTAAAATCAAATTAGAATGCCGTCCCATGAGTTCAGCAATCAGTTTTTTTTCAACCATGTCACCCAATTCATTGGTTACATGAATCTTGAATATAATCGTTCGTTCTAAATCGGGTTGAATGATATCCTTAATAGTACCACCGACCAAGTGTTTACGTAGCAGCATACAAAACATGGGTGGCGTTTGCGGATTTTCACGTTTAATTTTTGACAACTGCACTCGTGCTCTCGCTGTGTTCACAGAACAAAATAACTGAGCGGAACCATTGGTTGATCGCACGGATAAAGTGACTTCATCTCGATTCGGTTGGTGGATTTTATCTATTCTTGCACCAATAATTGCATTAGATAGTTCCGTTTTGATGAAGGAAAGGCAAACAGCATCTAATGGCATATGTTTTAGTCCTCCATTGATAACATTATGGTAAATAGTTCATTAATACGAGACGTGTTTCCTTGTAAATATAGCCATCCAAAGAGAGTTTCCAGTGCAGTTGCAAGCTGATATTCTTCTCGCTTTGCCATCTTTGGAATCGAATTGACTTTTGCGTTTCGACCACGTTTGAATACTGCTCCCTCTTCTTCTGATAAAAGCGGTATAATATCTTTAGCCAAATTTGCTTGTGCAGGGGCAGAAACAAATTGTAGGGCAGCCTTGTGCAATTTATTACTGGTTGTTTTTTTCTCTAAACATAAAAAAGAACGAACCATTAGTTCAAAAACACAGTCTCCCAAATATGCTAGGGAGAGGTTGCTCATTTTTGAAAGGTCCTCTTTAGTTGCTTCCATTTGAAAATAATTCATTTATACACTCCGATATAATTTTCTTTCCATATTATATCGTAAATTTTGTACCAATACAAACACATTTTATTGTGATGAAGTGAGAAGTGGCCGTTCGTTTTCATCGAATTGAAATAAAATGTAATACCTTCCTTGCAACTGAATGATTTTTGAAAAACAGAAAATAGGTGTAAATGGATATGGTTTTCTGCTGTGATATGGAATAGCTAGTTGAAAGGCAGAATTTTGCTTGAATACTAGGCAAGAGTGCACTTGGGCTGCACATTCTTTTAACAACAAATCACGATGAAAGAATTCCGATATATTACTATGAGTCGACCAATTAGAGGGCATTTGGTTATTGTCAAAGCTGTGCACAAGAGTGGCTCCTCCCTTTAAAATGGGGTAGCATCCTGCACTTTGTAATCGTGAAATTGCAATTGTTCTTCTGATTTGAAGGTACTCGTTATCTGGTATGAAAGCACCAATGAATAATCTGCCTTGTTCTCCCCCAATCCAAGCTTTATAAAGTCCCTTTTTATCATTTTTCAATCGGGCAAATATTTCAACTTGTCTTCCCTGTTCTGTATAAAGCATTTCTGCATTTTCTGATGCAATATGATGATTCATAAACCTCACCTCTTTGCTATAATGTATTCTGATTAAAGCAAAATAATATCAAGTCAGTAAGGTTTTTTGTATTGAAGTTATGCTTTATCCTGTAGGATTAATTCTTTGAGCGCATTGACAGCCAATGTAACTGCTAGGTTTGTATCATGGCTTTCATTTTGATCTAAGCCTGCAAGTTCTCGTTCTTGATTCCAAACGACATGAAATACTGCACCACTTCGTACGCGTAAACTTGCTGATACGGTAAATAATGTAGAAGCTTCCATTTCACTTGCCAAGACGCCCAAACGTTTCCACGCTGTCCATTGTTCTCGTAGTTGCGTTGAAGTTGGCATACGATTGGCAGAGTGTTGTCCATAAAATGAATCTTTGCTTTGCACCACTCCAGTATGATATGTGAGGTTGCTTTTTTTTGATACTTCTACCAATGCAGTGGCAACATTAAAATCAGGAACAGCAGGAAAAGAAAGAGGAGCATATTCACGGCTAGTTCCATCTTGACGTACTGCACCCGTTGCAATGACAACATCACCGCTTTGTACTTCGAGATCAATACCGCCACAGGTGCCAACCCGTATGAATGTATGCGCACCATTTGCGACTAGCTCTTCTACTGCAATAGCGGTAGATGGTCCTCCAATCCCAGTGGAAACAACACTCACCTTTTCTCCATGCAAGTATCCTGTATAAATGTTATATTCTCTATTTTGTCCGATGTGTTGCGGGTTGTCAAATAGTGTGGCGATCGCCTTGCAACGACCTGGGTCACCAGGCAAAATGCAGTATTTTCCGATATCTTTTGCTGAGCAATTAATATGATATTGTATCTCTTTGTTTTGCATAACAAGACTCCTTTGCACTTGAAAATCAGTTTTATTTTCGTTAGTATAAAAAGAAAATGTAAAAGAGGGATCATTTTGCGTAGCATCTTCTTCTGTTTTGTTACATGTTTAATTGGATTTGCCATTGGGTTAATGGTAAATATTTTTGTAATTGGAGACCAATTTATCACTTATTCGCATTTTCATACACCCAACCTATCTGAAACGATGTCTACAAATGTAGATAATCACACGATAAAAGATACTGGCACGGATGAAAATCAAATGGTTCATGATCCAATGGAAGATGAAGAAGCACTTATATATGAATCCTATGCAGTGCTTAATGCTCTTCATGAAAAAGACTATAACCAACTCAAAACACTTGCACATCCAGATAAAGGAGTTACCTTCACACCATATTCAACTGTTGATTTACAAAGTGACAGAGTGTTTAAAGCTGATGAGATTGCAGAGTTTGAGAGCAACCTCACACTATACATTTGGGGCATGAATCAAGAAAGCAACGAACCCATTCAAATGTCGATTCATGATTACATAGATCGATTTGTATATAATGTTAATTATCTTGAAGCTCCGTGCATTGGAATTAACCACGTGATTTCTTCAGGGAATGCATTGGAAAATGTGTCAACTGCTTATAAAGGATTGGAATTTGTTGAGTTTTATTTTCCAGGTAGTGATCCTGAAGAAAATGGATCAGATTGGTCAGCACTCAAATTAATATTTGAACAATACAATAATAAATATACCTTAGTCGGGTTCATTCATAGTGAATGGACAGTTTAATTGCCTTGACGCTGTTTTGTCATATAACCTTCTAATATTAGCGTGGCAGCAACTGCGTCTACTTTTTCTTTTCGTTTTTTACCGCGATTTCCTGTTTCTCCAAGTATGCGGTGCGCATCAACCGTGGTTCTTCGTTCGTCCCACAGTGTAACTGGTAAATTTGTTTCGGTTTGCAGAACTTCTGCAAAAGCTGCACTTTTTTCTGCTCTAGGTCCGATTGTGCCATTCATATTTTTGGGATAACCTAAAACGATATCGGAGATTTCATATTCTTTTATGATAGTTTTTAGTTCACGAAGTAAAACGGATTCCTTTTTACTTTGAATGACTTTCGTATCTCCAGCCAATATTCCCATTCTATCTGAAATAGCGATACCAGTGCGTGCATCACCATAATCAATTGCCATAATTCTCATAATTATCGCCTCCTAGCAATCACTATAAATGGTTGTTTATCTTTTTGTCAAATAGATTCTATAATTCTATTATAATACAAAATTGTTGTTGACAAGATATCTTTTTATTAGTATAATTTCATTACCTATGAAAAGGGCTTTTTTTACGTGCGTTTTACGGTGAACAGTGCGTAAACCCTTGACCTGAGATTCATGATATGGACATAGGGAGGCGAGATGCCGAGGATACCGTTTATTTTGTCAATGATATAATTGTATTTTTGACATGGAACGCTAGATTCGGGGTCTCTTGTGAATGAGATTGAAGCAGCCGAATTTTGGCGTTTTTTTTATTCACGAAAGCCGGATATCGTTTAAGGAGGTGCCTAAAATGGCAAAAGTCGGTGCAAGGATTGCTGTTACCCTAAGATGCTCTGAATGTAAACAACGTAATTATAACACCAAGAAGAACAAAAAAAATACGCCTGATCGTTTAGAGCTTAAAAAGTATTGTCCTTTCTGTAGAACCCACACCGTTCACAATGAAACTAAGTAATGCTATGATGCGTTACAATTAGAAAGAAAGGTGTTACGAAAGTGTCTGATAAACAAAACACTGAATTGGGAAAAAAATCCACTACTCCAGCTCAAAAAAACACCAAAACAGACGTAGCAAAGAAAGCAAAGACTGCTGCAAATAAATCAAAATCTGGCGGTCGCATTTCACGCTATATTCGTGAAATGAAATCAGAATTGAAAAAAGTGGTATGGCCAACCAAAAAACAAACCATCAACAATACAGGTGTTGTTATTGCATGTGTCATCGTTGTCGGCATTATTATTTGGTTGTTTGATACCGTTGCAAGTCAATTCATTGCTGCTTTACTCAGTCTGTTTGGTAAGTAAGGTGATTATTTATGGCTGATATTGCAAAGTGGTACGTAGTGCATATTTACTCAGGTTATGAGAATACCGTTAAAGCTACGATTGAAAAGGCTGTTGAAAACCGCAATATGGGCGATTTAATTCAATCAGTCAGCATACCTATGGAAACAGTGACTGAAATCACTGATTCTGGCTCTAAAACCGTGGAACGTAAAGTGTTCCCAGGTTATGTACTTGTAAAAATGGTACTTACTGATGAAACATGGCACTTAGTTCGCAATGTTCGTGGTGTCACTGGTTTTGTTGGTTCAGGAAACAAGCCTATTCCTCTCACTGAAAGTGAAATCATTTCACTCGGTGTGGAAAAACACGAAGTTACAGTCGGTTATGAAGTTGGCGACAATGTGAAAATCATTGATGGTGCTTTGGAATCATTTCTTGGTACAATTGATGAGATTGATCTTGAACGCAATAAAGTTCGTGTTGTTGTTTCCATGTTCGGCCGCGAAACACCGGTTGAACTCGATATGGAACAAATTGAGTCTATATCATAATTTGCTAAGTGTGAACTATACACTTGGCGTGGGAGGAACCAACGGTTCCGTCCAACCACATTAGAAAACGGAGGTGCTCTCAGTGGCACAGAAAATTACTGGTTATGTAAAACTTCAAATTCCTGCTGGTAAAGCGACACCAGCACCACCAGTTGGTCCTGCTCTAGGTCAACATGGTATTAATATCGCTGGATTTACAAAAGAATTCAACGAGCGTACAAAAAATGATGTTGGTTTGATTATTCCTGTAGTTATTACAGTATATGCAGACCGTTCCTTCTCTTTTGTTACCAAAACACCACCTGCTGCTGTTTTGATTAAAAAAGCATGTAACATTGAATCAGGTTCTGGTGTACCAAACAAAACAAAAGTTGCTACTATTAGCAAAGAAGATGTTCGCAAAATCGCAGAAACAAAAATGCCTGATTTGAACGCCGCTAACATTGAATCTGCAATGAGTATGATCGCTGGTACTGCCCGTTCAATGGGTATTGTCGTAGGCGAGTAAGCGAGGAGGAAAAGACATTATGTTTAGAGGTAAAAAATATCAAGACAGCGTAAAGAAATTTGACGTTGCATCTTTATACGATCCTAACGAAGCAATGGGATTAGTTGTTGACACTGCAACAGCAAAATTTGACGAAACTGTTGAATTGCACGTGAAATTGGGTGTTGACTCCCGTCATGCTGATCAACAAGTTCGTGGCGCAGTTGTACTACCACACGGCACTGGTAAAGTAGCTCGAGTTCTTGTATTTGCTAAAGGCGATAAAGCAGATGCAGCTAGAGAAGCAGGCGCTGACTATGTTGGCGATATGGATCTTGTTGAAAGAATTCAAAAAGAAAACTGGTTTGACTTTGACGTAGTTATTGCTACACCTGATATGATGAGCGTTGTTGGTCGTTTGGGTAAAGTATTGGGTCCAAAAGGTCTCATGCCATCTCCAAAAGCTGGCACAGTTTCTCCTGACGTAGCAAAAGCTGTTGCAGAAGTTAAAGCTGGTAAAGTGGAATATCGTTTGGATAAAACAAATATCATCCACTGCCCTATTGGCAAAGTTTCATTTGGTTCAGAAAAATTAGCTGAAAACTTCGACGCAATTATGAGTGCAGTTGTAAAAGCAAAACCATCTGCTGCAAAAGGTCAATATATTAAAAGCTGTGTTGTAGCTTCTACTATGGGACCAGGCGTTAAAATCAACGGCAGCAAACTTATGTAATCGAAATAAGTATATTGACAAAATATACTTATCTTGATATAATATCATCGCGTTCCAAAGACAGCAGGTTGTTTTACTGTAAATCCTGCCGAGGATGCAATCTGTGAATATACCTTTTATTGATTGCTCATGTCCTCGTATGCTTTATACGAGGACATTTTTCTTTGGTTCACTTTTTTATCGGAGGTGAAACGAAAATATGCCAAATGCAAAAGTCCTTAGCGAAAAACAAGCAATAGTTGCTGACTTAACTGAAAAATTGAAAAACGCTAGTGCTGGTGTTATTGTTGACTACAAAGGAATTACAGTTGCTGAAGATACTGCGCTTCGTGTAGAAATGCGCAAAAACGGTGTTGAATACTTTGTTATCAAAAATACATTGGCTCGCTTTGCAATGAAAAATGCCGATTTAGAAGGCATTACACCAGTTTTGGAAGGTACTACTTCTATTGCTATTTGTGAAGGTGATCCTGTTGCTGCTGCTAAAGTCGTTGTAGACTTTGCTAAGAAAATTGAAGGAGATAAATTCTTCATCAAAGCAGGATTTGTTGATGGAAAAGTCATTGATGTCGCAGAAGTCAATGCGTTGGCTGAGCTACCAAGCAAAGAAGTATTGGTTGCTACTGTACTTGGTACAATGATGGCTCCAGTCAGAGGATTGGCAACTGTACTAGATGCCAACATTTCTGGTCTTGCAAGAGTGGTACAAGCAATTGCAGACCAAAAAGCAAGCTAATCTTGCTTACAACCTATAATATAATAAAACAATATACAATATTTTTTGGAGGAAATTATCATGGCTAACGAAAAAGTTACAGCTCTAATTGAAGAAATTAAAACACTTACAGTTCTTGACCTATCTGAACTTGTACATGCTCTAGAAGACGAATTTGGCGTATCCGCTGCTGCTCCAATGGCAGTTGCTGCTGCTCCTGCTGCTGACGCTGGCGAAGCTGCTGCAGAAAAAACAGAGTTCGACGTAGTACTTGCTGACTTCGGTGCTGAAAAAGTTAAAGTTATCAAAGTAGTTCGTGAAGTTACTGGTCTTGGCCTAGGCGATGCAAAAGCATTGGTTGAAAGTGCTCCAGCTCCAATTAAAGAAGCAATTGCTAAAGACGCTGCTGAAGAACTAAAAGCTAAACTTGAAGAAGTTGGCGCTAAAGTTGAATTGAAATAATTTAATTCTTGCTTTTAAGTGAAATCACCCTACTCATTTTATTGAGTAGGGTGATTTTTTCTTATTTGATTTATCTAAAGTACAAAAGTTTATCAATCTTCTCAAACATTGCATAAGCCTTTATATAATTACTTATACTAATCATATATTAGATGATAAGAAGGTGTTTGCTTGAGTTTAATTCCTTGTTCAGATCCTTGTATATATCAAAAAGATGGCTACTGTCAACTCTCTCGTGCAGTGTCTGCTGGTATTCCCTTTCAACATGCAAATTGTGTGTATTATTTACCAAAACATCGGCATTTACAGAATGCTAGCCAAAGCTTCACGAATATTACTCACCTTAATGACATGTAATCCTTCTGGGATATGTATATTTCTATTTTGATCAGTGGAAATCATGCATTTTTGAAAGCCCAAGCGTTTCACTTCTGCTAGACGTTCATTCAAGTGATTAACGCCACGCACTTCCCCAGTCAGTCCCACTTCACCGATTGCAACCATATCTTCTGGAATTGCTTTATCTCGAAAGCTTGAAGCCATCGAAAGAATCAGCGCTAGGTCAATAGCAGGTTCATTGAGGGTCAGTCCGCCAACTACATTGAGATAGACATCACATGCTGAAATATGCAGTCCACCCCTTTTTTCCAAAACAGCTTGTAGCAGCAGTGCTCTATTATAATCCAACCCATCACTTGTTCTTCTGTTGTGCCCATAGTTGGTTGAAGCGAGCAGTGCCTGTATTTCAGCTAGGACAGGGCGAACACCTTCCATAACACAAGTAACGCATGCTCCAGGCGCATTTTTTAATCGTCCAGATAGTAAGAGCTCAGATGGATTCGGAATTTCAATCAATCCTTCATGACTCATTTCAAACATACCAATTTCATTTGTAGCACCATAGCGGTTTTTCACTGTTCTCAAAATACGATATGTCGTTCTCTGTTCGCCTTCAAAATAAAGAACACAGTCAACCATATGCTCTAAAATCTTTGGTCCTGCTAGTGAACCTTCTTTATTGACGTGACCAATGATAAAAATAGTAATCCCCTGTTCTTTGGCCAGGCGCATTAAAAACATAGTACACTCTTTAATCTGTGAAACACTTCCTGGAGACGACGAGCTTTCATTGTGATAGAGTGTTTGAATAGAGTCGACGATTAGTACATTAGGTTTGACACGATGTACTGATTCTAATATAGTTTCAAGATTATTCTCCGCATATAAGTATAGACGGTCTGAATCTGTAGCAATTCTGTCTGTGCGTAATTTTAATTGTCGTTCCGATTCTTCTCCTGATACATAAAGTACTGATGCATTTTTGGAAAGATTCTGACTAATTTGAAGCATTAAGGTAGACTTTCCTATCCCAGGTTCTCCCCCAACTAAGATAAGCGAACCTAGTACAGCACCACCACCTAATACACGATCAAGTTCACCAATATTTGTTTGGAATCGAGTTTCACTCTCGGTATCAATTTCATATACTTTTTTTGGTCTTCTCTCACTATTGTTAAAATCTGATGACGTGAAAGATGACATTTGTGGAACTGCTTTTTGCTTTTTTGTGTTCATTTTTGGTTGCTCAACCAAAGTGTTCCATGCCCCACAAGCATTGCATTTGCCTTGCCACTTTGGAGTTTCATTTCCGCAATCTGTACAGAAAAACACAGTTTTTGTTTTCATTTGTTTATACTCCTACTAAGTATTGGTTTGAGAGCAATATGCTGAAGCAATTGCAACAGCTAGTTGCTTTTGATAATCATCTTCTTGTAACCGTGCATTGTCTTTGTGGCTAGATAAAAAACCGCACTCGACAATGACGGCTTCACAGGAAATATGCTTCATCAGATATACACTATCAGGTACTTTCATGGGTTTACGTTCGTTTTCAGGATCAAAACATCTTTGCATGTTATCTTGAATCTGTTTAGATAATGACAAAGAATTGTCATCTCTATAAAATGTTTGTAATCCATTGCAAACTGCACCAGGAAATGAGTTTTGATGTATGCTAATGAGTACAGGGTTTTCTTCATTTTCAACAAACGTTACCCGATTTTTCAAGTCGGATACTTTTTTTTGACGCAGAGTAGTAGCTGAGCTATCATGTAAAGAACGATCATCTACTCGTGTCATTTTAGTCGTTACACCACAAAAATGTAATAATTCATCTAGACGTAAGGAAATGGATAAATTAATATCACTTTCTTTCATGCCAGACAAAGAAACAGCGCCACCATCTTCTCCACCATGACCTGCATCAATGATTACTGTCTGGTCGAGATTATCAGATGTTGAATAAAATACAGGTAGTGGTGTAATTCGATTCGTTAATACAAAGACAGTCCAAAAAGAAAGAATAATTAATAGAAAGCAAAATATACGCATTGTTCGTTTTTTTATAAATAATACCATAGAAACACTCCTCTATTTGAGAAGTATATGAAATGAATTATATATATATGAATCATACGAAAGGCGATATAGCAATTGCTATATCGCCTTTAACTTAAGCTTTTCCGTTTGACCCCAAAACATTGATGATTTTCTTTTGAACTAAATCTTCAATATTCTCTCTTCCAGGTTTTAAATATTGTCTTGGATCAAAATGGCTTGGATTATTCATTAGGTGTTCTCTAACACCAGCTGTCATAGCAAGGCGCAAATCTGAGTCAATATTAATTTTGCAGACAGCCATAGATGCTGCTTTTCGCAACATATCTTCTGGGATACCAATGGCATCATCCAAATTTCCTCCATTCGCATTGATGGTCTCAACATATTGAGGGATAACAGAAGAGGCACCATGCAATACAATTGGGAATCCAGGCAAGCGACGCTCGACTTCTTCTAAAATATCAAAGCGCAACGCAGGTTTTTGCCCTGGTTTAAATTTATAAGCCCCATGACTTGTCCCAATAGCGATAGCTAAACTGTCAACGCCAGTTAGATTCACAAATTCTTCGACTTGTTCAGGATTTGTATAAGAGGAGTCTTCTTCAGATACATTGACGTCGTCTTCAATGCCTGCTAGACGTCCCAATTCAGCTTCTACTACAACACCATGTTTGTGCGCATATTCAACCACTTGACGTGTCACTTCAATGTTTTTTTCGTAAGAATGATGAGAGCCATCAATCATAACAGAGGTAAAACCACCATCTATGCATGATTTACAAGTTTCAAAGTCTGCACCATGGTCAAGATGCAAACAAATTGGAAGCCCAGTGTCTTCTATAGCGGCTTCGACCAGCTTCATCAAATACATATGTTTTGCATATTTTCTGGCACCTGCGGACACTTGCAATATAAGAGGAGCTTGTGTGTTTTTGGCGGCTTGCGTAATACCTTGAATAATTTCCATATTGTTAACGTTAAAAGCACCAATGGCATACCCGCCTTCATAAGCTTTTTTAAACATTTCAGTTGATGTAACTAATGGCATACTATCGTCTCCTTGATTGAATAAATTTGCACAACTATAATATTATATTACCAGTAGTGATTGCCAATTGCAAGGGTGCATGGTATTATTTAAGTACTTAATTATCTATAGTTTTACAACTTTTTTGGGAGGATACATATGGAAATTTTAAAAGGAGCCTGTATTATAGGACAATCTGGAGGACCAACTGCAGTCATTAATGCAAGTGCACAAGGTGTTATTCAAACTGCATTAAAACATACAACGATTACAAAAGTGTATGGTGCTGCGAATGGTATCAAAGGCATTTTAGCCGATAAGCTATATGATATGGATTTGGAAGATGCCAAAGAACTTAACTTACTACAATACACTCCATCATCGGCTCTTGGTTCTTGTCGATATAAACTTGCCAATGCAGATGAAGATGAAACGGATTATCAGCGTATTTTAGAAGTCTTTAAAAAATATGATGTTCGCTACTTTTTCTATAACGGTGGAAATGATTCTATGGACACTTGTAATAAAATTAGCAAATTTATGCAAAAAGTGGGTTACGATTGTCGTATCATAGGTGTTCCTAAAACCATCGATAATGACCTATATGGAACTGACCACTGCCCTGGGTTTGCAAGTGCTGCAAAATACATTGCAACGTCTTGTATGGAGTTATATCAAGATGCCAGAGTATATGACACAGGAACTGTAGTAGTTGTAGAAATCATGGGGCGTCACGCAGGTTGGCTTACAGCTGCAGCTGGTCTTGCAACAAATGCCGGTTCAGGTCCAGATCTAATTTATCTTCCAGAATCCATATTTGATATGGATAAATTTTTGCAGGATGTAGAACGTGTTTATAAAGAACAAGGAAACTGTTTGGTGGCAGTATCTGAGGGAATTCATTATGAAGATGGCACTTTTGTATCCGAAGCGAAAACTTCAGCTTCAGACGGATTTGGACATGCACAATTGGGTGGACTTGCTGCAACTTTAGCGAACATTGTAAAAGAAAAATTAGACGTTAAAGTTCGCGGTATTGAATTGTCTTTATTACAACGCTGTGCAGCACATTTGGCTTCAGAAACAGACCGTAAAGAAGCTTATATGGCGGGACAAGTTGCAGTGGAAGCTGCTACGGATGGTGCTACCGATAAAATGGTTGCTTTTGATTGTATGCGAAATGAGAGTGGCTACGAATGTAAACCAGTTTTAATTGATTTGACAGCGGTAGCAAACGTTGAAAAGAAAGTTCCTTTAGAATGGATCAATGATGAAGGTAACGGCATTACTCAGGACTTCATAAACTATGCTCTCCCACTCATCCAAGGAGATGTGATTCCGCCAAACGAGAATTCTCTCCCACGGTTTGCAAACCTCAATAAAGTGCAAGCGAAATAATAATACTGTTTATAAGTGTTAGCTGATAAATATTATTAAAATTATGTATAAAGATAAAATCAACTTGAGTATTAATGAATTGAGGTAGATATTTAATATTTTCAGTGTCTCTTTATATTGAAGTTAATTCAAAGAAGCGTTTCCGTTATAACGGAAACGCTTCTTTTTAATTTGGAATCTCCATCACTTTTAAGATTTCCTTTTTAAGCCTTGCAATAATTCGTTTTTCTAATCTTGATATATAAGATTGTGAAATACCCAAACGGTCAGCAACTTCTTTTTGTGTGTGTTCTGTTACACCTCTGAGCCCAAATCTCAGACTGATGATTTCTTGTTCACGTAAAGAAAGAGTATCAACTGCGTTTGAAAGCAATTGTTTATCGACATCCGCTTCGATGGGACGAAGTACGACATCCGCTTCTGTGCCAAGCGTATCTGATAATAAAAGTTCATTTCCATCCCAATCTGTGTTGAGTGGCTCGTCTAATGAAATTTCATGTTTCATATTAGAAGTCTTTCTTAAGAACATTAAAATTTCATTCTCAATACATCGAGACGAATATGTTGCCAATTTGATGTTCTTGTCCGCTTTATATGTGCCAACGGCTTTGATAAGCCCAATAGTGCCGATTGAAATTAAATCTTCAATATTAATCCCTGTATTTTCGAATCTACGTGAAATGTAAACAACAAGGCGCAAATTTCTTTCAATTAGTTTCGCATTCGCTTCTTTATCCCCTTCTGATAATCTCTTGATTAGAATCGCTTCTTCTGCACTATTTAAAGGTGGTGGTAATGTTTCGCTGCCACCAATATACATGATTTTCCCTGGAAGCTTCACTTGCAGACGAGCAAGCCATATTTGTAATTTAATATAAACTTTCAATGCAATCTGTTTCATACGTTATCCTCTCATCTATTTTACTTTATATAATCCGCACCAATGAGTGCATGATAGGAACCGCCATCTGATACAGGCGTTGGTGAAAGTGCAATATAGTGATTTTTATGTTCTTTATTTTGTACAGTAATTTTATCAATGCGAACACCGAGAAGTATCCCACAATCAACGCCAACAGCTCGATATGGAAATAAACGAAACTTCATATTCTTAACATTCTTACTTATGTGTTCCATACATTCAATTGGATTTGATAGCATAGACAAGTCCAAAGTTTGTGGAAATATTGATATAATTTTTTCTCCTTCTACTACCATAATTTGTTGACCAGTAATAGAATCTTGAAGTGTATTTCCTGTGTCATGAAGTGCAGTTATTTTAATGTTTTGATCATCTTGATGAAATGTAACATCAACCAGTTCATTTGATTTCGTATTATGTAGAGCTGATCGTTTGAAAAATAGAGTCAATATGCCATAACATAAACCTGCGGATATCAGCAAAGCTTTCATGTCAACAGATGAATACAGTACACCATCTTGTGTATATGACCCCCCTTTCAAAAACTCTATCGCTAGAATTACACCACAGAAAGCACAAGCAATGGCAAAAAACACTACTGTAATACGTAATAGCTTTGATGAATGGCCAAATACAATAAGAACCATGAGAAGAGCTACTGAAATCTTAATAGCGGGATGCATTGCAAATTGTGTTTTGGAAAAAAAAGTACAAATTGCGTATAAGGCACCAAGTGAACTTGCAATTGTGATACGCCAAAAGTGAACTCGTTCACCAACCAATTTTCCGCTTGCCAATAAAAGCAGATAATTTAAAACAAAGTTTACGAATATATATGTATCTAGATATACTATTGTCAAGTTGTCCCTCCTATCTTGATTGCTTATCTTATTATAGGTTGTGTTGCAGTAAAAAAAGGTCAAAAGAAGGAATACAAAAAAAGAAACTTCCACCAATTATTGGTGGAAGTTTCTTTTATAAACCTCGACTATACTCGCTTCGAATGTATCCTTCCCCTCGAAGAGAATCATCCAGCATTTTTAAGAATTTTTCTCTTTCGTCCGGCAATGTACCATTGAGCGGTAAATAGTTTGATGCGTGATTGCTTGTAAAATGAAGTGGAGAAACCGTGAGTCCTTCTACTAACATTCTTGTTTCAATCAGAGACTCTTTTGCATTCAAGAGTTTAAAGGTCCCCTTCTTTACGTCTTGATACAATGAAGTGCTTGGCTCAGGAATTAATGTAAGTGCAGAAAAATGATTTGGTTTCATTTCATTGATTAGTTTAATGGTTTCTTCAATGTGCTTACGAGATGGTTCTCCAGGTCCTGCTAAACCCAAAATAACCATAACCCATAAGTCTATGCCTGCATCTCTTAATAATAAGCCTGCTTCTAAAATATCTTTGGATGTAGCACCTTTATTTACTTTAGTCAGCAATTCATCCCAACCAGTTTCAACACCTAGATAAGCACGGGTAAGACCTGCCTGTCTAAGCTCTTGTAGTTGCTCTAATGATTTGGTTTTCGTACTTTTAGGACCTGCATATACTGTAACTTGGCGTAGTCTTGGAAAAGTTTTGTATAAAGCATCTAAGATCTCAAGCAGTTGAGACTGTCTCATGACAATCGCATCCCCGTCACAAATAAAAACTTTATCTACTTCTCCGTTGTAATACTCTTTCGCCATTTCAATATCTTCTAATATATCTTTCATTGGTCTCACATGAAAGTGTTTATCTTTATACATGCCACAAAAGGTACATTTATTATGTGTACAACCAACTGTTGCTTGCAATAAAAAGCTTCTCCACTCACCTGGTGGTCGGTAAATTTTACCTTCGTATCTCATCTTCTATCATCCTTTTTGATTATCATTATATTTAGAATGTATTGATTTAATGCTTTTTTCTACTTTTCGTCGAGATAACAATAATTCATGACCGCAACCTTCACAACGCAAGCGAAAATCCATGCCAACACGCAAAACAATCCATCGTTTGCTTCCACATGGATGTTGTTTTTTTAGTTCAATGATGTCGCCCAATTCAATATCCATGTTTGTTCTCCTTTGCCTGTTAAAAAGTTTGATAAACTTAGTATATATTATCGCTCTAAGCCAATGTTATGACTCATGTTTAATTTCATCCCAATACTTCTTGGCCAATTGTTCTACTTTGTTGTTTCCATATTGATAATATTGTTTCCCAAGTAGTTTGTCAGGTAAATACTGCTGCTTTGTATAGTGTTTCTCATATTTATGTGGATAGTTATAAGTGAGTCCCCTACCTAGCTTTCTTGCTCCCTTGTAATGCGTATCTTTGAGATGATTCGGAACTTCTCCAATATTTCCACTTGTAATATCTGCAATTGCATCATCAATTGCGACATATGATGAATTAGATTTTGGCGCAGTTGCCAAAAGAACCGTGGCCTGTGCCAAGGGAATTCTAGCTTCTGGTAAACCTAGCATATGCGCAGCATCCACGCATGATTTGACAATGGTAATGGCTTGTGGATGGGCAAGACCAATATCTTCTGAAGCTATGACAAGTAATCTGCGGCATGCGGAAATTAGGTTTCCTGCTTCTAGCATCCTTGCTAAATAATGAAGAGATGCATCTGGATCAGAACCACGAATCGACTTTTGAAAAGCTGACAAAATATCATAATGCTGATCACCATTTTTATCATATCGAATTCCTGCGCGCCCAGTAAGCGCGACAATATCCTCAAACGTGATCAAAATTTCAGCTTCATTTGTCATAGAAAAAAAGAGAGCTTCAATCATCCCGATTCCTTTTCGAACATCTCCACCACATGAAGAGGAAATTTCTAACAATACGCCATCTTCTACAGTTGCCTTGCGCCCAAGTTTTGTTTCCATAAATGAAACACTACGCGACAAAGCAGGTATCATTTCTTCGTCTTCAATAGGTTTAAATTCAAACACAGTAGAGCGACTAAGTATCGCATGATACACGTAAAAATGTGGATTTTCAGTTGTTGAAGCAATGAGTAGGATGCTTCCTTTTTCAATAAATTCGAGCAAAGCTTGTTGCTGTTTTTTATTGAAATACTGAATTTCATCAAGATACAACACAATGCCATCTGGTGCCATAAGTGTTCCAATATCTGAGACGATATCTTTAATATCTGAAATTGAGGCTGTTGTCGCATTCAATCGATGCAATGGACGATTGATTTTTTTTGATACAATCTCCGCTACGGTTGTTTTACCCGTTCCAGATGGCCCATAAAAAATCATATTTGGAATTTTTCCTGATTCTATCATACGACGAAGAATTCCGTTAGGACCTAAAATATGATTTTGACCTACTATGTCTTGCAATGAGGTGGGACGGAGTTCATCGGCCAATGGTTTATACATAAAACCACTTCCTTCTTTATGGATAACAAAAGGAGGACGTTATCCGTCCTCCTTAAATACCTATTAGATATTAGTCATAAAGGGGATATTTATCGCAAAGAGTTTGAACACTGTCTCTAATTTGGTCTTGTTTTTCATCAAAGTTAGTTGCAGTATCCCAAATGAGTTGGCCAATAATTTTCATATCTTCTTCGCGGAATCCTCTTGAGGTAATTGCTGGAGTACCAACTCTAATGCCACTTGTCACAAATGGTGATTGGGTTTCATTAGGGATAGTATTTTTGTTGACGGTAATATGAACTTCATCAAGCTTTTTCTCCATTTCTTTGCCTGTAATATTTGCTCTTCTCAAATCAACAAGCATGAGATGGTTATCCGTACCACCAGAAACCAGTTCAAACCCACTTTCCATCAAGCTATCTGCCAATGCAGCAGCGTTGCTCAGAATTTGTTTTTGATAAGTCTTGAATTCTGGTTTCAATGCTTCTCCGAATGCAACAGCTTTCGCTGCAATCACGTGCATCAATGGTCCCCCTTGTGATCCAGGGAAAATTGCTTTATCAATTTTGGCACCCAATTCTTCTTTAGACAAAATTACGCCACCACGTGGTCCGCGAAGTGTTTTGTGTGTGGTTGTAGATACAACATCCGCATATGGCACTGGTGATGGATGCAAACCAGCTGCCACCAAACCTGCAATGTGAGCCATATCAACAAATAGATATGCGCCAACTTCTTTTGCAATTTCGCTGAATGCTTTAAAGTCAATGGTTCTTGAATATGCAGAAGCACCCGCTAAAATCATTTTAGGATTATGTTTTTTAGCCAAATCTCTTACTTGATCATAATCAATGCGATGTGTTTTTTCATCTACGCCATAAGAAACCATATTATAGTTGCGTCCAGAAAAATTGACAGGGCTACCATGGGTCAAATGACCACCATTGGCAAGATCCATGCCGAGTACAGTGTCACCTAGATTACACATAGCAGAATATACAGCAAAGTTAGCTGACGCTCCACTGTGCGCTTGCACGTTGACGTGTTCGGCTCCAAATAGTTCTTTGGCACGATTTCTGGCAATGTCTTCTACAACATCAACACATTCACAGCCACCGTAGTAGCGCTTTCCAGGATAGCCTTCTGCATATTTATTTGTTAACACAGTAGATGCAGCAGCCAAGACTGCTTCACTAACAAAGTTTTCAGAAGCAATCAATTCAATGTTTCTACGTTGACGTTCATACTCTGCTTTTACTGCTTGTCCCAATTCTGGATCCTGTGTGATGAGAAAGTCCATTGTTTCTTTAACCACAATACCCACACTCCTTATATTAACATAGATTTATATTATATCTTAACTACTCTATTATACATTAACTGCATATTTTTTCAATTGGTTTTTGATAAGTTTATTTTTTTATAGTATACTATTAACAGAGGTTGATATTATGAAACAAAATAAGCAAATTCTAGATATGATACAAATACTAAAAGATCTTTACCCAGAAGCCAAATGCTCCCTGAATTATGAAAAAGACTATGAATTATTATTTGCAACGCGCCTTTCAGCGCAGTGTACCGATGAAAGAGTAAATCAAATTACCCCAACACTATTTAAGCGCTATCCTACATTGGATTGTATTGCGGATGCAGAATTAGATGAAGTAGCTACCATCATTCATTCATGTGGCTTTTATCGTGTGAAATCAAAAGATTTGGTTTTTGGGGCACAAATGCTTATACAGGAGTTTGATGGTGTGGTTCCGGATAATATGCAAGATTTGCTTAAGCTACCCGGAATCGGACGAAAAACGGCTAATTTGATTTTAGGTGATATTTACCATGTCCCAGGCGTAGTGGTTGCTGATACACACTGTATACGAATTTCAGGTCTTTTAGGCTTGACGGATGGAACAAAAGATCCACTCAAAACGGAACAACAACTTCGCGCTTGCCTTCCGATAAATGAATCTAATGATTTTTGTCATCGCTTAGTATTACATGGCCGTGCTGTATGTAAGGCGAGAAAACCTGATTGTGAAAATTGTCAGCTCAACATACTGTGTGACTATTTCACGAATGAAAAAGATTTACATGTATAATAAAAGAAGAAAACAGATAGTATTTAATACTATCTGTTTTCTTCTTTGTATGTTTGATATAGAATATTAAGTCCATCTAATATTAATTGTGAATCAACAATATCGATAAAATCACTTTGTTCAGCAATGAAGTGAGAAAAACCACCAGTTGCAATAATTTTCACACCATCTTTTATATCCATTTCTTCTTTCGTTTTACGAATCAAAAAATCAATTCCACCAACATAACTTGTTACAATACCAGCTTGGATTTGCCCAATGGCATCAAACCCCAATACTGTTTTTGGTTTGTGCAGTGGGATTGGCGGAAGTTGGGCTGTATGATTTGAAAGTGCACGCTCAACCAAGCGAAGTCCAGTGAGAATGCTTCCTCCCATATACCAACCTGTTTCGCTGACAGTATCGATTGTGGTCGCAGTTCCCAGATCTAACACAATCAAAGGTTTTCCATATTTTTTCATTGCAGCTTCACATGCAACAGAACGATCTGCTCCCAAGCGTTCTTCTGCTTGATACTTAAGAGAAGGAAAAATATCTTCATCAATAATTAGCGCTGTTTTTTGGCAATATTTTTTTGAAGTGTGCTTTAAAATTGGCAAAAACTTTGGCACTACCGAAGAAATAATCACATCTTCAATTTCAGCAACTGTCATTTGACGTGTTTGAAGATACTGTAACATGGCAAAGCCAATTTCGTCAGAGGTTCTCTCTTGAGTTGAAGTCAAACGAAATTCACCCATCAATTGATCATCTTTGAAAAAACCGAATACTATATTAGTATTACCAACATCTATTGCGAGTAACATAAAGAACGCTCCTTGTAATAATATAGTTAAATTGAATTGGTATCTAAATTTTATATGAAAATTTTGTGAATCTAGGCACTTTTCATTGAATTTGTTCATATACTATAAAAGATATATTCATTAACAATTTTAGGAGGAATATTATGAAACAACCACCCCAAGATTGGAATAATCTTCTGAAATCCTCTGAAGCTGGTAACATTCTGAAGAATAAGGATGCACTCATCAACTTATCTCAGTCAGTAGATGCACAAAAATTCATTTCTTTACTTAATAAACAAAGTGGTGGAAATCTACAAGAAATCACGCAAAAAGCCAAAAATGGTGATATTTCTGATTTGAGTAGTTTGCTCAATGAACTAACTAAAGACCCTGAGGGTGCAAAAGTGATGTCTGATTTAAGTGAAAAATTCCCAAAGTCTGAATAAAATAATATCTGATAAAGGAGGGGATTATTGTCGCTGAATTTGAAGATAAACTAAATGCCGTACTGTCAAACCCAGAAGCATTGGGACAGATTATGAATATTGCAAACTCAATTAGTGGAGATCAGAGTCATGAGGATAATCCCTCATCTTCTGAACATGATAATAAAAATGTAATAGAACGGGAACCAAGTGATCAACTTGGCAACTTAATCACATCCATGTCTTCTGGAATAGACCCTAAAATGCTACAAATGCTTATGAAAGGAATGCAAGAACTCGATAACAAAGAAAGTGATCAAGTACATGCACTCATACACGCATTGCAACCCTTTCTAAAAGATGAACGAAAAGCAAAATTAGATAAAGCCATGCAAATTGCCAAACTCTCTCGTGTGGCTCGTATGTTTTTCAAAGGAATGAGCGGGGGTGATGATCTTGTATAATCATTATATTCCTGATGACACGATCTTCACTCCCATAGAAGAAGAGAGTAGCAATACATATGAATCAAAGAAATGGAATCCATTTTCTTTTTTTTCAGAAAATAAAGAAAAAGATTCGAAGTCAGGTGTAAAAGAGCTTATCGAAAACTTTCATATAGGAAATTTCGACGCATCAGACATTTTACTTTTACTCATATTACTGTTTTTATTTTTAGAAAGTGATAACTGGGAAATTGCCATCATCTTAGGGGTTGTTCTTTTCCTCAGTTTCAAAAGTGACGACGCTGTGTAACAATGTTCCATCAGGTAAAGTGAATGGAGTATTGTCTTCTTCCAGCGTTGTCACTAATTTTTCTTGCATACGATATGTAATCTCTCCATCGTATTCAGTTTCAGCATAGACAAGCAGTCCACTTTCTACAGATACCCAATATCTTTCTGTATATTGCAAAGCATCAATAAAACATTCCACATAAATACATGGTTTACCAGACTTTGTTTGATAGTTTGCATCTACGATAGAAGCATCATCCAGCTTAATAATATCTTCATAAGTAGGAATTTGCTGTGCAATATCTACTTCGTCATTAGCATTGTTATATTTAAACCAATTTTTATCACTACCATACCAAAGATATATGGTGTCAATTGTGTTTAAATAATTTTGCAATGTACCATCAGGTGTCATTACAGCTGTTTTACTATACTCATTGTCATTCCAAATCAGTATGGTGCTGGTGGATGCATTACTTATACGACTATCATTCCAAAAAAGATCGATAGTCAATTCGCGATAATAACTCTGTTGTCGTTCCAATGATTCAATGACAAATTTAACGGTATCACAATTTACCTGTATGAGAGAATGGTAATCATTGTGCCCTATAGGCAAATTTTGAGTCTCATTTAAATCTGTTAAATCTGGCAAGACAATGGTATTGGATTGCTTGAAAAATGGAAAGGAAAAACTAGATAAGCTTCCAAGAAATAATATTAGAACAATACAAAGGATAAGTATAGATCGATTCTTTAATTGCATTGATTTCACCTCGCAAATGATTATATCATTTACACGCTATTTGATAAGACTATTATGTGTGACATTTATAAACTGATATCTGTCTTATTTTTGGTTTGTTGTATCGCTCAAATAAATGCGGTATGCAATGACACTTGCAATGAGTAAAGCTAAAAGCAAAACAAGTGCTTTGAGCTTGACATTTGAAGTCAAAATAACCGCAGTTAATCCAAGCAACGCACTGATTACATATAAGATTGCAACAGCTTGTTTTTGGTTCATACCCATATCAATGAGTTTATGATGAACGTGACTACGATCAGCTTTCATGGGGTTTTGACCTTTGAGAATTCTTCTAATGATAGCAAACGAGGTATCAAAAATGGGTAGGCCCAAGAGTAAGAAAGGCACCGCAAAGGAAATGACAGTATAAAATTTAAATAAACCTTGAATTGAAACAGTTGCTAAAACAAAGCCCAAAAAGGTAGAACCCGTGTCTCCCATAAATATCTTGGCAGGGTTTAAATTATATGGCATAAAACCAATGCATGAACCAGCCAATGCTGCCATCAACAAGGCAACTAACCCATCGCTTACTTGCATCGCAATAATGAGTAATGTAATTGAGCTAATAGCAGCAACTCCCACTGCTAAACCATCTAAGCCATCAATGAGGTTAACAGCGTTTGTAATCCCCACTATCCATAAAATCGAAAGAGGTACAGACAATATCCCTACATCCCAATGGAGATTTTCACTGAAAATATTTGGATTGCTGAGAACCTCTATCACATTTCCATGATATACAGCTATAGACGCAGCAAGCAGTTGTACCAATAATTTTAGTTTAGCGGAAAGTGCATAGATATCATCAAACATTCCAAGAATTACAACTGCAATTCCACCCATTAACATTCCCCGAATTTGCTCTGTCAAAGGTATAAAGAGTAGCGCACTGCATAAAAATCCTAAAAAGATTGCCATACCACCCAATCTTGGTATTGGTTCGTTATGCATTCTTCTTTCATCTTTAGGAATATCGACTGCACCCATTTTATGTGCAAGTCCTTTTGCAACTGGTGTCATAATCCAAGATACAAGCATAGCCACAATGAGCGCAAGTCCAATGCGAAGTATCGTGGGTATATTCTCTAATAGTGTCAGCAACATACTGTGCTTTCGCTCCTTTGATATATAAAAAGTTAAAATCTTGGGACAAGACCAACCTTTTTATAAACTTTTCTCAGTGTTTTATGGGCAATGTACGAGGCTTTTTCAGCACCTTCACGGTAAATATTTTCTAAGTATGCTTTATCTGCAAGCAGTTCATTGGTTTTTTCGCGAATCGGTGCTACAGAATCTGCAACAGTTTCCCCCACTGCTGCTTTAAAAGCGCCATAACCCAAACCTTCAAATTCACGCTCAATATCGGCAAATGATTTATCAGTAAATGCAGAATATATTTGCATTAAATTTGAAACACCTGCTTTTTCTTTTGGCGCGTAACGCACACAATTTTCAGTATCGCTGTCAGTTACAGCTTTTTTAAATTTTCGTTTGATATCTTCAGGTTTTTCAAGTAAATAGACACAACCGTTTTGATCTGTATCTGATTTAGACATTTTGTTTGTAGGCGTTGTCAACGACATGACGCGCGCACCAACAGGTGGGATATATGGATCAGGAACTTTAAATACATCACCATAAATACTATTAAACCTAGATGCAATATCACGACAAATTTCAACGTGTTGCTTTTGGTCTTCCCCAACTGGTACACAATCAGCCTGATATAATAAAATATCAGCAGCCATCAAAGCTGGATATGTAAACAAACCAGCATTGATATTGTCGTTGTTTTTGATAGACTTATCCTTAAATTGCGTCATTCGATTTAGTTCACCGAACATGGTATAGCAATTAAGAACCCAAGCCAATTGAGCATGCTCTGGAACGTGCGACTGAATAAAAAGTACATTTTTTTTAGGATCTAAACCACAAGCAATATACGCAGCAAGCTGTGTGAGCGTACGTTTGCGAAGGTCTGCTGGTTTCTGTCTAACAGTGAGTGTATGTAAATCTGCCATAAAATAATAGCAGTCAAATTCTTCAGTACGAGCGGGCCAATGTTTAATCGCTCCTAAGTATGAACCGAGTGTTAATTCACCACTAGGTTGTATGCCTGAAAGCATAATTTTCTTAGTTTGATTCGTATCTGCCATTTTGTCTAACTCCTTGGAAAGAATATTTCATAATATTTGGACATACTTTTTCAATTTAATTACAATGAATGTATTATATCATATTCATTTATCCTTGACAATCAAAGCATTCAAAATATAAAATAGATGATTGTTAGAGAATTGATTTGATGAAAAATTATATAGGAGGAACGTACGAATGGATATGACAGTGTTTCAAGAACTTGAAACAAGAATTCCAAAAGACGGTGTGAGAACACGATTCGCGCCCTCGCCTACTGGCTATATGCATATAGGTAATCTCCGCACCGCTTTATATACTTGGCTCATTGCAAAAAAGAACAATGGCACATTTATATTAAGAATTGAAGACACAGATCAAGGTCGTCTTGTTGAGGATGCAGCAGAAATCATATATAAAACTCTAGTGAAATGTGGTCTTACATGGGATGAAGGTCCTGACATTGGTGGCCCAGTGGGTCCATATGTTCAAACGGAACGCCGTTCACTGTATGGACAGTATGCAGAGCTACTCATAGAAAAAGGACATGCATATCGCTGTTTTTGCAATAAAGATGACATGCAAGAAGAAAATGCCGAAGAAGAAAGCAAAGGTATTAGCAAGTATGATGGGCGTTGTTCTCGCTTATCTAAAGAAGAAATTGAAGAGAAACTTGCATCAAATGTACCTTATGTAATACGTCAAAAAATTCCACGCGAAGGAAATACTACCTTCCAAGATGCAATATTTGGTCAAATTACAGTCGAAAATGAAACATTGGATGACAATGTTTTGATTAAGTCAGACGGTTTGCCTACCTATAATTTTGCCAATGTTATAGACGATCATTTGATGGGTATTACTCATGTTGTGCGTGGTTCAGAATACTTGTCTTCTGCTCCAAAATATAATTTGCTTTATGAAGCATTCGGTTGGGATGTACCAATCTATATTCACTGCTCTCCTGTTATGCGAGATGCTCAGCATAAAATGTCCAAACGTCATGGTGATCCATCTTATGAAGATTTATTAAAGCAAGGATATTTGTCAGAAGCAGTAGTAAATTATGTTGCACTGCTTGGTTGGAGTCCTGGTGGCGAACAAGAGTTTTTCAATCTAGATGAATTAGTAGCAGCATTTGATATTAAAGGCATTTCTAAATCACCTGCAATTTTTGATAGAGAAAAGCTTAATCATTTTAACAGCACATATATCAAAGCTCTATCTGCAGATGACTTTTTTAACCTCGTAAAACCATACTTGCAAAAATATATTACAAAACCTGATATTCAGCTTGAAGCAATTGCACCACTTATCCAAAATCGTTTGGATACAATGGAAGACATTTTGCCTTTGGTTGACTTTTTTGATGAACTACAGTCTTATTCTACTGAACTTTATGTCCATAAAAAAATGAAAACCAACGAAGAAAATTCGAAAGAGGCACTTGAAACCATTGCATTAAAGTTAACAACACTTCAAACATGGACGCATGATAGTATTCACGATGTGCTCAATGAATTAGCTGCAGAAATGGAAGTGAAAATTGGGCGAATTATGTGGCCATTGCGTATTGCCATTTCAGGTAAATCTGTGACCCCAGGTGGCGCAACTGATTTATGTGAAATATTAGGAAAAGAAGAAACTCTAAAACGTATTCAAGTAGGCATCGCATTATTAACTAATTAAATTATGAACAAATAAAAAAAGGACAGACTTTATAAAGTCTGTCCTTTTTATTAAGCTTAATTTTGCTTCTCTGAGTATATCCAGAAATAAAAGATTAGTTTCTTTTACCAGATAGGATTGAACCAGAGATAACGATTTTTTGAACTTGTGTTGTACCTTCGAAGATACAGTATGCTTTGATATCACGCCAGATTTTTTCAACACAGTCTTCTTTCATGTAGCCTTTACCGCCCATGAGTTGGATAGCGTCTGTGCAAACTTCCATAGCTGCTTCAGAAGCGAACATTTTAGCCATAGCACCTTCAGTAGAGAATGGTAGGCCTTGTTCTTGTAGTTCGTTAGCATGGATAACGATTTGACGAGAAACTTCGATTTTTGTAGCCATGTCAGCTAGCATCCATTGGATACCTTGACGGCTGGAAACTGGTTTGCCGAAAGTAACTCTTTCTTTTACGAAAGCAATAGCTTCGTCAAGAGCACGACGAGCAATACCAACTGCTAGTGCGCCAACGCAACCACGGGATTTGTCCAAAGTTTTCATAGCGTAAACGAAGCCTTTGCCTTCTTCACCAACAAGGTTAGCAGCAGGTACACGAACGTTTTCAAATTTCAAAGAACATGTGGAGATTGTACGGAAACCACTTTTGTCTTCGTATTTTGTTACGCTGAAACCTGGAGTTGATGTTGGAACCATGAATGCAGAAAGGCCTTTTGCACCTTTAGAAGGATCAGTTGCAGCAAATACACAAGCGATATCAGCTTCGCCACCGTTTGTGATAAAGCATTTTTCACCGTTGATAACCCATTCGTCGCCGTCTTTAACAGCAGTTGTCAAAACGTTACCAGCGTCAGAACCAGAATGAGGTTCAGTTAAGCAGAATGCAGCATAACCTTTACCTTCAAGAATGTGTTTTGCGAAATATTTAATTTGATCTTCAGAACCGCCAATCAAAACTGGTTTCAAAGCCAAGTTTGTTGTTTGCATAACAGAAGCGAAGTTACCATCATAGTAACCCATTTCTTCATACATAACAGCAGCAGTATGTAGGTCAACTTTGTTACCACCAGCATATTCTGGAATTTCAAAAGTGTTAAGACCTAGTTTGAATGCTTTAGCATAAGCTTCGAAAGGAATTGCTTTTGAAGGGTCAACAACTTTGTCCCATTCAAGCATGATTGGTTCGATTTCTTTTTTACTAAACTCGCCAATCACTTCACACCATTTTTTTTGTTCATCGGTCAGCAAACGCATAATACCTTACCTCCACAAAATAATTATAATTGAATTATAAAGAATTTATTTCATCTAAACCGCTTTTAAGACGCATCTAGACTAAACACTGCTTATCTTGACTTTCAAGATATCAGCAATTGTTTTCAATTTTATAACTGTTATCCTTGGTATAATGTTAACTAATTGAACACATAAGCAAAAGGGGCATAGAAACCCCTTCTAATCACTATTATTCATTTAGCATTAAATAAGCAATAACAATCATCACACATAAAACATGATAATGAATTTTGAAGCCAATGTCAATACTTTTCTCGTGATTATATGCAATAAAACCTGTTTAAATGCTGTTTTTCCTGTCAATGTTTTTGACTGTTAAGTATTTGATTCATTTCAACCCCTTGTTTTACAACAAGAGGATTAATTATGTATCGATATATCCGTTTTAAAGAAATATATGCCAATATACAAGCAATAATTTCAGATATGGGCAATGACAACCACACCAAATCTAAATTACCAGAAAGAGAGAATAAATATGCCAACGGCAATAAGAATATTAGTTGACGAACAAAAGATAACATCATACTAAGTAGACCCTTTCCTAACGCTTGAAAAACGCCTACTGCTATGATAGATAATCCAGCAAAAATAAAGCTAGGACTAATATACCGAAATGCGGGCACACCTATTTTTAATAATTCATTTGATGCATCAAACATATGTAATAATTGGGTTGGAATAAATTCAAACAACAATACACCCAATAGCATAATTGAAAATGAATAGATGACAGATAATTGAATGGCTTTCTTAATGCGGTCTGGTTTTCTTGCACCATAATTATAAGCAATGATTGAAACAATACCACTATTGAGTCCAAATACGGGCATAAAAAAGAAACCTTGTATTTTATAATAAATTCCAAATCAATTTACAGCAGTTTCAGAAAAAGCAAGAAGAATATTATTAAATACCAGTGCCATAAGTGACGTTATACTTTGCATCAATATGGATGGTAGCCCAACTGCATAAATACGCTTTACCATAGGTGCTGTTGGTTTCATTTGTTTTATAGAAAGTTGAATTTCAACATTGTATTTACGATTTAAATAGATACCATAAAACATGGAAATAATTTGTGAAATCACGGTTGCAATGGCCGCACCCTTTACTCCTAAAGTTGGAAAACCACACAAACAAAAATAAAAAGTGGGTCTAAAACCAAATTGATAATGGTACCCAAAAGTTGCAAAACCATACTTTGCATAGAACGCCCAGTTGATTGTAACAAACGAGAATATACAATTTGTCCAAATAATCCAAACGAAAATACAGTTATATAAAACATATAATCTCTGCCGTAATTCACAATTTCTAAAACATCAACTTGTGAAGCAAAGAAGATCTTTGAAAATAGCAATCCAATACACGTGAATAATAATGCACTTGCAAAAGAAAGAAAAACACCAACATTTGCAGCTTTGCTGGCAGTTTCAAGTCATTTTCTCCTAAACTTTTTGAAAGTAAAGCATTGATACCGATACCGGTACCAATGCCTACAGAAATCATTAGCATTTGTATAGGAAACGTCAATGAAACCGCTGTAAACGCATCATCTGAAAAATTTGCTACAAAAATGCTATCAATTAAATTATATAAAGCTTGAATCAACAATGAAAGCATAATAGGTATTGACACTGACAATAACAGTTCATTCTCAGGTAATACACCCATTATATTTTCTGAATTTTGCGTTGAGACTTTATTCAATTTTTATCTCCTGAAAATCTCAATGCTGCTTCCTTAATAATGTTCGTAGTATTTGTTAGGCCTAAACTGCTGCTGTTGATGGAAAGATGATAGTTTTTGACATTGCCCCACTTATTTTGAGAAAAATAATTGTAATAAGAAGAACGTTTTTTATCTTGCTTTTTCATATAATCTTCCATATTAGCAGTGCCAGTATCTTTATATTCTTCTTTCACACGTTTAATTCGGTCATCCATTGGGGCATGAATAAACAAATTCAGACAGTTGTCATAATCTCTTAGGACATAGTCTGCACAACGCCCAACAATGACACAAGGACCTTCCTGTGCCATCTCCTGAATAATTTTACTTTGTGTAAGAAAAATTTGATCGGACATAGGAAGAACTTGACTGGTCATATATAAATTATATAAAAAACTAGCTGATTTGGTTTGTTCTGTGCGTTGAATATACTCTTCAGATAAGCCAATTTTTTTAGCCGCCAATAAAATAAGTTCTTTGTCGTAAAATGGGATATTCAGGTCTTTCGCTAGTTGTTCCCCAATCAAACGACCACCAGAACCATACTCTCGGGAAATAGTGATTATCGGTAGTGATTTATCATTCATACATATATCCTCCCTTTTCAATAAATAAAATAAGGGTTGTAGCTAATTAGCATGCAACCCTTATAGTGCAAGCAAGTCTGTAAGCCGGGTTCTGTTATAGACAGTCATCTATCTAGGTATATTGTTGCCAATATACTCATGCCACCTCCATGGGGAAACCGGGCCAGTTCTCTCCCCTCCACGGTGTTGCTCCGGATAGAGTTTACAGGACCGAGCTGTTCCCAGTCGGCCAGTGAGCTCTTACCTCACTTTTCCACCCTTACCTAGAAAAACTAGGCGGTATATCTCTGTTGCACTTGTCCTAAAGTCGCCTTCGGCGGGCGTTACCCGTTATCCTTGCCCTTCGGAGCCCGGACTTTCCTCACACAAAACCCTTTCGAGTTAAGTGCGCGACTGTCCAACTTACTTGCATAGTTATTTTACTATTTTTTCGTTGTTATGTCAAATATGATAAAGCCTTTTATAGTGAATTTGCTTAATTATTGATTAATTATTGGATTTATGACTGACTAATTTGATACTTTTTTCAGTTATCCTTTGCGCAAACTAAAAGAATAATAGAAGTTTTATTTTTCTATCAATTAAACAACAACTCATCATAAGTCGAATAATTCACTTTTCATGAAACCGATAATTCACTGTTGATAATATAGATATATTACTAACTTGAATGTCTCATTAATAGCTGTAAAAGTTTGCTTTTAAACGCAGCGTCCTGTTCTTTTTTTCTTTTAGACGGACCTTTGAGTCTGCCTCCAGAGCTGCGAATTTTTTTTGCGGTATGTCGAGCGAGCAACAAAGCATCAATGTTGTTGGAGGTATATTCTATGCCGTTCTGATTTAGCACAACGACACTTTTTGAGAGGCACATGGCAGCTAAACCGTAATCTTGTGTGATAACAATGTCATCTACATTTGCAAGATTGACAAGAGCAAAGTCTACACTATCTGCACCTTTTGAAAAAGTGAGCGTTTTTGCTCCGTCTTTCTGAAATACGTGCGATGTATCACAGAGGATTATGCACTCAATATCATGTTTTTTTGCCATCTGCACAACGATATCTACCACTGGACAGCCATCAGCATCAATTAGTATACGCATGTATTACTCCTTATTGGGTTCGCATTAAGAATCTTAATTTTACAGGGAATTCTCGTTTCGAGTAATTAAGAAACTCCTTTATCATAAGGTGTCAGATCGGTCAGTTCCAGCCAAGTATCACCAATGCAAACAGCCTCTACAGTGCTTGGATCTATTGGTTCACTATAATTATCGAAGGTGAAACTGCCAGTCATTCCTGTTTCGGTTTCTTTTATAATGAGTCCAGTAGTGTCACTAGGTTCTAACTCTTTTCCTTTTACCCGAATAGAAGTCAAGTTCAATTCGTTTGTTGAAAACCAATTTGAAGGATAGTGTGTTGAACAAGTATAATCTATCTCTAATGAAAATGCAGAAATCGTTGCTGTTGTAATGGTCAATATCTTCCCATCTTCTGTTTTCAAATCAATGGAACCAACATAATGACAGGTAGTCACATTTGGTTTAAGAGTAAAAGTAAAATCATATGGACCTTCAAGTAGGATATTGTCAACATGGTAGATATTTTCCATGTGTAAATTATATTCTGTTCCGTTTTTTGAATTATATGGAAAATATAGCAACATTTGTGCAGTTTTTGTTTCTTTATCGTAGATATATTGACTACGGTTTCTATCAAAAGGATTGCCCCAACCGACAAAATTTTTGAATTGTTCGTTATTTATATCAGGATGAATTGACTTGAACACATCAATTAGATTTTTTGATAAGACACCAGTATCTTTGTTATTCAATTGAGAATAGGAGAAATCCTCTAGGTTTCTTCCGTGTAATGTGAATGACAAGAGTAGATTTTTTTCATCACTCAGGGCACCATTTAGGGTAACTGTTACCCCATCTACAGTTTGGCTTTGATCAATTATAGTGGCAATCTGTTCGTAAAAACGCTCTGTAATTTCCTTATCTTTATTCGTTCTATTTGTAATTGGAAACATCTGAACCATTGAGAGCTCATCAGCAGATTGAGCACTGCGGTCACCACAGGCCATCAGGGATAAGAAAACACATATAATTACCGTTAAAAGAATGATTTTTTTCATCAGATTCTCCCTTATCTATACTCCCTATCAGAAAATTTAGAATTTGTTTCGTTAATTGGGGTTCCAACAAATATTAAGGACGTTCACAGAATTAGACTTTATTGCTATGTCTAACTTTAGATCTGCACATCAAATGAGCATTTCAAAAACTACTTTTTATACATACCGAGTTAGTTTATTAACCTATTTGCATTTCTTAATATTACCATATTTCTACAGTTTTGTTCAAGTCTACTTTATAAAATCGTACTGAAGCGAATACTTATAAAAAGTACATAATAAAACAAATCATCTCATTCGAGAGGCAGAGGTCCTGTACAGTTATAAGAAAACATGTCAAAAGCTGATTAATAAATTCAAATAAAACACCATTTAAGCAAAAACTTAGTCAGATGACAAATTATCATCTGACTAAGTTTTGAAGGATAGTATCTATCAAATTCTATATTACGCCATAATAAACGACAGTAATATATGTTAGGTCTTTATCAAAATCTCTTTCACAGGATATTTCAAAATCGTTACCATTTACTGTGCCTGACACTACTCCAGCAGCAGGAGAGCTATCCATAATGAAATAATTAGTTGTTCCCTCTAAAAAATCTTTAAAATGCGCAACAACATCAGATACCGTTTTTTTGCTTGTATATTCGATTCCATAATATTCTGCACCCTCATTATTTTCTTCGTTGTGTACTTCAAAGACTTCAAATTTAGCAATTTTTAAAATGTCTGCTGTTGTTTCATTCGTTCCTTGTTTTTCCATTGCCTGGGCATTTTCTTGCTGATCATTCGCTTGGTTTTCCAAAGCTTCAATATCAATACCATCTAGCTCTATCATAGCATCTTGCATGCCCTGCATAGTTTCTTTGTCTTCCTGCGACATTTCTGACTTGTTTTTTTCATACGCATAGTATTCCTTTATTGTTATGCCCATATGGTCAGAAGCTGCAGCAAATTCATCAAAAGGAGTTTTTCCATTTTCCTCTAAAGTAGCTACATAGTTTTCATAGGTATCACCATATTTTTCAGCAGTCATTGCCGTTAATTCTTCTATCATCCTTTGCATCTCAGATGTTGATACACCTTCTTCTTTAGCTCTAGCTGCTAAATCACTAGAATCACCTGTTGTATCAATATCATCCTCTGATACATCTAATTGTTCTACTGTATCTGTATTGTCAGGGATTAGTGCCTCATTCACCTTTTCCTTAGCACCACAACCGACTAAACCTGCGCCAATTATCATTACTACCACAAGTAATGCAATCAATCTATTTTTCATATTCTGCTCCTTTAAATATGCTAATCACACAATAAATCTATGCTTTTGTTACCTTTTGAATTAAATTCCATCATGTGAATTCTTGAACCAAAGTACACACTCAATACATATCAAAAAGTAAAAATGTAATATCATCTTTTTAATTAATCAATCTGTATTTTCCTATTACAGGTAACTCTTTACATTTTTCATTTATTGCATTAATTATTCCAATCACACATAATACAAATGATATCATTCCTCCTAGCGGAAGAATAATAAACCAACCAATTACTGGGATGAAAAATCCAACGATACCAATGGCTATAAATAGTAAAATTAAATTAAGACCTTGATTAGTATGAAACTTATATTCTTCATTTTGACTATCTACAAGTATTGGTACAAAAAATAATATATATGCTATGGCACTTATCCATTTATTAGTTTCGCTCATTTATCTTTCTCCCCGATTAATCTCTACCAAATAAATTGGCAAGTCCTGATAGTTCCTCTAATGGACTGGCGGTAGCACCTTTAGTTTCTCCCTTAGAACCACCTGCTGCGCTCATAACTCTATCCGCCATTCTACTAAACGGTAATGATTGTAACCATACTTCACCTTCACCACTTAAAGTTCCAAAGAATAAACCTTCGCCACCAAATAGTCCACTTTTAATATCTCCAGCAAACTCAATATCAAAGTTTATACCCGCAGTCATCGCAACAAGACATCCAGTATCAATTCTTAATTTTTCACCATTCGAAATTTTCTTTTTATATATCGTTCCACCAGCGTGCAAGAAAGCGAGGCCGTCACCGTCAAGCTTTTGCATGATAAAGCCTTCGCCACCAAAGAATCCAGAGCCTATTTTTTTATTTAGATGCATGCCAACAGAAACACCCTTAGCAGCACACAAAAAAGCATCTTTCTGACAGATTATCGTTCCATTCATTTCTTTCAAATCAACTGGAATAATTGAACCAGGATATGGAGCAGCGAATGCAACATATGCTTTTCCACCCATGCAATTTGTAAATGTTGTCATAAATAAACCTTCGCCAGTCAATAACCTTTTACCTGCACCCATTAACTTGCCCATTAAGCCTTTGCCTTTATCAGCGTTACTTCCATCACCTAAGATTGTTTCCATTTTGATTTTCTCATCCATATACATCATTGCACCAGCTTCGGCAAGAACTGTTTCATTACCATCTAGCTCAATCTCTACAAATTGCATATCATCACCATATAATTTGTAGTCTACCTCATGTGAATTTGTCATCATAATCCTCCTCTTTGTTTTCAGTGAAGTTTTAACTCACCCATTTATAGCTTAAAGCTAATTCTTAGCGAAATCTAAAAGCCAAGGTTGAAATCAAACTTCATATTTTTCTTAATTCATACTATTAAAAACTGAAGTTATTTACAATATAACAAAGGTTACTGATAGAGTTGCTGAAGTTACTAATTAGCGCATAAAAAATGACTTAAGTCACTGTTTTGTAACGAAAGTCATTTTTCTTAATTTTCAATTATTATATTTCAAAACGGTTGTGAATTTATAGTTAAATTCTAATTTTACTCATAAATCCCTCGTTATTTCCAGTTATGAATTCAGCACTCCCTCCAACTAGCCTTAACCTTTCTTTTATTCCATTTAGACCATTGCCAAGAACTAATTTTTCGCAACCTTTACCATTATCCAAAAAAAGAATGTCAATTCCTCTTTCCTTTACAGTTACAGAAATAAAAATCTCTTTAGCTTCTGAATATTTTATAGAGTTAGTCATAAGTTCTAAGCAAGCTCTGTGAATAACATCATAGTTTTTTTCTTCTAACGTATGGTAAAGTCCTTTAAAATTTAGTTTAGTATTTATTTCTGCTAGCTTTAATCTACTTATCATGATTTCTATATCTTTTTTCAAATTTAAGCCAGTATATTCTTTTCCTTTTATTTTTATATTTTCCATTGCATTAATTCCCGATTCAATTGAAGACAAACTATCTGCAACCGCTTCTTCACTCAATTTATTATTTTCATTGAAATAGAGTCTTGCAACATCTAGCAGTTTAATCGTTACTACAAGAGAATGCCCTATAATATCATGCAATTCACTTGCTATATAGTTTCTAGCACCTATTTTTGATGTGATTTTCAAATTGCTTATTGTATGTTCTAGTTCACTTTTTTTACTTTCAAGCTGAGTTTGCTCTTCTATAATTTTATTTTCAATATTTTTATAATCTGTAATATTATTAAATGTGACGAGATATTGAGTTTCTTTTAATGTGTTAACTTCGCTTAAAGACACTTTAAAATAATTCTTATTTATTTCCATATCAT
This sequence comes from Oscillospiraceae bacterium, assembly GCA_030625685.1. Lineage (GTDB taxonomy): Bacteria > Bacillota > Clostridia > Oscillospirales > Oscillospiraceae > Evtepia. The sequence continues at coordinate 94,206 of DAOUQJ010000003.1, forward strand.
GTTTACTTTTATGAGTACCTTTAAAAGCATTATTTAATATATTTTTGGCATTCATACCAAATATGCTTTCAGTTTTTTCGTTATAATATATAACCTCAAACCCTGAATCAAGGAGACATATTGGCGTATCTAGTTTATGTACTATTTCATACCTCATAATAGGTGAAAGATCAATGAAATCATGAGTGAAGGTTGCATAAACAAATACCATAGTCGAAAATACAAAAACAATTGGTGTTATATCAAATATTACTGGTATTCCGATGGAATGCACAAAACTATGTAAAACTTTTGTGATATATAAAAGATTTAATATTAGAGGGATGATAATTGCGCCCGCTATAAGTAGTTTATACCAAAAAGATTTTCCCATAAACCTTTCTTTAAATATCTTACAGCCAAATATGAAACCTGTAATAATAAAACTGTACTCAAATGCTGTATGCAGATAAAATAAAATACCAAAACTATCTCCCCAAAAATCATATTTTGAGTAAAAAAGATGATGAATTGGATTGGTCAATACCCATGAAAATTGAAATATGACAATTAAGTATAATGGATACCTTATTTTCTTTTTTAAAGGTTTCTTATTATAATTTGAATATGTAAACTCTAAAAAAGCAATTTCGAATACACCAACACAAAAGTAGTATGCAACAATAAACCACCATCTTGACACTTCTGTTGGAGAAACAGTTTTAAAAATCTTAAAAATCATCCAACCTATCATACTAACTTGCATCACTAAAAAAGCGTTCAAAGCGTAATCTTTTTTTGCTTTCATATAAAACATCATTAAAAACACTACTGATAAGATAATTGCTATTATATGTACTGTGCAGATAGCTGAAATCTCAATTTTCAATACTTCTTTCATATTTTTGGCCTTACTCTATACCATTTTCAACAGCATAAACTGCAAGCTGTAATCTATCTGTTATTCCTAGTTTTTCATAAATTCTGCTAACCTTATTTTTTACTGTGCCTTCTGTATAATTAAATGTTTCTGCTATATCTTTATTGCTCTTTCCATCAACAATATTTTTAATCATATCAATTTCTTCAATACTTAAAATATCGGTATAGTTTTTATTTTTTTTAGACAACTTTTCAAATTCATGAATCATGATTTCTTTCACACTTTTATGTATTACGGTCAATCCGTAATTTACACATTTTATAGTTGTGATAAGTTCATAGGGATCAATATCTTTTGTAATATAACCATCAGCCTCAGCCAAAAAGGCTGATATAATGTTGTTTTTGTTATCAAAAGTTGTAAGAATAATGACCTTTGTTTTTGGAATCTTTTCTTTAATAATTTTAAGTGCATCAATACCATTCATATTAGGCATTTCTATATCCATCAAAACAATATTTGGACTATGCTTTTTACATTCATCTATTGCTTCTCTCCCGCTGGATGCCATAGAAACAATGCTAATTTCTTCATCTACGCTAATTAGGTGTTCTAGTGATTTTCTAAGCAACACCTGATCATCTGCAATAATAACTTTTATCATCACTTTCTCCTAACCGTAAAAATTTATATATGAAGTAACTGCTGCTCTAACATCTGCTAAATTTAATTTGACATCATCGCTAATAGTATCTAACTCGTCTAAGTAAGAATCGTCTTCTATATCAAGATTTTCTAATCTATCTTTCAGTATATACATTGATTTTTGCTGATTATTTGCGATTTCATCAAGGAGTATATTCATTTCTTTTTCTTTTTCAATATCATAAACAATGTCTTTGTATTGATCTAACTCTAAATTGGCTTTTCTCGTTTCTTCTCTATTATCGCTTAGCTTATCAAGCAATGAAATAAACCCTGTAATATCGACAAATGTCAATATGTATCCTGCTAATGCTCCTTTTTCTGCAATTTCTTTTCTATGATACTGAAAATACATCACCTCATCTCCTTCAAACTTTATAAGTTGTTTTGAAAATGCATTTCTAATGGTTGTTTTTTTCGTAAATAACTCTGGAATATTATTTACATCCACAAGCCTTGCATCTTTAAAAATGTCTGAAGCAATTGTTTTATCATTTCTAAAAATTACATCTCCATTTATCGATATGATAAATACATAATCTAGCATTAGTTTTTTCACATCATTAAATACACTAGAACTCACTTTGTATTTTGCAAATCTATTAGATACAATTATAAAATGCGTAGAAAACAAAACATATATTATGCTTGTGTTTATCTGGAAATTTACTGCCACCACAGTAGGTATACATAAAAGCAAAAAAGATATCCGTAGGTTTAATTTTTTATCGTCTCTGTTTTTTAGGATTAGCATAGTGTTTACCAGAAAATATAAAAATAGTGCTATTGATTTAATGTAATTCGACACGTAAATGACTAAAGTACTATATGCTATTTCAAATATAAAAGAAGATACCAATGACACCAGCAGAAGTAAACCTAAAGTTTGTATATACTTTTTATGCGTTTCAACTTTATAATGACTGTTCATAAAAGCAATCACAATACAAATAATAAGTGAAGTAAATATAATAATATTAAAAAACTGATCTGGTGTATAATATCGACCATCACCCATATCCTTTTACTCCTATACTAATCTTTATTTTACAGTATCTTAAAGTCATTAAAAAGTAACTATAGTCATTAGTTTTTTATGAAGATATTATAATGAATTTTCTAGTGTTTCTGAATTATTAATATAGTTTAAGCTCACTCAATCTTGCGCAAACTACATGAGAAATATTATAATAGCCACTATTCCAGATCAAAATAGTCTGTTTACTCAGCACCAAAACTTATTTTACATACATTAGATTGCCTTCTATGTTTTCATTTGAATTGAGAGTTTAACATAAAAGGGCAACGATTCTTTGAATCGATGCCCTTTTATATTTGATAAAAAAATATACTAATACGAACATTCAAAATTAAACAAGTTGATGATTATATCAAATCAAAATACCCATTTTCTGTATGATCTCATTTTCGTCAAAACCTTCTGTCATATAGTTATTAAATATAACAACTTGTTCATAGCTTAACTTCTCTTCAGTATACAGTTTATTTACCAACGATTCGCTTTCATCCTCACTATCTGTATGGAATAATTGTTCAATTCCATCGTCGATAAACTCTCGAGTTGCGAACACAGCCTTAATATTCATATTAAACTTTTCTCGTACAATGGTTTGAGCTTTATCTGGGCTTTCATTGCAAAAAGCAAAAACATATCCATCTTCAATCTTAATTATCGGCAAAATCAGAAGTTCTTTTAGAAAATCTTGATCAAAAAAGTTGCGAGCATTTTTTTCATTATAGTATTTCAGACTATTCTGATGAGCATATTGAATTTTTTTCACATCTGCTAATGCATCTAATAATTGCTCTTCAGATATTTTATCTTCAATAAGTAAACTACCCAAAGAGACATTAGTATCAAGACTTTTTTTCAATGAATTCTGTAATGTTTTTGTATCGATATAACCTTTTTCTAATAAAACATCTCCGATCTTTCGGTGATATCTTTTTAAAACATTTTTTTCGAGAAATACATGATCTGTTTTTGACCAAGTAAATGTTTTTTGCTTTTTTTGTTGCTTAGTCTGCCGTAAAGTCTTAACTTTTCTTTTACTAAATAATCTTCCCCAGATACTGTTAGATTTTGTTATAAGCTGAATATGCGCTTTTGCTGTTGCAGTAAAATTTATAATATTTCCCCAAACAAATCTTATTGGCAATAATGGAGGAAATAAACACGAGAAAAAAACACTAATTAAGCCGTAGACATTGTAAACAGAAAAGGCCCTAAAAAGCTGTCTTTCTATCATCATTATTGTAATTACTAAACTCAGATTCCAAGACAAACTATGCTTCGGATAGATAACCGGTAAATCAATAAACAAAGAAACTAAAAAATATATTAATACTGGATAACCTAGTAAATTCAAAAGATTACCATACTTTGCTTTCCAGTCTTTATATAACGAATAACGCCCAACAAAACTCATTTCTTTAGTTTTAAAGATATCTTTAAACTTGAAAGACTGCATCGTTATGCCTAATATCCATCTAGTCTTTTGTTTAACAGCTGTTTTAAATGTACTTGGAAAAATTGATCTAGTAGCAATGTACTCCCAAGTCAGTTTGTTGTCATCTGTTATTCTTGGAACTTTTTCCAAGACATAAAACATATTAATTCCCATTTCGTATAATGTCAAGGAAAGTCTATAATCCTCAGTTAAACTATCGTTTGGAAGAACATCTTCTTCTCCGAATAAGTCAATAGTTTCTCTTGATAAGGCGAATCCAGTACCAGCAGAAGGAACGAATGCTCCTGTATTGCATCGACTTACCATCGTAGTGAAATGATTCTCTGCAAACTCATCAGCATATGTAGACGAGGTCAAATTTCTAAAAAAGTTTTTAAAGTTTGGTTTTTGTATTAATGGAAAAACAGGAAATTGTAACGCTGAATATTTGTCAATTAATAAGTTCGTAACTTTCAACTCATAAGGGTGAATAACATCTTCTGAATCATGAATGGATAATGATGCGAAACGAAGGGAGTTTGTTTTTTCGTATTCTTTGATTTGTGTTATGACATAATTTAGATTTTGAGCTTTACTGGTTGGACCTGGAGTATCATTGATTATAACATGAACATTTTCATATTTTTTTTCAAGTAATTTTGCAACCTCTAAGGTTTCATCATCATTAGGATAAATTCCCAAAAATACACGATACATTGATTTAGGATATTGAGTCGAATCAATAAAGTTACTTATTACATCTTCTAGTACATTGCTTTCCTGCCATGCTGCTATTGCAACAGCTAATAATTTAGGTGGATTACTTTCTAACTCTTTCAAGTCAATTTTCATCTTATTATACTTAGGCCTCCGAAAAATTGAAAGTAAATCCCATATAAAATCGTCTATCCCCGTTAGAAAATATAAACTAACTAATATTAGTCCAGCTAGATATAAAAAATCGGTATTAAAAATCATTCTATTCTCCCTTTGCTTTGTTACCTAGTTGAAACTGTGACACAAAGAAATGTAAGCTTTCTTTTAATTATTCTAACCTAATATACATACTTTGTTTTACTCATCCAAGCAATACAATTACTTTTTTAAATATTAATATCTAGTAACTGTGTGTACACCATGTTACATTTTGAAGGATACATGCTTTTATAACTAATTTGAAGGAATTTCATTTCTAAATTAGTTATAAAATTGAATCTGGCGCAAGTTATCGAAATTTTACCATAATTACATTTCTATTACAATAGTAAATTTTTCACCAATATTATATTATCAAGTTTTATTAATTTATTTCCTATCAGGATGAGAGCAATGCTGATAAATCCTTTCATACGTATGTAAGATGATTATAAAATATAATAAGAGTCACGTTATTTTGTCAAAGAGTTGTTGTTTAGTTCACTGCTTACCGTGCTTTCTCCATATGTCTGAATTGATATATTTCAATCAAGTCTCCAGACGACTGTCCAGCTACTTCATTTACCAAGACAGTATCTTCATCAATTATTCCAATAACTCGAGAATCAATATAGCTGCGCTCTGTATTTCTTATCCAATCACCTACACAAAGTTTATGATCTTTAATTTTAAGAATAGTGCTATTGCTTCCTTGCTCTAATACTTTGCTTCCTCTTCTAGCAAAAAGCTGTATCACATCTCCAGCACTTTGGTTTTGAATATGATATTCATGGGTAAGGAGATAGACATCTTTTTTCCTAACGGTCCTAAACGTATTATTTCTAGTCAAATTAACTACAGCATCCCAATCTTGCAAACCATGATAGGGTAACATGATTTGAAATTCATCAGTGAAGCCAGTAACTTTTTCTCCTCTAGTTTTAGTCGTATTAAACGGGAGTACTGGCAGCATAGTATCATCAAATAATGTCACATCAGGATAATTTCGATAAGCATAGCGTACTCCTACTGGATTCACAATATTTTCATTCCAGACTTCTAAAGAATTCCCGTTAATTATTTCAGCTTGTGCAGCGCGCCATACACCATCTTCTCCCACTATCTCTAGATCTCCTATGCGGTTATCTTCGAAGAAAAGAGAGCCATTTACATAATTGAAATGAACAATTACTTTTCCATCTTTAACCTCATAACTTTCTATCTCAGGACTTCTATAATTCAAGTCTTGATTGTATACCATATCCATCACTTTATAGGCAAGCCTAACTCCAATTGGCTTTTTATTTCTAGGATGTATTTCCCAAGGATTCTCATCAGCCAAATCTATAGCTGTTACCAAACCTACATTCGGCAATGTATTTGTTGTTCTGTCCTGTATTTCTCTTATAATTGGCCAAGTATCTCCATCATTATAGCTTTGTCCATATCCAGCAAGTTGCACTAATATAAAAGGCAAATCCTTATTATCAAATTCTATTCTCATCGCCTCGATGAAATTTCTAAGCATCCATTCATATTCATATCTTAATTGAACACTATTTTCTCCTTGGTAATACAACACTGCTTTAAATTGCGTAGGGCTTACGGAATCCATAAACCCATTCCAAAACCCAGAAATAATTGGATCAGTGTGCTCCCTTGGCGCATAACAATCTATGATTACACTGCTAGGCATAAACAGCTCAATGGTACTTCCTCCATAAGCTAAGGTTACAAGTCCAATAGGCACTCCATCTAGATCGTCATTTAATTCTAATAGTTCTTCAAGAAAAAATGTGCCTATCGCACTTGAGTAACCTATCTGCTCTTCATCTGGCGGATACCATGCACCGTTCGTCGTAAAATTCTCTGTTAAAGCCAATATTTGCTGGGGACTAAAGTATCGAAGGATCAATTCTTTATTTTTACTTTGAGATAATAAGTTTTTCGTTGTATCTTCTTTCCCAAAACTATCTTGGACCATCCACTCAGCATTAGACTGACCAGCTACTAAAAACACTTCACCTATATAAATATCAGTTAAAACAATTTTATCTTTGAGTCCTTTAATCTGCAGTTTATATGGGCCTCCGTGTGGTTCAGGATCTAACTCTAAATACCAATTTCCATTTATCACCGTAGTCGTTTTGGTTTGGTCTTTAAATTTAACTTCTATCCTGTCTCCGGTATGTCCTCTTCCCCAAATTGGAATTTTTTTATTTCTTTGAAAGATAGCTCCATCACTAATAACACGAGGAAGCTCCAAACTATAATTGTATATTTTAAAATGATTATCTAGCACCCTCAGAATGACTTCTGACGCTTCTTCTAAAGACACCATTTTCGCAATTGAAGCTGTATCTAAGTCGTACTCAATCAAATTATGCTGAAAAGTATAATAGATAGCCCTTTCATATACAGGTGATACGTCAATGTCCAACAACTGTTTATTGATAGTATCAATACTTTTATCATTGCTGAAATTATACAAAATTAGTGCTATATCGTGATTTGTAATTGTGGAATCTATGTTGCATTCTTCATCAATCAGTCCAAGCTCTATAGCCTTTTTTATATAATTATTTGCCCAGTGTGTATCGCTATATGCATAATTGTAGCCCTGAGATTTCATTAACATCACTAAAAAATCAGCTATAGTTATACTTTCTTGTGGCGAAGAAAGATTGCTTAGTTTAATATCTAAGATTCCTCTGTTTCGTAAATACATGAACAATTCATATTTTTCACTCTCTTGTAAGCTAGACAAATCAATCGAATGGTTGGCATTTTTCAGCTTTAAAACCCTATCAATGTTCTCCGAATCGTAAACTTTGATATCATCTAACTCAACAATTGGAGTATATCTAAACCCTGCTGGATCATACCCACCTACGTCGAAAGATAAGGTAGTCATTCCCTCTGTTATTCTTTCGGGGCTTTTATCTTTATAAGCAAGAAGAGGAGTATTTTGATTTCGTGGTTTCTTATAACTGTCAATATAAAAAGAGATATCTACAAAACCATTTGCATCATTCTTTATCGTTAATGATGCATCGTGCCTCGCTCTTTCATCAAGCATATAATAGCCTTCATCAAGTACTTGTATATTCGTTCCTTCTGTGACTCTGATTATTTCCCATTTACACTTAAATAAATTTGCAACGAGTCCTGACATTTTATTATTTTCAAGATAGTACACAACCGCATAATAATCTCTTAGCGTGTTATCTCTAGCTCTAGGAATCACACTGATGATAGGTCTACCTTCAAAAGGTTGCTCTAAAATGCCTGCGTTTGCCATACTGTGAACACTTATACCAAAATCTAGTGTATAATTGTTTGAAAGGGTACCATCAGCCCCCTTAAGTGATAGAGTTTGCATATTTTCAGAGCCACCGAGAATAAGTGAACTATTATCAGTTAACTTGTTAATGGTATTTTGAGACATCTCATATGCCTCTGCGTTTTCAATCGTCCAAATCGTGTCACCTGCTTTATTTACTATTTTGTTGTTAATCAACATTCTATCAGTGAAACTTTCAGCAAATACTGGACTTATCAGTTCAGAATGGACTTGATTTATAATTTGTTGAATTTCTATTGGAGATTGATCTTTAGTGAAGGCATGAACTAAACCGCTGTTTCCTATAACATCCCATTTTACTATGATTCCAAGTCCTTCAGATATGAAGCGAATGGGAACGACTGTACTACCTTGGTCTGTTAGGATTGCTTCTGTATCCATCTGTTGTTGTTTACCGTTAACTACGTAGTTGCGCTGATTTATCCATAATTTAATGTTTTTATTGCGCTCCATATGAATAATGTCTACTCTACGATCTTTATTATCCCATTTAACGTCTGCACCGATTGTTTCTACAAGGAAACGAACTGGCACTAAAGTGCGACTGTTTTCATCGATATAAGGTCTTTGGTTTGGGAATTCTATTTCAATTCCATCAACAAACACCTTAACTTCGTTAATATTTGAAGCGCTACTTTCAATAGAAAATAACAGCATGGAAATAAATACAGTGGTAAATACGATAAAGAATTTTGTTCTCATTTTATTCTCCTTCAATTTTGTTCATCAATAACTCAGATTATTTACCATAATTATACATGACAACACGCGTGTTGTCTATATTTGCTCTAACAAGATCGGAATGCAGGTACTTTAAACTTTTCATAATTTATGAAAAAAATAAGCTTTAATTCGCAATAATATAGGTTTATAAAAGCTATAAATATTTAATAATTGGCCTGCACTCGTATAATGTAGCTTTAGCACATACACTTACAGCACTATTTATCAATCATATTAAACTTAATATACTAAAAATTTTTTACACCTATACAAATATAAGCCCCCAGAAATCATAAGATTACTGGGGGCTTCTTTCTTTTCCTCAAAATAAATTCATATTTTCATATAAATTAATCCGAACAAGAGTTATATCTTTATCATTCTTATGGACTTGCTAAAATACTCTGATAGAATGCTATGTGCATTTATATCATGTAATTTCCATTTAAAACATCTTTTTCAAATCTTTTATAGTGATTTCTTCAAGATATTGATTAATAATTCGATCTAACTCCTTCCACATTGGAAGTGTCCTACAGCTTTCTGCTCGGTTACACTTATAGTCATTATCTTCAAGACATGAAACTGGCGCAAGAGTACCTTCAGTCAATTTCAAAATACTACCCACAGTATATTCATCTGGTGGACGATTCAACTTATATCCCCCACCTTTTCCATGCAGTGCATCAACAAATCCAGCCTTAGATAGAACTCTTGTAATACTTTCAAGGTATTTTTGAGATATTTCTTGACGCTCGGCAATATCTCTAAGAGGAATATAATTTCCATCATGATTCTCTAACAAATCAAGCATCACTCTTAAAGCATATCTTCCTTTTGTAGATATCATATTGCTATCAACTCCTCAACTTATCATAAAGTGCAAATAACTTCATTTCATTTAATACAAAATCTCCAACGTTTAAACATCCATCTCTTACAATATGATACCACGTTTGATTCATCTGGTCAGCAGCTAATCTTTGAATTACTTTCATTACACATGGCGTATTTATTGTTTGAAAATATAAAATTATTTTACATCAAATTTAATCATACTTTATATTATTCTCATCCTGCATTACTCACAAAGTCATATCCATTCATATCAATGATCATCATGATTGAATTCAGGAAACAAAAGTGCATCATATTCAATTCCATTTTTAACATAATAGTCTTTGACGGCAGATTTGATTGCTTCTTCAGCAAGAACCGAACAGTGCATCTTGTGCGCAGGAAGTCCATCAAGCGCTTGTGCTACTGCTTTATTTGTTAATTCCAAAGCCTCTCCTAACGGTTTACCTTTGATCATCTCAGTTGCCATGGAACTTGAAGCGATTGCGGATCCACAGCCAAATGTTTCAAATTTAACATCTTCAATGATATCATCTTTTATCTTTAAATAGATTTTCATAATATCTCCACAAGTAGCATTTCCTACCTCACCAATTCCATCCGCATCTTCGATATAACCCACATTTCTTGGGTTTGTAAAATATTCCATTACTTTTTCACTATACAAAGCCATATCGCTACCCCTTTCTTAAAGCATAAACTGTTTTTTTCCACTCATTAAGTCACGCCAAATTGGTGACATATTACGCAAGTATTCAATTTGTTTAGGAACAACTTCTAAGATATAGTCGACTTCTTCTTCACTATTCATCTCAGAAAGTGACAAGCGAAGTGAGCCATGTGCAACTTCAAGCGGTCTCCCAATGGCAAGCAATACATGACTTGGATCAAGCGAACCAGATGTACAAGCAGAACCAGATGATGCACTGATTCCTCTAGCATCAAGCAAAAGAAGCAAAGATTCGCCCTCTATTCCCTCAAAGCAAAAGTTCACATTACCCGGAAGTCTATCATTTCTGTCTCCATTCAATATCGAATGTGGAATTTTTGACAAACCTTCAATCAACTTGTCACGCAACTTTGATACCTTCTGAGAATGGATCTCCATATGCTCACACGCATCTTCAAATGCTACTGCCATACCCACAATTGCAGGAATATTTTCTGTCCCTCCACGCTTGCCACGTTCCTGTGCACCACCTTCAATAACATTTGTTAGCGGTATTCCCTTTTTTACATAAAGTGCACCTATACCTTTGGGTCCATGAAATTTATGCCCTGACAAAGATAACATATCAATATTTTGATCTTTTACATGAATAGGCAAATGTCCAGCAACTTGTACTGCGTCAGTATGAAAAATGACTCCCTTTTCTTTGCAAATTGATCCAATTTCAGTAATCGGTTGTATGCTACCAATTTCGTTATTGGCATACATCACTGTAACAAGACAAGTATCCTCCCGAATAGCAGACGCGACTTGCTGCGGTGATACAACACCATTTTCATGTACATCAAGCAATGTAATTTCAAATCCTTGTTTTTCAAGCTTGTCCAACATGTGTAGCACTGCATGATGTTCAAAAGTCGTTGAGATGATGTGTTTTTTTCCTTTCTTTTCACCCATGGTAGCTGCGCTAATAATTGCCTGATTATCCGCTTCACTACCGCCTGATGTGAACGTAATTTCACGCGCTTCACATCCGAGATATTTTGCAACAGTTTCCCTTGCTTTTTGCATAGCCTCTGCTGCCTCTTGACCAACAGAATGAAGACTAGACGGATTGCCGTAGTATGTTTCCATATATGGAAGCATTGCATCTATTGCTATGCGACTCATCTTTGTAGTAGCTGCGTTATCTATATATACTTTCATTTCATTTCTCTCCCTTGATTTCATTTTTATCAATTTCTATATAGTTTTTGAACATTGCATTGTTCTGTTGACGTATAATTATTTATCTATTTCATCTTCTTCACGATTTCAAAAACATGAGTAATATCTTTTATAATATTATCTAGGTGTTCAGTACCCGTTGATAATCGAATTGTGTTGCTTTAATTCCACTAGCAAACAATTGCTCCTCGCTTAGATAGCTGTGTGTAGTGGAAGATGGATGTATAGAAATAATAGCATAAATCGGAACCGACATAGAATCTGTTCCTGAAGCGGTAGTTACTAGCCAGCATGAAACTGGGTCTTTCACCTAAAAAGTATAGTATAAAAGGATATTATCACAATATACCTACTAATGCAATAGGTAAATAGGTAATTAAGTTGTTAATTTATAGCGTTACACCTAACCTTTCGTTTGAATTTTAAAGTATCAGAAAACTACTTTTCATGTTATTAAATTTTTTTCTGTAATAAGGAACATTTTTATTATGCATCCGTCAAAAGTCATGCACAGAAAAGTATATAAACCAATCACAAAGGAGATACCATGAAAAAATTACTTTTACTTTTGAGCGCTCTAACACTTTTACTTGCTGTTAGCGGTTGCTCCAGTGAAACCACTAAGGACGACTCTGAAAGTACAGACCCTGTTTCTCTCTCACTTGAAGAGATTATTGCAAAGACTTATGAAACAACGGAACTTGATTTTCCAGAATTCATGAATCAAGAACTCACTAAGGAAAACCAAGCTTATATGCTAGGTGTAGACACATTCGATTTTGTTGAAGGTATCGCTTCCGAACCAATGATGACTTCACAAGCACATTCATTTGTAGTTTTCACTGTTGATGAAGGTTCTGATATCGAATCCATAAAAGAAGATATCAAAGCAAATGTAGACGGAAGAAAATGGATTTGCGTAGGCGTAGACCCTGAAAACATTATTGTAGATAATGTAGGCAACATACTCGTACTCATAATGGATGAACAATCTGAAGCAATTCACGAGGCATTTCTTCAAGTAACTCAATAAATCTAACATAAGGAACATTTTTATGTCGTTTTCAAGCATCACTTTTTTATACTATTTTCTACCGGTTATGCTATTAGCCTACTTCATTACACCGGTTAAATTCAGGAATATCACATTGTTAACCGGAAGTCTTATTTTTTACTTTTCTGGCGAGCCTAAATATTTATTACTACTTCTTTTTACAACAATTATAGCCTATTCCCACAGCTTGATTATACATAAAAACCTTGGAAATAGAATTGCGAAACTAACTCTAATATCCTTCATCGCTATTAGCTTATCTACGCTCTTCTTTTATAAATATTTTGATTTTATTATCTTAAATATCAATAAGCTTATAGGTACAGACTTTTCTCCTTTGGGGTTAAGTCTACCTATAGGCATTAGCTTTTTCACTTTTCAAACTATGAGTTATATGATTGACGTTTATCGTGAGAAAGTTGTCCCACAAAAAAATATATTAAAATTAGCTACTTATGTCACACTTTTCCCTCAACTAATTGCAGGCCCTATTGTCAAATATAAAACCATAGCTAACGAATTGTCTAATAGGACCCATTCTTACATTAACTTCAGTTATGGAATTCATCGATTTATTATTGGTCTTGGAAAAAAAGTACTTATTGCCAATACGTTGGGTGAACTTGCTCAAATCGCACAGACCACAACTCATCCTTCTATTGTCTTTTACTGGCTCGGTGCCTTTGCATTTGCTCTCCAAATATACTATGACTTTTCAGGATATAGCGATATGGCTATAGGCTTAGGTCGTATCTTTGGATTCCATTTTCTAGAAAACTTCAATTATCCTTATATGTCATTGAGCATTTCAGAATTTTGGAATAGATGGCACATAAGTCTTGGTTCATGGTTTAAAGATTATGTTTATATTCCACTTGGTGGAAATCGAACTCGAAGCATGAAATGGATTCGAAATATTTTTATCGTATGGTTTTTAACTGGTTTTTGGCATGGAGCCAGTTGGAATTTCATATTTTGGGGACTTTATCTCGGTACATTCATCATATTTGAAAAATTGATTCTTCTCAAATATCTCCAAAAACTATCTAGCGGAGTTCGACACTTATATGTAATATTTGTAATTGTTATGAGTTTTGTAATATTTAACAATGATACGATGTCTAGTCTTATCGAATATTTTTCGGGCATGTTTGGTTTACTTGATATTTCTTTTTTTACTTTTGAAACTATTTACTATGCAAAAAGCTATGCGTTAACTTTGCTATTTGCTATCATTGGGTCAACTCCTTTTATTAGCAATATAGCTAAAAAGCTATTCAAATCTAATAAAAAAATAATTCTATCAATAATTACTCCACTTTTCTATATCATTCTATTATTAATTATCACAGGATACTTGATAGATTCATCCTTCAATCCATTTTTATATTTTAGGTTTTAACTATGAAAAAAATTATCCCTTTTACATTCAGTTTAATACTTGCTTCCCTTTTTATATTGAATATTATTTCAGCCGATCAGGAACTTTCGTATAGTGAACGAAGAGAGTTGAAAGACTTCCCTGAGTTAAATTGGGAGAGTATATTAAATGGAGATTTTATAGAAGACTTTGAAAAATATGCTTTAGATCAATTTGTATTTCGAGATATATTTAGAAGCATACATTCCTATACGGAACTCTATGGATTTCAAAAAAAAGATGTAAACAATATCTATCTATTCGATGAGCACCTTATAAAAAGAGTAGATGAATATCGTCCAGATAGCGTTACACACTTTGCTAAATATATTCAAAAAATAAATGATACTTATCTTGAAAATGCAAACATATACTTTGCTATCGTTCCAGATAAAAACTACTTTACGCAATGTGATAAATTTACCGTGATTGATTATGACAATCTAGTAACCTCGGTGAATAATACACTTGAAGACATAAGATATATCGACTTAATGAGTATCCTCTCGTTGGACGATTATTACCGAACAGACACACACTGGAAGCAAGAAAAACTCTCAAAAGTGATACAGGCCCTCGATGATGCAATGCATTTCAAAACAGATTTTGCTGGAATACATTATAAAATAAACACTTATGAAGAATTCTCAGGAGTCTATCTTGGACAATCAGCTCTAAACCTTCCACCGGATAATCTATTTTACCTTGAAAGTCCTATCATGAAAAACTTAACAATCATTGATTATCAACACCTTGAAGAAGAACAACGCATATATGAAACTGATTTACTTGATAAAATGGACCCATACGATGTATTTTTAGGTGGTGCTACCCCACTCTTAACGATAAGCAATCCAGAAGCAAACACGAGCAAAGAACTGATTATTTTTAGAGATTCTTTCGGAAGTAGTCTTGCTCCACTTTTGGTCGAAGAATATGCAACTATAACCCTTATTGATACACGATATATAAGTTCATCTTTACTTGAACAGTACATCGAATTCAATGATCAAGATGTTCTATTCATTTACAATACAGAAGTGATTAATAATAGCCAAATGTTAAAATAATATTTTTTATTACGCATATTACTTATCAAAAGAAAAGCCGTCCACCTAATAATTTATAATTATGCTAATTTATATACAAAGCTATAACCATGTATTTATATTAGAGAAACAATTATAATTTATTTCTTACGTTATATTTAATTTTTATCCAGAATATCCGTAATAATAGCCACCACTGTGTTTAGATGAAAATATAACTGTTTGACTCTAAGTATCACAAAGTGATTCCCTTTGGTATTAATGGTTTGCAGACTTTTTTGTATTGAAATACAATAAAAGCGTTGTATCACTTAACTTCCTACCAATTAGCTCCGCAAACAAAGCCCCTGTGGGCACAGTGAGTGCGGGTTGGTTTCAGACCGAATCCCAATAGAAGACAGATTACTTTATATATGGAGTGGCTCGATAGGTACGCCCTAACATTACAGCAGCTTCCTGTCGAGTGATGTAAGTACCTGTATCCAAGTTATCATCCTCTCTGCCCTTCATAATACCCAAATCTTCAATCATATGTGAAACGTATAAATGAGGGGATTCTTTGCTCTCCACCATTCCACGGAAATTTATGATCGTAAAGTAACTCTTCAAATTCGAACCAAACTCAATAGCAACTAAAGAAGCGGCATTTTCCGCAAATCTACCCCTTGCCAACCCTCTCGTACTACTCAACCTCTACCTACAGCGTTGCCATAAATATAAATCAACAAGTCAGCCTTTATACCGTTACTGATATTAGCACGTTTGGTGAAACTCGGCTTTTCGTTTTGTTGCCTTGTGCCTACAACCATAATACCTTCCCCCTCTAACAAAGCACGGATTCTTTTATACATATCTCATGCAAACTCTTGTTTTTTTATATACCGTAAAGAGAGCTGTTGAGTGTACTAGATCCGTGTCCAGGGTCGATTCTATAGTTATAACAAAGCAGTTATAGACATTGAAGATATATTCGCTGGTAAAGCAAGCACTAAGACAGACTATATACTTCATTTATAACTTACCTCTTTACTGAAAAGAAAATACACCTCTCGTTCATTTGAGAGGTGTATTAATTCTTTATAGGCGACTTAATCCTTGTTCTCGTCTTCCCATTCATGAGCAAGTTCTAGCACTTCTTAACGTCAAAATATGGTTATTTTATTTAGACAGATTTATCATATTCCATAGCATTTGGGCTACTTCTGCTCTTGTAGATGTACTAGTAGGATTGAATATTCCATCACCACTACCATTTATTATATCTCTTGATATTAGATATTCGCTACCTTCTATAGCATAGTCACTTACCATATCACTATCTGTAAAGTCTGATAACTTATCACCTTTATCATCTAATGTGTCTAGTCTATTTACCTGTTCTAGTGATTTGTATAGAATATACATCATTTCTTCACGAGTTATAGGTTTACTAGGCTCAAATGTATCGCCGTATTTCTCTGGTAAAATATCATTAGCTTTAGCAATAGCAATAAATTTTGTATACCACTTACCATCTTCTACATCACTATAATTAGATTTGTTATTAGATGTTAAATTAAAATATCTAACCATTATAGTAACAAATTCTGCTCTTGTTATTTCATCTTCTGGATTAAACAAATCATTACCAATACCATTAACTACTTCTCTTACTGCTAGTGCTTCGATAGCCTCATTTCCCCAGTGAGAAGTTATATCATCAAATGATTTATCTACATACATTAGTGCATAATCTGATAAATGGTTAGTTGTAAATCTCATAACACCATTATTAAGCACGCCCTCCATGATTTGTAAGTTTCTGTCTTCACCAATGTATACAGCTACTATCTTATGATTTTCTTTATCTGTAGCCACTGGTATTTCTATTACTATTGGCTCATCAGATACGAAATGTTCTTTTTCTCCATTTATATAGATAGCTATATCGAGTATAGGCAAATCTCCTATTTTCTGTTTTAAGTCATCAGAAATGTCTAGCTGATTTTTATCTATTTTTTCGAATTTTACTTGAACTTTATCATTTTTAAACTCTGTAAAAGCAAGTCCGTTAAATTTAATTTTCACGTCTTCGTCTTTTATTGTAAAAATAACATCTTTACCTTTATTAGACGATGTGATTGTTTTCGATCCTGATACTGACGGTGTAGATGAACCTCCACTTCTACCTGAACTTGGTCTGCTATTTGTCTTTACTTCTAATTGTCCATTTGTAGATGAAGCGTAAGTAGTATCTGTTTCTTTAATTCTCTGTGTAAATATATAATTTGTGTTAGCACTTAAACCACTAAAAGTAGCTTCATCTTGCCAATTTTGTCCGTTGTCTTTGGAGTATTCATAACCCTGCATACTGGTTAGAGTAATACTATAATGTGTTTTATTTTCTAACTGTGGTGCTTCTGGAATTGTAGTATTAATACTTTTCAGAGTTGTAAATTCTATATCACCTATTACATAATTATTATCACTATCTTTAACACGAACACATAAAGCATAGTCTACACCTGCCATTAGTTCTTCTAATTCATTTGACAAAACATGTGTCACAGTCTGATGTACTTCTTCACCTGATGTACAAACTCCCGTAATTTTCCCTTGTGATAATAACCAAAATGGACCATTATAATTTCCACTTTCAATAGGTGCCATAACAGCAATGGTGTATTCACAATCTTCATCTACTACAAATGTTACATCCACTGAATTTTTTGTTATATTACTTACCGAAATAGTAGTAAACTCAGGAAGTTTAGTAGAAACTATCTCAAATGTATCCGACACACTTTTTCCCTTTGTATCAGTCGCCGTTATTGTTATGCTTACAGTTTCCTCTGCACTTGGGGTATATCTTATTTCTCTACTAGAGCTAACGTATATAGCTGTACTTGTTGTTGACATAGATAATGATAAGTCATCATTTTCTGCATCAACAAAAGTATTTTCAGGTATGCTATACACAAATGTTTCTCCTACTACAGCCTCTCCATTCGGAATTTCATTAGCTACCGTCGGCGGAGTATTTCCTTCTTCATTTGCATTTACTGTTATATTAAAGGTATCCGATATGCTATTATTCCCATCAGCAGAAGTAGCCGTTAAAGTTACGGGGTACACATCACTAACAGTTGGAGTCCCCAAAAATTTCTTTATATTAGAGTTAAATGTTATACCATTAGGCATTCCAGTAGCAGAGTAAGTAAAACCACTTACGTTCTTAAATGTATTACTAGGCACTGTATAACTGAACTCTTGCCCAATAGTTGCCGTTTGGTCTGGGATTTCATTAGCTACTGCTGGATTAGTATTAGTTTCGGTTATACTTAGAGTAAATGTATCACTTACACTGTTATTACTTTCTGTCATGGTAACTGTAATGTCAAAATTTCCAGCAACTGTAGGTGTACCTGAAAATGTTGGGTTTCCTGATACTGTTTGAGTTGTATCATAATTAAAGGTTATGCCACTTGGGAGTCCAGTAACCTCATATGTATAATCATATCCACCATATGAAGTATATAAATTAAAGGTATCGTCTGATATTGTATAACTAAATGGCTTATCCTTTTCTCCGTTTTGGTTAGGCATCTCATTTACTACTTCAGGTAGTCTATGCCAAGACGAGTTCAGCTCTGTGTAGTAATCATCCATAACATAATCTTTTATATAGGAATCTTGATAACAATACACAACTGCTAAACCGTTGTAATTAGTTGTAATTAAACGAGTTCCTATCGTTATATCTTCTTTAGTAGGTATTGTAAGTTTTCTAAGACTACCTGATGAATAAAACACATTACTACCTAAATTTGTTACGTTTGTAGGGATTGTTACATTATCTAACTTAGCACAATAAGCAAACGCAGAATTCCCAATTTGAGTTACGCCATTACCTATTGTTATGCTTTCTAAATTGTCACAATTTTCAAAAGCGCCCGATTGAATAGATGTTACAGTATTAGAAATAGAATAAGAAGTATCTGTTTTTCCTTCTGGATATCTAACAAGGGTAGTGCCTATGTTATTAAACAATACACCATCTACTGATTTGTAATATAGATTATTCACATCAACACCTATACTTTCAAGACTAGTACAACCATCAAACACTTTATCTCCAATGCTAGTAACCGAATCGGGAATGTTTAATATTGACAAGTTTGTATAATTGCTAAATGCACCTCGTTCTATTGTTGTAACTGTATTTGGTATTACTATTTCAGTTAAGTTTGTCGCTGTAGAAAAATCATTTGCTACAGTGGTAAACGTATCAGGTAATGTTATTTTTGTTATATTATCACCCCAGGAATCACTAACAAATTGAATACCTACAATAGGTACTTGACCTGCACTAGTACTTACATGGCTTGGAATAGTAAGCTCAGTTAAATTTGTATCATCTGCTTTGAAAAAATCCGTTATAAGTGCATATCTATTGTCAGTTCCCTCATAATAAGTAATATAATACTTATATGTATCATCTGTTTGTTCTGAGTAAGGTGCTGCATAACATACCACACCCAAACTCGTAAAACACATCAAGACAACAACTAATACTAATATTTTTTTCATAACTTCCTCCTTATTCTATGCTCTCATCATAAAATATTGCTTACCATCAATAAAGATAGTATCCATCTTTATTTTATCCACAAACCTCATTGTACCAGCTTCTGCTAAGACAGTTTGACCACCATCAAATAATTTCTACAAACTGCATATCATCACCGATAATTTGTAATCTACTTCATGTGCTAAATCATAATAATCATCCTTTAGATTTTTCTTTTCCTTAATTAGTTAATTACATACTATTAAAAGCTTAAGTTATTTACAATATAGCAAGAGTCACTCGTATGTAAACTAGAGTCACTGTTCTAATCATATTTAGACATAAAAAAATGACCCAAGCCACTTATCAAGTGGCTTGGGTCATTTTCCTGAAGTATATTTTTTTAGTTAATCAAAAACTATCCCATTTTCCTGTGTTTCTTTAAGAGTATATAAAAATCATAATCTACTTTAGAGTATAACACATGAGATTCTGTTGTTAATGAAATGGAATATTAAATCTAAAAAAACAAAAAACTGTTTGACTCTAAGTATCACGAAAGTGATTATTCTTTTACCTGTCAAGATGGACGAACATTTAATCCCCGTTATTAACTCGAAAATTCTAGATTATACTAAAAGGAAATAAAATGCACTTTTTACCATAAATCAAAAAATATTCTGATTTTATATCAAACAGAATAAAATCAGAACATTTTTGGTCCGAGTGACTGGATTCGAACCAGCGGCCTCTTGAACCCCATTCAAGCGCGATACCAAGCTTCGCCACACCCGGATAAAATTTGCTTGTTCATAATAGCACATTTTTGCCATTGACGCAAGAAAAAAGTGTAAAGCAACCATATTCCTTTTTTAATATTACAAAAAGTTTCAGTATGTTTTGAGGGAACAACAACTAAACAACATTTTAATTGACATACACCCTAATTCATAATTTTCCTAACAAAATAACCTACCCGATAGTGTTTTCACAAAATACTATTGGGTAGAAGCTATAATTAACAGTACTTGATAAGGTTTAACCTAATAATATTATTATTTGAGAAATTCAACTCTATTTCTCCCATTATGTTTACTTAGATAGAGTGCTTCATCTGCTCGATTTTGAATACTCATTGCTGTGTCATTTTCTTTTACTATTGTTGCACCAATTGAAATGGTCACATTTAAACATTTTTCATCAATGGTTAATTCCGATTTTTCTACTAGAGTTCGAATTTCTTCAGCTATTTTAATCAGTGCCTCTTCTGAAACACCTCTGAGAATGCCTATAAATTCTTCTCCTCCCCATCGTCCAATTATATCTGTTCTTCGCAATGCATTTTTAAACGTTTTTCCCAACATTTTTAACACATCGTCTCCAACGATGTGACCATAGGTATCATTAAATATCTTGAAATGGTCAACATCCATCATAAGAATACCAAATGACAATCCCAATTCATTAAATTCTCTTAACTGATTACTCAAAAATGTATCTATATATCGTCTATTTGGCAATTGAGTTAGTTGGTCATATAACGCTAACGATTTCAAGTGATCCACTCTTTTATTCAAGGTCACTATTTCATTATCATCTTGAAAAAATTCTACTGCACCAACGATTTCTCCATTGTTATACATAGGTATTGTTTTGACTGCAACAGAAATTCTGTGCCCTTCCTTATGTTTTAAGTAGACAGTCGTTTCACGCTTGCACCCATCCAAAATTGTTTTTTTAAGTGGACATTCACTCAGACACAAACAAGTTCCTGCATCGTCTACATGCTCAAGTAAATTATCATAACAGTATTTTCCCAATACTTCATCTGAAGAATAACCCGTGATTCTATCTGCTGCTTTATTCCAAAAAGTAATTTTTCTATCATTATCAACAAAGTATACGCCTTCATATAAGCTATCTAAAATCTCTTTATATAAATTAAATACGTTCTCCATTACGAACCTCCAAAAGAAATTTTTAAAACAGAAATGAGTTTTTTAAATGTAATATACACTATTATAATTTGCTGTAAGCAAGAAATAGATATAAATATTGTTCGTTACCTAAGTTGTTTTAAATGAAAGTAATTTCACACCATTTTTGAATTTAATCTATTATAGTTAAAATATCGTTATTAATCAAATATTGTCTACTTAGATTAATACAATATCTGATAAAATTTTGGTTCAAGCTATTTACTTCTTTAAATTACTATTATATTATTCTAAATATCTATAATAGTGCATTTATCTTTTTGAAGCAAGTTAAACTCATTTTAATCCCAATACTAAGAAAAATTAAAAGAATTGAATGTTCAAATATCAGAAGAACTTTAATCATTTTTATAGTATACTACATCTAATAAACTTTGAGGGTAGGTAAACTCAAGTATTTTCCATATGGACAAGCTGAAATGCAATATTTAAGTCGAAAAGATCAAAAATTCAAACAAGTGATTGATCTCTAGGATTGATTGAACGGATTGTAAAAGCATACGTTTGACTAATCCAATGAGTATTTTACAAAGCAGGTATAAAATGAAAGAAACATACGTAATCTACCATCGCCATTATGGTAATGTTCAAATCGGATATCATCAGGATAAAATACTATCTGTAAAACTCCTTTCTAATCATATCAATCCACATTGTGAGGAGAACGCATGCAGATTAACAGGTTTGGTTATGAAACAATTGGATGAGTACTTCTCAGGACAGCGTGTAAACTTTGAAATTCCTTGTGAACCAACAGGAACTGAATTTCAAAAAAAAGTATGGCATGCCTTAGAAAAAATACCCTATGGAGAAACACGAACCTACAAAGACATTGCAGTTGCAATCGGTAAACCTAAAGCTTATAGAGCTGTTGGTATGGCCAATCATAGAAATCCAATTCAAATTATCATTCCCTGTCATAGGGTAATTGGAAGTAATGGGAACCTCGTTGGTTATGCAAACGGTCTAGAGACAAAACAAAATTTACTTACATTGGAACGATTACATCATTCATTATGATTTCAAATGTAACGCATGCACTTCTTAAAATAATTGCATTAGTAGCCTATTTCTAATTTTAACGACATAGCACGAATTTTCATTTACATATCTTCGAATAATTCCCCCATTTGTTTGGAATGATAAAATAAAAACAAATGGGGATTTTCTATGAAAAGAAATAAAGATGGACTCGGATCATTTCAGCTTACCATGTTAGCGCTTGGCTCGGTAATTGGTGGTTCTTTTTTTCTGGGTTCAGCTGTTGCAATAAAAGCAAGCGGCCCTTCTGTTTTAATCGCTTTCGCATTTGGAGGCGTATTGGTTTACTATATATTAAAAGCCCTTTCAGAAATGACAGTAAAAAAACCAAACGCAGGTTCTTTTCGCACTTATGCCACAGAAGCCTTTGGAACCGCAACAGGGTTTGTTGTCGGTTGGGTATATTGGACTGGCATGATACTTGCTATGTCAAGTGAGGCTACTGCAGTTTCGATTTTATTGCGTAGTTGGAATCAAAACATTTCAATTGTACTGATAGGTTCTTCCATCATTATTGGGGTTACATTGTTAAACCTATTTGGTGCAAAACAATTGAGTAAATTAGAAAGTGGACTTGCTTTCATCAAGATTTTTTCCATCATTTGTTTTATCATAATTGGTATAATTTTGATAACGGGTCTGTTTACAACGCGTGCACCAATCGGTTTGGGTGTATTATCTGAAGAGTCGTTTTTTCCAGGTGGGATTAAAAGTATTGCTGGTAGCATGTTAATTGTAATGTTCACCTATGCTGGCTTTGAAATTATCGGGTTGGCTTCAACAGAAGTTAAAAATCCTGATAAAACCATTCCTAAAGCTATTCGCAACACAGTTTTTGGTCTTGTAGGTTTATATATGTTGTCAAACGCTGTACTGCTCCCTCTCATTCCAACAGGACTATTGACAGATGAAGTCAGTCCGCTTGTAGCAGCACTCAGCAGACACGGAGTAACTTGGGCTGGCAATGCAATTAATGTTGTGCTCATTTCAGCAATCTTATCGACCATGCTTGCGGTCATGTTTGGCATCGGTCGAATGCTTCATTCCCTCGCTGAAGATGGTCTAGCTCCAAAGTTATTATTCAGCAAAACAGATGTTCCATATCGTGAAATTTTAATTTCAGGTTTATCGATGCTGCTTGCTTTATGGTTTGGCACTTTCTTTCCCAATGTCTATTTGTTTCTAGTCAGTTCAAGTGGGTTTGCTATTCTATTTTCATATGCTGTTATTATGTTAACGCACATTAAGTTCCGCAAAAAAGAAAATATGAAAAACAATAAATCAAGAAACACATCATTTCCCTACCCATCTCTTTTAACATTCGTTGCTCTAGTTCTCATAATTATAAGCATGCCCTTTGTTCAGGGGCAAACTTCAGGATTAATCGCAGGTATCAGTATAGTATTGTTTTATTTATGTAGTTATCGTCTTGTATACATGTTTAAAAATTCTATTCAGCGAGAGCATGTCACAGACGTTAAGATTCGAAAAGAGCTGTTGCAAGAAGTGGCAGACGAACTTACTGATATATCTAAAAAAAGAAAAAGCGATAATTAGACTAATATTAAAATAAACCACTTCATTTCCTTTGCTTCGTTAAATTTATTATCATTCTCTAATGCATCTGTTACTCATTTGATTTTTTGCAACCCTACTATACTAAATGGTTCGATGATTTTTAGTTTGGTTAGTTTGTTCTGATTTATTGAGTACATGAATAAGATTGATGAGGAGGTGTAGTCTTGAAAAAAGTATTTTCATACGTTTTTTGCTTTTTGATAGCGGTCAATTTAACAGCTTGCAACATTCATGAAACCGAACTAGATGTGATACCTTGGTATAAACTTGATCCTAGCCCTCAAGAAATACCACCTTCTGTAGTTTATACAGGCAATGGAAATGATATCATAAGCATTGATAAAGTTGAACCAAGATATGTCATATACATTGAGGGCAATGAGGAATCTGATTTATTTTCAGTTAAAGGTTATGATGAAAACGACAATATAACCGAAGTTTTTGTTGCCACTTCATGCCCTTATCAAGGTGTTAGTGTTGATCCAACGCAAAAAACAACAAAACTTAAGATACATGCCAAAGGAAATTGGAAGGTTGAATCGCGTTCAGTTTACACTCTACCTACCATATCTGAGGGAGAAAGCTTAAAAGGCACTGGAGATGCTGTCATTTGGGTAAAAAGCTATGGTTTACTAGCATCAATCAAAGGCAATGCGCTTGAAAAGTACTTCGAAGTAAAATCTTTTGGAGAATTGGGTGACTATATTATGGTGAGCACAACAAAACAATATTCTGATACAGTTGAGTTAAAAGGCGAACCGTTTGCCTTGACCATAAAAGCTGCCGGAGATTGGGAGATTAGTTTTGATGAGATTGGAAAATAATACGTATACAAACCATGCATTGAATCTATTATCATAATTGACTCTAACAGGTTTTTTGTTATGAGCTAGTTTGTATGATTTACTATAAAACAATTAAAAGTAGGTGAAAAAAATACTCTTCACCTACTTTTAAAAACAATTTAATAATTCTTATTCAACTGCGCTTGCCAATGCAATTTCAGTTGCTTCAACAAAATGTCCATGTGAAGTTGTAGCTCCTGTTACAGCATCTATTTGTTCGATATCTTTACTTTCCATAAATTGAATTGGATAATCCTTCATACCTTCCACTGCAAGTTGTGCAACAGCATATAGATCATCACCCAAACCCTCTCCGTATGTCTCATCTTTAACTCTTTCTTGATCTGTATACTCTACATAAGTACAATCTGTAATTTCACCTTCTGTAACTGTGATGGTAACGATACCATATCCACCATGATCATCTTTTGAGCTCATACCTTCATAAGTACCATCTGTGTATATGGTATTTTTGCTATCACAACTGGTAAATAAAACTGGTATACATAGAAGTAGGGTTAAAACTATAGCGACACTCTTTTTCATTACAATTCCTCCATTTTAGATATAAGTTTTGTTCTCTTGATGTGTAATTAGTCTATAACGCTTTAAGATGATGAATCATTGATTTATCACTTATTATTAATATTATACAATAATTCGAATGATAATCAATATATTTTGTCACATTTTTGAATTTTGTGCAAGTTTGTTGGAAAATTGTAGTACCTTCAAAAATTATTAAGAATATTTCTTTCTAAACTGCTTTTAGAGTAATGCTACTTTTATAGTCACCAATTATTCAAGCAATAAAAAAATGAGGCACGAAATTAACTTCGTGCCTCATTTCAAACATTATAAAATCAGCTTTGATATGATGTGAATTATCATAGTGCAAGGCAAAATTAAATTATGCTTCAGCTTCTTCGTCAGATGCTGCGTCTTCGTCAGCTACTGCATCTTCGTCAACTACTGCGTCTTCATCAGCTGCTACATCTTCGTCAGCTGCTGCGTCTTCGTCAGCCATAGCATCTTCGTCTGCTGCTACATCTTCACCAGTTGCTGCTGCATCGTCTTCAACTTGATCACTTACTGCTTCTGGATCTTCTGGTTGTGGATCAGCTGGTGTGCCGCAACCTACTAATGCAAGAGATAGCATAAGCATAAGTGCCAATGACAGTGTCAAAATCTTTTTCATAATTTCCTCCTAAAGTATGTAAAAAGTTTTATGCAAATCCAGTTGTATATTTACCACAACCAGGTTATGCCGTTTTTTTGCCCTACCGGCAAGAAATGAAAAAATAAACTATTTAAGCATTTGCAAAAAGAATAACAATTCAATAGTTAATTCACATCGAAAAAGTCACGTTAACTTAAATTTAAGTTGATGGTTATAACGTGTTTATTTCTGTAGAAAAACGCAAACAAACAATACAAAACCTCAATAATCATTATTACTATTGTTGCATTTAGCAAGATATGAGAATTGTTAATTTTGTGTGTTTTATTTTAGCTAACTTGTAACAAACTGTCAAGAGCTTTCTTTGCTTTTCTCAGAAAATCACCCTTCAAACGAATGAATTATACTTACATTTTATTGATGAATTAACGCTCTTATTGATTAAAAGTAGAAAATTTTACTTGAATTCAATGAATTCATCAGAATTAAATAGTTATTTTTGCATATCTAAATTTTTTTCTAAAAACAATCTATAATGCAGAATATTCTTTCAAATATTATTATATTTTTTTACTCTTGAATTTGAAACCCTTTTTTCCCTTCCATTAGTATTGACAATCTATCATACTAGCGTATTATAAGTATGTAAATATTTGTTTGAAAGGATGATATTGTGGGTGCGTTGGATGGTATGAAAATTCTTGATTTTTCTACTTTACTACCCGGTCCATATGCTACACTAATGTTAGCAGACATGGGTGCAGAAGTGCTTAAGATAAGTTCAAAAAGTAAACCAGATCTTGTTGTAGATTATCCGCCCTTCATAGAAGGGACAGATATTTCTGCAAATAATGCTTGGTTAGGTCGAAACAAAAAAACTATGTTCTTAAACCTTAAAAAACCGAAAGCAATAGAACTGGTTAAAGAATTAATTATGGAATATGATATCGTGATGGAACAGTTTAGACCAGGTGTTATGGACAAGTTAGGGCTTGGCTATTCTCAGCTAAAAGAAATAAATCCAAAGCTTATATATTGCTCTCTCACTGGATATGGTCAGACTGGACCTATGAATATGGTTGCTGGACACGATATCAATTATTTGGCTAGAAGTGGTAACATGTCCTATGCAGGAAAACTCGATACTGGTCCAGTATTAACAAACATGCAAATAGCCGATGTCGCAGTTGGCTCCTTGCATTCTGTTGTCGGCATTTTAGCTGCTGTGAACCATCGACATCAAACTGGAAAAGGTCAACATGTTGATATCTCAATGTACGATGGGTTAATTCCATTCAATTCTATGGATGGTGCATCTTACTTGGTTAGTGGAATTGAACCAAAAAGAGAAAATACGCGCTTGAATGGTGGCTCTATCTATGATTTCTATGAAACAAAAGACGGAAGGTATTTAAGCGTTGGTGCACTAGAACCACAATTTTGGAGTAATTTTTGCAACTTGATTGGTAGGCCAGAGTATATTGAGTTAGGAGTGTTTCCAGAGAATATTTCTCAAATGAAAGAAGATATTAAATCTATTTTAAAAAGTAAAACGCTTGATGAATGGATAAATATATTTCGGGATAAGGATGTGTGTGTAGAACCAGTTCTAACCATGCAAGAAGCATTGATTGACGATGATCATATCAAAGCCCGTGAAATGGTTGTCGATGTTCCAATTCCAACCGTTCAAGGAAAAGCTGTCAAACAGATGGGTACAGCAATTAAACTATCTGACTGCCCCATATCATATAAACACGCTGGTTACCCTTTAGGCTATCATACAAAAGAAATTTTGGTTAACCTTGGATATTGCGAAGAAGTATACAAATCTTTTGAAGATACTGGTGTCTTCGATTGACATAGCCCAAATGATGTATTCTTACTCACATACTCATAATAAAAACCACCTCTTTAAAATTGATAAGAGGTGGTTTTTGCAATCACTCTTGAATATTAGTAACCATGCTAATTCCTACAATATATCAACCTGCTTTTGATCCTGGTCTTGACCTTGCAATTGATCCTGGTCTTGACCTTGCAATTGGTCTTGATCTTGACCTTGTAATTGATCTTGGTCTTGACCTTGATCCTGATCTTGACCTTGCAATTGGTCTTGGTCTTGGCCTTGATCCTGATCTTGACCTTGTAATTGAACAGGAATCACATCTGTATCTGTGTCAGGATCTGCTATAGATGATGATCCTACGTTGATATTGATAACAAACCGATTATCAATATTACTTTCGCTGGTATTGCTTGTTGTAGTTGTTTCCGTGTCATTTTGTGAACTAGCTTGCCCTTGTAATTGTCCTTGAATTTGACCTTGCAATTGCCCTTGATTTTGCTCTACGCTTTGCACTTGTGCTTGAAGCTGTGCTTGCTTTTGTTCCATTTGTTGCAGTTGTGTTTGCACTTGCGCTTGTTTCTGTTCCATTTCTTGATATTGCGCTTGTAACTGAGCTTGTTTTTGCTCAACTACCTGAAATTGAGCTTGTAGTTGCGCTTGTTTCTGTTCCATTTCTTGATATTGTTCCTGCAGTTGCTTTTGCTTTTGTTCCATTTGTTGCAGTTGTGTTTGCACTTGAGCTTGGAATTGTTTTTGTTCTTGTTCCAATTTTGCAATAAGGATTTCAATATCTGTGATTTTAGCTAGAAAATAACTACAATCACAATTAAAAGGATATCTGTTATAACAATTAAATTTTTCCATCTAATACCTCCCTATCACATATTACGCGATTGAATGTGAGGATGTTACTCAAGCGTTTCTTATTCGACACATTAAAGTCATAATAAATAGACGATTTAAATATTCGAAATAATTTTATATTTTAAAAAAGGAAAGATTACGAAAACTGTAATCTTTCCTTTTTTAGATTCAATCTAAATATTAACTTTAGGTAGGATTTTAAATCAATTAACCTAGTAGACCTTTGTCGGTTAGCATCATTGTAGCAACTTCTCTTGCATTTTGACCTTCGTCAACAAGTAAGTTATATTGTTGCATTTCTTCAGTTGTCCATTGATTGTGAAGTTCTTCAAGAGCTGTCACAACCTCAGGATTTGCTTCAGCAAAGTCCATTTTTAGTATAGGAGTTACATAGTATGGTGGGAAGAAATTTTGGTCGTCAACTAGGTTGACTAATCCAAATTTTGCAATTCTACCATCTGTTGAATAAGAAACGTTTACGTCCAATACACCATCAGCAAGTGCTTTATATGTGATTCCTTGGTCCATTGATTTCTCATCTTTAAATTCTAAACCTTCGTATGCTTCTACAAGTCCTGGAAGACCATCAGTTCTGCTGATAAATTCAGGATCACAACCCAAAATCATTTCACCTGCAAAAGGAATCAAATCAGAAATGGATTCAATGTTTAGCTCTTCGGCAGTTTCACCTCTGACGGATAATACATATGTGTTATTCCAACCTAGAGGATTGAGCCAAGTAACACCATATTCTTCTTCAGAATGATTTTTAACAAAATCATAGGTTTCTTGAGTTCCGATAATTTCAGTTTGATCAAATAGACCACCATATGCTGTTCCTGTAAATTCGGCATACATGTCAACTTCATCGTTTACCAAAGCATTCCAACAAAGCATGCTTCCACCAAGTTCTGCAACTTCAGTTTCAAATCCTTTGGAATCTAAATAAACTGATAGTAGTTGACCTGTGATCCTTTGCTCTGTGTAGTTTTTATGCGCAATTTTAATAACGTCAGCATTCGCTTGGTTATCATCACCCTCATCTGTTGCAGCTCCACAACCTGCCATAAAGAATAGTGTGCCCACAGCTAGTAATAATACGACCAACTTTTTCATAACTTTCATTTCTTTACCTCCATTTTATATAAAATATTAATTTAACCCTTTTGAAGTAAGCGCTTTCTCCAGAAGTCCCAAAAGAAAATCTGCTAAAAGTGCAAGAACTGCAGAGAAAATTGCACCCGTCAAAATCATCGGTTGGTTAAACATACTTAACCCTCTATAGATAAAGTCACCCAATCCGCCTGCCCCAATCATAGTGGCGATTGTTGTAACACCGATGCTTGTAACTGTTGCAATTCTAACACCACCCATAATAACTGAAATAGATAGTGGAACTTCAACTTTAAACATAATTTGTGCTTGTGACATACCCATACCCGTTGCTGCTTTAATTGTTGCTGGATTCACATTTCTAATACCAATTAAAGTGTTTTTGATGATTGGTAAGAGTGCATATAAAAACAACGCAAAAATAGCTGGTTTAGAGCCTATTCCAAAAATGGGTAACGCAAAAGCAAATAGAGCAAGTGATGGAATCGTCTGAATGATATTCGCAATATTCAAAACAACATGAGATAATTTTTCGCGTTTTACAATAGAAAACCCTACGGGAATACCAACAAGACAGGCTAGAAATACGGCGGAAAATGACAAAGTAATATGCTCCATTGTTTTTGCCATGATTTCCGGAAAATTTTCTGTGATATAATTCAGTATTTCCATCCTTAATACTCCTCACTCTTAGGTATAATTTGACTTAAAACATTAAGAATACTTGTATTAGTTATCATACCAATTAAGTTATCATTTTCATCTACAACTGGACTAAATTTGATATCATGTTCGTCACGAATACTAATCACTTCAGACAGAGCCATCTCTTTAGGTATCTTAATGACATCTTTTTTCATAATGTCTTTCATTTTAACTGAATGATCTGTTAAACCTGAAAAACGGTTAGAACCAACAATGCCCAATAGCGTATTTTTTTTGCCATCAACTTTATCTACAACTGCCACAACGGTTGTGTTACCTTTTTTCATCATTTCAATGGCTTGCATAATAGTACGGTTTGGATTGATCTCAACAACATTTTTGTTCATGATGTCTTCAGCTTTGAGCATGTCTGGTGTTTTCCAGAGTCTGTCTTTCCCAACAAACTCTTCTACAAATTCATTTTTAGGATTTTTTAGAATATCGTCAGGCGTATCAAACTGAATAATTTTCCCGTCTTGCATCACAGCAATTCTATCACCTAACTTTATTGCTTCACCAATATCATGTGTGACAAAGACAATTGTTTTATCTAATTCATCATGCAATCTCAAAAGCTCATCTTGCAATTGACCTCTTGTGATTGGATCAAGCGCTGAAAATGGCTCGTCCATAAGAATAATATCAGGTTCATTTGCTAGTGCTCTAGCTACACCCACACGTTGCTGTTGACCACCTGAAAGTTCTTTTGGATACCGTTTTGAGTATTGCTCATATGGCAGTCCAACCATTTCCATCAGTTCAACGGTCTTATTGTGAATATCCGTTTTATTTTTTTTACATAACAAAGGAACAGTGGAGATGTTTTCTTCAATCGTTTTGTGAGGAAATAATCCAACATGTTGAATAACATACCCAATATTCCTACGCAGTTCATTTTTATTTACATTTTTTGTGTTTTCACCATTGATTATAATTTCACCTTTTGTCGGTTCAATCAATCGATTTAACATCTGCATGGTTGTAGTTTTACCACATCCACTTTCGCCTACAAGTACGATTAATTCGCCTTTTTGAATGGTCATATTTAAATCTTCAATAACATTTGTCTTACCATCATATGACTTATAGACATTTCGTAATTCTACCATAGTGCCTCCTTGTTTTATGTTGGAACAGTAAATAAATTAAGTACAAGCTATTGTCAACATAATATTTTTTGCAACAAAAACAGTGAAATATATCCAACTGTTTAAGAATCAAATTATTGAACTTTATATCTTCAATTACACTAAAAGTGAATCAAATATTACTCAAAAAACCATACAATTTATTACTTTAAAATTCTATTTGTTATATTTGTTGTCTTTCCTATACCAAACAAAAAGTAACAACATAATTATACAGACAAGTTGTTGATTTGTAAAGTTGTTTATGCTTTGTTGTATATTATGCTTTAAAACTAAAATTAATTGATGAATAATTTATTCACTAAAACGAATAAATAGGTAATAAATGTAATTGTATAAATTTTTCAGCTAGTTTCTTTTATGTATAATTTTAATTATATAGTTAATAATATAGCGCAGATGACTATTTTGAGTATGCTACATTTCTCCATAAACTATACTTAATTTTACCGCTGAATCAAACCAAAAAGGAGTCACTTATGAAACAAAAGATAGGCATATTTTTCTTTGTTGTGCTGTTGTGCCCAATATTATTTCAATGTTGTAATTCAAAGTCTTCAATGCAATGCAATTCTACTACAGAGTATACAAATGAAGTTATATTGGGTTATGGCAATTGGGCGGATTCTTCTGCTAGTTCGCATTTATTGAAAGCGGTCATAGAAAAATATTATAATGCTCCTGTGCGTTTAGAAGTGATGGATGCCAATCAACTTTGGGAAAATGTCGCAAATGGAGAGATTGACTTTATGGCTTCGGCCTGGTTACCCAACACACAAAAAAATTATGCTAGGCAGTTCGCTGATTCGGTCGTGATTCTAGGTCCTTACTTCACGAATGCAAAAATCGGTTTAGTGGTGCCTTCTTATGTAAACATTGATACCATTTATGAATTGGAAACAGATGCAGAAAAGTTTGATTATCAAATTGTAGGAATAGACCCTGGCGCTGGAATTATGTACCGTACCATTACTGCGAAATCAGAATATAAGCTTAAAAATCTAACCCTAATTCAAGGCAGTGATTTAAAAATGACAAATGCTTTGGAAGACGCATATGAAGACGAAAAGTGGATTGTCGTAACAGGTTGGAATCCTCATTGGATATTTGACAAAATGGATTTAAAGTATCTAGAAGATCCCTTAGGGGTATTTGGCTCATCTGAACAAATCAATATCATAACACAACTACAATTTGCGAGCGAATATCCAAAAATCAATAAATTTCTAGAAAATTTCCAATTGAATTCAGAGGAGTACCAATCTCTGATTAGAATGATGGAAGAATACGAAGACAAAAATGAAGCTGCAAACATTTGGATTGAGAAAAACAAAGATACTGTTGAAAGTTGGATTCGTTAATAAAAATACAAAAACCTCCCTCACAGCAATGAGCCAAGAGGGAGGTTTATTAAACCCATTATAATGCATTGTAACTATTACACACAGTTGCACCAGCGTTGTTTTTTTGCGCACCAATGAAAATTATAACAACACCAATATTGTCGTCCTGGATACTTATTATAAACACAACAAATCCAACATCGTCTGCTTTTACAATAATAGTAACAATAACAGCATCGGAAACACGAGCCAATATTCCAGTAATAGCAACAATAACAGAAGCACCTATCACTAGGACACCAATATCTTCGCCAACAACAGCGC
Organism: Oscillospiraceae bacterium; assembly: GCA_030625685.1. GTDB lineage: Bacteria > Bacillota > Clostridia > Oscillospirales > Oscillospiraceae > Evtepia. The sequence continues at coordinate 128,060 of DAOUQJ010000003.1, forward strand.
ATAGTATACCCTCCTTTCCTGGATATGTATAGCTATGTCTGTCTTGTAGATAGTTTAGTATATGCTCTGAAACGGATTTAGTGTCAAGGTATTATTGGGGAACTATCATTGTTAATTCATTTCAAAAAGTCACTAAAACTTAATTAATTCATATTTTTATTGCAATCACTACAATTAAATATTTGATTTGTCGATTTTAGATTCCACTTAGAAAATCTGTTTTCACCATGCTTCTTTACAACCATTCCGTCATCACAAGCAATTGTAATTTTCATGAAGCGAATTTCTTTTTGCTATACTAACAGCTTGCCCTATAAATCTATATTTTGAAGCATGTGCATAACAGATTATATGCTAATCACACGCCCAGTCGATAGATATTGAATCTGATTTCCCATTAAAGTCTCCAGCCGTGTGAAAGATTCCATTCCTGTACAGTGACAAGTGTAATATTGTGCACCAGTTTGTTTGAGATGTTTTGCTAAGCTTTCTATAAATTCAGAAGATTCATTCGCATTGGTTGAACGATTATATAAATGAAATCCTCCAATAACGTGCGTTGGATAGAAGCCAAATTTATGTTTAAAGTGCTCAACAATATTAACAATTCCCTTATGTGCACAACCAGCTACTAGAATAGTGTTCTTATTCTCTATTATCACTAAATTCTGTTCATGCGTAAAATCATCTAGCGCAAGAACACCATCAACTTCTTTAAATAAAAATTGATTTCCAGTTGGATTCAGCTGTTTGGATTCTACTTTTGAAAAGAGAAATAGTTCATCGTCAATTTGCATTTCTTTTCCAACGAATTGAAATCTACTGTTCGGTAGTAAGTTTTTATTCAAACCAATGTACTGCTTTTTACCATCCATCTTTTCAGAATAATAATCTCCAAATGCATGCTCATTCATATAGATTGATGCAGTTTGGTTAAGCGCTAAAAACTCTTTCAAACCACCTCCGTGGTCATAATGCCCATGAGAAAGAATAGACAGATCAATGTCTTCCAATCTAACATCCATATTGCGTGCATTTTCTTTGAATAGCGCACTAGCTCCAGTATCAAATAAAATTTTATGGTTTGAAGTCTCAATATACAAACTAAGTCCATGCTCACAAGAAAGGGTTTCGAAAAGACTGGTATTTTCAACTAAGGTTTTAATAATCATAATTTTGTTTGTATGCTCCTTCAGTTGTCATTCATATTTTAAATTTACTTATTCATTAAGTGGGATTTATCATGAATAAACTATAAACCTATTCTCTCAACAATTCAATAACAAATGTTATAATCATAAAAAGAGAGCACTACTAATTCTCAAGTAGTGCTCTCTTTTTGCATCTTAGTATTTAAAGAAAGTTTATCATGATTATTATCATATGCTCTTTTATATAACCGAGCACCTATCACTAAATAAATACAACCATAGAGTGTAATGTGTAATATGGAAGGGATCACAGTATAAATATCCCTTCCTTTCACAAGGATTTCTTGTAGTGGTTTAGCATAGCTGATTAGTGGCCATGTAAATTTTATAAAAAACACAAAAAGATCTGGCATTTGACTGACGGGCCATACGCAACCACTGGCAACAAAAGTAGGTAACGACAACATAAAAGAAAATTGTGTGTACCGTTCTCTGTTTTTTGTTAACGCTGCTAGAATAAGCGTTGGTCCTGTGAGCGAAAAGAGAAATAATATGCTAAAGATTAAAGGAAAGAAAATGTTCCCCTGTATTGGAACGTGATAAGCATAGCGCACCGTAATAAAGCAAAAAAGAAAAGACGGAAGAAATGTTGTAATAATTGATGCTGCAACTGCTAATGATTTCATTCTTACATTTTCTGTAGATAAATAATGGTGTTCTTGCGTTAGCATTGAACCCATACCCGACAAAAACAGTTGCTGGAAAAAGACGGCTACAAAACATATAATCAAATAGCTCATATAAGTCATGAGTGGGTCAAATAGCATTCTATCCCCAATATTAATTATTTTTGCAATTTGTGTAGAAGTATAAGGCGTCAAACCTTTGGCTTCTAACAATTTTATTTCTACTCCCGCAGAAACGGTTTTAATAATAGATGCTGCTTGAGCATATGCATTATTTGCCATGACCAAATTAGTACCATCAGTGATAAATAGAACATTAATAGATTGAGAACGTCTCACATTCTTTTCTAAATCTTTCGGAATGATTATACCAGCACTAACTTGACCTGATTCTATTAATGCTAAGAGGTCATTTTTGGTATTGGGGTAATTTGATACTATAAATCGCTCATTTGTTGCAAAGTAATCTACAATCATTCTACTCGTTTGCGTGTTATCCGCATCAATTACTGCAATTTCTATGTCTTTTACACTGTCATTGACATAGACACCACCAATAAACACCGTAAGAAACATTGGTCCAATAAACACCAAAATCAATAGACCTCGGTTTTTAAAAATTGATGGAAAAAGTCTTCGGTAAGCGTCAAAAAACTTCATTCATTTCATTCCCATTCTCTTTTTTATCTGTAATATAAATTACCAGTTCACCTAGGATAGTAAAAGCAGCTCCAAATCCTATCAAGTATAAAATATCAGAAGAGAAATCTTGCACTGTAATGCCTTTTAAATAGATATCTCGAAATTGGTTCACAAAATGAGCAAAGGGAACATATTCCGCAAACGCCCTATATCCTACAGGCATAGAAATGAGGGGCCAAGTGCTACCAGCCATGATGGAATTTGGAATAAATGCTATGCCACATGCCACAACTGCAATTTGTTTACTTGGAAACAACAAAGATATAATTAATCCAAAGGAAGAAACCGCAATGCATAGCGAAGCAATTAAAATAAGTGCGTCTATAATACTACCTTCAAATGGTAGACCAAACAAAAACACCTGAAAAAACATGCAAATAAAAAAAGATGCAATTCCCATTACACTATATGCCAGTACTTTTGAAGTGAAATACCCTTTTCGTTTGATTCTATCAAGCATATAGATGTTATGGTCGATTCCTAAAGCGACTGAAAGAGCCAAAGCAGATTGAATACAGCCAGCTAAAAAAATAGGTGCTAGAAATTTTTCATAACTTTTATTTTCATTATATAAGGAGACATGTTGAAAAGAAAACATATTCAAAATTTTTAACGCATTATCTTCTGAAATTCCTAAACGAGCAGAGATTTGTTTCATAGATATCGCTGCTTTATAGGTCAGTAATATTTCTGTTGCTTTTGACTTCGCAGTTCCTGTAAGTGACATATGTGACCCGTCATATACCATGAGCACTGAGGGTGATTGCATGGTGACAATATCTTCGTAAAAACCCTCGTGAATGACTAATCCCATGCGTACTTTACTATTTTTCATCATTTCTTCTAATTCCGTTTCTGTATTCAGATATTGGGTTACAGAAAATATTTCATTACTATCAAATGACTCAATCAAATCTCGGCTCAACTCTGAATTGTCACGATCAATCACAGCCATAGGAATGTTAGTAAGTGTTTCATCGTTCAATTCAATTCCAAGCATAAAGGTTACAAAAAGAGGTAATATGAACAATATGATAAGTACCATGATGTTACGTTGAAAGAGTGATTTTAGTTCATTTTTAAATGTTTTTTTTAACATAAGTCACCTTTTATTTCAGTGTTACTATTGCATTCATACCAGGTCTAAATTGTTGCTTAGAATTATCCAACTGAATTTTCACTCCATAAGATATGATATCAAGCTTGCCATTTTGACTCGCTGCTTTTTTTACAGCAAAATCAGGATTTGCATTAATAGTTGTAATTTTTCCAGTAAACTCTTCATTTGTAAACGCTAAAAATTCTAAATTACATTCATCCCCAAAGTTGAGTGTTCCAATTTCTGTCTCATCCACATTAATTTGTACCCAACAATCATTTAAATCTGAAACTGTGCCAATACTCATACCTGTAGAAATTAGCTCACCTTCATCAACATACAAGCCGGTTACCACACCATCCATAGGCGCCGTTAATACCGTATCATTTAAATAGACTTCAACTTCCATAAGTCCAGCTTTGGCTTGTTCTAATTGCCCTTCTGCAGCTACCAATCCCTCTTGAGCTTGATTGACTTGTAACATGGCAATATTGGCAGCATCAAGCGCTTGATTGAGTGTAGCTTGACTTGCAGTTACTCCAGCATTTGCAAGCGAAACTTGTGCGCTTGCTGCCATCTTATCCTCATATCTAGCACCTTCTAGTGCCATAGATAGCGTTTCATTTGCAACATTTTTCTGCGCTTCAATTTCTTCCAGTTTTTGAAGAGAAATCGCTCCACCATCGTATAAGATTTTTGCTCGTTCATATGTAGCATTCCACAAATCAGCAGCGCTTTGTGCCTGAATGACTTCTTGTTCTCTGGCTCCGTTGGTGGCCTTTTCATCCATTGCACTAGCCATATTTTTTTGGCTTTGACTTGCCGCAACCCCTGCACGTGCTTGATTCACTCGTTCATTTGACAAATCGTAATTAGATTTCGCCATCTCAACAGTAAGTTTTGCAGCTTCAACTCCAGCTGTTGCTTGGGCAACTGTAGCTTCTATCTGCAACTTCTTTGCCTCTAACTCTTCGCTTGAAATCTTTACAAGCGCATCTCCTTTTTTTACACTCTGACCTTCCTCAACATAAAATTCCTCTATTTTACCTGGAATCTTGGTGTTTAAAGAGACTTCCTTAACACTTACAGTTCCCACTATACCATTAGAAATCGATTGATTCCGATTGATATTCATAGATGAACGAATGATAAATACACTGGCAATCAATACAATGAGTGCAATTATTATGTAATTAATATGTTCTTTGAGAAATTGCTTTTTGTCAATTTCTTTCAATTTTTGTTCATAATCATTAAATTTCGTCTTCAGTCCCATTATTGTCTCCCTGTTTCTCAAAATAGAGAATTTGATTTTCATTGAACATCGCTGCATCATTATAATATTTGCACTTTGCTAGCACATATTTATGGCGTATATTTTCTACATTGGTTTTAACCAAAGCTAGATTTTCTTCTGCTGCGATTAATTCCAATATAGTACCCGAACTAGATTCTAAATTTAAGTTCGCCAATAGTGCATTACTCGCTCCCATGCCTTGCTCATATTTAAGCTGAGCAATCTTTACAACTTCCTCAGCTTCTTCAACAAGAAACTGTGTTGATATTAGCATGTCTGCTGTTGCCGTCATAAGTTCATACGATGTGTAAATTTCATTTCTTACCTTATCCTTGGTTTTGTTTAAATTTAGATTAGCTTGATCTAAAAGCAATTTCGCTTCATCTTTATTATAATCTTCTACATTATGTGTTTTATTAACAAGACTGACATTGAGTTCGTTGATGGAAATAGCACCCAAACACTGCTGAATTTCTAAGCGCTTTAACAATCCGCTTTCTACAGAAGCATCTAAATCTTCTTCAGTTATTAGCCACTCATCCATATCAACTAAGTTAATTTTAGAAGTAATATCCATCCCCATATTTGTTTTGAGTGTATAAATTGCATTATTATAATCACTCTCAGCAAGTCTATATTCCGATTCAACTGAACTATAATAAATTTTCGCAAGCAAATAATCGTCTTTTGCCTTCATTCCATTTTCGTAAGATAATTTCACAATATCTAATTGCTTGGATGCTCGTTCGAAAGACTTCTCTTTCAATAGCATTAGATTTTGTTTATGTAATGCATCATAAAAATTACTTCTAATCAGCATAGCGATTTGATTTTTATAGATATCACTTGCATAGCTTGTAACAAGAAAATTTACTTTTCCCATTCGTAACATCAGCGTTTCTATACTGCTTGCTGATAACTCTATGTTTGATTTATATCCCAGTAGACTTTCTACTTCTCTAGAAGCATCTTTAATTACGCCGTTATATTCCGCTTCGCTAGCTTTTAATATACTTTCCCCTGCAATCAACTTTGCTTCGTTTTCCTCAATTTCTCTGGCGTTTTCATCGAGTTCATTTTGAATTTGTATCTTAATTTCTTTCGTTATCTGTTTAGCAGCGTCTTCATCAGGCACTGCGGCAAAAACAATAGTGAATATATGATCACCCTGACTGATTTTAATACCATTGGCATTTAAATCAACAGGTGAATAGCCTGCATTTAATGCAGTTTGCGCCTCGGAAAGCTGTGATTTAGCAGCTTTTAACTTACTTTTGTTATCCCATAACAAGGTGTAAGCATCGTTTATATCTTTATCTGCTTCCGCAATTCGTTCGCCAACTTTTTTGGCATTTGTAACTGAAACTTCTGCAAGTAAAATTTGATTTTCTAAACTCATTAAATCAATGTTATGAGAAAGGGCATATTCTATTGCATCCTCAACCGTTAAAGTCGTAATTTCTCCTGTTTCTAACTGTGAGTTTTCAACCTCATACGTAAAGGGTGTTTCGGCAGCCAACGAAATAATTCCTTGATTGCTTAAAAACAAACACACACAAATTATCATAATAAATTTTTTCACATTGTTCACCTCTTCTGAAAAATGATAATCAATAATGATGTCACAAATTTGAACTGATAAAGAACAATTGTGAACAACGCATAAAAAAGACTTAGCAAAAAGAAATATATCCTTTTTGCTAAGTCTTTTACTAAAATATATCAAGTGTAAATGTAAATTTGGTGCCTTTTGATAATTCACTTCTGCAATAAATCTGTTCATGCATTATGGTCAATATCTCGTTTGCAATTGATAATCCTAACCCAGTGCTTTTGGTTGTCCTAGATGTGTCACTTTTATAAAAACGATTGAAAATGTGAGGAATGGATTCCGAATCAATTCCATTACCAGTATCACTTACACTCACCAGAATTTTTTGATTTTGAATTTTTGTATCAATTGTGATTACATCGCCCGCGTCCGTAAATTTAAAGGCATTGTCAAGCAAAATAACCAACACTTGCATAATACGGTCTTTGTTACTATAGACAAACGGCAACGCTTCACATTCATAAACTAGTAACTTGTCATTTGTATACATTTTATACTGTTCAAATACATTTTCTAAAATTTCATCTAGTTTCAATTTTTCTTTTTCAATTTGAATTTGACTTGTCTGCAATCGTGATAATTCCATAATATCATCAATAAGTCGAGATAGCCTTCTGGTTTCCCGATAGATAATGCCATAATACCGTTCTTTATCCGTTTCATCGTGCACAATACCATCTAATAATGGTTCAATCAATCCTTGAATAGATGTCAACGGTGTTCTCAATTCGTGCGAGACATTTGCAACATAATTTTTTCTTGTCAGCTCAAGCTTTTCATGTTCTGTAATATCTCGCAATATCAAAACGGCCCCAACAATTTCTTTTTTTTCGTTGTCAATTGGATGAATCGTTTTACTATAAATAAGTCCTTGATAATTAACTGTGTCGTGAATAGAATGACCGTGATGTAAAACCTCGGTTAAATCATCTATCATTTCACTCACCAAAGGAATTTGTGAAAGTTGCAAATTCCCCTCAACTGGCTCCAATTGAAAACTATTGTATAAACGATTATTCACATGTGTAATATTAAGATTTTTGTCTACAGACAAGATGCTTTCTTCAATGCTATCTAAAACATGTCCCAAACGCTTCTTTTCAACATATAAATGCGATACATTTAAATACAAATCTTTAGACATTTCATTTAATGTATTGCTCAAAAATCCTATTTCACCCACCAAGGACTCATCAGACACAACTGAAAAATCCCCTTCTGAAACTGCCAGTGCAACATTCACAACATTACTGATTGGTTTGGTAATCCTTTTGAAAATGAATATTGTAGCACTTGTAACAAATAGAACTACAATTAAAATAGTAATCAAAATTGATTCAAGAAACATAGAAATTACTTCTTGATAATCATAGATGGGGCTCGTTATAAACACATACCCTTCTACCTGGTTGCCCTTCATTATAACACTACGCGAAATTTGCAAATGATTGTTTTCATATTCAAACATATGTATATCATCATTGACAAAAGCTTTATGGTTTGATGCGCTTAAGTCTGATTGTATCTCCTGAATAATATCCAGAGGAAAGTTTACTGACTTCAATATCACGTCACTATTATCATTGAGGATAAGATAGCTTTCTAACGTCTCTTGATCATGTAGGATTCTTTCATATGTCTGTGTCGAGATTTCCCCCTCTATATATTGCTGCGTCATGTTGGTAACAACGGCTAATTCCGATTTGTCCTTATGATTGATTATAAGCAAAATCGAATCTTTTGACATAGAAAAACCCAACCACAGTATTAAAATTGATGTCAGTATGATTGAAATTGTGATAAGTAGAATAATTCTTTTGACGATGTTTCTTTTCATGATTATCCCTCAAGTTTATACCCTACACCATAAATTGAATGTATGGTTATGACATCTTTTGGCAATTTTGAACGAATTCTTCTAATATGTGTGTCTACTGTTCTTGAATCACCATAGTAGTCAAATCCCCAAAGTTCTTTAAGGATAAGCTCACGACTCAAAACCTTGCCTTTTTGACTGGCAAGCAAATGCAATATTTCAACTTCACGAGGCGTTGAAATTATTGTTTCACCTTTATAATTGACTTCATATTTTTTGAGACTAATTTCAAGATGGTTTAGTATAATAACCTCTACACCCTCTAATGTTTGATTATCGCTCATTCTTCTTGAAATGGCTTTGATTCTTGCTACAACTTCTCTTGGGCTAAACGGTTTTACTATATAATCATCTGCTCCAATTTCAAGCCCTAATATTCGGTCAATCTCTTCCCCTCTTGCCGTTAACATTAAAATTGGAATGGTACTAAATTTTCTAATCTCTTTGCACACTTCCATTCCACTGATCTTTGGCATCATTACGTCTAACACGATAAAATCAGGGTTTACATTTTTCGTCATTTGCAGTGCTTCTAAACCATTGAAAGCAGATACGGTTTCGTAACCTTCTTTCTCTAAATATATATTCAAAGATTCATGTACGATAGGATCATCATCACATATCAAAATTCTCATATTTGTCCTCCTCTCGAATACAGTCGTATTATACCACAATTTTCTACTTAGCTGCATAGATAATTTTAATTGTGATCGACTATTAGAGGAGTATATTATTATATATTAAAATTTTCAAATAAAAAATTTTTGATATGAATATTGACTTCGATATAATCCTATGCTATTCTTAACACATAAAAAATTTTTGATTTGAGGAGATAACATGGCATCATTTTGTTAAATAAGAGTGGGTGACTTAGTCCAACGATTCCCCCACTAAATTTGTTAAACCTTGATGTCTATATTAGCAATAGAAAAAATACTTTTAACTATCTCAATCATAATAAAGGAGACTTTATGAACGCAATTCAATCAACTTGGAACTTTATACAATATCAAGTGCTCGGTATGAAGTGGCTTGATGCTCTAGTGGAAAATATGCTCACAGCAATAGGACTGGATACCTCTAGTCGTATGATTGCAAGTTTGCAATTTTTCATCTATGATGTCATTAAAATCACAGCTCTGCTTTGTTCGTTAATTTTTATCATTTCATATATACAAAGCTATTTCCCACCTGAGCGAAGCAAAAAAATTCTCACTCGTTTTCATGGCATAGGCGCAAATATTGTTGCAGCTCTACTTGGAACAATCACACCATTTTGTGCCTGCTCTTCAATCCCTTTGTTTATTGGTTTTTCTAGCGCAGGTTTACCTCTGGGCGTCACTTTTTCTTTTCTCATATCATCTCCCATGGTGGATTTAGGCTCTTTGGTTCTACTCATGAGCATATTCGGGCCCAAAATTGCGTTTGTGTATGTCATTGTTGGTCTAATTATTGCAGTTCTTGGTGGAACATTGATTGAAAAACTTAAACTTGAAGATCAAGTAGAGGCTTTTATTCGTAATGCCAACAGTATTGATATCGATTCACCAAATTTAAATAAAAAAGATAGACTCCACTATGCAAAAGAACAAGTCATAGAAACCTTTAAAAAGGTATTTGTATTTATATTAATTGGTGTTTCTATTGGTGCTGTCATTCACAACTGGATTCCACAAAATTGGATTGAAGGTGTCTTAGGCACTGACAACCCTTTCTCTGTAATACTTGCCACTATAGTCGGAGTACCTATTTATGCTGATATTTTTGGAACAATACCAATTGCAGAGGCGCTCTTTTCAAAAGGAGTACAAATCGGAACTGTCTTGGCTTTGATGATGGCTGTGACTACACTTTCTCTACCTTCCCTCATTATGCTAAGGCAAGCAGTCAAACCAAAACTCCTTGGAGTTTTTATTTCTGTATGTACTATTGGTATTATTATTGTAGGATATATTTTTAATTATTTTGCACATTTAATTATTTAAGGAGATTTACGATTATGGGATTATTCAATTTTGGTAAGAAAAAAGCTATAACTACATGCGCAAACGGATGTTTGGAATGCGCAAACGACCACAACTCAGATAATGCATCCATTTTAATTCTTGGGGGAGGTTGCAAAAAATGTGATGAGTTAGAAACCAACACAAAAACTGCACTCAAAAATCTTGGAATTGCCGAACCTGTAGGACATGTGAGAGATTTTAATAAAATTGCTGAATACGGAGTTATGTCAACACCTGCACTAGTAGTGGATGGTAAGGTTGTGAGTTTTGGCAAAGTCGTAAAACCAAATGAAATTGTTGAACTAATTAGAAAAGAAAAAAACATCTAAAACATGTAACTCTGTATTCTTTCCTGCGTTAATTCAATTGCAATAATAGTTTTTTACAAAAAAGTTCGTTAAAAACCATCCGAAATATAACCAATCCTAGTCTTGTTCACTGCAATAAGATGCAAGCATGAATTCAATAACAAAACTATAGTTTAAATCCCCACTCTAATACGAATTGTATAGGAGTGGGGATTTTCTAAATCTTAATAGTTTAATATTAAATAAAAAATCTAATTTTAAAAAAATGCTGTTTTACAGAAAGTAAAATTTATTTTTTAGTTATGCGTATAGTCAATAATCTTAATATTTTCACCAAGATCCGCTTGAATCAGTGATTTCATTTTATGAGCAAACGGACAAGGATAACCAATTGGATTTCCTTTTTGAATACAAGATGCAAAAACAATGGTATCAGCGCCTTTTTGAACCAATTGTCTGGCTCGCAAAACTGACTTCTTACCTGGACAACCTCCACAATTAATAAAACCAATGATTTCGATATCTTCTTTTATCCCTTCGAAAGCTTCTTCTCTATTTCGTATTACTTGAAAATCTCTAGTTCCTGGACAGAAGTCTTCTGTTTGCATACATCTGATAATACCTATTTTCATCTAATCCCTCACTAAATATTATAATTATTTCTTAGATTTCTATTATACACCCAAAGACTTTATTGTCAACTTTCTCACTTAAGGATACTGAATATGATTTATAATTAACTTTAATATTTTGATCATAAAAATAATTACATAAGAGTCTACAAATTTTGTTAGACTGAAATGATTTTATTATAGTTATGGCGGATCTTATATGCATAATTCTACACAACAAAACGAAACTATCACATTTCCACTCATTGGCGATAAAGCCCTCTCTTTTAAAGCTATCACAACACAAGTTAATATCTCTTTTCCTGAAGATTATGAAGGAAAATGGGTTATCTTGTTTAGTCACTCAGATGACTTTACGCCAGTTTGTACAACACAATTTCTGACCTTTGTAAGCATGCAAGAAGAATTCAAACCAATCAACATAGAATTAGTCGGTCTGTCCGTTGACTGCTGTACACACAATACAAGAATAAATAATATTAAAGGCATGAAGAATGGTTAAGATACTTACCTCTCATTGAAGACATCAAAATGGATGTTGCAAATAAATTTAAATTTGATTCAACCTGATTCTTCTACAGAAGCAGTTCGTGCTGTATTTATCATGGATCCAAATGCAATTGAGAACAATTTTAATTAATTCTGCTTCAACAGGACAGAATTTTGATGAAATCAAAGCATTATTATCACACTACAAAAATGCTATAATGAAGCAAATGCGACACCTTCTAACTGACAACCTAGCGATTATGTATTATTCCATCTGTATGCTCTTGCTCAAATTATATATGCATTAATTAAACACTCTAAGCATTCCTTATAGAGGATTTTAAATTTTTATAATCACATGCTGATATTACAATAATGAATATTTTTCCATAAATCAACGATACTTTTCTTCAATTCTAATAAAACAAAGTGTCACCTTTTTGAAAGCAAATTCATATTTTGTATATCTATCTCTATCAGCATTATAACAAAAATATATTTTTTTGTAAAAAAAACCAAATTAATGTTGCAAAATGACGGATTGTATGTTATATTTCTAACATAAATTGTGCATTATTTCCCGGTTGATGCTCAATTAAATACTATTTATATGTGAGAAAGGTGGATTTTTATGCCAGGTTTAGTGCCAAGAGCGAGCGACGAATTGCGCTACGTATTTCATGATCATTTAACCGACCCATTTGATGACTATTTTCACTCCAGTTTCCCAAGACTACATGCCATCGCGAGAAAAGCATTCAAGATGGATGTTAAGGAAAAAGAAACCGAATATCTAGTAGAAGCAGAACTACCAGGAATTGCAAAAGATGATATTAAGATTGAGTTTGACGACTATACTCTTAAAATCATGGTTGCTAAAAATGAATCAGCCGAAGAATATCAAGAAAGCTACATATGTAAAGAAAGATATCATAGTTCGATGCAACGCACTGTCTATCTTCCATATGCGAAAGCAGATGGAATCAAGGCTACATTGACTGATGGTATACTTTATCTAACGATTCAAAGGAATCAAAAAACAAATACATCTATACCTATTAGCATTGATTGATTTTGATTTTACCTCTTTCTTTTCTCAAAAAGCCCGCAACTTTTGGTTGCGGGCTTTTCTTATTCGTATAATCATTCGTGATTGTATTAGATACTGTCATCGCAACTATATTACTTTTCTAATTCCAGCTTTCATAATGAAGAAATCTGCTTTTTCATATTCTGGCGCTGTTATTAAACTCATAGAAATATAAACTACGATAGATAATGACACTCCAATCAATACTTGCTGGGCTGATTGTGGCTTCCAAACACTTGGTAAATCAAACCCTAAACTAATGAGCAAATTATAAATGCAGAAAATAAATCCTACCACCATGGAAGAAATTGCTCCTACACTATTGCCTCTTCGCCACAAAAAACCTAAAACAAGCGGAATAAATGCACCAGTTGTAATAATATCAGATGCAATCCATGATACTTCTAATATTGAACGAATATTGAGGGCTATTATGAGTGCGATCATGGTAACAATAATAGTTGACCACTTAGAAAACAACAATTGCGCTTGTTCGCTTTTTTTTCTGCCACTCAAATCAACAGCCATAGTCAATGCCCCAGTATTGATAAGGGAGTCCATTGTAGACATAATCGCAGCTGAAATACCAATAAATACTAGCACAGCAAATGCAGGCGACATATATTCAGTCACAATAGCAGTCACTACTCCACCGCTAGGAAGCTCATCAAATAAAGCAATGGCAGCCATCCCGGTAAAAACTACAATTAAGTAAAGTGGAATGTATGCAAAAAAACTCATTATTGTCATTTTCTTAGCATCCTGATCATCTTTCGTCGCTGATATCCTTTGCCACACATTCGCTTGAATCATCCATGCACAGCCAAATGTGACCACATACATCATATATTTCGAAGCTCCAGCAGATAAGCTCATATAATCTGTTTTTCCTAATGAAATGGCTGTTGAATAAATATTTTCAACGCCTCCACTATGCATCATAGCCGTAACGAAAACAAGAATAGCTGATAATAATAACAACACAAATTGAATTATATCTGTAAACACGACGCCACGAAAACCTCCAAACAGCGAATAGATCAGCACCATACTAGTGCCAGCAAGCACTGCAATCTCATAATTAAGCCCCATATATGTTCCAAAAAACATTCCAATACCAACCATTTGCGAAGCGGCAGTAAAAATCATAAATACAAGAATCAACAAAGATAGCATTTTTGACACTACTTGATTATACCGTGCTTCCATCATTTTTCCCTGCGTCATATAACCTACCTTGCGAATTGCTTTCGCGCCTAGAATCATAAGAAATGTAGAAATTAAGACAGGAACACCATAATACCAAAAAGAACCTAGTCCATCAGCATACGCAAGATCTGCAGTTGATAGTGCTGACCCTGCTCCCCACCAAGAAGCAATAAATGTGATCGAAAGGGCCCAAAATGGTAAATCTCTCCCAGCAAAAAAATACTCTTCAACTGTATTACTTTTTTTCTCTCTTATAATGACAATCATAAGTACTGCAAAATATATGAGCAATCCAACCATGGACAAAACTTTTGACATCTTATCTCCCCACTTTTACAAATAGTTTATCTGCTATACATCTCATGCACGGTTAAAGAAGTTTTGCTTTGTTTTGCAAGTTTTTAATACACTCAAAAATTAACAATAATAATTCACTGCTATATTGTCCGCTTCACCGAGGTTTAATTTGCTTTCAAACTTCTAATCATTCATTTATTAGAATGTCGAAAATCCTGTTTTCTCTTGAACTTTATATATTAACGATTTCCAACTACTATCTTCTTCATAGATGGAATAGTCTCCTGTGTATACTCCTTGTTCATTATTCCAGATGCGATCAAAATAGGCTAGCACTTCCAATACAATTTTATTATTTGATTTCGCTATAATCATAATGTCAGCTTCCATATTATAATTATCTAGATTTCTACGAGTAAAATTAGCAGAACCTCCAATTATAATAGTTTGTTCTTGAGTGTGTATTGCAATGATTTTTGCATGAAATTGCTCACCATTCGTTAGATACCATCGCAACTCAATATTTCCATTAGACTCTTCTAAAAGTTCATTTGCGACTTGTCTGTTAGGAATTCCATTCTTTTTAAATCCGAAGGCATCTTTATTGGGGTCTAAAATAACTCGAATAGAAACATTACGTTCAGATGCAGCGATGAGTTCTTCAATGACTTCTCTATGAGATAGATAAAACATACCTAGATCAATACGATCTCCATCCTTTGTATTTTTAATATGTTTGAGTAATTCATTTAATATTTTATCCTCTGTTAGGACATGTAAAGTCGTCTCAGATAAAACTTTTGAAGAAGTTGATTCATAAGCAACATCTTGAATTTCTACTCCTGAGAATTTTGCAATTGCTTTTTCAGCTTCCAGCAAATAAGACACAGCTTCTCCACTAAATTGAAATGCAATATTAGAATGGTGAGAACTTGCATCGTGTGGATTTGATGAACTGACCATTCCCTCATTTTCAGTTATCAGAACTTTACGATGATTTGCCTTAAAATTGAGCAATTTTAAGTAATTTCTAATTCCTACCTCAGGTCCATTGTCTCCAAAAGGATTATTCATCCAACCTATCTCTGGTGTTTTAAAATGCTGTATATAGGTTCGATAAAAGCCTGCATATAGTGGATTAGAATCTCGAATTTTACTTGAGTCTGTTATAATAACTTCAATATCATTCTCTTTTAACTGTAATAACTGATTGTTTAAAACAGGTCCGTAACTGTTATTAATCTCATCTGTGATAAGATATACTTTTAAATCAGGGTATTTCTTCTTTTGTGTGATGAAAGCATCTGTTAAGAGTTGTGTTGAATTCGGAAAGTAAAAAGTCTCTGTGTTGTAATAATCATTGTATAAAAACAAATCGGCTACAATAAAGCGCTCTGCATTTTCAATCATTTTTAGCTGTTCTGAAAAGATCGAATGTTCATGGACGAGTTCTTCATCTTTTGTATATGTTAAATCATATAAAAACTCTAAATTCGTAACTGTTGCAGCAGGGCTCATATATGAAGTGCCTTCTGGTGTTTTGGTTGAGAACCCAAAATAAAGCGGAACAATAAGCAAACCTGCTAACACAAGGGGTTTAATAAAACGCTTTTTGCGTATGGACTTCATAAAATAACTCCTTAATCATATGTAAATCAAAATCAATCATTTCATTGGTTTAACCATTACAATATAACATATTCTGCCGAAATAAGGAAATACTTATCAAAAAAAGATTGGAGACACAAGCGGTATCTCCAATCTTTTCGTCAGTTGAACTTTATAAAATTACTTATATGCAACAAATTGCCCCTCAAATTTTGCCAAAAGAGTCTCCCCTTCATAACAGAAAATCTCTAAAACCTGTTTGCCTTTATTATGCCTTCTGTACATATCCTTCAAGTGAACTAATTTACTTTCATCTTGTAGATTGCACTCTGCTACAAAATCATGTTTGATGGGATGATAGTATTCAATACTACTTCTTTGTATCACAATATGAGCGGTTGGATCTATCTCTTGAAAAATTGCATTCATCATAGACCAACCACATGTAACCATCAAACAGTTGATGCTACCACCAAAAGCGGTTTGCATATGATTGGCATTTGGCGCAAGCTCTGCCGTAATTCTCACTTTCAAAGAAGAAAATTCGAGAACATGAAAAGCCATCGCCTCAGTAATTGGAATTTTTTCATGAAGCATTTTTTCAAACGTTACACTATCCATCGTCGTCTCCAATATAAAAATTACTATAAAATTAAGAATTCAATTTTCGTTCTAGATATTCATCATAAGTGGATACATAATCGAGTTTCCCATCTGGATGGAGTTCAATGACTCGATTTGCAATTGTTTGAATGAACTGATGGTCATGTGATGAAAAGAGAACAATACCCTTAAAGTCAGTCAATCCATTGTTGAGTGCAGTAATTGATTCCAAATCTAAGTGGTTGGTTGGCTGATCCAATACCAGTACATTAGAACCACTCATCATCATTCTCGCAAGCATACAACGCACTTTTTCGCCACCAGAAAGGACGTTAACAGGCTTAAATACGTCATCTCCTGAAAAGAGCATTCTTCCTAAAAATCCACGAAGATATGACTCTGATTTATCTTTAGAGTATTGTCTAAGCCACTCAAGAATCGTATCGTCGCAATTTTCGAAATAACTGGAGTTGTCTTTTGGAAAGTAAGACACCGATGTGCTAACGCCCCAACGTGTTTCCCCTTCTTCTGGTTGAATTTCTTCCATCAAAATTTTGAAGAACGTTGTATTGGCAATATCATGTCCACCAACAAAAGCAATTTTATCTTCTTTATTGACACGGAATGAGATGTTATTGAGAACTTTTTCACCATCAACAGAATGGCTCACGCCATCGACTGCTAATATTTCTTTTCCAGGTTCACGGTCCATTTGATATCCTACATAAGGATATCTTCTAGAAGAGGCTGGCATTTCTTCAATAGAAATGGAGTCCAATAGTTTCTTTCTTGATGTAGCTTGTTTTGATTTAGATTTATTGGCAGAGAAACGTGCAATAAATGATTGCAATTCCTTTGCTTTTTCTTCCCTTTTTCTGTTTTGCTCACGCATCAAACGTTGAATGAGCATGCTAGATTCATACCAGAAATCATAGTTACCAGTGTACAGCTTGATTTTACCGTAGTCGATGTCAACGGTATGTGTACATACTGTATTGAGAAAATGTCTGTCATGAGAAACTAGAATTACGGTTCCTTCATATTCTAGTAAAAAGTCTTCTAACCAGTTGATTGATTGGACATCAAGATTGTTGGTAGGTTCGTCCAACAAAATAATATCTGGTTGACCAAAGAGTGCTTGTGCAAGCAAAACTTTCACTTTCTCACTACCTGTTAGCGTCTCCATGAGCGAATACTGAATATCCGTATCTAGACCCAAACCTTGCAATAGTTTTGCCACTTCAGTATCTGCTTCCCATCCATCGAGCTCTGCAAACTCTGCTTCAAGCTCAGATACCAAAATTCCATCTTCTTCAGAGAAATCTTCTTTGGCATACAAAGCATCTTTCTCTTGCATAATTTGGAATAGACGCGCATTGCCTTGAATGACTGTATCTAACACAGTGAACTCATCATACGCATAGTGGTCTTGTTTGAGTACAGACATCCGTTCTTCTTTTCCAATGGAAACTTCACCAGTCGTTGAATCCAATTCGCCGGACAAAATTTTTAAAAAAGTTGATTTACCAGCACCATTTGCACCGATAATACCGTAGCAATTTCCTGGCATAAACTTGAGATTAACATCACTAAATAGTTTTGCACCAGAAAAGCTGAAACTGAGATTTGTTATAGTAATCAAGGTTCCTCCAAAAATATATATAAAATTTCAAGTTGAAATTATATACTAATTACTGCAAATATGCAATCAATTCAAAGAATAATCAATGAAACGCATAAAAATCAAAGAGATTTTATCATAATTTTGTGTGAAAAGCATTTCCTCTAACAAACAATATATTTTATCATTACACTTTGATTCAATATTTTGCAAAACGAATATCTTTTTGAAGGATACCTTAAAACCAATACATTTTATCTATAAATATCATTTAATCAAACATATTCTTCATTATTTCTCTTTTTTCACATTCTGTTTTCTTAGTATTTTCGCGATTTGTTTAGAAATTTTACTTCTGGTATTCATTATCCACTCTTCATCATAAGAGAAACCAAGTGCTTTTGAACATGAATAATACAAATTCACTCTCTGATAATATACTTCATATTCTGCCGATGTTTGACATGCAACCTGTGGCTTTTCTAATTCAGTACACTTGGCACGAAAAGAAGTGTTCATATAGTCAGTAAATTGCGCCAATAACACAGGGTTTCCTGTATCAAATGGCACTTGCATCAGTTTCCATTGCAACTTTTCAGGCAACTGATATTCTTTCAATAAATCTAAAATCAATAAATAGTTACTAATGTCTTTTTTGCGATAGTAAGACAATGTTACAGCTTCATTTGACCAAAGCGCCAATTTCTCTTGTAGCGGCAACAACCCTATTTGCAGTATTGATTCACTAGGCCCTATGACTGCTTGCTCAATTCTTTCGTCTTTAGCGTTTAGTTGCTGATAAATAAAATCCATGTTGTTGTCTTCTAAACAAGAGACATATCCAACAGGATAAATACCAATTCTTCCAGCACGACCTGCGATTTGCTTTACCTCTTGACTTGTAAGCAGTCGCACTTCTTCCCCATCAAATTTACTAATCTCACTGAAAATTAGTCGCTCAATCGGCAAATTGATTCCCATCCCAATTGCATCTGTTGCAATGAGTATCGGATGCGTACCATTAACAAACAGTTCATACTGTTCTCGCCTTACTTCAGGAGGTAAATCACCATATATAACACTACTTAGTATTCCAATCCGTCTATAATACTCTGCATAGGTCAATACACTACGTTTTGAAAATGCAACAAGTGCATCTCCTTTTTTAACCTCTTTGATTTTTACTGGTTTTTCTTCTACTTCTAATGGCACCAAACGAGTGTATTCTTTAAACTCATATTCATCTCCGCAATCTTCTATCATTTGAATCAATTGCTGTTTTGCTAAGGCTGCACCACATAGATGAATTTCTGCGCATTGTATTCCCAAAATAGCTTTTGTCCAAGCATCACCTCTTTGCATATCAGCCAATAGCTGCACTTCATCTATCACCGCAACTTGATAACGTTTACTGATATCTAATTTTTCTACCGTGCAAGAACTATGTTTTGCATCTTGAATCAATATCTCTTCTTCGCCTGTCAGCAAATTGCACAAAACGCCTTCGTTGTTGAGCCGTTCATAGTTTTCAAGAGCTAAAATTCGCAAGGGAGCAAGATAGACACCTTGTTCTGATTGCTTTAAGCGCTGCAATGCTTCATAAGTTTTTCCAGTGTTTGTGTCACCTAAGTGGAGGAAAAACTTCCTCTTGTTACGGCGCGTTTCTCTGTATTCTTCAGATGGATTTTCAGGTAAATAGCGCTGAAACTCTACAGACATCATCTTGGGAATATGACTAGTAATAAGAACCGATAATATTCCTGACTTTAAATACCCATTATAATCAGATGAAATGATGTCAGTAAATAAATAATCCGTTTGATTTCTGGTATTATACTGTGATAACAATTTTTCTGACACTTCATCTAATACGGAAACATAATTCGCCAATAATTGCTCGTAGCCTGAGATATGTTGATATTGAAACCCTTTCACATCTCTGATGAGTTTTCGAATGATTACTTCATGGTGAAATAAATTACGTGCTTTTACATTTTTGAGGCCATTTTTAACCTTCGGATAGCGTTTTTTCAAACGCTCAAACGCTTGTCTCATTTTTTGTTCTTTTTTCA
Source organism: Oscillospiraceae bacterium (assembly GCA_030625685.1). GTDB lineage: Bacteria > Bacillota > Clostridia > Oscillospirales > Oscillospiraceae > Evtepia. The sequence continues at coordinate 148,421 of DAOUQJ010000003.1, forward strand.
TGTTGGTATCACCCAGTTTTTAGATTTATTTCATAGGTTTGCTCATTTACTGAAATATGATGCAGAATATATAACACAAAAGCTGAAATACTATTGTTGGAGGTGTTATTATGGCTAATTTAAAGCAATCGGAAAAAGAAAATATGAAAGCGAATCCAAGAACTGAAAACAAAGAGTTTAATACTAAAAAGCAAGCTCTTGGAGTAAACACAAAACGATGACGATATCAGAACGGTATATCCAAATCACAAAACACTTATGTCAAGATAAAAACCCTTCAACCTTTTTGAATATGCTTATGGCAGAAGGTGCATTTTCGTGCTATCCATTTTATATGTTGACTGATATGCAAAAGACACCTCAATCACCCATCTATCATCCTGAAGGAAACGTTTGGAATCACACATGCCTTGTAGTGGACGAAGCTGCAAAAATGAGAGAGCAAAGTGCAAACCCAATTGTCTTTATGTGGGCTGCTCTACTTCATGATATTGGTAAACCAAGTACAACTAAAAAGCGTCGTGGTAAATATACTTCATATGATCATGAAAAAGTTGGTATGCAGTTAACTGTAGAATTCTTATCCGTACTCACTGAAGACATTGAATTCATTCAACAAGTAAGTCAGCTTGTCCGTTTTCACATGCAACCGTTATTTGTCCTCAAAGATTTACCGTTTGCAGAACTTGATTATATGGTCAAACAAACAAACGTGGACGAAATTGCATTGTTAGGATTTTGCGACCGGATGGGCAGAGGAAATAGTAACTATGCCAAAGAAAAATCAAACAAGCAGGCATTTCTGAATAAATGTAATGCACATGAATATAGGCACCAACCAACAATGTAATCTAAGCAAAAATTAATTTCAAGTTATCTATATTATACTGATAAAAGAAGAACGTTTCAAATTAAGTGAAACGTTCTTCTTTTCTTCAGTGTTTTGGTGGTACTGATTGAATCTTTGAATACGCTTCTAGCTCTTCATCATCTGTGGGGATAGATGGGGTGATTCCTGTCATACCTGTGGCTGAGGCTACTGAATTCAAATCATAAACCTTATCAAATACTTCTTGCCTAAACTTATTTTTATATTCACTCATAATTAAATTCCTTTCATACATATGAACAACATTAGTATGCACCAAATCAAATGAAATATGAGACAATTCGAATATTAAGATTTTTAATTCCTTTTCCATGGAAACTTATAACACAAATGATTTTTCTGTATCCTAAGTATAGTCAAATAAAGAAAAAAGTAAGAGATGCCCCATGTAGAGCACCCCCTTACTTTTAATTTAACAGTCTTTAGTTTCTAATAAACATTTGTGTCCAATATAATGTGCCATTCGCACTTTTTGCGACACCAACACCAATTTGGTTAAACTTTGCACTCAAAATGTTTTCACGATGTCCAGTAGAATTCATCCATGCATCCATAACTTCCTTTGGAGTGCGCTGTCCATACGCTATATTTTCACCAGCAGCAGTGTAACGTATGCCAAAGTCTTGCATCATTTTAAACGGCGATCCATACGTTGGAGATGTGTGTGAAAAATAGTTTTTATCTATCATATCTTGAGATTTATATCGAGCAACTCGAGCAAGTTCCCAATTTGATTGAAGAGGATTTAGTCCATATCGTGCTCTTTCCTCATTGACCAAATCAACAACCTGTTGCTCAATACTCTTTACTTCATCTTTATTTGGTACGCTTATTTTATCTCCAGGATAAATGAGTGAAGGATTTTTAATGTGCGGATTTGCACTAATAATTTCACTCAACCCAACTTCATACTTCACAGCAATTTTCCACATGCTATCTCCACGTACAACTACATGTGTATCATTCGCCGCAAGCACTTGCATTGGCGCACAAACAATTGTTAAAACAAAAACGATTCCAATTAATTTCTTTAGTAATTTCATGATTATCCTCCTTACAGTAAGCTAGAGTCAGCTTACCATAAATCACAAAACAATTCTAAAGTTAAATATTGTGAAATTTCCGAATTTGTAGAAATATCCACTGATATTTTATAAATATTAACTATAATACCTTATATTTATTTCAAAATTCATTACACATACTGAGAAAACAATCAATTCAAAAAGTCTTTCAATCTTTTGGAACGACTTGGGTGGCGCAGTTTTCTCAAAGCTTTTGCTTCAATTTGACGAATACGTTCTCTGGTTACATTAAACTCTTTTCCAACTTCTTCTAGTGTACGTGTACGACCATCTTCAATCCCAAAACGCAGTTTAAGTACACGCTCTTCTCTTGGTGTTAAAGTACTCAAAACTTCCACCAATTGTTCTTTGAGCAATGTAAAGGAGGCAGCTTCAGAAGGTTCAGAAGCTTCTTCGTCTGGAATGAAATCACCTAGGTGTGAATCTTCTTCTTCACCAATCGGAGTTTCTAAGCTCACGGGCTCTTGCGCAATTTTAAGAATTTCGCGCACTTTGTCTACAGGCATACCCATCTCTTCTGATATTTCTTCAGGAGATGGATCATGTCCCAATTCTTGTAACAGCTGTCTTGATACACGAATAACTTTATTGATGGTTTCAACCATATGCACTGGAATACGAATCGTTCTTGCTTGGTCTGCAATCGCTCTTGTAATTGCTTGACGAATCCACCATGTTGCATAGGTAGAAAACTTATACCCTTTGTTGTAATCAAATTTTTCAACTGCTTTAATAAGCCCTAGATTTCCTTCTTGAATTAAATCCAAAAACAGCATACCACGTCCTACATAACGCTTTGCGATAGAAACCACCAAGCGCAAGTTAGATTCTGCTAGACGTTGTTTTGCTAAATGTCCTTTTCGAACCATTCTTTTTAGTTCTATTTCTTCTTGTGTACGTTCAGAATGATCGTCATTTTGTTCTCTTATTTCATTGAGCTCATCGAGTTTGATTTTTGCTTCTGCTCCAAATTCCATCGCTTTCGCAAGTAAAATTTCTTCGTCAGATGTAAGCAAATTGACTTTACCAATCTCTTTTAAGTACATGCGGACTGGATCATCAATACCAAATGAATCAACCAAAGTTTTAGGATCAATGATTTCCTCTTCAGGAAGTTCTTCTAACTCCTCTGCAGGAGGGTCTATCGTTTCATTCAGATCAGGAAGATATGCATCCGTCGTAGTCTCTATTCCTAGATTTTCTAGCGCGTCATAGATTTTATCCATATGCTCTGACTCAAGGTCCATTTCTTCTAAAACATCCATTAATTCAGATGCACTCAAGTTACCCTTTTTTTGTCCTTTTTCAATCAGATCGCCTAGCTTCTCAACCCCTTGAACTGCTGGGATTATTTTAATAATTTCTTCTCTACCACGCAACGTTACTTGCTCTGTCTCTTGCTTTGTGCCTTCTTCTAGTAAAACTTCATCTTTTGTTTTATTCTCGTCCATGTTCACATCTCCCATGATTTTTTCTTTTGGTAGTTTTCTCGTGCGCGCAAGAGTATATCATCATCACTCAATCCACCGCTTGCGATATATTCTGATTCTATAATAGATATATATTCTTTCAACGTTTCACTGCTACGTTTGAGACTTTCGGGTTTATTTAAAACCGACACTAGGTGCGACATTTCCTCAGAAGATAACATTGACGTAAGTGAATCGAAACTCAACTTTCTTCCATCTTTATTTTGCTGACAAAATTCTTCAAACACTTTTCCTAAAAAAGGAGAACTAAATGATTGGCTTTTCATGTGGTCAACATTTTGAAAAAGAGAGTTATCTAACATCAACAGGCGAATGACGCCTTCTTCAGCCAAAGCAGACCTGACATTTTCATACCGCAATTGTCTCGACTTTGGTTGAGCATCTTGAGTTGGCACAGCTATTTTTCGCTGTTGTTTTTTCTTAATCTTTGATATATTGATTTTATAAGCCCGATTGACATCCTGCATCACTGCATCTTTTGCAATATCAGTGATCATGGAAATTCGCCCTGCATATACTTCACGTTCCATTGCACTTGGCAACGTGGCAATCATTTGTGATGTTTCTTTGGCAAATTCAATCTTTTGCATGGGTTCTGCTAAATCATATTTTCTTTGAATGTGTGCAATCTGATAATCAATATGATTTTCAGAATCATTGAGCAGTTTTTCAAATCGCTCTTTTCCAAATTTTTTGATGAATTCGTCTGGATCTTTGGCGCCCTGCATTTGAAGTACTTTTACCTTAAGACCAGCTTTTTCAAGAAAGCTTATTGCTCTATTTGCAGCGGCAACTCCAGCATCATCTGAGTCAAAGGCTAGTATTACTTCTTTGGTATATTTAGATAGCAGTGTGGCATGTTTAGCTGTAAAAGCAGTTCCTAAACTTGCGACGGCACCATCAAATCCCGCTTGGTGCAGAGCTATCGTATCCATGTATCCTTCTGTCAAGATTAGTTTATCCATTTTACTTTGTTTTGCAAAATTGAGTGCGTATACATGTTGACTTTTGTTAAATAGAATGGAATCAGGTGAATTGAGATACTTTGGCATAGAATCATCTAAAACACGTCCACCAAAGCCAATCACATCACCCCGCACATCAATGATCGGAAACATCACTCGATTTCGAAATCGATCATAAATTCGTCCATTTTGAGCACTGGTTGCTAGACCAGCATCCAAAAGTTCCATTTTGCTGTACCCCAACTTGATCATGGCTTGCAACAAATGATCCCATCCGTCTTGTGCAAACCCTAGTCCAAATCGTGTTATGGTGGCTTTTGTGATTTTTCTATTTTGTAAATATGTCAAAGCTACTTGTCCACCATAGTCATATAGTGACATATAAAAAAATCGAGCAGCTTCCTTATTCAGAGCCAATAATCTTTGCTTTTTTTTAATAAAGGAATCATCCGCATTATTCTCTGGTATCGTTACACCAACTTTTTTAGCCAATACATGTATAGCGTCAATAAACGGGATTTGTTCGACTTCCATAATAAAAGAAATTACTCCGCCACCTTTCCCGCACCCAAAACAATGGTACATTTGCCGATCCGGCACAACATGAAACGACGGTGTATTCTCACCATGAAATGGACATAGGCCCCAATAACTATTTCCTTTTTGATTGAGAGACAAATAATCGGAAATGATATCAACAATATCACACCTTGCAATAATTTCATCAATAACTTGTGGTGCAATTGCCAATATTCTCTCCTCCTTATGCTATTACTTCACACCCCAAGACTCTGGGATAAACAATTTGCTATATACTTGTACCGCATAATTATCAGTCATGCCACTGATATAATCGCAAATTGCTCTATTAGTGCCTTCTTCCTTGCGAATATATTGAAAATCCTCTGGCATTTCATCGGGATGCTCTTGATAATACTGAAAGATCATTTCAATCATACGCTGTGCTTTGGATTCTTCTCCTTTGGCAATCGGGCTTCGATACACGTTTTCAAACATAAATTCACGAAGCTCCAACATCATATTACCAATCTTCTCAGATTGTTTTATTCTATCCTCACCTTGGCTGTTTTCTATGATATCCACAACTAAAGTGTTGATTCGCTGACCATGTGTAAAGCCCAAACACTGAGATATATTGATGGGTATATCTGTAGGGTAAATAATTTTCCCCCTAAGTGCATCATCAATATCATGATTAATATAGGCAACTCTATCCGAAATCTTTACTATTTGCCCTTCTAGTGTATAAGGATCTTGTTCCCCAGTGTGACAGAAGATCCCATTTCTCACTTCATGGGTGACGTTTAATCCTTCACCATTGTTCTCCAACCGATCTACTACACGAAGAGACTGCCAATTGTGATGAAAACCCTCTGGCATAATTTCATCTAACACTCGTTCGCCTGCGTGTCCAAATGGTGTGTGACCCAAATCATGACCCATCGCTATCGCTTCGGTTAAATCAACATTAAGATTGAGGGCGGCTGCAATGGTTTTTGCAATACGACTGACCTCTAATGTATGTGTCATTCTTGTGCGATAGTGATCGCCTTCAGGCTTAAGAAAAACTTGCGTTTTGTGCATTAATCTTCTAAATGTTTTTGAATGCACGATGCGATCAATATCTCTCTCGAAACTTGTTCTAACTTTGCATTCACTAATCGGGTTTAATCGACCTTTTGAATTTACAGCGCAACACGCAAATGTAGAAAGATTAGCCAGTTCCATCTTTTCTTTTCTTTCCCTTATTGTCACAATATCTGAATCCTTTCTACAACAATCCAAAGTAATCCAAATGATTTTTGCCTATAAAGTCATATACGCTATAAAATACGAAAAACCCTTTATTTTTTTCAAATTTATTTATTTTTTCTTGGAACAGCTCGAAATTGCGTTCCAAGTTTATCAATTTGTGCAGTGGCTGCAGTCATCTCAGTGAGATTCTTTCGAAATATATCTAACTTATTTTCCGAAAACAAGGCTTCCATTCTCACATCGGCCCCATACTCCATATCAACAATCAAACCTTCTTGTGCTTCTATTTCAAGTTTTAATTTTTCAAACTGTGCATAAGAACAGCGAACAGCTACATGAAGGAGTTCTTGTACAATAGAAATTCCACTTGCATCTAAAGCAAGTTTTGCCCCACGCGTATAAGCCCGTAAAAGACCACCAGCACCCAATAAAATCCCACCAAAATATCGAGTCACAACACAGCATACATTTTCAACTCCCTCACGCTTCAATACTTCAAGCATGGGTTGTCCTGCTGTTCCTTGTGGCTCTCCATCATCAGAATATCGCACAATTCCACCATCATGCAAAATATAACACCAACAATTATGTCGTGCATCATGATGTTTTCGTTTGATTTCATCCACAAAAGCTTTCGCTTCTACTTCAGTTTCGACTGGCTTTATATATCCAATAAAACGAGAACGTTTTTCTGTGAATTCTTCATGCGCACTATCTGTTGGCATTAAATAATCATTCATCCAAAAACGCCTCCGTTTTTTCAGATTGATTACTCTGATATTGTTCAACTTGTCGCATAATTTTTTCAGTGCAAATAACTTCTACTTCAATCATTTCAGCATAGTCAACTTTGTTAACTTTTGCTTCTCGATAGAGCATATCTAAAACACCGCCTTGATCATATGGTATTTTTAAAAATACACTATGATATCCGGTATCTAAATAGTCACCGATTCGTAATACCAGTTTATCAATACCCTCTCCTGTTTTGGCAGAAATACGAACAGTATTATCACCGATTGGAAGAATATCATCTGATATAATATCAGCTTTGTTATACACATCAATTCGTGGTGTTTCATGAGCACCCAACTCTGAAATGAGTTTTTCTACAATTTCCATGTGCTCTCGCCACTCACCACTAGAAGCATCAATGACATGCAAGAGTAAATCAGCATACTTTAGCTCTTCTAAGGTAGCTTTGAAAGCATCCACAAGATGATGCGGTAATTTTCTTATAAACCCTACGGTATCGGAAATGAGCACCACACAAGTATCTGAAATCTCAAGGGTTCTTGTTGTTGTATCTAGCGTATCAAACAATCGATTGTTAGCTGGAATATCTGACCCCGTGAGCTGATTGAGGAGCGTAGATTTTCCTGCGTTGGTATACCCTACAATTGCCACCACAGGCAATTCATTTTTGATTCTTTTTTGGCGCTGAACAGAACGAACTCTTCGCACTTCTTCGATTTCTTCTTTCAGTTTCGAAATTTTGCGTCTGATGTGCCTTCTATCCGTTTCCAATTGGGTTTCCCCTGGGCCACGGGTTCCAATGGGCGCTTTACCACCTGATGCAGTTTGTCTTACAAGGTGTCCCCACATACCAGTAAGTCTTGGGAGTAGATACTGAAATTGTGCCAATTCAACTTGCAATCGTCCTTCTCGAGTTTTTGCTCGCTGCGCAAAAATATCAAGTATTAAACCTGAGCGGTCCATTACTTGCACACCAATTTCTTTCGTTAAAACCCGCATTTGTGATGGAGACAGCTCATTGTCAAAGATTACAAGATCAGCTTCTTCAGCTTCACAAAGCATTTTCACTTCCTCTACTTTGCCCTCGCCAATGAAAGTGCGTGCATCTGGTGCATGTCTATTTTGCAAGACAGTTGCAACGCAAGTACCTCCAGCCGTTTCTAATAAGGCTTGGAGTTCTTCTAAACTTTCTTCACTTGCGCTCCATTCTTCCCTATAATTATTAGCGTTGAGACCAACCAAGACAGCTTGGTTGATCTCTTTTCTTTCTTTTTTATCAATCATAGTAACTCCTTTATCGAAGTCAAATAACTTATTTTACAAATGCTTTTGTAATTTCACCGATATATATACGATGATAATCTTGCTTTGCATAAAAATCATGAATAGTAGGATCGACAAAACCTTCTGGATTTATATCTTGGAAATATAACTTTTTGCACACCAAAACCAGTTCGGCTTCTTCAAATGCTGGTGCATGTTCGTCAATCATGCAAGTTGTCAAACCATCTACATTCATTTTATCTATATCACGACCACTTTTACTACCAAAAAGTTTAAGCTGGTCTCTATATTCTTCTCCGAAAAAAGAAAGTGTAAATTCATCTTTATTTTCAATAAACTCATAGGTATAGCGCTGAGGTCTTACATAAATTGTGGCTACTGGTTTGTGAAATAAAACACCCAAACCACCCCAACTTGCTGTCATAGAGTTATATTTTTCTTCTTCCCCAGCTGAAATTAACATCCACTGATCTCCAATGAGAGAAAACACATTCTGATCGAGTTCTTTCGGATTCACTTGTTTAAACATAACCATACCTCCAAAATTTAAGTCTATTCTATCATATGCCATTCAACAAAAAATAAAACAAGTAAAAAACCCGTGCCACATTGACACGGGTTTACACTTACAATCATTAAGCGTCCATACCAAACTTCTTGTTGAAGCGGCTGACACGTCCGCCAGTATCCACCATCTTCTGCTTACCGGTGAAGAAGGGGTGACACTTAGAACAAACCTCTACTCTAATGTCCTTACGTGTTGATCTTGTTTCAATCACATTACCACAAGTACATCTGATTGTTGTTGGTTCATAATTTGGATGAATACCGTCCTTCATGCGTGCTCACCTCTTTTCAGTATACAGGATTTGTTTACATAATATTTCATATCTAGTAAACGCTCCTAGTATAATACCATTTAATTTCAGTAATTGCAACTCTTTTTTATATTTTTTTCATACTATGATCTGAAAATATTTCAACTCCACAACTTGCTGTAAGAAACCATAATACTCGATGGGCTACATTTTTCTTCGTCATCTCTTCGAGTGCATAGGAATATGCATCCATTTGATCAAAATATGTTTTTGCAACCTCCAGCGCTTTTCCCTCAGATATATTGTTGCTTTTAAAATCAAGTAGAACAATTTCATTGTTATATTCAAACCAACAATCAATGACACCTTGCAATAAAACAGACTCTTGCTTGTCTTCAATTTCATAATAGTTTGTTGCAGGTACTAGTACTGAAAACGGATACTCTCTATGAAGTGTTTCAGCGTTCTTCATTTGTATCCCTATTGATGAAGTGAAAAACTGTAATATATCGTGCGCGGAAATGACATCCATTTCTTCTCGTTTAATGAATCCACAATTTACAATTCGAACAATTTCTTCTTGAATTTCTTTAATATTATTTGTCTTAGACAAATCTATTCTTTGAAATACTGAGTGATAAATATTACCTTTTTGGATTGCACTGATCTCTTTTTCGCTATTAAAGTTAGGTTTTTTAAATGCGATAAAATCAGAGGTACTGTCATCTTTCTTCATAGACATAATTTGTGTCGCAGTCAATTGTGCAGGTAAATGAGCCAATGCTTCATGTGGATATTTCCAAGTGAGAGTTTTCCACAACTGCTCTAGTTCTGCTTGCTTATCATCCGCATTTTCATCAATGAAAGAACCTTCCGTGAAACTTGTTTCCACACTATCTCCATGATGATAAAACACTTTCCAAGGATATGGACTTACTTTTACATCTTGAAAGTCTTCAACATTGGCATACTTTCTTAATATTGCAGCTTCAGAACGTTTCAGCACAGATAGCAACAACCATTGCCCCATATGATCGCTATGAAATAAGACATTGGGATCTATATGGTCTGAAAGAAACGCAGCTGTATTACATAGGGTGCTTTCTCCGTACGGAGGGAAATAGGTCATAATTAATTTTTCTTTTGCTCTCGTCATCGCTACATACAATAGGCGCATCTCTTCAGACAAAAGTTCGCGTCTTTGCTCAAGTGCCAACGCTTTCCTAGGTAAAGTATCAAATTTAGTCATGGTATCGGAATCTATCGCTCGAATTCCTATTCCCCATTTATTGTGTACGATAACATCTTTTCTCAAATCATCTACATTGAATTTTTTCTTCAAGTTTGTGAGAAATACAACAGGATACTCTAAACCTTTCGAGCGATGAATACTGAGAAGTTTGACACCGCCTGCATCTTGGGTGACTTGACGCGTGACTGCGCGATCATTTTCTTGTAATTTTCTCAGATGCACCAAAAACTGAAATAACCCTTGGTGCTTACTTTGCTCAAAGTAACATGCCATTTCATAAAACGCGATTAGATTCTCTTCTCTCACTTTTGCATTTGATAAGTTCATAAATACTTCTATAGCATTCGTTTTCTCATAAAGCTTTGCAATAAGCTCGTGACAGTTGATTTCACCTGCTTCAAATCGGAGTTCTGCAAGTTCTTGCAAAAATATGTCACATTTTTGATCTACTTTGGCACGTTCCTTAAGTGCCAAATATAAATCATCTTTAGAAGCTAACCTTATTTTTGCAAGTTCCTCTGCAGTAAAGCCATACAGAGGAGATTGCAAAACGGAAACCAATGGTACATCCTGCCTTGGATTGTCGATGATTTGCAAAAAAGAGAGAATAATTGATACTTCTGTGGTTTCCAAGATATCTTCTTGTGCATCCATCGTGCAAGGAATAAATTGTTTTTTTAGTTCATTTAAATATATTGCGCTCACACTTTTAGGTGAACGCATCAATATTGCAATATCTTCTGCAATAATTGGTCTAGTCCCACCAGCACCATCTGATACATAAAAAGGTTCTTGTAGTAGTTTAGCAATTTCTTTGGCAACAAATCTCGCTTCTAAGGTATCTTTACTTACTCTAAGTCCAAAGTCATCCTCATTTGCATCAATTACATTGAGGACATGAAATTCTGTCTCATAATTCTCACCGTCTGGATAGCTAGCGCCTGGATATAATGCTTCCTCAGCTGTATAATTAAGCTCACCCAATTGCTCAGACATAATGTCATAAAATACTTCATTGGTTGCAGCCAATATTTGAGGACGTGAGCGAAAGTTTTGTGAAAGCAGAATTTTTCTATCCTCTCCAACTTTCGCTGTTTTATAAGATTGGAAACGATGATATTTTTCTAAGAAAATAGTGGGGTCAGCAAGTCGAAATCGATAAATTGACTGTTTGACATCTCCTACAAAAAACAAGTTTTTCTCGTCATCTGATAAAGCCGATACAATAATATTTTGCACCAAGTTTGTATCTTGATATTCATCAACCATAATTTCATGAAATCGCGAGCCAATTTGATGAGCGATTTTCGTTTTTTCTCCATCTTGGTCAACAAACATCGTGACTGCTTCATGTTCTACATCAGAAAAATCTAAAAAACCTCGTTTGCGTTTCACTTCTTGATATCGGGTTGAAAAAGCATCCACTAAATCAAGTAAAGCAATCATAACTGGTTTTGTTTCTTTAATATTATCCAAAACAATGGTGTTCTCAGCCATGAAATCAATTGCTATTTTGCCTATCTGTTTTTTACAATTATCTCTAATAGTTTTCACGGTTTCTTTCAAAGCATCATTCTCACAATTTTTGACTGCTTTGAGTCTTGGAAATTCAACTGCTATGGCTTCTGACATATGAGACCAATCTTCATCACATGCTTTGTTTAATCTTTCAAGGTCAGAAAGTGTCTTAACTAGGCTTTTACTATACACATATAATTGCGCATCAAGCTGCACTTGCTCCAATATATCACTCAATTCATTCATCCAATACGTAGAAATTTGAGCAACATAGTTCATGATGATTTTTCCCCACAAAGTTTCACCTGCATCAGAAAATTGCCCTATTAGTAATTCTTCTTTTTGATTTTGAATCCATTTTTGCGGATTTGGATGACTTTGAATGTTTCTATGAACTTCTAATATGACTTGAACCAACGCGCTATCATCTTTTCCAGCCGATAACATAGAAAGCAGTTTAGGAAACTCCAGATTACCTTCCATATTTTCATAACGTTCTTCAAGCAATTCATCTAATGCTTGTTGTTTAATGAGCGCAGCGTCGTCTTCATCTAAAATCACAAAATCTGCAGGCAGATTCACACTGTGACCAAACTCACGCAATATCGTCGTGCAAAAAGCATCTATGGTGCAAATTTGCGTGTGATATAAAAGCACCATTTGTTTCTTGAGATGCACATGGTCTGGCTGTGCTAAAATTGCCTTTTGCAGATCACTGGCTATTCGGCTTCGCAGTTCTTGCGCTGCTGCCTTTGTAAAGGTAATGATCAGAAACTCATCGATTCTACGTCCATCTTTAATAACTTTCTGAATGACCCGTTCGACAAGAACACTCGTTTTCCCAGATCCTGCTGCTGCTGAAACAAGCAATGTGCCACCTCGATTGTCAATGACCGCTTGTTGATCTTTGGTTCTAGTCATTTTCATCGAAATCACCTACCTTGCTTCTTTCACTCTCTTCAAGATGTAACCAAAACTCTTTGTTGGATTGTTCTTTCATCCAAATAATATGTTCATTTCTCAATGTTTCTTCAAAATGACAGGCAGTCTTATATGGACAATACATACAACTATTCTTATTTTCGTTGTTCCACACAGGATTTGCCTTTACAATGCCACTTTGTAATCCAACACAAAACTCAGATAAAATTTCATCGATTCGCACTTTCAGTTTCTGAATGTGCTCTGCACTAACAAGTCCATCCCCTGAAATTGTTTGTGTCTTCTTAGTAAATTTAATTGGTAAAAAACGAAAATCGTTTTCATCAATCATTTCCATTGCTTCAATAATATCTTTTTCATCTAAAAGAATTCCTTTTCGTTTGAGTTCTTTGTCGATTTCTTTTTGTCTTGCTTCCTTACTCATAGTACGATCACCAGACAAAATGATTTGTTTGGCAGGTAGATACAATACACCAGCTGGAACTGCATCTGAAATGCCCAATTCGTCTGATTTCTCTACAAGAGCAAACAAATACAAGAGCATTTGAAGTCCAATACCATTCCAAACATCAGACAAGCGGAATTCTTTTCCTCCCGTCTTGTAATCTACAACTTTTAGATAGGTTTTCCCCTCATTCTCCCAAGCATCTACTCGATCAATCGTCCCTTTCAGCAGTAAAGTCATCTCTCCACTTTGCTTTGAAATTAGTGGCAATTCTTTGCCTTCTCCAAAGGAAATCTCAAAAAATAAAGGATCAAATTTCGAATGTTGGATTTCATCTAAGACATTTTTCACAACATCAAACACAGTTGATTCTAGTCTCAAAAACAAATACCGAAACCGCGGTGTTTGCCATTCAAGCCCACCTAAGTAGTCTTTAATATATGATTCAATGGCTTCTTTTGAAAGATCACGCAAGACATCTAATGGCAGTGTTTTGATATCCCCCATATCTTTCCCTTTTTGTAACACGTACTCCAACACGTAATGTACAAAAGTGCCGTATTCTGGTGCACGAAACCCCGCTCCTTTTCGCTCTTTTGCATGCAAGCCATATTGCATAAAAAAAGCAAACTGGCAACTTCGATATTTTTCTAAACTGGATGGTGACGCTGTCAACGTGGTTCCATACAAGTTATTAAGCACATCATGAGAAAGATTGCCTCTCTCCCAATTTTTCACATGACGAAATCGCATAGCAAGCATTGATAAGGAATCATCTTTTTCCATTCTATCTCTTAAAATATCATTTTCATAAGATTTCATTTTTAGAGAAACTGGATCATACTTCAAGCTGAGCTGTGTATTTTGATTGCTTTCAGGAAAAATTTTTCTCACTGCACGAAATAGAAATGATGGTTCACACTCTGCATCTGCAACCAATGGATAACTCATGTATAGTTTTTCTGTTGGCTGAGTGCAAGCTTCATACAAAATCATAAATTCTTGCTTCATTTTTTCTTCTGGATAGTGGGACAACTCAATATCATTATCCAAAAGAAAGTCTCTGTCCTCTTGATTGAAAAGTCCAGGCGCTGGCATAACTTGTGGAACTTCACTTTCTTGGACACCTAACATAAACAACGCGCTCATTTTTCGGTTGAGTAATCGCGGCATATCTCCCGCAATCACTCGATCAAGTGATGCAGGAATTGAACCCACTTCATATTGCGAGAAGAGAAGTTTCATAAGCCTTGAAAAATCATCTAACGTGATCGGTGTATCTCCCATAATGGCTACATATTGTTCTAATGCTCCACAAAAGATATCCCACAGTTGCCGATATTCCATAGCAGCCTCAGGCTCACCTTTTTCCAATAGAAAGGTCGCTCTCTCTTCTAACTTCTTTGGGAGTGAAATATTTTCCATGAACTCATATAACAGTTGGGCTATATTTGTATCAGATTTTCGGAATCTCTCCTGAAACATTTCAAACGGTGCCATAAAACGCTCACGAATCTGATTGAGATTACTTAAGAGTTCTTCGTCGCGTTGTGTCAGATCTTTTTCGTATCCTCTCGGATGTTGAGAAAAGCTAGACCACATATTTCCACGTATGCTCCATAGTAGCACATAATTTTCTAACATATCACTTTCTTCAATCGATATATTGCTCAACCCAGTCTTCAAATAACGAAAAACATCTTCATATGCAAAATGTCCAGATAAAATTTCTAATACAGAAGTTATGAGCGTAAAAATAGGTTTATTTAAAATCGAATCCATACGAGATTGAAACAATGGAATCTCATAACGAGCAAATATATTTTCTAATATATCTCGATAAGGTGTCATATCTCTTGCTGTAATGGTAATATCTCGATATCTCATTTGACCTGACTGCACAAGTTCAGATATTGTTTCGGCTACATAAATCACTTCACTGCGACGATTTTCAGCTTCC
The DNA here is from genome assembly GCA_030625685.1 of Oscillospiraceae bacterium. Classification (GTDB taxonomy): domain Bacteria; phylum Bacillota; class Clostridia; order Oscillospirales; family Oscillospiraceae; genus Evtepia. The sequence continues at coordinate 163,601 of DAOUQJ010000003.1, forward strand.
ACTAGGTGAATAGCATCAAGACTGGATTTTGTATACACTGTTGGGTTATTTAAAAACAGTTCTCGTTCAAGATGTAATAGCGGATGCATTACTTCATCAGTTTCCATAATCTCAATGGTATACTGAATTTTATGTTTATCTGCAAGTTGCATGAGTTTGTTGGCTGTTTTTCTTGTAAAGTCGAATACTTCGTCTGCTTCATTTGATTTTTCTACCGTATCACAAGTCAAAGATACGGTCACAGAGTGAGAAACTTTGATTAACGCTTCAATAGCTCTATATTCTTGTGGTGTAAAATGCATAAACCCATCGATATATATATCTTTGTTTGCAACAAATTGGTAAACATTCTGATTTTCTTCCAAAAGCTCAGTCACACGATTCAATTGATCTTTGGGGTCAAGTGAGCCTTGATTTGTCAGATGGTCATAGGCTGCGTAAATCAGTGATAAATCTCGTATTTTTTGTGCACTTAAGCCATCACCATACTCGGCAATCTCTACTAACTTTTCGGGAGAAACACAGTATCCTTTTAGTTCATCAATTGTAGCAATGAGTGCAGATAAGATTTCAGGTTTTTGTGACGGTGGTGAAAATGCTACTAGACTACTTGAAGCCTTTCTAAGTGCTGTATACATAGTCAACACTCTACCACCATCATCTAACACCAGATGCTCAGCTTCACCCGCCATAGATGAAATACGTTTTTGAAAATTGGTAAAGGAAAACACTTCGGCATAACGAGACGATTCATTGCCATTACATTCACAAAGCCTCCGCTCAGTTTCATAGGAAGATTGTTCTGGCACAATCAAAATTTGATTTCTTTCATACCCTTCTTTTTTAATTATATTGAGTATTTCTGTTGATTTTCCACTCCTGGCTCGACCAATCATGATATGCAGCATAGTATCACCTCTTTCTAAAAATTATCACAAATATTTTCTTTCTATTATACCACAAAATATGACAATTTACAGTGTTAAACTATCTTTTCTAATGGACTAGCCCACTTTTGAAACTTGTTGCATAAGATAAAATAACAGCAAAAATCTAAAGTATTTGATAATTTATGTTTTTCTAAGGAGGAATTATTTTGGATCATTCCAATACTTCCCCAAAAGACAATTGTTACCATAGTGACACATTAGGAAAGCTGCCACCTTGCGGACATATTGCAAGCCCTTATGTCCCCAGTCAAGAGCCAGTGCCTGAAAAATATACACATGCCGAAGGGTTTAAGCATGGTACATTATTTCCATCACTAAACCTTCCATTTCATTTAAACGTTTACGCAAAAAATGCGCACGATGCACCACTCAACGAATTACAAGCTTTGTCTTTTGTTATTTTAGAACTGGGACTATATTTAGATACCCATCCTGAAGATGATGAGGCTTTTTACCTCTATCAGCAGTATGTAAAGCTTGAAGAAGAAACACGAAAGAAACTCGCTGACTCAGGGCATTCCTATCAATTCTATCAAACCGAATCAGCACACAATGATAGTTATACTTGGATCAATGATCCGTGGCCCTGGAATCACAGCGAGCGCTAAGGAGGCATATCTATGTTTGTTTATGATAAAAAGTTAATGTACCCAGTAAATATAAAAAATCCGAACCCAAAACTTGCCTCCATGGTTATCGCACAATTTGGAGGACCAGATGGAGAACTAGGCGCAGCATTACGATATCTATCACAGCGCTATGCCATGCCATACGAAGAAATAAAGGCATTGCTCACTGATGTAGGTATGGAAGAACTCGGTCACCTGGAAATGGTGGCAACACTAGTTCATCAATTAACAAGAAATTTAACCGATGAAGATATTCAAAACAACCCCTCTTTTGCACCCTATTTCATCGACCATACCACTGGTATATATCCTGTATCAACAGCTGGAGTTCCTTTCAATGCCGCTGCGTTCGCAGTGAAAGGTGATGTACTTGCCGACTTAAGTGAAGATATGGCTGCTGAACAAAAAGCACGTGTCACCTATGACAACATTCTAAGAGTATCTGATGACCCAGATGTTTCCGATGTCATTCGTTTTCTACGCGAACGTGAAATCGTTCACTTCCAGCGTTTTGGAGAAGCCGTTTCCATCGCAAGAGACAAAATGAATCAAAAAAATATTTACTTTATGAACCCATGCTTCGACAAACCACAATAAGAAATCGCCTTGGAGGTTTTCTTCCAAGGCGATTTCTTTACTTATTTATTTCTTGTTTAATAAGTATGCATATGCTATAATTCGTTTCGCATTTAATAACACAAAGCGAGGTGTTTTCATTGCTGCTTAGTTTAGCGCTTATCTTTTTAATTGGTATGATTTTAGGTTCAATTTTTGAAATGATTAAATTGCCACGATTAATGGGCATGTTAATTGCAGGTATTATCTTAGGTCCGTATGCACTAAACTTTTTGGATGCAAGCATACTTTCCATCTCTCCAGAATTGCGTAAAATCGCTTTAATTATCATCTTAACAAGAGCTGGGCTCAACTTAGATATTGATGCACTCAAAAAAGTAGGAAGACCCGCAATCTTGATGTGCTTTGTCCCAGCTTCTATTGAAATATTAGCCGTGGTTTTACTAGGACCGAAATTATTCAATATCTCAGTATTAGATGCCGCAATTATGGGGTGCGTGGTTGCTGCGGTTTCTCCTGCTGTCATTGTTCCAAAAATGCTGAAACTGATGGAACTCGGATATGGTAAAAAGAACTCGATTCCACAACTTATCATGGCTAGCGCTTCTATAGATGATGTGTTTGTCATTGTATTGTTTACATCACTATTGGGTTTAGCTCAAGGTGGTGAGATTTCCTCAATGCAGTTTTTTGAAGTACCTATCTCCATCATTACAGGTTCCTTCATTGGATTTTTATTCGGGTATTTGCTAGCCAAATTCTTTGAAAAAGTGCATTTGCGTGACAGTGGAAAAGTCGTCATTTTCATCAGTATTTCATTTCTGTTTGTCTCAGCAGAAGATTTCCATTTACCCATCGCATATTCTGGATTAATTGCGGTTATGGCATTGGGTATTGCACTAAAAAAATATCGCCCTTCTGTATCAATCCGTTTATCAAAAAAATACGCAAAAATTTGGGTGCCATCAGAAATATTGCTTTTCGTTTTAGTCGGTGCCACAGTAAACATTTCTTATGCTCTCAACGCTGGCATGTTGGCCATAGTCTTGATTGTAGCTGCGCTCTTCTTTCGGATGCTTGGCGTTTTTCTCTGCCTTATTAAAACAAAACTCTCAAAGTATGAACGTTTCTTTTGTATGGTATCCTACTCACCAAAAGCTACGGTACAAGCTGCCATTGGTTCGATTCCACTCACTGCTGGGCTCGCAAGTGGTGAATTAATATTGACAGTTGCGGTCTTAGCCATTTTAATCACTGCACCACTGGGTGCATTTTCCATCGATCTGATGTATAAACGATTACCTAATCGCTAAATGCAAAAAAAAGAGCAAGACTAATGTCTTGCTCTTTTTTTATACATCCTTAAAAAACGAAATACCATCTCGTTTATGTTGACTGGTTCTATGATAACGGTCAATAATCGCGATATCTTCAGCAGAACCTTTTCCTGTTTCTATATACTCATCAATTGCCTTGTATGTGACACCCATTTCGTCCTCGTCTGTTTGCCCTTCAAATAGGCCAGCAGATGGCGCTTTATCAATGATACTCATTGGTGCATTCAAAAAGCGAAGAAACTCAAAAATTTCCGTAGCAGTCAAATCACTAATAGGATTAAAATCACAGGCACCATCACCCCATTTTGTGAAGTAACCCATATAGCGCTCACTACGATTTCCAGTGCCTGCAACCAAACGGTGTTCACTAGCGCCAATTGCATATAAAGTCATCATACGCAGTCTTGGTGCAATGTTTTTGCTTGCTTGATCATTGAGTGTTGTAATGGTTGCTAGGTTTTCCATCGCTTGAGCTCGCTGCGCAGTCAAATCAATCACACGCGTTTCAATTTGAAACTGATCGGCAACATCTTTTCCATCATCCATATCCATGGTAAAGTTTCGTTTTGAATCACATGGCATAATAATACCAACTGTATTTTCACAAGCCATTTTGCATAGTATGCCAACTAGAGCAGAATCTTTACCACCACTGTTTCCAAACACAATGCCTTTTACTCCAGATTCTTCTATCAATGATTTAATATACTGGACTCTGTTTTTGAGTTCAACTTCATAATCTCTCAACACATATTCTCCTTCGAGTATATTTTATTTATTCTACCGTCACAGACTTTGCAAGGTTTTTGGGTTTATCAATATCACAGCCATTTTCCAAGGCGACATAATACGAAAAGAGTTGCAAAGGTATGATTTCAGCAATAGGAACAAACAGAGGATCAATATTTGGCACTGCAATCACATGATCTGCTTCTTTGAAGATTTCACGATTGTCTTCGAGCGCCACACCTAGAACACATGCCCCTCTAGCTTTAACTTCTTTTATATTACTCATCATTTTATCAAACAATCTTTCATGACATGCAAGCGCAATCACAAGTCTCTCATCTTCAATTAGCGCAATCGTTCCATGCTTGAGCTCTCCGGCAGGATACGCTTCTGAGTGAATGTAAGATATCTCTTTGAGTTTGAGTGAGCCTTCCAAAGACACTGCGTAGTCAGAGTATCTACCAATAAAGAAAATACTATCTTTTTGGGCATATTGTTTTGCCACTTCATGAATATTCGTATTCAAATCAATAGAGCGTTGTACCAAAGCTGGCATTTGTCTGATTGAATGAATAAGCTCTACATATCTTTCATCTGAAATTGTCTCTAATTGCTTAGCCATATAAACCGCTAACAAATCTATCGTAGCAACTTGTGTGGTATAGCCTTTTGTCGTTGCAACTGCAATTTCAGGACCAGCCCAAGTATATATGACATAGTCAGAAAGTTTTGCAATGGTACTTCCCACAACATTCACAATAGAAAGTACGGTTGCACCACGCGCTTTGCACTCCTTCATAGCAGCAATTGTATCCGCAGTTTCGCCTGACTGAGAAACAGCAATCAGCAATGTGTTTTCATCAATCAAAGGATTGCGATATCGCAGTTCACTCGCCAAATCCATCTCAACAGGTATTTTGCATAGTTCTTCAATGATATACTTACCTTGACAGCCAGCATAATACGCCGAACCACAGGCTGTAATTACAATTTTATTGATTTTTTTAAGCTCATTGGCACCAAATGCAAGATCATCTAACACAATCTCATCATTTTGAATTCTAGGTTCAATGGTTGCTTTGATGGCATTTGGTTGCTCAATGATTTCTTTGAGCATAAAGTGGTCATATCCACCTTTTTCAGCTGCTTCAATATCCCATGCAATGCGGGTAATGTTTGCTTCAACTTGACTACCCACAGCATTAAATACACTAATATCATCCGCTGTTATATGAGCAAATTGTCCATCTTCCAAATAAATTACATTTTTCGTGTTGGCCACCAAAGCCGTTACATCAGAAGCAAAATAATTTTCTTCCACGCCAACACCTAAAATAAGAGGTGCATTTTCCCGAACTGCATAAATCTCACCAGGATGTTCGGCACATAAAACGCCCAAAGCATAAGATCCTTCCAGTCGCGCAATGGTTTTCATCACCGCTATTCTAAAATCTCCTGTGTAATAATGATCAAGCAAATGAACAATTACCTCAGTGTCTGTTTCACTTTGAAATTCATAGCCGAACTCTCTGAGTTCTTCACGCAATTGAGAATAGTTTTCAATAATTCCATTATGTACAATGGCAAATGATTCATCTTTATTGAGATGAGGATGAGCATTTTCATCCGTTGGTGCACCATGTGTAGCCCAACGTGTGTGTCCGATCCCCGCTTTTCCTTCTAGCGTTGCACCATCATTGGTTTTTTCCACGAGTTTATTGATTGCACCACATGTTTTGTCCATTTGGATACCCTGCTCGCCTGAAACTGCAATGCCTGCAGAGTCATAACCTCGATATTCGAGCTTTTTCAATCCATCAAGCAAAACCGAAGATGCATTTCTATTTCCAGTAAAACCAACAATTCCACACATATAATTATGTCCTCCTACGTTTCTTAATATCTTATTCTATCTTATGAACGATTTTCAGAAACGCGACGAATCACTTCTTGATAAGCATCTTCAACATTTCCTAGATCTCTACGGAATCGATCCTTATCCATTTTTTCACCTGTTTCACTATCCCAGAAACGACAAGTATCAGGAGATATCTCATCAGCAAGCACAATAACACCATCGGTCGTTACACCAAATTCAAGTTTGAAGTCAACCAATGTAATGCCAATATCCTTGAAGAAATTTTTCATCACATCATTGATTTTAAATGCCATGTCCTTAATAAGTGCAATATCCTCAGCTGTTGCAAGTTTCATTGCAAGTGCGTGATAGTCATTGATGAGTGGATCACCCAAATCGTCATCTTTGTATGAAAACTCAATTGTAGGACTGTCAAATTTTGTGCCTTCTTCCACACCATAACGTTTTGAAAAACTACCTGCTGCGATATTACGGATAATTACTTCAAGTGGAATAATGTTCACTTTTTTGACCACAGTTTCACGCTCGGATAACTCTTCCACATAATGCGTAGGAATGCCATATTCCTCTAGCAAACGCATCATCAAATTTGACATTTGATTGTTTATAACGCCTTTACCTGAAATAGTACCTTTTTTTAATCCATTAAATGCTGTCGCATCATCTTTATACTGAACAATATATTGCGCATCATTGTCCGTCGCATATACTTTCTTGGCTTTGCCTTCATAAAGCATTTCTTTCATCATCATATGTCACACTTCCTTATATCTAATAGTAGTTTTGTTTCTGAAATATTTTTTGAATCAGATACATTCTCCCACAAAATTGGCAATATTGCAATGCTTCAAACTATATTTTATAATCTGTTAAATCTTTTGAAAACACAATCGAATAATTATGTTATATTTGTTTAACACATTCCTCTCGAATATGCCAAACAAACACCACTTTGGCTATGAATTTCTCAACGTTTTGTAGAATAATATTCTCTATCCCTGCTTTTTCCTCTTTCTCCCTTGACAGAAATTAAATTGAATTTTATACTTAGCAAAAAGAGTTACAAGGCAAGAGAGACTAAACAAACACTCACTTGCTTTATTTTTATTGTATAGCTGAAAGGAGCTCTCCATTATGAGTAATTATACAAAAGAAGACATCCTTCGCCTAGTGAAAGAGCAGGAAATCAACTTCATTAGAATGCAATTCATCGATATCTTCGGACAGATGAAAAACGTTGCCATCACTAGTTCTCATATGGAGAAAGCCCTCAACAATCAGTTGACCATTGATGGTAGCTCCATAGAAGGATATACAAGAATTCATGAATCAGATCAATTTCTTCATCCTGATTTAGACACATTTTCTCGTGTGTCATGGAGCATCGGACATGGGAAAATTGCTCGTATGTTCTGTAATGTATATAATCCAGATGGTACTGCTTTTGTTGGCGACCCCCGTCAAATTTTAAAAAACACATTGGCTCGTGCTGAAAAGCTCGGCTACACGTTTAATGTCGGACCAGAATGTGAATTCTTCCTGTTTGAATTAGACAAAGATGGCGCGCCAACTGTGACTACTAGAGATGAAGCTGGTTATTTCGACCATGGTCCTACAGATCACGGTGAAGCCACTCGTCGTGAAGTTTGTCTTGCACTGGAAGATCTCGGTTTTCAAATTGAAGCTTCTCATCACGAAGTTGCTCCAGGTCAACATGAAATTGGTTTTAAATACAGCTATGCTTTGAATGCTGCTGACAATATCATGACCTTTAAACAAACCGTCAAAGCCATTGCGCATCGCAATGGCCAACATGCTACATTCATGCCTAAACCGCTCTTTGGTATTAGTGGCTCTGGTATGCATACCAACATGTCTCTATTTGATCAAGATGGAAATAATGTTTTTTACGACCCAAATGATGAACGCAAACTATCTGAAAAAGCATATCAGTTCATTGCTGGACTACTACATCACATGAAAGCACTTACTGCCATTACCAATCCACTAGTCAATTCATATAAAAGACTAGTACCTGGTTATGAAGCACCTTGTTATCTGGCTTGGTCTGCTTCCAACCGTAGTGCACTCATTCGAATTCCAGCAGCGCGTGGTCAATCCACTCGTGTTGAACTTCGCTCCCCTGATCCATCCTGCAATCCATATTTGGCTATGGCTGTTTGTCTTGCCGCTGGATTGGATGGTATTGAAAAAGGTATGACACCTCCTCCTGAAATTACGGAAAACATTTATCATATGGATGAAAAATGTCGTGCCGAAAATGGAATTGAAGATTTGCCAAGTGATTTAAATGAAGCACTCAAAGCATTCAAAGAAAGTCAACTAATGCGTGATACACTGGGCGAACATGTATTTACTCAATTTATCATCGGCAAAGAAAAAGAATGGAATGATTATTGCACACGCGTCAGCAACTGGGAGCTTTCCAAGTATCTTGTAAAATACTAATACAATCACAGCCGTTCAAGTCTATTGAACGGCTGTCGTCTATATTTTAATTTGAAATCACTTGCAATTAATGTAATTATGTGATATTATACTAAGAGATAGATGATTGCAAACTAGAGTGAGGCGTGCCTCACTCTTTATTTTGTTCAAATTTCGCAATCATTTTCAAAAAGAAAGGAGCCTTTCATGTCTAAAATCACTGATATTGTTACCGATTTGGCAACCCCTTTTGTTCAAGAGCAAGGCTGCACATTATGGGATGTTGAATATCTCAAAGAAGCTGGCAGCTGGTTTTTACGTGTGTATATTGATAAGGATACTGGCGTTACAATTGACGACTGCGAAAAAGTTAGTCGCTCGTTATCTGATCTATTAGATGAAACAGATCCCATTTCTGATGCATACACGTTTGAAGTTTCTTCTGCTGGTGCAGATAGAGTGCTCAAAAAGAAAGAGCATTTTGAAAAATACTTTAATGAACCAATCGAGGTTCGATTATACAAACCATATAACGGGACAAAACTATTGATTGGCAAACTTTCTTCTTATAATAATGGTGATCTTAGTATAATTGTAGAAGACAATGAACTACAATTTACAAAACAAGATATAGCGCAAGTTCGCTTACATGTGAGCTTTTAATAAAGGAGTATAAAGTTATGGCTAAAAGAGCTTCTAAAGCAACAAAATCCAACGAGTTGGATGGAAAAGAGTTTTTTGCCGCAATTTCGATGATTGAAAAGGAAAAAGGCATTCCAAAATCTTATATGCTTGACAAAATCACACAAGCTTTACTTTCAGCGTATAAGAGAGACAACGAAGGTGTTCAAGATAATGTATATATTGAAGCAAATGAAAACACCGGCGATGTTAAGATGTTTCTAAAAAAAGATGTAGTAGAAACAGTAGATAATCCTGCAACTGAACTTTCATTGGATGAAGCCAGAGCAAAACTCCCTACTGCACAAATAGGAGACGTCATCCGCAGCGAAATCAAACCTAGAAACTTTGGACGTATCGCAGCGCAAACTGCACGCCAAGTCATTATTCAAGGTATGCGCGAAGCAGAACACAGCATGGTTTATGATGAATTCACTTCCAAAGAACATGAAATGCTCGTGGGTACGGTCACACGGATAGACCCAAGAAATGGCGCTGTTTCTGTCCGAATTGGTAGCGGTTCAGAAGTCATTGATGCATACCTCTCCCCTTCAGAGCAAGTTCGCACAGAGTCCCTACACGAAGGCGACCGTATCAATGTTTACGTTGTGGAAGTACGCCGCACCAATCGTGGTCCACAGATACTGATTTCTCGTACACACCCTGGTCTAGTCAAACGCCTATTCGAACGTGAAGTGCCTGAAATTTATGATGGAACAGTTGAAATTCGTTCCATTGCACGCGAAGCTGGAAGTCGTACAAAAATCGCTGTATGGTCTGAAGATAGCAATGTTGATCCGATTGGCGCATGTGTGGGCCCAAAAGGCGCCAGAGTAAATAGTGTCACAAATGAATTAAAAGATGAAAAAATTGACATCATTCAATATAATGATGACCCTGTTATTTATGTCGCAGCTGCCCTTTCTCCTGCTGATGTCATCTCAGTAAAAACCATTGATGACGGAAAGAACTGTCAAGTCGTTGTTCCTGATGACCAACTTTCTTTGGCAATTGGTAAAGAAGGTCAAAATGCTCGCTTAGCCGCGAAACTCACTGGACTCAAAATTGACATCAAACCAGAAAGTGCTGCACATGAATTTGAACAAAACTCAGTAGCAGAAGACATCGACAATTCCGATGTTGATTCTGAAGAAGTCGAAACTTTGGATTAATCCCTTTCCTTAAAGGAGGTAGCATTGTGCCTAAAAAAATCCCACTTCGCCAATGTTTGGGTTGTCGTGAAATGAAACCGAAGCCTGAACTTATTCGAATTGTCCGCGCAAAAACAGGTGAAATTTCTTTGGATTTCCGTGGCAAAATGCCAGGAAGAGGTGCCTACCTTTGTCAAGATCCAAACTGTTTAAAGCGTATTATAAAAGCAAAATCATTAGAGCGGGCTTTTTCTACCCAAATTCCCGCAGAGGTTTATGAAGCTTTAGAAGAACAGTTACAAAGAGGAGATACAAATGAATAGAGTAGTTTCCTTTCTTGGTTTGATTCGCAAAGCAGGAAAATTAGATGTAGGTGAAGAACCAGTCGGTTCAGCAGCAAGAGCAAAATCGGCAAAACTCATCATACTTGCAAATGATACAACAGACAACACCATACGCAGAGCAAGTCATTTTGCTTCCGTTGCAAAAGCACCTTATGTTTCAGTTCCACTTACCAAAACTGAATTGGGTTCAGCTATAGGTAGGCCTCCCTGCGCTATGATTTCTATAAATGATATCGGTCTTGCAGCAAATCTAGTAGGGAAACTCGTCCCATCAAACCCCGAATTATATACTGAACTTTACGAAGAACTAAATATAAAAGCTGAAAAAACGCTGAAACGAAAAAAACAAACAAAACCGCGAAAACACACAAAAAGACAATAACATTGATAATTATTTCAATTATATCATTACTACTACTCGATGATGAATGAAAACACTTACGGAGGTGGCTTATTTGAGTTTAGTTAAATATCGTGTCCATGAAGTAGCCAAAGATTTTGGAAAGACTACAAAAGAAATTACTGAGATTCTTACCAAATACGCAACTGCACCCAAAAATCACATGCAGGTACTTGAAGATAAAGAATTATCTATCATTTTCGAATACCTAACACAAAACAATCAAATTGATACTCTTGAAAGTATTTATGCAGAAGCTGCAGCTACAGAAACAAAACCTGCTCCTAAGGCAGAAAAGCAAGCTCCTGCAAAAAAACAACCACAAGAGAAAGCAAAAAACCAAACTGCTCCACAGGCAAAATCTTCTGAAACAGCAAAACCTGCTGCTTCAAACTCAGCAACCCATTCCCGTGTGCCAGAAAAGAAAATTGTTGACACACGTAAAGCTAGCAATGTTAACCTAGACCGTTATGACGAACGCTTGGAAAAACTAGCACCACAACGTGCTGATAAAATGCAAACTGGCAAACAAAAGTTCAACAATAGAAACAACCAGAAAAAAGGAAATTTCGGAAACAAACGCAAACAAGAAGAGCAAGAAAAACTACGTCGTTTACAATTAGAAATCATCAAACAAACACCGCTTACTGTTAAAATTCCAGATGAAATCAGTGTTGGTGAACTAGCGTCAAGAATGAAAAAGACAGGTGCCGAAGTTGTCAAACAACTCATGAAAATGGGTATTATGGCCTCTCTTCCTGAGGTAATCGACCACGATACAGCTGCACTCGTTGCAATGGAACTAGGCTGCAAAGTTGAAAAAGAAGTTGTTGTTACTATTGAAGAACGACTCATCAATACAGAAGAAGATAAAGCAGAAGACCTTGAAGCACGTGCTCCTATCGTTGTAGTTATGGGTCACGTTGACCACGGTAAAACTTCCCTGCTTGACCGCATTCGTAGTGCGAATGTAGCTGATGATGAAGCAGGCGGCATTACCCAACATATTGGTGCTTATCAAGTCGAAGTCAATGGCTCACCTATCACCTTCCTTGATACACCTGGCCATGAAGCTTTTACCGCTATGCGTGCTCGTGGTGCCATGGTCACAGACATTGCTATTTTGATAGTCGCTGCTGACGATGGTATCATGCCACAAACCATTGAATCCATCAACCATGCAAAAGCTGCCGAAATTCCAATTATTGTTGCCATCAACAAGATGGATAAACCTGGTGCAAACCCTGACCGTATCAAACAACAACTCACCGAACATGAGCTTGTTTCTGAGGAATGGGGCGGTGAGACTATCATCTGTCCTATTTCAGCAAAAACTGGTGACGGAGTTAAAAAACTGCTTGAAATGGTCGTCTTGACAGCTGAAATGCAAGAACTCACTGCAAACCCAAATCGTGCTGCGCAAGGCACCGTTATTGAAGCTCGCTTAGATAAAAGCCGTGGTCCTGTTGCTACAATGCTCATTCAAAAAGGAACACTACATCAAGGTGATGTTATCATCGCTGGCACAGCTGTTGGTCGTGTTCGCGCAATGACTGATGCAAAAGGCAATAAAATTATGGAAGCTACTCCTTCCGTACCTGTTGAAATCATCGGTATGAGTGAAGTTCCTGGTGCAGGCGACGACTTCCATGCTGTTGAAGATGAACGTATGGCAAGAGAGCTTGCAGAACAACGCAAACATGAAAACAAAATGCTTGCAAATAGCAACCAAAAAGTCACTTTAGAAGACCTCTTCTCTCATATTCAGTTGGGTGAACTAAAAACACTGAATATCATCGTAAAAGCTGACGTACAAGGTTCTGCAGAGGCACTAAAATCATCTTTAGAAGAGCTAACCAATGAAGAAGTACGCGTTCGTGTTATTCACTGCGCTGTTGGTGCCGTCAATGAATCTGATATTATGCTTGCATCTACATCCAATGCGATTATCGTAGGCTTCAACGTTCGTCCTGACGCAAATGCAAAAGAATCTGCTGTTCGTATGTCTGTTGATGTTCGTATGTATCGTGTTATCTATGACTGTATTTCTGAAATCAAAGATGCTATGAAAGGCATGTTGGATCCTAAATTCAAAGAAGTTACACTTGGCACTGTTTCTGTACGTGAAGTTTACAAAATAACAGGTGCAGGCATCATTGCAGGTTGTTATGTCACAGATGGAAAAGTTACCCGCAATGCACAAATTCGTCTTGTACGTGACGGCATTGTTGTGCATGAAGGAGTTATCGCTTCTTTGCGTCGCTTTAAAGATGACGTCAAGGAAGTTGCACACGGATACGAATGTGGTATTTCCATTGAGAAATACAGTGACATCAAAGCTGGTGACGTTATTGAAGCCTTTGTAATGGAACAAATTGAAAATTAATCACTTCATTAGCAATAAGATTGGAGGTCACTATGGCAAATAAGCGCATTGGTCGCATCAATGAAGAAATTCAACGAGAACTAGCAAACTTAATTCGCAACTTAAAAGACCCACGTGTACACGGTTTGGTCTCTATCACTGCAGTCGAAACTACACCTGATTTGCGTTTTGCAAAAATTCATGTGAGCGTTTTGGATCAAAGTGACGTGCGTGAGGTCATCAAAGGTCTAAAATCTTCTGCTTCATATCTACGTCGTGAATTGGGTCATTCACTTTCGCTTCGATATACACCAGAGTTGCAGTTTATTGAAGACGATTCTATCAACAAAGGTGCACATATATTAAAACTACTCAACGATATTGATTAAGAGGTGTATTATGAATTTCAATGAAACTGCCCTACTTATAAAAGCGAATGACAATATTTTAATATTGACGCACGCAAGACCCGATGGGGATACTGTTGGTTCTGCTAGGGCATTGTGCTTATCCCTTCGCGCAATAGGCAAAACTTCCTACGTTTTTCCTAACGAAGAAGCACATGAACTCTTCACCCCTTATATGGATGATTTGCTTCCACCGAATTCATTTACGCCTAACTTTATCATTGCCGTTGACACCGCATCCACTGAGCTGTTGACTCCTTCCGCTCAGTTTATGAGTGCAAATATTGATCTTGCAATAGACCATCATGGTTCCAATACGAGCTATGCAAAAAATATCTGTCTAGCTGCGCATTTCGGCGCTTGTGGGGAATTGATTTACTTTATCATTAAAGAACTCGGTGAAATATCGAAGCAAATGGCAGAAGCACTATACATCGCCATTGCCACTGATACAGGTTGTTTCTCTTTTTCGAACACATCACCACAAACTCATCAAATCGCAGCTATACTCATAGAAATCGGTTGCAATTTCAATCACATCAACAAAGTGTTTTTCAGAACAAAATCAAAAATTCGTTTGCAAATTGAAAGCATGCTCACAAACGATATGTTAAGTTTAGATGACGGAAAACTTGCCATTGTTGCATTGACGAACGAAATGATTGCCTCTGTAAATGCTGGAGAATCGGATCTTGAAAATATCGCGTCTTTTCTTGAAATTGTCGAGGGTGTTGAAATTGCTGTCACAATACGAGAAATTGAAACAAATCGCTTCAAAATATCTTTGCGCACCAACGAAACGCTCAATGCTTCTAAAGTCTGCGAAAAGCTTGGTGGGGGTGGGCATCCAGCTGCAGCTGGGTGTAAGGTATCTGGCACACTTCCAGAGGTAAAAGATATTATCATAAAAGCAATCGAAGATACGAGAGCTGAATCAAACTAACCATTTCGAGGTGTACTAAATGGCAAACGGAATTCTGATTATTGATAAACCAAAAGACTGGACATCTCATGATGTAGTTGCCAAGCTGCGTGGTGTTTTTCATGAAAAACGCATTGGTCATGCGGGAACATTAGATCCAATGGCAACGGGTGTTCTCCCAATTTTCATGGGACGTGCCACCAGAGCTGTTGAATTCGCATCACAAGGTGATAAAGAATATACAGCTGTCATACGTCTCGGACTAGTTACAGATACACAAGATATCACTGGTAACACGCTACAATCAAACCCAGTCTACTACACTTCAGAGCAATTGAGTGCCATTTTGCCTCAATTTCAAGGATGTATTGAACAAATCCCCCCCATGTATTCTGCGATAAAAAAAGATGGTAAAAAGCTTTATGAATTGGCAAGAGCGGGTAAAGAGGTGGAACGCAAACCTAGACCTGTAACCATTTATTCTTTAGATTTAGTAACACAATTATCTTCCACTGATTTTGTTTTGAAAATCAAGTGTTCCAAAGGTACATATATTAGAACACTGTGTCATGACATAGGTGCTATCCTTGGCGGTGGAGGCTGTCTATATTCGCTTCGACGCACCAATGCTTCTAACTTTAACATCGATGATAGTGTTCCACTATTGTCTCTTTTATCATCAACAAATCCATCCGAATATCTATCAGCAGTCGATACATTATTTTCTGAACACCCTTCCCTCACCGTTAATATTGAGCAAGAGAAAAAAATTCGAAATGGCGCACAATTTCCTATCACAGCTTCCAATGGAATATATCGTGTTTATAGTCAATCCAATGATTTTCTCATGTTGGGTCGAGCGGAAAACAATAATATGATTACTATAAAGAGTTTTTTCGAGGTATCTTAAATTGAAACAGAAAAAAAGAGTTTTTGCTTTGGGTTTTTTTGACGGTGTACATCGTGGACATGCTGCGCTGCTAACAAAAGTTGTTGAACGTTCTAAAGAACTGGATGCAACGCCATCAGCTTTTACCTTTGACCCTCATCCCAAAAGCCTAATCTTAAGAAAAAAAATATATTTGCTCACCTCTCCTGACGATCGCGCAGACTTAATGCATCGCTATTATGGGATTGAAGACGTCATAGTCAAAGAGTATAATAAAGAAATCATGAAACAACCATGGGATGACTTTATTCGCACTACCCTAGTAGAAGAACTGGGCGCTGTCCATTTGGTCGTCGGTCATGATTATCACTTTGGCTATAAAGCTGTCGGCAACCCAAGTCGACTCAAAGAGCTTTGTGAAGAACTCAATATTGGTCTTGATATCATTGATCGCGTAGAACGTGATACCATCACTGTTTCTTCAACCTATATTAGAACACTCGTAGCGCAGGGAGAAATGGCACGTGCCAATGAGTTTTTAGGTCACCCTCACACCATTAGCAATGTAGTTTCGCATGGTAAAAAACTAGGGACAACCATTGGGTTTCCAACGGTAAATCTAAAGCTCAAGAATAACGTTTTATCTCCTGCTCTCGGTGTCTATGCGACTTATATTTACTTGGAAAACGGAGAAAGACACATTGCCGTCACAAATATCGGTAAGCGTCCTACCATTGATGATGGAGAAGAAATATCAATTGAAGCGTTTATCTTAGACTTTTCAGGTAATTTATATGATCAAAAAGTACGAATTGAGTTCTTTGAGTTTTTAAGACCTGAAAAGAAATTCCCTTCATTAGAAGCATTGACAAAAGAAGTTCTTATCAATGCAGAACAAACAAAGCAATATTTTTTAAATTATGCTGACAATTAAACAATTGATTATCTATCAAAAAGTAAAAACCCTTGTAATTACTAGAAATCTAGCAATTACAAGGGTTTTTGTGACAATTGAACTATACGCGTATTTTAAGCTTAGTTATGGATTATAATGAATAAATAAATTGCTGGTTCTATTTCTTAATTGTGCGCAAAAAACCAGGAGATAAGACTCTATCTCCTGGTTTTAAACTGCTTTTTTAGAGAAGTGCATCTCCTCTATCCAAATTCAACGAAACATTCAAATATTAATATTGCATATCTTCAGTGATCATGTCTTCAGTAAACATATCTTCCATTGAAAAAGAATTTTCATCCGTCAATACGGGAAAAGTAATATCAATTGCCTCGTTGATATCCCAAATATCAGTAGTTATGTTAAATCCGAACTTCACATCCGTAGGAATTTCAAATTCTACGTTTTCTTTCACTGTAACATCAATATCAATTTCAGAACGGAGAGCATTGTTATTATCATCTAAATAATAAACTATATTAAATGCATCAAATACTACTAAATCATCAAGCATATTCATGCTTTCTTCAATAGAAGCCCTTGTTTCCGCAAAGTCTGCTTCAATTTCTTCTTCCGTTAACTCTTCACCTATCATCTCTGATTGCATTTTCATTTGATTGATAAGTGTAGTTCTCATTTGTTCATTATCGAACATCATCAAAAATACTTCTTTTATTAAGTCTTTCACTTGTGCATCATTAAGTTTAATCTCAATTGGTGTTACTGTCATGTCTCCATTTGGCAAAGTAACAGTTGTATCATCTAAAGCTACGATCACATCATCACTGAATAAATCAAGCATTTTATCATTCATTTCTTTAGCCAATGCTTTGAATTCATCAGTATTTCCGAGATAATTATTAATTTCTTCCGCCTGTTCATTATCCTCAGTGAGATCATAAATCGTCATATATTGTCCTATGATTGGAACTTTAACGATATATTTTTCGGGTGTAAAGTATAATTCAGTTTCATATACCATTCCTTGTAAATCTACTTTTGCAGTACCAGAGAAATTCATATTTTCTTGATCCAATTGAATTTCACCTGATAACATAACGTTTTGTAACATTGCTAAGAACATATCTAATTCTGGATCGTTCGTTGGATTATCCATTTCAAGATTCATAGACATTTCAAAGTTTTGTTTTAATGTTTTATAGTCTTGTGATTGTTCAACAGCTTCTGCCACTCTTTCTTTCGGAGTTTGTTCCGCTTTACCACAACTGGTCAATAAAGAAAATACCAAAATCAAACCCAAAAAACTTGCCACATATTTTTTCATTTTACCACCTCAAAAATTATTATAGATAAGATATGCTTCATGATGTTAACATATCTTTTAGAATAATGCAAATTTTGTTAGATATAGGGAGAATAAATCGTTATTTCACCATTACTGCCGTCATAAATCTATGTTATTTCAAACGCAATGAATTAAACTTTTCCAATATACATAAGGATATATATATTCAGAAAAGATGTGAAACATTCGCAAATGATTCAATATAAATATCAGAGAGTGCCATCAACTGCTGTTGATGTACCATACTCCCTTCATCATAAACGCCCGCCAATAAAAATCCTGCGTTTTTCACTGTTTTCGCTGCATGAATCGCATCTTCAAAAACCCATGTCTTATTTGGGTTTGTCTGCATGAATTTGCACGCCTGCAAATAAATATCAGGACTAGTTTTGTTCAAACCCACCTCAGAACAAGTAAAAATACCATCAAACAAATTGAGTATATTTATCCGTTTTAACACACTTTCGACAAGCTCTCTATCGGTTGCTGTCGCTACTGTCATTGGCACATTGGTCGTATGAAGTTTTTGTAACAACGTAATTACACCATCCTTTGGTACTACTTCTTCTTCATAACTCTTACGCATGATTTCATTGACACCCAACTTAATTTGATTAATAGATAAGTTGATTTTATATTGATTCTTAAGAAATTCTGCCCCTTCCTGCATACTCATAGGAAAGATTGTTTTACCAACATTCGGCTCTGGACTAACACCTAATGTTTGCAGATATCGCTCTCCTGCTTGCATCCACATGCTGGTAGAATCTAAGATTGTGCCATCTAAATCAAAAATTGCAGCTTCAATCATCCAATGAACACCTCACGGCAAATTTCTTTTAACTCTCTCGTCGCGTCAGCTACGTCTAATGACGCAAGAATAGCACTCACCACTGCAGCACCATTGGCATTAGAATCACTTAAATTTTTCACATTGTCCTTCGTGATACCACCAATTGCTACAACTGGAATTGACACCGATTCACAAATGTCGCGAAGCATATGAATATTCAAATTCTTTGCTTCAACCTTTGTTGTTGTTGGAAAAATTGCACCAACACCTAAATAGTCAGCCCCATCCTTTTCAGCTCTTATTGCTTGCTCAACCGTTTGGACTGACACCCCCAAAATCTTATCAGTTCCTATCATCTTTCGTACTTCACTTACATCCATATCATTTTGTCCCACATGAACTCCATCTGCATCAATCTCCATAGTAAGGGCAACATAATCATTGATGACTAAAGGAACATGCTTTTCTGTGCATATTTTCTTTAATTTGATTGCTTCTTCTTTAAGTGAAGTGTAATCCATATCTTTATCTCTCAACTGTACAAATGTGACTCCAGCATCGATACAAACTTGCACTTCTTCAGACAAATCTTTTCCATTTAACCAACGTCGGTCAGTTACCAAATATAATAATAAATCATTTTTAGAGAATTTCATATTTTGCTCCATTTTCTAATTTTTCTGGATTCATGTTATAAATCGCATCAATAATATAATTTCGATATGTTGAATTGCCATCTTCTGTCTCAAGTCGAGAAAATCCAATTTCCCCTGCCAATCCCATCATACAAACCGCTGTCGCAGCTGCTTCCAGTTTACGATCTTGATTGGCTACCACTAACGCCGTGATGAGAGCCGAGAGCTGACAACCAGTTCCTGTGATATCTCCCATTTCTCGTCGACCATTGTGAATCACATAACAGCGCTCAGCATCCGCAACAAAATCAGTAGCTCCTGTCACAACAATGATAGAATTAAGCTGCTTAGCATATTTTTTGAGATATACCACAGTTTCATCTAAATTGTCTTCTGTGACAGCATCTGAAATGTCAGCATCTACTCCTTTGACATTACCATTTCCATGAATCAAAGTTTTGATTTCAGATATGTTGCCACGAATCACTGAAAACTGACAGGACTCAATTAAATCAAGTGCTGTTTGTGTACGCAGTTTGCTTGCTCCAACTCCAACTGGGTCTAACAAAACTGGATGACCAAGTTCATTTGATTTTTTACCTGCTAAAAACATTGATGGAATACTATGTTCGTTGAGTGTTCCAATATTGATACAAAGACCACCACAAATGCTTGTAATCTCTTCTACTTCTCTTGAATCCTGAGCCATAATTGGGCTTGCTGATGCAGCAAGTAAAATGTTCGCGACATCATTAACGGTAACGTAATTTGTAATATTGTGAATCAAAGGTCTATTTTCTCTCAAAGCCTTCAAACAATTTTTCATAAATTTTCCTCCACGATTTATTTGAAATGTTGGGTACCTCAGTCGTTATATTTTAATATATAAATTCATCTAAAATCATGTATCTTTTACGCATCGTATTGTCAGTACTTATTCATAAAATGATGTATATATACAAGGCTAAATATAACAAATATCAATTTGATAGTCAAGAAAAGCAGAATGTGATATAATCAAAGAAAACGCAAAGGTGATTTTATGTCCTCTACCCCACAATGTCATATCATTTCAGCTGGAGATTTTCATGGGATTTCTATCCCAATACAACAAGACGACTACGTCATTGCTGTCGACGGTGGCTATTTATATTGCAAAGAAAACAACATTATTCCAAACTGCCTCATTGGTGATTTCGATTCTCTTATAAAATCAAATATTCCTAACGATATCCCTGTATACTCTCATCCTAGTGAAAAAGACGATACTGATACCATGCTTGCTGTAAAAGAAGCCTTGTCACTTGGATATAGAACGATACATATGCATGCTTGTACTGGGGATAGATTAGACCATACTATGGCTAATATGCAAACCCTTCTATACATTTCAAAGCAGAACGCAAAAGGGTATTTATATGCGAAAACAGAGTGCTTTACTGTCGTAACAAACAGTACGCTCAAGTTACCAGCTAGCGATCAAGGAATTTTTTCTGTTTTATCCATAAGTGATGTGTCGACAGGAGTATGCATAAAGGGTGGTAAATATGAAGCCATCAACACCACTCTTCGCTCTCAAATTCCGCTGGGTGTTCGCAATGCCTTCATCGGAAAGGAAGTGCATATTTCACTAAAAACTGGTTCACTTCTGATTTCGTGGGACTATTAATCATAAATAAACAAAGCACAATGCAATTTGCATTGTGCTTTAATATTACATTAAACGTGATGTAAAATACACCGCCATAATAAATAACCATGCCATTGTAATTAAAATGGAATAATATGCAAAAGTTACACCAAACACGGCAGTCATTAGTAGTAAGACAGCCACAAAAGCACAAGTAGCCCATACGGCAGTATACTTAGCATCTTTTTTTAGCATTGGAATGGTTTGATCTTTCCACACAAAATTACCACCATTTCGTTTTAACTGAAGCGTTGCATAAACCATAGCGATGATTACAACTAACATAAATATTACATAAGCATAGAAGTACTCAATACGCTGCATGCCAATAGATCTTAATATCCAAAAACCAAAGATACCCAAGCAAGACAATGCAGAAAGCATGAAAAATTCTTTTTGATATATGTAATATACAATAATCAAAGCTGCGCAAGTTGGAATAGCCGTCAGCATCAATGTTACTGCTCCATCTCCTGAGAATAAAAATAAATAACTAATTAGTGATATTGCAAGAAAGAAGCCAGCTGAAGCACTCAAATACAAAATATTTTTACCATTTTTTTGTGCAATAAATGTCAAAACTATGAAGATTACACCAAGTACCAGCCCACCATATTGTAAAACGCTTAGCACATTTCCAACTGCTAATTGAAATCTTTCAATTTCACTGGTGAGTAGATGTACATAATATCGATTTGCTAATAACACAAATATTTCTAGAAATACAGCAACAACAATCCAAGTTAAGATTTTTCTATATACGTTTAATTCTTCTTCCTTACGCAACTGTTGCATTTCTTTTTCAGCTTTATTCATAAAATGAAACGCTCCTATATCTCTTTTCCTATAAAACCTAACTTTTATTGACTTAATAATTGCATCAATAAATACTCGAATAATGGTAACACAATTTTTTACAAATTGCAAGATAATGTGCGTCAATAAATGTCGTTTTCATCAATATCTTGCTGTTTTTTATACGCTTTCGGCTTTTGTCTCACAATATATACATCGATATATTCCATTTTCTCGATCTGTTAGACGAAACTCATGAGGTAGCTCTTGCTCAGTCGTTGTAATACAACGAGGATTTTTACAAAAAATGAGATTCACAAGAACTTCAGGGACTGTTGGACACACTTTTTCAATCACTTCTCCATTTTTAATGATGTTAACAGTGATATTGGGATCAATGAACCCAAGGATATCATAATTCAAATCTAGCGTTTCATTCACTTTAATGATATCTTTTTTCGCATGTTTTTTGCTATCTGCATTTTTAATCAGTACAACATGACAATCAAGTTTATCAAGTTTTAAATCCGTAAATAACTCCATGCCTTTTCCCGCAGGAATATGATCGATAACAATACCATTATCAATTTTACCGACAATCACAAAGACACCCCCATTAGCATCAAAATGAGCGCCATTCTAATATATTTCCCATACAACGTTTGTCTAAAATAAGAAGCACGAGGATCATCGTCAACAGCAACTGAAATTTCATTCACTCTAGGCAGTGGATGCAATATTCGCATATCCTCTTTTGCCAATTCTAATTTTTTTGGTGTTAGAATATAGCTATCTTTCAAACGGATATAATCTGCTTCATTGAAAAAACGTTCTCTTTGTACACGAGTCATATATAATATGTCTAACTTACCTAATACTGCTTCTAAATCTGTTGTTTCTTCAAATGTGACATTCCCGTGTTTCAAAATATCTTGTTTTACATAATCAGGCATTCTCAATTCGTTTGGTGAAATCATCACAAAATGCACGTTTTCGTATCGTGAAAGTGCTTCAACTAGTGAATGAACGGTTCTGCCAAATTTTAAATCACCACAAAGACCAATTGTCAAGCCCTCAAAATGTCCTTTTTCGCGCTTGATTGTAATTAGATCTGCCAGAGTTTGTGTTGGATGATTGTGTCCACCATCACCTGCATTGATAATAGGTTTTGAAGTTTTCATAGAAGCAACCAAAGGGGCTCCTTCTTTTGGATGACGCATGACAATAACATCAGCATAGCCACTGACTACTTTGATAGTATCGGAAACACTCTCACCTTTCGCTGTGGAAGAACTTCCTGCTTCTGAAAAACCAAGTACATTACCCCCCAACTCATACATAGCAGCTTCAAAACTAAGACGTGTACGAGTGGATGGTTCAAAAAATAAAGTGGCTAGCTTTTTGCCTTTGCATATTTCAGCATATTTTTCAGGAAACTCAATGATGTCATTTGCCGTATCAATTAATTGATCAATTTCTTCTTTAGATAAGTCTAATATACTAATCAGATGACGCATAATTAGCCTCCGATCCAACTTTCGTCTGAAGGATTATCACGAAACGCAATCAATCGTTTAATATCATCTCTTGAAATATCTCCATTTTCTGCTGCAACTTCAACAACTGCATCGAAATTGCTCAAGCTGATGTTTTTCACATTCGCTTCCTGCATTCTATCAATGCCCTTTTTCATGCCATATGTAAAAATACTCACGATACCTAAAACTTCAGCTCCAGCTTCACGCAGTGCATCAACAACTTCTAAAACACTGCCACCAGTAGAAATAAGGTCCTCAATAACAACCACTTTTTGTCCTGGTTGCAATTTACCCTCAATTCGATTTTGACGACCATGTCCTTTAGAACCTGAGCGAACATATCCCATAGGCATGTTCAAAATATGGGCTGCAATCGCTGCATGGGCAATGCCAGCTGTGCTTGTCCCCATCAGAACATCACAATCTGGATACTCTTTTTTCACTGTCTCTGCGATTGCTGTTTCAACTTGTAGACGCACTTCTGGAGCAGTCAAAATAAGTCTGTTATCACAATAAATAGGGCTTTTGATTCCACTTGCCCATGTAAACGGTTCGTCTGGACGCAAAAAAACTGCTTCAATTGATAATAGTGCTTTTGCAATTGTTTTTTCCATATTATATCTCTCCTACAAATTCATTCATACAACGGGTATACGCAGCTACTGGGTTTTCTGCTTTGGTGATGGGTCTTCCCACAACAATATAATCTGACCCCATTTGATTTGCCATCTGTGGTGTTGTCACACGAACTTGGTCATCCATATTTCCATCAGAAAAACGGACACCTGGTGTTACTGTCAAAAATTCTGTGCCGCAAGTTTTTTTGACTCCTTCTACTTCTAGTGGTGAACATACGACTCCATCAAGTCCTGCATTTTTTGAAGTGAACGCATAATGTGACACAACTTCTTCTAGAGATTTATCAATTAGTAAATCTTTCTGCATTCTTTCTTCACTTGTAGAAGTGAGCTGAGTTACCGCAACTAGCAAAGGTCTTGTTCCATCAGTTCTAGTTAAACCGCGAATCGCTGCTTCCATCATGCTCTGTGTGCCAGCAGCGTGTACATTACACATATCAACTTGTAATCCAGACAAAACTGCCATTGCACTTTCGACGGTATTGGGAATATCATGTAGCTTCAAATCCAAAAAGATTTTGTGCCCTCTATTTTTAATCTCTTTTACAATGGCTGGTCCTTCCGCATAGAAAAGTTCCATACCAATTTTCACAAATGGTTTTTTTTCAGTAAATTGATCTAAGAAATCCAAACAACTTTTCTTGTCGGCAAAGTCACAGGCAATAATTACATCTTTTCCCATCAATGCGCACCTCCAATAATTTCAGTTAAACTGTTTATATCCAAACTCTGCATCAGAGCAGGTAGTTCTTCAATAATTTCTTTACATACATAAGGATTTATGAGATTAGCAGATCCAATTTGTACTGCAGTCGCACCGGCAAGCATCATTTCAATGACATCCCGTGCAGTAGAAATGCCACCCAAACCGATAATCGGAATTTTAACAGCTTCATATACTTGATATACCATACGTAGTGCAACTGGGAAGATTGCATCTCCAGAAAACCCTCCAATTTTATTTGCAATAACCGGTTTTCTAGTATTCAAATCAATTCTCATTCCCATCAATGTATTGATAAGACTAATTCCATCTGCTCCTGCTTCTTCACATGCTTTGGCGATTTCTGCGATATCAGTTACATTTGGACTTAGTTTAATATACACAGGTTTTGATGTAACAGCCTTTACAGCCCTTGTCACTTCAGCAGCTGATTCTGCCTGTGTGCCAAATGTCATGCCACCATCGTGTACATTGGGGCAACTCACGTTCACTTCAATTAAGCCGACTTGTGGAACTTTGTCAATTTTTTCAGAGCAAATCGCATACTCTTCTACAGAAAAACCACTGATATTGGCAATCACAGGTTTATGAAAGCACTGCTTCAATTGAGGAAGTTCTTCTGAAATCACTTTGTCGACACCTGGATTTTGCAGACCCACAGAATTTATCATGCCACTTTTGCATTCTGCAATACGGGGGGTAGGATTGCCAAATCGAGACGACAAGGTTGTCCCTTTAAAGGAAAATGAACCTAATATATTGATGTCATAAATTTCAGCAAATTCATAGCCGAAACCAAATGTTCCGCTGGCTGGAATAATGGGGTTATCAAGGACTAATCCACTCAAATTAACTTTTGTATCTACCATAATATTTCCCCTTTTTCTAAGACAGGCCCTTCTTTACATATTCGCTTACTTCCATAGATTGTCTCACAAGAACAACCCATACAAGCACCGAATCCACATCCCATTCTCTCTTCAAAGCTAAACTGTCCATCACATGAAACCTTTTCATATAGGGCATGCAACATCGGTTCAGGCCCGCAAGTATACAAATAACTTCCTTGATTGTCAATTGCGTCTGTAACAAATCCTTTGATTCCCATGGTTCCATCAACTGTCGCCACTGTGACAGTTGCACCCAAACGTTCAAATTCTTCAACATAAAAGACATCTTCTTTAGAGTTAAAGCCCATAATCACATGAGGGTTTGTTCCATTTGCAATGAGACGTTTAGCTAGTCCATATAGAGGTGGTACACCAACTCCTCCACCAACTAGTAAAGGATTTTGACCGCTTGTCTCAATATTGTATCCATTACCTAAACCAGTCAAGATATCTAATGTTTCTCCTGGTTCCATCACTGACATTGCTTTTGTGCCTTCTCCAACAACCTTATACAAAATTGTTAAGCTTTCTTCTGACCAGTCGCAAACAGAAATGGGACGTCGTAAATAAAACCCATTCAAAGCAATATTGACAAACTGACCCGGTTTTGTTATGGCAGTGGTATCACCAATGAGAACCATACAATATACATCATTTGCAATTTTCACATTCTCAGAAATTTTGAATATACTCTGTTTCATCGAACCCTCCTGTTGATCTTGTTACGTAAGGTATATTTTAGATATAGATATTTGAAACGAATTTTTGCTTTAATCCCAATGAATATATTAGTGCTCCAAGGAATCTTCTTGCCATGCAATTTTTCCATCGACCATTGTGAGTTTACATCTTCCATAAACTGTTTTTCCAACAAAAGGCATGCTTTTTCCCTTAGTCAAAAATTCCTCAGGGTCAATTTCGTATGTTTGGCTTAAGTCAAAGACTGTAAAGTTTGCCATCTCACCCACTTGAAGCTTTGTACCTATACGGAAACGGTCTCTTGGTTTTTTGTGTAACCAACCCAGTAGTTCCTCTAACGAACATACATTTTTTTGTACTAACTCCGTATATAAAAGAGCAAAGGCGGTTTCAAGACCTACAATTCCCATCATGCTCTTTTCGAGTCCCTTACTCTTTTCCTCATCACTATGAGGTGCATGGTCCGTTGCTATAAAGTCTATTGTACCATCTTTTAATCCTGCAATCAAAGCGTCTTGATCTTCTTGACTACGCAAAGGCGGATTCATTTTGAATCTTCCATCTTCTTGTAAATCTGCATCTGTTAACACCAAGTAATGTGGCCCAGTTTCACCACTGACATTGAGTCCTTCTTTCTTTGCATTTCTCAATAATTCAACACTTTCTTTGGTCGAAATATGACAAATGTGGTATGCGCAACCAGTTTCTCGTACCAATTCTAAATCACGCTCTACCTGTTTCCATTCACTGGCTGATGAAATGCCACGGTGCTTATTTTGTTTGGCATACTCGCCATCATGAATGTAACCATTGAACAAAAGACGCTCATCTTCGCAATGCGCGACAACTGGTCTATCCAGTGCTTTTGCCTTTTGCATACTAACGCGCATCATTTCATCTTTTTGCACGCCTTTCCCATCATCAGAAAATCCGATGACATGTGGTGCCATGTCCTCAAGTTGCGCCAATTCTTCCCCTTTTTCACCAACAGTAATGGCTGCATAGGGATACACATGTACTGACGCATCTTTTTTTATAATGTCTAACTGTACCTGAAGGTGTTCCAGACTGTCAGGAGTAGGATTTAAGTTTGGCATCGTACACACATCTGTATAGCCACCTCTGCTTGCCGCAGCAGTACCAGTTTTAATTGTCTCTTTATATGAAAAACCCGGTTCACGTAAATGCACATGCACATCAACGAAACCGGGAAACATATCACAATTTTCTAAATTCAATATTGTTGTATCAGCATCTGCTGGTAACATTGGAGCAATAGAAACAATACGCCCTTGGTCAACTAGTACGTCAGCCAATCGTTTATCATCGTCCATATGCACCACTAAGCCCTTGAGCAAGTATTTCATGTTATCTCCCTCCATCCTATATTTTATGACACCCCACTTAGAAATTGTCCTAAGTGGGGTACATACCTTAAATTATATTTCAAAGTATTTTACAAGCAATTTGACAAAATGTCAAGCTATTTTTCTTTATTCTAAAATAATCCAGTAATAATTCCATTTTCATCGACATCAATATTTTCTGCCATAGGAACTTTCGGTAAACCAGGCATCGTCATAATATCACCTGTCAACGCAACGATAAAGCCTGCCCCAGCAGATACTTTCACATTGCGCACAGTCAACGTAAAGCCTGAAGGTGCACCAAGTAAAGCAGGGTCATCTGAAAAACTGTATTGCGTCTTAGCCATACAAATCGGCAAATTGCCATAACCCAAATTCGTGAGTTCAACTATTTGCTTTTTCGCTTGTGATGTGAGTGCAATACTATCCGCATGATACACATTTTTTGCTATGGCTTCTAGTTTATCTTCGATGCCATCATCAAGTGCGTAACACATACGGAAATTGTTCTCTTCTTCACAAAGTGTCACAACTTCATTTGCTAAGTCGACACCACCTGCTCCACCATTTGCCCAAACTTCTGACAAAGTAACATTGACATCCAAAGCTTTACACTTATCAGAAATAAGTGCAATTTCTGCTTCTGTATCCATTGGGAAACGATTGATGGCAACCACACATGGTAAGCCAAAAACAGAAGTAATATTTTCAACATGTTGCAGCAAATTGGGAAGACCTTTTTCTAGCGCTTCTAGATTTTCTTCTCCCAATGCATCTTTTGCAACACCTGCATGATGCTTCAGTGCTCGAATAGAGGCCACAACAACAACAGCGTCAGGGTTTAGTTCAGCGATTCTACATTTGATTTGCAAAAACTTCTCAGCGCCCAAATCTGCTCCGAAACCAGCTTCAGTAACTGCGTAATCGCCTAATGTCATCGCCATTTTTGTTGCCATCACAGAGTTACATCCATGCGCAATATTAGCAAATGGTCCGCCATGGATAAATGCAGGTGTACCTTCAATGGTTTGCACCAAATTTGGTTTGAGCGCATCTTTGAGTAGCGCAGTCATTGCACCATCTGCTTTCAAATCATTAGCAGTAACCGGCTTTTTATCATATGTGTAAGCCACAATAACGCGACCAAGTCGTTCTTTGAGATCCATGAGTGAAGTGGCCAAACATAAAATCGCCATAATTTCAGATGCTACTGTAATATCATACCCATCTTCTCTTGGAACACCGTTGATTTTTCCACCAAGACCATCAATGACATTTCTAAGTTGTCTGTCATTCATATCAACGCAGCGACGCCAAACAATTTGTTTGGGATCAATATTTAAACTGTTTCCTTGATAAATATGATTGTCTAACATTGCAGCAAGCAAATTGTTTGCAACACCTACCGCATGAAAATCACCAGTAAAATGCAAGTTGATGTCTTCCATAGGTACAACTTGCGCATACCCACCACCAGCTGCTCCACCTTTAAGACCAAATACTGGTCCTAAAGATGGCTCTCTAAGTGCTACGACAGAGTTCTTTCCGATTTTTCTCAAAGCATCTGCCAATCCTACAGTAGTTGTTGTCTTACCTTCACCAGCAGGGGTTGGGTTAATTGCTGTTACTAAGATAAGTTTTCCATCTTTTGCAGTAGTATCGCGTAACATACGATAATCCACTTTTGCTTTATGATTACCATAAAGCTCAAGATATTCTTCTTGCACACCTGCAAGCTTTGCAATTTCAGTAATGGGCTTGAGCTGACAAGCTTGTGCGATTTCAATATCTGTTTTCATGCATTTCTCCTACTATTATACCGTTGTGTTGGTAGATCTCAAGGTAACATCATGATATCCACCTTCGACAATACTCGTCGCAGATACCATTGTGATTTTTGCTTCATCCTGCAATTGAGGAATGCTCATCACACCACAGTTACACATGGTAGATTTCACAATATAAAGACTTTTCGCCACATTGTCTTGTAGCGTACCAGCATAGACTACATAAGAATCTACACCTTCTTCAAATGACAAATCATCGTCACCACCGACATCATAGCGTTGCCAGTTACGAGCACGGTTAGAGCCTTCACCCCAGTATTCTTTCACATAGGTTCCGTTGATATTAAGTTTTTTGGTTGGACTTTCATCAAAACGTGCAAAATAACGTCCAAGCATTAAGAAGTCTGCACCCATAGCTAACGCAAGTGTCATATGATAGTCAAGTACAATACCACCATCTGAACAAATTGGAATATAGACACCAGTTTTTTCAAAATACTCATCTCTAGCTGCTGCTACTTCAATAAGAGATGTAGCTTGGCCTCTGCCGATACCTTTTTGTTCACGAGTGATACAAATAGAACCACCGCCAATGCCAACTTTTACAAAGTCTGCACCAGCTTCTGCTAAGAATAAGAACCCTTCTTTATCGACTACATTACCTGCGCCAACTTTTACAGATTCACCATATTTTCCACGAATAAATTCAATCGTACGTTTTTGCCAAACAGTATAACCTTCTGATGAGTCAATACACAAAACATCAGCGCCAGCTTCAACCAATGCAGGAACACGTTCTTCATAATCCAATGTGTTGATGCCTGCTCCTACCGTATAGCGCTTGTCAGGATCCAACAACTCTCTTGGATTGTCTTTATGAGAAGAATAGTCTTTTCTAAACACAAAACTCACAAGACATCCATTATCATCAACAATTGGCAATGCGTTAAGTTTATGCTCCCAAATAATATCATTGGCTTGCTTTAGCGTCGTGCTTTTCGGTGCTGTAATAAGTTGATCAGCAGGGGTCATAAATTCAGACACTTTTACATCTTTTTGCATTCTGCTGACACGGTAATCACGACTTGTAACGATGCCCACTAGTTTTCCATTTGGGTTGCCATCTTCAGTAACTGGCATTGTGGAATGACCAGTTTTATTCAGTATAGATAGCACATCAGCCAAAGTGTACTCTGGACGCAAAGTGGAATCACTAACTACAAAACCGGCTTTATATGACTTTGCTTTCGCAACCATAGCTGCTTGATTTTCAATCGTCTGTGAGCAGTAAACAAATGCAACACCACCTTCTTTTGCAAGTGACACTGCCATTGAGTCATTGGAAACTGATTGCATAACTGCAGAAACCAAAGGTATATTCAAACTCAGAGAAGGTTCTTCACCTTTCTTGAATTTGACGAGAGGAGTTTTCAAAGAAACATTGTCTGGACGGCACTCCTCGCTTGTGTACCCTGGAATTAACAAATATTCGCTAAATGTGCGAGATGGTTCTGGATAATAAAACGCCATCAATTACTTCCCCCTTTTATCATTATTTAAAATATTTAACTGCTGAATGGAATAAACCCATTTCATATTCACCTGGAACATTGCGGTATAAACCATGACCTATACGTTCAGTATGCCCCATTTTTCCAAACACTCTGCCATCTGGAGAAGTAATCCCTTCTACTGCAAATGCTGAATTGTTTGGATTAAACTGAATATTAGATGTTGGTTTACCTTCTAAATCAACATACTGAGTTGCGATTTGACCTTTTTGTGCCAAGTCCAAAACGAGGTCTTCAGAGGCATAAAACCTACCTTCACCATGTGAAATTGGTACTGTGTGTATTTCTCCAACCTTTGTTTCCATAAGCCAAGGTGACAAATTGGAAGAGACACGTGTTTGAACCAATTTAGATTGATGTCGTCCAATAGTATTGAACGTTAGTGTTGGCGTTTGCTCGTTTGTATCAATGATTTCACCATATGGCACAAGGCCCAATTTGATGAGTGCTTGGAAGCCATTACAAATTCCACACATGAGACCATCGCGGGTATGCAAAAGTTCGTTCACAGCATCTTTGATGACACCATTTCTAAAGAACGATGTAATAAATTTAGCCGAGCCATCTGGCTCATCGCCACCAGAAAATCCTCCAGGAATAAAGATCGCTTGTGCAGAATTTAACTGTTTTGCAAAATATTCAATAGACTGTGTAATATGAGAAGACGTTAGATTTGAAACAATGATGATTTCAGGGTCTGCCCCAGCTTGTCTCAATTGTTTAGCCACATCATATTCGCAGTTCGTACCAGGGAATACTGGAATTAACACTTTGGCTTTTGCATGAGTTGTTTTTGGCTTAATCCACTGGGTATATTCCTTTGAGAATGCAGGAATTTCTTTGCTATTTTGCTGAATGTTACATGGAAAAATCGGCTCTAACTTACCTTCATACAATTCTTGCATTTCTGCAAGCATAACAAAATGGTCTTGCCATTTGATGTTTCCTTCAGCCGTCGTTGTACCAAGCACTCGACCAACTACATCAGAATTTTCTTTATACTCTAAAATAAAGGAAGCATATGCATAGTCAAAGAGATCATTTAACTCAATATTAGAATCGTAATGGAAACCAATTCCGTTACCCATTGTCATTTTCAGGATTCCCTCTGCAACCCCACCATAAGTTGGTGTATAAATTGCATTGACTTTCCCCTCTTTTGAGAGCTTACTTACCGTTTCAAGAGTTTCACGTAATGACTCAATTTCTGGTAAGCCATCTGCTCCATAAGTTGGGGAAAGTAATGTAACCACACTTCCAGCTTTCTTAAATTCAGGTGAAACAACTCTTTCGATATCTTCAGTTGTCACCGCAAAAGAAACTAGTGTTGGTGGCACATCCAAGTCTTCAAAACTTCCGCTCATAGAGTCTTTGCCACCAATAGCGGGTATTGATAACTCCATTTGTGCACGATAAGCACCGAGCAAAGCGGAAAGCGGTTTTCCCCAACGAGAAGAGTCTTTTCCTAATTTCTCGAAATACTCTTGGAAGCTAAGATATGTTTCGTCAAGTGATGCGCCTGTTGCAACCAATTTACAAACTGACTCAATTACTGCTAAATAAGCACCATGATATGGACTTTTTTCGGAGATAAACGGATTATAACCCCAAGACATGAAAGACGCAGTTTTTGCATCTCCTGTTTCCATAGAAATCTTGTTTACCATAGCTTGTGGCGCTGTACGTTGATACTTACCACCAAAAGGCATGAGTACTGTTCCAGCACCGATGGTGGAATCAAAGCGTTCTGATAATCCTCTCTTAGAGCACACATTCAAATCGCTCGCAAGTGATTGATATGCTGCTTCAAAATCAGTTTGAGCTTCTTTTTGAAAGCTTTGCGCTTCATTTACAATGACAGATGTAGCCTTTTCTACCCCGTTGGTATCTAGGAAATCCCGTGAGATATCTACGATTGTATCACCTTTCCAACGCATCACCAAACGTCGATTATCTGTCACAGTTGCAACAACAGAAGCTTCTAAGTTCTCCTCTTGTGCTAGCGACATAAATTTATCAACATCTGCTTTCTCGACCACTACAGCCATTCTCTCTTGCGATTCACTGATAGCTAGTTCCGTTCCGTCTAATCCTTCGTATTTTTTTGGAACGGCATCTAAATTGATTTCTAAACTATCTGCCAATTCACCAATCGCAACGGAAACACCACCTGCACCAAAGTCATTACAACGTTTAATGAGAATGGATGCTTCTGGGTTGCGGAATAAACGCTGAATTTTTCTTTCTTCTGGTGGATTGCCTTTTTGAACCTCAGCACCACTGGTTTCAAGAGATTCTAAGGTATGTGATTTCGATGAGCCAGTTGCGCCACCACAACCATCACGTCCTGTTTTACCACCAAGCAAAATGACAACATCGCCTTCTTGTGGCTCTTCACGACGAACATTTTTTTCAGGAGCAGCGGCAATAACCGCTCCAATTTCCATGCGTTTGGCTTCATATCCACTGTGATAGATTTCATCTACTTGTCCAGTAGCCAAGCCAATTTGGTTGCCGTATGAACTATATCCAGATGCAGCTTTTGTAACAATAGTGCGCTGTGGTAGCTTTCCATTTCTCGTTTCTGAAACTGGTTTTAAAGGGTTTGCTGCCCCGGTTAGACGCATGGCGCTATATACATATGCTCTACCAGACAAAGGGTCTCGAATTGCACCACCAACACAGGTCGCTGCGCCACCAAATGGTTCAATTTCTGTTGGATGGTTATGAGTTTCGTTTTTAAATAGCAACAACCAGTCTTCTAAGCCATCGTCTGTTTTCACCTTAATTTTAACGGTACAAGCGTTGACTTCTTCAGACTCATCTAAGTTTGGGAGCTTTCCAGTTTGACGTAGATAACGACCTGCTATGGTGCCAATATCCATCAAATTTACTGGTTTTGTACGACCAATTTCTTCTCTCGTTTTCAGATATGATTCATATGTTTCTTGCACGAGAGCATCTTCAAACTCAACTTGTTCGATTGTTGTTAAGAATGTTGTATGTCTGCAGTGATCAGACCAATACGTATCAATCATACGAAGTTCTGTCACCGTTGGGTCTCTGTCTTCAGTTTGAAAATATGATTTGCAAAAACGCAAGTCATCCAAATCCATTGCTAGACCAAACGCTTGACTGATTTCACTGAGTTTTTCTTCATCAGCAACACGAAAACCAGCAATTGATTCTATTTTGTCAGGCAAAACAAAATCCATTTCCAATGTTTGCACTGGTTCTAACCTTGCTTCGCGACTTTCCACTGGATTAATGACATAAGCTTTGATTGCTTCGATTTCTTTTTGTGATAATTCACCTTCTAAAAGAAATACTTTTGCTGTTTTTACAAGTGGTCTGTCCCCTTGCGATAAAAGCTGTATACATTGCTCAGCTGAATCTGCGCGTTGATCAAATTGTCCTGGCAAATATTCTGTTGCAAATATTACAGCATTTTGTGATTCAGGTAGCGCCTTATATACATCATCCAATTGAGGTTCAGACAAAATGGTTGCTACACTTTCTGCAAACAATTCTTCTGTAATTTTCTCAACATCATAACGATTGAATAGGCGGAGATTCTTCAAATTTGTAATTTGTAGTTGTGTACGAATATCTTGTGCAAGACTATCAGCTTCAATGGTTAGTCCTAGTTTCTTTTCTATATAAACTCTATAAACCATATTTCTTACACCTCGCTTTCAACTTGCAATGCTTTCTTTCCTATATCTGTACGATAATATGCATTATCGAAATTCACTCGTTTTGTTTGCTCATATGCTTTTTCAATGGTTTCTTCTAATGTTTCGCCAACTGCACTTACACCCAAAACGCGACCACCAGAAGTTTTAAGAATTCCATTATCTAATTTTGCACCAGCTACGAAAACTTCAGCCTCTAAATCAGACGGAATTGTAATTTCAAGGCCTGTTTCATATGTGCTTGGATACCCATTTGACGCCATTACTACACAACAAGCTGATCCATTTTTAAATTTGACATCGATATCCGACAATGTTTCTTTTGATGTCGCCTGCATAATCTCAAATAAATCACTTTCAAGCAAAGGAAGCACAACTTGGGTTTCAGGATCACCAAAACGACAGTTATACTCAATCACCTTTGGACCATCTTTGGTGATCATCAAACCAAAGTACAAACAACCTTTAAAAGTTCTGCCTTCTTGATTGAGCGCTTTCATGGTTGGAATGAAGATTTTATCCATGCACTCTGCTGCAACTTCTGGGGTATAATATGGGTTTGGCGCAACTGTTCCCATGCCACCAGTGTTCAGACCTTGATCTCCATCCAACGCACGTTTATGATCCATAGAAGACACCATAGGCTTCATGGCAATGCCATCTGTAAATGCCAAAACAGACACTTCAGGACCTTCTAAAAATTCTTCTACGACAATATTATTCCCACTATCGCCAAAGATTTTATCTTCCATCATGGAACGCACAGCATCTTTCGCCTGTTGTCTTTCGGTTGCAATGACAACACCTTTTCCAAGTGCCAATCCATCCGCTTTGATTACTGTTGGAATTGGTGCTGTATCTAAATATGTCAGTGCTTCTTCCATATTATGAAACACTTCATACGCAGCTGTTGGTATATCATACTGTTTCATGAGATTTTTCGAATACACTTTACTGCCTTCAATAATTGCAGCATTTTTATTCGGTCCAAAACAAGGAATCTCACAGGCTTCCAATGCATCTACCATTCCAAGCACCAAAGGATCATCTGGCGCAACAACTGCAAAATCAATTTGATTTTCTTTCGCAAATGATACAACAGCATCAATATCTTTCGCACCAATATTTACACAAGTCGCGTCACTTGCAATACCACCATTACCAGGAAGTGCATATAGTTCGGTAATTGCTGGATTCTTTTTTAAACTTTTAATGATGGCATGCTCACGACCGCCACCACCGACAACCATTACTTTCATCCATACACCTCATAATTAGTGATGGAACAGGCGCATACCTGTAAATGCCATCGCCATATTGTATTTATCACAAGTTGCAATGACATTGTCATCACGAACTGAGCCGCCTGGTTGTGCAATGTATGTTACACCGCTACGTTTGGCACGTTCAATATTATCTCCAAATGGGAAAAATGCATCACTACCCAATGCAACACCTGTAATGGAACTTAAGTATGCCTTCTTTTCTTCTTTTGAAAATGCTTCTGGGCGTTCTTTGAAAAAGTTCTTCCATACATCATCACCCAATACGTCAGTATTGTCATCGTCGTTATCTGAAATATATAGGTCAATCACATTGTCACGGTCAGGACGTCGAATGGTATCTAAAAATGGAAGGTTAATCACTTTTTCATGTTGACGCAAATGCCAGTTATCCGCTTTTTGACCAGCCAATCTAGTACAGTGAATACGAGATTGTTGTCCAGCACCAACACCAATGGCTTGACCATCTGTAGCAAAGCAAACAGAGTTTGATTGTGTGTATTTCAAGGTGATGAGCGCCACAATAAGATCACGTTTCGCGTCTGCTGGAATTTCTTTATTGTTTGTGACAACTTTTTCTAAAAGTGCTTCATTGATTTCAAAGTTATTTCTGCCTTGTTCAAATGTAATGCCGTACACTTGTTTTTTCTCTGCTTCTTGTGGAATATAATCCTCTGCGATTTGTACGATATTGTAGTTGCCACCACGTTTGCTTTTCAAAATTTCCAACGCTTCGTCTGTGAAACCTGGCGCAATAATACCATCGGAAACTTCACGCTTAATGACCAAAGCTGTTTTTGTATCACAAATATCAGACAAGGCAATCCAATCACCAAAAGAAGACATTCTATCAGTTCCTCTTGCTCTTGCATACGCGCAAGCAAGTGGAGATTCATTGATATCTTCAATGTCATCCACAAAACAAGCTTTTCGTAGCACTTCGCTCATGGGAAGCCCTACAGCACATGATGTTGGACTCACGTGTTTAAAAGAAGTTGCACAAGGTAGTTTTGTGGCTTCTTTCACTTCTTTTACTAGTTGCCAGCTGTTAAGTGCATCCAAGAAGTTAATGTATCCTGGACGACCATTCAAAATAGTAATCGGTAAATCAGCTTCGTTTTCCATATATATTTGAGATGGTTTTTGATTCGGGTTACAACCATATTTTAGTTCAAAGTGAGTCATGTCCGCTCTCCTTATCCATTTTTATTGAGAATTACTTCTTCAAGCTTTCCAGTTTTCAAGTCCGCAAGGCGAACATAAAGTGAAATTTTATTATCTGCGTGCAAACTGTTCCAAATTTCTTCAGAAATAGTATTCATATCATTCGCAATGGCTACTTGTTTTGGTTCACCACAAAAAGCAGGCAATGGATTTCCGTCTGACTCATATGTATGAATGAAGTGCCCTTTACCAGCTAGCGCATCGTAAGAGTAAACATGACGATGAGAACCACTGCCTTTTTCATCAGAACTTTTGAGAATGGAAAGCTTGTAGTCGCCCTCGTTATTGAGCACTCCGGAAATACGAGAAGTGAAATGTGGTGCATCTGGTTCAAATTGACGTGTTTTTAGCCCAGCTTCAAATGTTTTACCTTCATTCAAAAAATCTCTAATTGTATCCGTTTGATCTCCATTCGTTACAATTACTGTGCTATCCACTTCGCGCACTGGATGATAAATAATCAGAGATGGATCTTCTAGTTTACTTGGATCATACGCCTTCGTACGGATACCATCTTCTGTTTGTTCAAAAATACGGTTACGACTATTCTCACTGCGTCCCATAATAAAATATGCTATTACTGATTTTGTGCCATCTTGTGTTTGTCCAATTACAATACCACGACCAGGATAAGCATTATTTGAAAGCAAATCTGTTAGATTCATTGTTTGATTTATACTCATGACGTTTTTCTCCGTTTCTGAATTTCTTTTGACACCATCTCACAAGCTTTCGGCAATATTTTCCATTCAGCTTGTTCCATCACACGTTTTTGCAGTGTCTCTGGCGTATCACCTTTTCTGACTGGAACAGATTTTTGTAAAATAATTTCACCGCCATCAGGAATTTCATTCACAAAATGAACTGTTGCACCAGTTAGCTTAACGCCATATTCCAGTGCTGCTTTGTGCACTCTCAGACCATAAAACCCTTTTCCTGAAAATGAAGGTATTAAGGCAGGATGCACATTGATGATACGTTTGGGATAATCTCTTGTGAAATTCTCACTTAGTATTTTCATAAATCCTGCAAGGACTATAAGTTCAATATCATGTTGTTTGAATAACACCTTTAAATGCTCTTCAAAATCATGTTGTGTTGGACACACTTTATTGTCAGCAACTTCTGTAAGAATGCCATAAGATTTTGCACGTTCTATCGCATATACATCGGGCTTGTTAGAAACCACCAAAGCAATTTCTCCACTTTTGAGCACTCCGTTTTCTTGTGCATCAATTAGCGCTTGCAAATTGGTTCCAGAACCTGATACTAATACAGCAATTCTCGTTTTTAGCATAAAACAACACCTTCATCAGAATCGATAATTTCACCAATAATGCAAGGTGATTCTCCTGCGTCTTCTAAAGTTTTTAAGGCAACATCAACATCTTCTTTAGCTACTACAATTGTCATGCCTATACCCATATTAAAAGTGCTAAACATGTCCATGTGAGGCACATTTCCTTCTGATTCAATCAGTTTGAAGATTGGCAAAACAGGTACATTTGCTTCAACAATTTTTGCTGTTTTTCCATCAGGTAAACTTCGTGGAATATTTTCAAAAAATCCTCCACCAGTGATATGTGAAACAGATTTAATTTGCACTTTTTCCATCAAGCTCAAAACACTTTTCACATAAACGCGAGTAGGTGTAAGCAATGTTTCACCCAAACTCGCTCCACCCAAAGCCTCAATGGGTGCTGTAATATCTGCATTTTCTATATTAAAAACTTTGCGCACAAGGGAAAATCCATTAGAGTGCACACCTGAAGATGGCAAACCAATGATCACATCACCTTGTGCTATTGTATTTTTATCAAAAATTCTATTTTTATCTACAATGCCAACTGTAAAACCAGCAACATCATATTCTCCATCGGAATAAAACCCTGGCATTTCAGCGGTTTCACCACCCAAAATGGCACAACCAGCTTGCACACAACCTTCTGAAATACCAGCAACAATTTCTGCTACTTTTTCAGGTATGTTTTTACCAAGCGCAATATAATCAAGGAAAAATTGAGGCTTAGCACCACAACACACGACATCATTGACACACATAGCAACACAATCAATCCCAATTGTGTCGTGCTTATCCATTAAAAATGCTAGCTTCAACTTCGTGCCAACGCCATCAGTTCCACTCACGAGAACTGGTTTTTGAATACCTTCTAAATCTAGCTCAAAGAGTCCGCCAAATCCACCAATATCGGATAACGCACCTGGTATCATAGTTTTGGCAATATGTGTTTTCATCAGTTCAACTGCTTTATATCCTGCAGTAATATCTACGCCAGAAGCAGCATAACTATCAGATTTCGCTTTAGACACAGGCAATTACCCCTTTCCACTCCAACAATATGTGCATAACTTGCAAGGATCAATACCAATGGATTCTACAATACCTTCCAAGGACTGAAATTCCAAGGTTGTGATGTTGAGTTCTTTGCAAATTTGATCTCTCATTTTTTTGCCACGTTCCGTTGATCTATCCATATATTCATCGATATGTTCAAGGCCTTCATCGCCCTCTAAATCCGCTATAACGCGACGTGTAATTAACTCCATCTCTGATTTACTGCTTGAAAAATTGAGGTATTTACATCCGTACATGAGCGGAGGACATGCAGAGCGAATGTGCACCTCTTTTGCTCCATTTTCATATAAAAACTCAACTGTTTCACGAAGCTGTGTTCCACGAACAATACTATCATCTACAAACAGTAGTTTTTTATCTTCAATTAACTCATGAACAGGAATTTGTTTCATTTTTGCGACTCTGTCGCGCTCTTTTTGATTGGACGGCATAAAACTTCTAGGCCACGTTGGGGTGTACTTTACAAATGGTCGAGCAAATGGTATTCCACTTTCGTTTGCATAGCCAATTGCGTGAGGAGTTCCTGAATCTGGAACACCACATACAAAGTCAATATCCATTTTTCCATTGAGTTCTTCGTCATTGCGAGCTAAAATTTTTCCGTTTTCATTGCGCATCACTTCAACGTTAACATTTTCATAATTGGAGTTTGGATAGCCATAATATGTCCATAAAAATGCACATATTTTCATTTCATCTCCAGGAGACAGCAATGTTTCATAGCCATCAGAAGTGATTTTAACAATTTCAGCTGGTCCTAATTCATATTCGTCTTGATAGCCCAGTTTTTGATAGGCAAACGATTCAAACGAGACGCTATATCCATCTGGTGCTTTCCCAATTAGAATTGGCAAACGTCCCATTTTATCTCTACCTGCAATGAGGGAATCTTCAGTCATAATTAAAACGGAAACAGTACCTTCTACTAGGTCTTGAGCATGGCGAATACCTTCTTCTATTGTGGATTTTTGACTTATAAGGGCTGCAATTAATTCTGCCGAATTGACACGACCACCACCCATCGCATCAAAGTGATAACCACCATTACCTAAAAGATCATCAATTAGTTCTTCTGCATTGTTGATAACACCAACAATAATAATGGCATAAGTTCCCACTGAAGAACGAACGAGCAAAGGTTGTGGATCAGTATCACTAATACAACCAATGCAAGCATTGCCCTGCATTTCTCCGACAACACCATCAAATTTTGTTCGAAAAGGGGAATTTTCAATATTGTGAATATCACGTTGAAATCCCTTTTCTTCTCCAAATGCAGCCATACCACCTCGACGCGTACCTAAATGGGAATGATAGTCAGTCCCAAAAAACACGTCTAGTACAGTATCACGCTTAGCTATAGCGCCAAAAAAACCACCCAACTTGTATGCACCTCCAAAAAGTTAAAAATTATAACGCAAAACTTTAAATCAATAATTACTCTGTAAAACTCTGTCTTTTTCTAACACTTTATTGGCTTCATCAATTCTTGCTTGGTCCAATTTGCGTGCAAGCTCTTCATCAAAGATAGCAATCATCTGCATTGCTAGTAATGCAGCATTTGCAGCCCCATCAATAGCAACAGTCGCAACTGGAATACCAGCTGGCATTTGCACAGTTGATAGTAGTGCATCCAAACCGTCAAGCGTAGATGATTTCACAGGAATTCCAATGACAGGCAAGGTTGTATTTG
The DNA here is from genome assembly GCA_030625685.1 of Oscillospiraceae bacterium. Lineage (GTDB taxonomy): Bacteria > Bacillota > Clostridia > Oscillospirales > Oscillospiraceae > Evtepia. The sequence goes on from DAOUQJ010000003.1 coordinate 204,968, forward strand.
CAGCCAAAGCACCAGCTAAGTGCGCTGCTTTACCAGCAGCGGCAATAATAGCACCGAAACCATTTTCACGCGCCTCTGCTGAAAATTTCTTTGCTTGTTCTGGAGTTCTATGTGCTGAATAGATATGGGCTTCATAAGGAACACCAAATTCTTTTAGTTTATCCATCGCTTTTTGAACTACTGGCAAATCACTGTCACTACCCATTAAAATTGCAACTTTTTTCATTTTAAATCCTCCTAAATAAGCCAAAAAGGACAGCTCAAACCCTTGCTAAATGGAATGAAACTGCCCAGACGGTCGGCCATGTATAATCGGCCATCTGCTCCCTTGTGGTAGCCCACTTCCGTCAGTCACAAATGCCTTCAAATTTATCGTATATAGTATACTATAATTCATTTCTAACGTCAATTCTACAAAACGACAGCTTTTCCCCGATTTTCTATCTTTATTTTAGTATAAAGAGGCACCTTGGAATGTAAATCCAAGATGCCTGCTTTGTTTCTATACCGCGCATCTAACAAATTATGGATGCGTCATTTTTTACCAATTGCTTCTCGTGCTTTTTCCGCAATCTCTTCAGGTGACAATCCAAAAGCATGTAGCACTGATTCTGCTTTACCAGAACGACCAAATTCATCGTAAACACCATGACGAACCACAGGAACAGGGCAGTTTTCTGAAACGTATTCCGCAACCGCTCCGCCTAGACCACCTAAAACATTATGTTCTTCAGTCGTGACAATAGCTCCTGTTTCTTTCGCACATTTCGCTAGAAGCTCACCATCAATCGGTTTAATCGTGTGCATATCAACAACTCTCGCAGAAATACCTTCTTCACTCAAAATTTCACTTGCTTTGAGCGCCATTTGAACCATAAGGCCAACTGCAACGATTGTTACATCTGCGCCATCTTTCAAAACAGCACCTTTTCCAATTTCGAATTGATAACCCTCAACAGTATCTGTCACAGATTCGACAGCCAAACGACCAAGTCTTAGGTAAGCAGGTCCATTGTAATCAACGAGTGCCTTCACAGCTTGTGTCATTTCATTTGCGTCACAAGGACACAAAACCATCATATTAGGAATTGCACGCATAATTGCAAAGTCTTCAATACATTGGTGTGTAGCACCATCTTCGCCAACTGAAAGACCACCATGAGAACCTACAATTTTGACATTGAGTTTTGGATAAGCCACACTATTGCGAATTTGCTCCCAAACACGTCCAGCAGAAAATATCGCAAAAGAGTTTGCAAAAGGTTTTTTACCACAAGTTGCTAAGCCAGCTGAAACACCAATCATATTCGCTTCAGCTATTCCCATGTTAAAAAATCGCTCTGGATACTCTACACCAAATTCTTTCGTCATTGTCGAACCAGAAAGGTCAGCATCTAACACAACAATTGAATCATCAGTTTCACCTAACGCGACAAGCGCTTTACCATATGCCGCACGAGTTGCAATTTTATCAGCCATTGTTCTGTCCCTCCAATGCAGTGAGTTTTGCTAAAATCTCTTCACGAGCCTGCTTGTATTGCTCTTCATTTGGTGGCTTTCCATGCCAACCTGGATTGTGTTCCATAAAGGAAACACCTTTCCCTTTTACTGTGTTTGCTAAAATCACAGTTGGTGCATTTTTATTTTCCTTAGCTTTTTCAAAAGCTGCTTCAATTTCATCATAGTTGTGCCCATCAATTTTTAGCACATGAAATCCAAACGCTTCAAACTTTTTATCAAGTGGTTCAGTTGGCATAACATCACTAGTTTTACCGTCAATTTGCAAACCATTGACATCGACGATTGCGCACAGATTATCTAGTTTATATTTAGAAGCACTCATACATGCTTCCCAAATTTGTCCTTCTGCAAGCTCACCATCGCCAAGTAGTGCATACACTCTATAATCTTCATTTGACATTTTCCCTGCCATTGCCATACCGACAGCAACAGAGAAGCCTTGTCCCAATGATCCAGTTGACATATCAACACCTGAAACATGGCACATTTCTGCATGACCAGACATGTGACCGTCAACGTGTCTGAAAGTTTCTAGTGCATCTTCGAGAAAGAATCCTCTTTGAGCCAATACAGGATATAATCCTGGTGTGCAATGTCCTTTCGACATAACAAAGCGATCGCGGTTATTCGCTGTTGTGTCTTCCGTGTTTAAATTTCGCATCACATTAAAATAAAGTGTTGCTAAAATGTCCATTGAGGAGTAAGAACCACCTAAATGCCCTGAAGCACAACCAAATACCATATCTAGTCCTAGTAACCTGCCTTTGGTTGCAACAATCTCCAAATCATGTTTGTTTAATGGATTCATACAAGCCATCCTTTCTCTAGCGCATAATTCGCTCAATTGTAACATGAAAAAAACAATTGGTCAAATTAGATTTTTTAATTTTTTTAAAAAAATGCTTGCATTCTGACAAAAGCTGAGTTATAATACAAAAGGTTTGAGCGAGACAAACAAAAAACAAGCAAAAACCTAGTGTAACGGGGCGTGGCGCAGTTTGGTAGCGCACATGGTTTGGGACCATGGGGCCGCAGGTTCGAATCCTGTCGCCCCGACCACTAAAAAAGTCTGTAACTACAACGGTTACAGGCTTTTTTCTTTGTATATCAACGGTTTGCGAGCTTTTAGCTTTAACAATAAGTTAAACAACATTAACACGCAGTTAAACGAAAAACACATCAATTTGCACACGACTCAATAATATCATTCATTTAATATATATTATATTATTAGTTAACATAAACTATATCTTTATACCAATAAAGGACTCAACCATCTCAGCCAAGAATAATTGAAAGTATGGAAAATGGCAGATACTAATAAATGCAAAATGGATTTAGGCTTTGACTAGTACCATATGATGTCTATAATCCTAAAGGTTATTATGCTGGGTTTACTACTGGTGATAGTGATTACACATAAAGAGATTCCAAAGCCAATACAGTATTTACCGGTGTTCCATTTCTCTCTAATTGATTCCCTAAGTCAGTTTGTATTTCTTTATAAGTATTCGATTCTAAGTATTTATTCGTTGTAGCATTTGCTTCCATACTACCACCCCCTATCATGTGTGCGCGGAAAAATCCCTCTAGTCTTCAACCCATTCGCTAGGTCACTTCTATATTAAAAAGACACTTACCGAGATTTCATTCTTACGTGTGGGTGTCATCAAGGACGTTGGTTCCATCCATTTCCTACTATCAACATAGTACAACAATAAGACATATACACTCCACATTTAATGCATTTGTAAACAGTTTTCTACATCTTGCTTTCCTCCTCATTTTAGTAATAACAAAAGCCGCCCATTACTGGACAGCTTAAGTAACTGTTTAATAGTATTTCAAGATTTTGGAGAGTTTTTCAAACCAACACTTATCAATAATTGTACACTTGACTGAGACATCGCCATAAAGAAACAGTAAACCATGTAATCACTAAAAAGTATACATTACAGCAAATTCTATCTCCCTATTTTTGTAACTTCCTTATCGTATTAATATCGTTCCAACCATTCGAGCTCTTTACGATCTTCTTTAGGCTGATACCAGCCTTTATCAAAGAGATGATACACCCTTTGAAAATATTCCTCATACATTTTTCCAATACGTTCCATAGAATAATTTTTCACCGCCCATTCCCTGCAAGCCTCTGGCTTGATACGATCAATATTTTTTACTGCCCAGCAAAATTCTTCAAACACCCTACAACGATAACCAGTGACTCCATGCACAACGGTTTCAGGAAAAGCGCCCCAGTCAGTCGTAATTACTGGCGTGCCACAAAGTTGAGCTTCTACAGCCACTGATCCAAATGGCTCTAAGTAATAAGTAGGCATTAAAACAGCTTTGGCATTGCCCAGTAATTCTTCTCTTTCTTCTGGACCAACTGCAGAATGATATTTTATATGTTTTTCTGAACCCAATGAAAGATTTTCTGAAGGATTATCCAAAGAACCTTGGCCAACAATATATAGCTGATTTTCAGTAGCTTTAGCAACATCTGAAGCAACTTGAACTCCTTTTCTGCCAGTTATTCTTCCAAAATAGAGAAGGTAATCCTGTTTGATTGGCTGAAATGAAAATTCCTTAGGATCATAGTAATTAGGAATTACCGCATCGTACCAAATGCCATCTTCAATTTTTTGTAATCCATACATGTAATGCATCCACGCATAGGATTCAAAAACATGATAGGAAGAAAACACACCTGTATAACCAATTCCAGGTTCGATTGTAAGAAGCTTTACTGCATCTGCAATAGGTTTGTGACAAACGCCCATGGGGCATAAAAGAATATCCCTGTCCATCTTATTTTCTAAAATCGCTTTTATTGCATTACTATTAAAATACTGATGTGCATAATCATTTGGATCGTATTTAAAAAAATTTGTTGACCTATCAAAATCACCATAAGTTTTTTTTAGAACATCTTGTGTTGAAACAGGGTAAAACTTATCACATATTACTTCAGATCCTTCTACACCATAAAAATAGACTGTATGTCCATATTCTTTTAATATTTGAGATAACTTAACTATTTTCTGAACAAACGGGCTAGAAGAGTTTTGTCTATGAGTTTCTATGTTTGCCAATCCTAATAAATGAAACCGTAACTTTGACATATAATACCTCTCTCACATATAATTCAGGTTGATTCAATTTATTACTATTTCTCAAATCTTAAGAAAATATGGTGTCGAAAAATGCGACACCATATTTTCTTGGAAAGTGGGTTTTATATTATCTTATGGGAGTTTCATGAAAATGATGGCTGTAGCTCCTCTTTCTAACGCATTTTGGGATGTGATTTTTACTGATAATAGACTACATTCCGTTGCAAAAAAGCTCCCAAAACCGCTAGCACAACATTTTTCAGATTCTTCTGTAACTTCAGCTGATATCTCGGTATCTTCTTCTTCACCGCATGAATTACTTACAAAAATCGTTCCCGTTACTGGTAAAGTGCCTTCATCTCTGATATTTAGTGTAATACCAGTAATTTCCGCACCTTCCGGTATGGCGACAGTACACTCTAGGAATTTCGTATCTGATATTCCCAGACCAAGCCAGCCCCCTTGAGGAATTTGTTCCGCGGCTAAATAGAGAATTGTCTGGGAGGGTCCTGCTGGCCCTGAAGGGCCACTTGGTCCTGCTGGGCCGCTTGGTCCTGACGGTCCGCTTGGTCCTGACGGTCCGCTTGGTCCTGACGGTCCGCTTGGTCCTTCTGGGCCTGATGGGCCGCTTGGTCCTTCTGGACCTGATGGGCCGCTTGGTCCTTCTGGGCCTGATGGGCCGCTTGGTCCTTCTGGGCCTGATGGGCCGCTTGGTCCTT
>DAOUQJ010000028.1 GCA_030625685.1 Oscillospiraceae bacterium
TTTTGCATAGAAGCGTTAATCTTATTTAAAATGGTGTAAAGTTGTTCCAATTCATCCTCTTCAAGTAACTCTTCAACATATGCATTGTTTTGTTTGACTACGGGTAAGATCTTATGTAAGAGTTCTGTCCCTTCATCGGTAGTGTAAACAACCTGTTTTCTTTTGTCTTCAGTGCTTCTTCTTTTTCCGATGATCTGCTTTTTTATCATTCTGTCAAGCATTCTCGTGGTCGAGGGCTCATCTGCCAATGTGGCATCTGAAATCTCCTTTTGCGATAAGCTTTTTTTGGACAGCAATAATAAAACGCCAAACTGATGTCCAGATGCAAATCCAAACTCTTTGATCTCTTTTTCCAGTTTTTTTCTCATATTCAAATTTATCATGTGAAAAAGATGACCCAGTGATTGTTCAAATTTTATATTTTTCATAATAGAATTATATACAGTTAAAATAATAGTTGTCTTAAGCAAGCATTAATGGCATATCAATTATACTTGTGTTTAACAAGTAATTAAAAGGATATGTTATGGATGGAAATATACAAAACGATCTAAACGACAAATACAGCAAGGGTATCATCATTATACATTGGCTCACAGCCTTGTTGATATTTATCTTGTTTTTCCTGGGATTGTCTATGGATGGTCTTGAGGTGAGTGAGAAAATGGCTCTATTGAAGCCGCATGCTGCACTTGGCTTACTCTTCTTTGTCCTGACCATCATAAGGTCTGTGATGTTTTTCAGGTCCAAAAGACCAGCCGACCTGAAAACCGGTTCAAAACTTAACGATAAATTGGCAGTATGGATCCATAATGCATTTTATATTTTGATGTTACTCCTGGGTATCAGCGGTATTGCAACCATGATCATTGGTGGATATGGAGATGCTCTGCAGTCCGGTGACCTGAGTCTGATCAAGCCGAGTGAAGACATTCCACCACTCAAGGCACATGCTCTCTTGTCATTTTTGACTATGGGCTTGGTAGCTCTGCATGTTATTGGTGCGGTCAAACATTATGTTCTCACAAAAGAGAATACTCTAAAAAGAATTATTTAAAAGGAAGTTGTGATGACATTCAGACAAAAATTTGTAGATTTCTTGAGTGAAATCGGTACGATCATGTATGTGGGCGGTATCTTGTCCCACATTATCATTGGTGCAGTTCTCGGGCACCCTGATGCCGAAACGGCTTATAATGTTTATACCTATAAAGAATACAGTGCTTATATATTGATACTGCCGGGAATGGGATTGAAAATCGTAGCAGATTTATATTTGTACTATAGCTACGAAATCAAGCCAAATTGGTTAAAGGTAAAAATGCTCATGATGGCGTTCTTATCCATCAATGCTTTCGTATTTCTGGTTCCTATGATGCCGGAATTGAGAGAATTGGCTCGTCTCAGCATGGAAGCCGGAACAGGACTCAGCCAGGAGTTTCTCGATACCTTTGCCAGAGAAGAGATCGTAGGCATATCAAACTCACTTCCGTTGTTGATCGAAATTCTGATGGGGTCGTTTAAACCAAAAATGTTCAAAGAACGCCAGAAATGATTCGGGTTCATTTAGACAAGACAGGGGCAGTCAGCTGCCAAGACAAGATCAATAGCATCCGGTACGATCTCAAAGCGGATCGTTTTATTGGCATAAGGCTCTCCGTCAAGATTGACCGGCACAATTCCCTGTGAACTGGATTCTACCCAGGGGGTTTGGAAATACTGAACATACTTTCCCTTGCT
>DAOUQJ010000016.1 GCA_030625685.1 Oscillospiraceae bacterium
CACACCAACGAAAATAGGCTACACCTTTGCAGGTTGGTTTGATGTAGCAAGCGGTGGAACACAGGTCACAAATATAGCTCAAGGTAGTACGGGGGATGTTGAGCTCTATGCCTATTGGACGATCAATCAATACACCATAACCTTTAATTCCAATGGCGGTTCAGCGGTAGCTGCAATCACGCAAGATTACGAAAGCGATGTGACGGCACCAGAGGACCCAATCAAAAATGGTTACACGTTTAATGGTTGGAGTGAAGCTGTGCCAGTGACTATGCCCAATGAGAATATCACCTTGACAGCAGATTGGACAGAAGTGACATATAGCATCACGTACAATCTCGACGGAGGTACAAATTACAATGATGCACCAATGAACTATACTATTGAAAGTGAGACCATCACGCTTGGCATACCAACGAAGACAGGTTACACTTTTGTAGGTTGGTTTGACGCAGCGACGGATGGGTATCAGATTGCAAGCATCAACCAAGGTAGCATGGGTGATCTTGAACTCTATGCGTATTGGACCATCAATCAATATATATTGACAATTACATATGAGATGGTTGATGAATCAGAAGCACCTGCTGCTCATGTTGAAAGTTTCGCTTATCAGTCTGCTTATGATATCGTTTCGCCACAAGTAGTCGGTTATATGCCAGATCAGACAGCGGTTAAGGGCACTATGCTTGCAGAAAACGTATCCGTTACAGTAACTTATAATTATGCTTTGGCGGAAGGAAATCTTTTGGCAGCTGACAATGGTTCTAATTTTACTGGCGTTTTGTATGAAAGAGACGGAAATATCTACTATAATCAGGTTGACAGCAATGAAGTGTGGGGAGCTGAAACTCTGATTAGTGCAAATGCAGACGGAAGTCTTGCGATTGACGCATCAAACAATCCACATGTGGCTTATACAACAACCGACGGAAAAATCGGTTACAGAATGTTTGATGGTAATACATGGACTACAGAGGAAACGATTGCAAGTAATCACGGAGGTACTTGCTCCAAGGTAGATATTGCTGTAGACAGCAATGGATTTGCGCATATTACTTATACGGATACAGATGGAAACACGCATTGGTATCGGAACAAACCAGATATCATGTATGCTACAAATTCTTCTGGAACTTTTGTAAATCAGGTCGTTTTTGACGGATATTATGAACATTGTGGTGGGGCAGATTATTCTGGTGATTACTATAATAGTGGATCATATATCGCTCTTGACCAAGATAATAATTATTACATCATGACCATTCATCAATCGTTCAATAAATACATGGGAGGCAGTGACAAGGATTATACAATCAAGGTGAAATCTAGTTTCAATAACAGTGTGGGTAGCACAACAACGGAGTACTCGAATGTATTTGGCATTTATGATCTAGAGTTTGATGCTGGCAAGCTTGTTGCTCTATATAAGCAAACTGGATTTTATGATGCCGAGCTAACTGTTTCTGATAGCAAAATCAACTTTACAAACTTAGTCGGCACAGGTGGTTCAAGCGTTCATTCCATTGTGACAGATGGAACAGATATTTTGGTTGGTGGGCTTTCTGGGAGCAATCTACAAACCACATACAATGGCACAACAAACGTGTTTGATACAATAACTCCTGTTGGAACAGTTGCAGTTGTAAACACGAATGGAACGTTCTATGCGGTGTATACCGATAGTGCTGACGAAACGATTCAAACACTTGAAATTAGCGCCCCTGAGCAAACAGAAGCGCCTGTGCTTACGACCAGTCCACAAACTGTCGGTACAGATACTATCATGATTGACGGAACGGCAGAAGCTAGCGCAGACATCCGCATTACTGGTGGTATAATGGATGTAAACGGAACGGCGGATGAAGTAGGGAACTTCAGCGTAGAGGTTTCGCTGACCGTAGATTCACTCAATACATTGAATGTAACCGCAACAGCACCAGGTAAAACGGTTAGCACAGCTGCAACAGTGGTGATTACCCATGTTTCTCCTCCAGCAACCAGTGTTTTAGTGCCAACAAATAACGCTGTTGAGGTCGCACTAAACGAAGCAGTTTCCATTACTTTTGAGAGTGATGTGACAGTCAATGATTTAACGGGAATTAGCATTTCTTATGAAGATAACGGGGTGCAACAAGTAGGCAATGTGAGTGCTTCATTGACTGGACGGACATTAGCAATTAGTCACGATAGTTTCTCAGAGAACATCACTTATACCGTTACAATACCTTCAGATACTATCATAAATACTGCCGGAATTGGAAATCGAGAAATAACATGGAGTTTTACTACAGTGGAACCTGCGGCGGAGATTGTAATTAGCGCTCTTTTGCAATTAGGTGTCAACGAAAATGCAATGGCAACAACGACCCAAGCTGGTGCAACAGGGTGGACCTCCAGTATACCAATTGTTACATCAATCGACCCAGTTACAGGTGAAATGACTGCTCTAAGTGAGGGCACGACAATGATAAGTTACACTGATTCGGCAAGTGGCAAGGTCAATTCAACAGAGGTTGAGGTATATCCTGTACCACAGGAAATCAATGATTTGAAGTTCAGTGACGATACCACAACCATATACAGCGGAACAAAACAACTGATTGGGTTCCCAGATACTAATCCAGATGAAACACGTACCATAGAGATCAAAGATGGTTCTACGAATGTCATTACGGTTGACAATGATGGCTTAGTATCTTATGTGGCAAATGGAACAAAAACCATTTCATATCAGTTAACAGAAACTGAGACTGGACTCATCTATGAGCGGGGTGAAGTAAGCATTACAGCAACAGATGCTCCCGCTCCTACACTGAGCTGGACTGATCCAGATGATGGTGTGGAAGGTGTTGCGTTAGACCATGCTATCAGACTTCAGTTTGCTGAAAATGTAACAGCTACTAGCCTTGAGCAGGTCAGCATTACTTACAACGATGGGGCAAATTCCGTCGGCAATGTTTCGGCAACCATTGATACGAATGACGCAAGAACTTTGTTAATTTCACACGATTCATTTACAGATGGCACTGTCTATACAGTAAATATTCCGTCGGACACGGTGCAAAATATTGAGGGAACAGGAAACGATGCAATCTCATGGAGTTTTACGACTATTTCGTACGAAGTATGTATCGATATTCAGGATGATCCACTTAATTTTGGAGCTCCATTGGGTGTGATTGCGAGTTATTCCGTAGATGACTATAAACGTATTTGTACCATTACAAAAACTGGAACAGAAGATATTACCAATTTGGATGCAACATTAAGCGGTGCAAATGCTGATGCTTTTGTGGTATATACGACTGACACTTGGGGCGTTTGGAACTCGTCACTTACGGATGGATCTCCTTCTTCGCAGCTTGGTATAAGTCCTGCAGCAGGTCTTACTGAAGGGACCTATACTGCCGTTCTAACAATTACTGCAGATAACGGAGTTAGTGTCTTACTAAATCTGTCTTTCAAGGTAGTTTAAACGTAAAAAAAGTATTCATCTTTATAGGACGTGTTGAATTAGGGAAAGATAAAAAACAATTTGCGCGTAATAAATCTAGCACAGTTTAGAGTCTATAGCTGTGATAGACTGAGAAACACGTAATTTTACGCTCTATAACAAAGAACACTTTCCAATTTGAACAGGTTCAGCAAAAATGAAGAAGACAGCCCCCTAATGTAGGTAACTTCTGCACTAGGGGGCATTGTCATGAAGGAGTGAAAGCAGAATAATATAGCGCCGATGAAAAAATAAATAATTTCTATCCGAGCCTCGGAAACCATGACAGGAAGGTGTAGATTATTTTGATTTTGAAATGGAACAAATGAATGGATAGAGTAATAGGTACATCAAAGCATAGGTGGGACTTGTGCCAGGATTACATTAAAGTGGAACGGCGAAGCCTCTTACTAAAGTAAATGAAATTCAGATAGAATAATATTTGCACCAATAATTTTGTTAATAATGCATAAAAAAATGCCATGAATACTTGCAATTAGGAGTCAAAGTGTGTAAAATGGTGGTAGATATTTTAACTAAATATTTATGATAAGAAGATAATAACAAATATGCATGAACTTAAAGGATAGGATAGTATTGAGTTGCTTCACGAAGACAGCAATGGGCTTTACTATCGTGCATACACTTCTTCCACATATCTTCTGCAATGCTTTTATTTATAATAGCTTCTTGCAATACGTCATATTTTATCCCAATTAGTGCTGTTGCAGATTCTTATGATGCGATGACAGTTCATCGATCATATTAACCAACTAAAAGTAAAGATGAGGCTATCATGGAATTGAAAAGATGTTCTGGCACCCAGTTTGCTCCAGAAATTGTATCATCGTTTATAGAAAAGTAATTCCAAAGTATACCTTCAGGAAAAAACCACTTCAAACAATACATTATTAAGTAAGAATACCCATATTACATTTATGGATTTTCAAACAAACTGCGTACGATATACATAGAAATATTCACTTCGGAGATCAATGTTATAAATTAATTTAAAACGTTACAGTATATGAGGTATATATGAAAATGAAAGTTAGTTTAGCAAAAAAAGTTATTATACTACTTGTTTCATTATGCATTTTTGCTACTAGTATCACTGGTTATACTTTTATTGTACTAATGGAAAAACAAAACTTTAATCAAGTGAAGAGCACTCTTGTTAAAATGAATACCTCGACTTATAACCAAATAAATACAGCAGTAGAAGTATCAATAAAAAACTATTTGCAAGCAATCGCAAATACAAATAATGAGATAATTAATCATTTACACAAACAAGTCCAATCAAATACTATATCTGAGGAAGAAGCAATGTCTTTAGTAGGTGAGCTAATAAACAGTCAAAAAATAGGTGAGTCTGGATATATTTTCGTATTAAACTCATTTGGTAAGTTAATAGAGCATCCATTTTTATCTGGTTATGATGCGAGTTCCGATACATATATTCAGGATATAATTAGTCTTAAAAATGGGTATTTAAAATACAAATGGGAAAACCCTTTCGATCCAATACCCAGACAAAAAGTAGTTTTTATGAGTTACTTTGAGCCATGGGATTATATAATTTGTGTTAGTGCATATTCATCAGAATTTAACTACTTAGTTCATACAGATGACTTTAGAGAGAATATATTAGATTTACAGATTGGAAAAAATGGGTATATGTATGTCATGGATTCTAATGGCACGCTAATTATTCATCCTGAAAATGAAGGAGAAAATATAGCAAATTCAGTTGATGCCAAAGGCAATTATTTCGTAAAAGAAATGATAAATAAAAAATCCGGTAGCATTATTTATCCTTGGAAAAATCTTAACGATGAGAAAGCAGAAAATAAAATTGTAGTATACGACTATTATGCTCCTATGGATTGGTATATTTGTAGTGGAGTTGATCTTGCTGAGCTTATTGAACCTTTTAATCAATTAAAAACGAAGTTGTTTATTGTAATTCTATTATTTCTTTTTCTTGCAATAGGTATTTCTGTTTTTTATAGTAAATTGATTACAAATCCAATAAATGAACTTATTAATTCAATGAAACAAGTGAAATATGGTAATTATGATAGCTTGATCAACATAGAACAAGAAGATGAAATTGGTCAGCTTTCTCAAATTTATAATGAAATGGTGGGAGAAATAAAAGAAAGAACCGAAAATCTTGAAAAAATGAATGTGGAACTGCAAAAATCAAATGAAACACTCGAACTAAGAGTAAAAGAAAGAACTTTGCAATTAGAAGAATTGTCAAATATGGATGGACTTACTGAAATAGCAAATCGTAGAAGGCTTGACCAGTATTTACGGAAAATCTTAAATCTATCAAAAAGAGAAAAGCTTCCAATATCTTTGATTATGATAGATATAGATTTTTTTAAAGCATATAATGACACTTATGGACATCTACAAGGGGATAAATGTTTAAAAGAAATTGCAAGGGCAATACAAGATTCGTTAAGAAGGTCTACTGATTTGGTTGGACGATATGGTGGAGAAGAATTTTCTGTGGTTTTATTTAACACTGATTCAAAACAGGCCATAAAGGTAGCTAAACATATTCAATCCTCTGTAAATCAATTATCGATAAAGCACTTGAGTTCTAGTGTAAGCAACATTGTAACTGTGAGTATGGGGATTGCAACAATTAACCCATCGTTAACTGATACAATTGAAAATTTGTACTCTATGTCTGATAATGCTTTATACGCGGCAAAAGCAAATGGGAGAAATAGAATTGAATATACTGATACCACTTCAACATGATTTACGCTTTTCTTTAATACATAGAAATAGTAATTATTTTTGATGCATTCTAAAATAACTTTATATTTTGTTTAACTTATTGACCAAACTCCTTCAGTTAAATTAAGTCTTTTTATTGGTAATACAATTTAGCATCAAAATAAATGGATATCACAGGTTAATAATATTTTAATCCAGAAGGGAACATTACAAGGGTAGTAGTTGCTACCATCGTGGCGCATATGGTAGATTTTATTTTTGGGTTTCTGTATCTTAATTGATTGATTATATGATGATTTGTAAAGAGGTACGTTTTCAATTTTGGAAACGCACCTCTATTTATTAATATTTTTTACTTGTACATAATGTTTTTGATTAGCAGACTTTGTTAAGACCGATGTTAAGGTTCATTTCAAATATGCCTCGCCAGCTTCTCGCATCACTCGGACACAGGTAATCTCGTTGTTTCTGAGGCAGTGTTGTGATTGAACCTAAACTGTAACTACAAGGTAGTCGCCTGCTGCGAGAGTTCCACCAGATCTTATTTTGCAATAATCCACTACAATATGTTGTGTTTCAAGTTAATATAAGCAAAACATAGTTTTAGAAAATAATACTGCATACAGATGCTAATTTTATGCATTACAAGAATACTCGTGAGTATATAGATGATTTGGATAAAAACAATCCGTTTTTATGCCTTTGCAGATTGACAAGCGTAAGCTTTATTAAGGATATATCTATTAAAAAAACAGATTTTAGCATTTATTGACTTATTTAAATAAAAAATATATTATTAAATAAAAATTACCATTAATTATATATTTTGTGGGGGAAAGACATGAAAAAGAAAATATCAAACACTATAGTAGTAATTTTGGTGTGGTTATGCATGGCGATTAGCGTAAATGCGGAAGGAACAAACCAGTTTTGTATTTCAAATCAGGATTTGATTATTTCAAGTGAGAGTGGAGATTATAGTATTACGGGAGAAACCAATCAATACAATATTTTGGTGGAAGGCGGAACACATACACTGACGCTAAATAGTGTTACAATTGACTGTACAGAGGCAGAAAAAACAGGTATTGAACTCAAAAATGCGGCAAATGTTACGCTTGTTTTGATTGGGGATAATGCGATTAAAGGCGATATTACTTTTACAGCGAGTAGTAGCTTTGCGGGTATACAGGTTCCAGAGGGGTGTACACTGACCATAAAAGGGGAAGGAACACTTGATGTTTATAGTGGTTATAACGGTGCTGCCATTGGAGGTACTAGCCGAGAAACTGCTGGAACAATCAATATTGAAAGTGGAAGAATAACTGCCACTGCGGTTGCTGGAAACGGTGCCGGTATTGGCGGTGGTTATAATGGTAAAGGTGGTACGGTTAATATCAGCGGAGGCTATGTGACCGCAACTGGTTCTTACAGTGCTGGTATTGGTGGTGGTACCAATCAACCTGGAGGAAATGTCACAATTACAGGCGGTACCATTGTTACCACTGGGGGTAGCGGTGGTGCCGGAATCGGTGGCGGAGGTAGCGGAGCAAATTCCAATGGTGGAACGGTTGTGATAACCGGAGGTAATGTTTACGCAAAAGGAACAAACGGAGGAGAGACTATCGGAAAAGGAAGTATGGGTGCGGATAGTGGTACACTGAAAGATGACAAAGGTAATGATCTTTACCTAGCGTGTGTCAACTTGGTGGGTGTAAGTGTGGGTGATGAAATTACCTCGCTTGATATCGAGGGTAGTGAATACATTGTTCAGGATAGTTACCCAATAGAATATGTATACTATGGTCTAAAACATAGCATATTTATGTATTTACCTCATGATACTACGGTTACTCGTATAACGGCTGGAGAAGATACATATGGTGGCACGATTACTGCCAAAAGCACAGTAGCACAGTATAAAGACTTTGCACTCTTGCAAATACCCAAGGTAAAAGCGGTTGTCATTCAAGAAGCGCCTGAGAAAATTATTCGTGGAACGGTAGCATTTTTTAGCTACTCTCTTGATTACCAATATTTGAACGGAAATCAAGTGGGAATGAGTTGGAGCATTCAATCAGAGCATGCGCCAGAAACAAAATTTTATTTAAATGAAGATAATGACTGGAGATTGCACATTGATTGCGATGAATCAGCTGACAGTATTACAGTTCGTTTGACATCTGACTTTGACAACAGTAAATATGCTGAAGTTACCATCGATCTTTGTAATCCAAAGCTGCTTGGCGTGACACAACCAACACAGGTTGAAAATGTTATAAATGGTACGGATTTAAATGATATAGTTTTGCCCAATATTCTTCCAATAACAACGGAGTTAGGTCAAGAAGTTGTAGCGGTTTCTTGGGACAAGAGTGCAGTCAACTTATATGATCCTAGCGGCCATGAGGCACAAAGTTTTCAGGTTGATGGTGTGGTAGAACTTCCTACGTATTTAGATCAAAATGGTATATCATTGAATCTAAGTATTCAAGTGAATGTCCTAGCAGCGGAAAATAACCCTCAATTGCCACAAGGCGGTGTGAGTGGTGTGATTACCAATAGTAGCGAAAATCCGCTCGGAGCTGCAACAGTTAAGCTGACAAAGGGTGGTACAAATGGTCAACTGAAGGCTCAAACAGTAACAGATAAAAATGGTAGATTTACCTTTGTTAATATTCCTTATGGAGTGTATAGTCTTGTTGCTGAAAAAGAGAGTCAGATAGTAACAAAAACAATTGTATTAAACAATCAAAAAATAACTGCCAACTTGCAAATGCCGGATTCTAAAATCAATACAGTTCTTGAGGTTAAGGAAGGCGCACCCATTATTGCAACAGATAATCTGGAATATGTGTTCTCGGTGATGGAAAATGATGTTGAAATAAAACTTGTGATTGAAGAAAAGGAAGAGGCAACTGCTGAGGGAAAAGATCAAATTGTAGAAAAACTTATGTCAAGCGAATCGGTAGCTTTTTATCTAGATGCTAAATTATTAAAAACGGATGCTTTAACAGGGGATGTTGAGGAGATTCAACCTCAAGAAAACAGCACTGTGAATATTACAATTGAGCTTCCGGAAGCGTTATGGGGCAAGCAGTCATATTCGATTGTTCGCTATCATGGAGAACAGGCGGAAAAAATTGCCTGTCAATATGATGAGCTACTGCATATCTTAACGTTTGAAACAGACAGATTCTCCACATATGCTGTTGTATATAAGGAAGAGGACACATCAAATCACAATGGTAGTAGTAAAAAAATTGAATATACGATTACAGCATCGATGACACAAGGTGGCACCATTACACCTAGTGGTGAAACAAAGGTTGTGCGTGGAAAAGATGTAAGCTATACAATCACCCCTGATTCTAATTATGTGCTAGATCAATTAATTGTCGATGGCAGTGTAGTTGACTGTGTTACCGAGTACAAATTTGAGCGTGTAATTAAGAATCATAGCATTGAAGCTGTTTTTATTAAGGTTGAGAAAAATCCTTTCGAGGATATTGATGAAGACGACTGGTATTATGACGCGGTCAATTGTGTGTATGAAAATGGATTAATGAATGGAATGAGTGATACAGAGTTTTTACCTCAGCTTACTACAACACGTGCTATGTTTGTCACATTGCTTTGGCGACTTGAAGAAAAACCAGAAGCGGAAGATTGCAGTTTTATTGACCTTGCAGAAGGTGAATATTATGTCGAAGCGGTCAAGTGGGCAGCCAAAAATGGAATTGTTAAGGGGTATAGCGAAGAGATTTTTGCCCCTGAAAAGACGATAAACAGAGAAGAGATGGCTACTATTTTATATCGGTATGCTAACTTTAAAAACGTGGATATAAATGAGTTTGCATCCTTAGAACAATTTGTGGACAGAAATGATGTGAGTGCTTGGGCTGAAGATGCTTTTAAATGGGCGGTAGGCGCAAAAATAATCAGTGGAAGAACGGAGAATCAGATAGTGCCGCATGGCAATGCCAAACGTTGTGAGTTGGCAGAAATGATAATGAGATATTTGAGCATAACGAATGCATCAAATATCTAGATTGGATGATATACAAAGAAAGAAGAATACAATAAGATAAGGTGAGATGTTTTGACAAGAGGAAGAGGTAGATTCTAAATAGGATAAAAAAGTGAGAGTTTACTGATTTATCTATGAACCTATACTTGAAAGAGTGGAAGAATAGGAAGGAGAATGTACTTATGAAAAAACCGAAAATTCAAATTGAACTGGTAGATAAAATTGGGCCATGCGCCTGCCATCGTGGGCATAAAATTGGAGACACCTTTGATTTTGACACGCAAAGAGGTGAGCTATGCTCTATGGCCATGCATGTTGCATTTCCTTACATTGATATATTGAGATATGGCGGAAAACCGCCTGAGAACAAAGATGGGAAATACCGGTTTTGTTGCCCAGATGCAGATGTTATCAACGTATTTAGATTGACGGTGAAAGATAGTGAGTCGTAAATTTCTGAGTATTTTAGACTGAATAGATAAGTCCACTGTAACTGTGATGGTTACAGTGGACTTTTTTGTGTAGTAATGAGATACTGATTTAATAATGAAAATAAGAGAGAGGATTGTAGGTATCTTTTGAATAAACTTAATGATATAATTGTCTATGACAAAAATAGGATTTAATGGAATTTAATCGGAAGGTAGTTTATATGATCGGAACAAGAAATTCAAGACTTAAGTTAATGAAAACGATATTAAATGTTAGTATAAGCGTGTTACTTATTGGAATTTGGTTTTGGTACATGCTTCTTGTTGCAAATAGTCCTGTAGTATACGATGAAACGTTTCAAAAGATATTAAGACAGATGATTATTGGATTTGTGTTAGTTTTCATAGTTTTGTTTTTGAATACGTATCAAACGGTCAAGAACAATGAGAGAGGAAGCTATTCATTGATTCTTGTAGGTGGTTTTTTCTCAATCGTCTGGATTATGATGTATCGAGAAGCAAGTTTTGCGCTTATGACAGATGCTATGGCAATGATATACAAAAAATGGGTGATGATTGCAGCAATAATTATTAGCTTATTGGTGCTATTTATTCAGATTGGCGTATTTATAGTACATTATTATAGAAAACAGGCTAAGTTTAAAGCGAAGGAAAAATTCAGAAAAAAACTATATGTAAAGGCATTTCCGCAAGAGAATAAGGTCGTTTTTTCTGGTATTCAATTTGCAGAGTTTATGAAGTATGTAGAAAAGCCGATTGATAATCTGTTATTAATAGAAGATAATTACTTTGGGGAAAAATATGCATTTAACTTTGCACTTGTAGAAGATGAAAAATTATTAGAGGATCTTACAAAGGAAGATGTGTATAATTACGGGGAATTTTGTTTTGTTGATTATGCTACACCTCAAAGGATACATGACTTAAAAGATGAGGAAATAGCAGAACTACTTTATATGGGACATATGTTCAAGGCTTTTCACTCGCCATTCATTGAGTCGCTTGGCAATGATTTTTGTTATTTAGGACGAGATGACGGATGGTCTTGCACGTTGTATTGCAAAAATATGTATGATTTCATGCATGTACTTTGTAATAAAATCATTGTAAACGATATATCAAGGGAAAACACGTATAAGTCGTCAAAGGATTTGCAAGAAAAACTATTGGAATTGGCGACAAAAGGTTTGTTGATTGATTTAAATGAAGTCTTTCATAAAGAAGAAGGCTTAGAAGTCAAACTTTATGTTGTAGGTTCAATTTCATATATGGATGATGTTTTAAACAATTGGGAAGAACTAAAGGATACTGCTATAGATGTTTATTTGTTTCACCATGAAAATGGTGAAACCAGTGTAGATGGTGGGCACATGAAGAGAAGGACTCAGATGTGAGAATAAGAGAATCAAGTTTGTTTTTGCTGCTGAAAAAGAACCTTAATTGTGCTTAGAATAAATTTTGGTATGCTAGAATATTGCGGCTGGTTTGTTGGTATAGCATCTTGTACTAAAAACAGATTTCTAACATTCTTTTGAAAACTATAAGAATATCTAATTTTACTCAAAAAAGTCCCTGTAACTGTCATAGTTACAGGGGACTTGTTGTCTTATAGTTTCGGTATTTAATTGCGCTTTGTAAGTTAACGCCTTATCGCCTATATATTATATGTTTTATTGGTTTTGATTTCAAAAGTATGCTTTGATATAGTGGTTATGTCATTTCACCCAGTAAGAACATCGTGAGGGAAACTGCTGTAACAGCTGCTGTTTCGCAGCGTAAAATTCGTTTCCCCAAGGAAAGGGTAGTTACCTCGTGTTCTGTTAGGATATCGCATTCTTTTTGGCTGAAGCCACCTTCACTGCCAATGATGAGGCCTACTGTCTGTGGTTGAGTTAGATCCAATCCTTGTAGAGGAGTGGTTGCATGCTCATAGAAAAATAAATTTGTTTCTTGTTGTTTTAAATCGGCAAGCATTTCCTTGAAGGTTAGGGTGCTACATACCTCTAAAGGGATACTGCGACCAGACTGCTTGCAGGCTTCATTGGAGATTTTTTGGAGTCGCTCTAATTTATTGGCTTCTTTCTTGCTTTTTTGAGCAACGCAAAATTCACTGACGAAAGGGACCAGTTTCACAGCACCCAATTCACAGCATTTTTGGACAATGAATTCCAGTTTATCGCTTTTTGGCAATGCCATATAAACGACAAGCTGTTTGGTTGGTTCTGCTGGATTTTTATATTTTTCGAGAACCGAAAAAGTAATTTCATTCTCTGTTATTTGTTGTGCAATGGCTTTATAGTCAAAACCGTTTTTATCACTCAAAGTGATGCTATCTTCTGATTTAATTCTCATAACACGCGATAAATGAACTGCTTCACTGCCTGTTACTGTAGCAATATTGCCTTCTATTTTTGATAAAAAATATTTATGAGCCATTTTATTGTTACCTTACTTTCGAATGTTTGCAAAATTTATTTTACTGCCAATTGCGAGAATATTCAAGCGTTCAGCGAAAATAACAAGTATGTTTGAGGCTAAATGGAGAAGAGACTTGACGATAAAACAAAAAGACTTGTAATCTGATGATTACAAGTCTTTTTAAGTGGTGGAGGAAGATGGATTCGAACCATCGAAGCGAGACGCAACAGATTTACAGTCTGCCCCCTTTGGCCACTCGGGAATTCCTCCGAAAAAACTTTGAAAAAAATGGAGCTGGTGGACGGACTCGAACCCCCGACCTGCTGATTACAAATCAGCTGCTCTACCAACTGAGCTACACCAGCACCTCAAAGCAAGAGTAATTATATCAAAAGGAATTATACTTGTCAATACTTTTTTAGACAAAAAATTAATATTATATAAAGAGGCACTTTTCGATTGGAAAGAGGACTTTTAGAAAGTCGTATGATATGGAGAGTATTACAAATATTTAAAGAAGATAAAAATGAAAGCGAGCATAAGGGATTTAGATAATGGATATTTATTTGACATCATTTGGTCTTTCGGTTAGGATAATAGAAATGTGATTGTCACGCTGTAGTGGCATTTAGGATAAAGGAGTGCATGGGTATGGATATTAGACGCCGAAGCATTATTTTGTTGCAAGGAGCAAATTGGGGAGAAGATACTGAGCGAATCGAAGCATTTCAGCAATGGGACTTGTATCCTGTTGTGATTGAAATGATGCAAGACTTTGATGTAGATGCATTGTATAAAAGTGCTGTGCATGGCAGTGGACATATCAATCGTGCGCTCATATTTGCCGGATATATTGCATTTCGTGAGGGTTTACAAGAGGAAATGTTGCGCCAATATTTGTGGTCAGTTTGTTATCATGATATTGGAAGAACGTTTGATGGATTGGACTTGGAACACGGTCAAAAATCAGCAAATAAGATTCCTAATCTTATCCCAATCGACGGTGTATTGCTTCGTCAAGTGCAAGCTGCTGTAACGGCACATTCTCAGCCAGATTATAAGATGAATGAAATTATTATGTCATATCAAGTGGAAGATATTGATAAGACCACAAAGCTTGCGATGTTACTCAAAGATGCAGATAATTTGGATAGAGTGAGACTGGGAGATTTTAATCCGGAGTTTTTGCGAACGGAGTCAGCCAAAGAGTTATCTGAATTTTCTCATCGTTTGTTTGCTATGGATCAGAATCTTAAAAAATTTATAAAAGAACAACTGTAAAATTCGAGAGCGTCTTTTCTAATATTGGAAAAGACGCTCTGTTTATTTGTTTTGCGACAATTATAGGGTGATAATCCGTGTCAATGCACAAAAAAACGTGTAATTTTCCCATTCAGCTTCCGACGAGGTTTTTAAAGGACAAGCTGTATACTCAAAAGCATATGAAATGCTTGAGAATACGGAGGGCAATACATGATACGAAAAGCGAATGTATGGACCAAGCCAAAGAAAATGTCGTGGGATACTGTCAATGTCACAAAGCTTGCAGAAATTCCGCTTGTTTTTGTGTTGGGAATGTTTTTATCGACAGGTGAAATATTTGGCAGGTGTATGCCCTTTGGTGTTGCTTGGGTGGCGGCCACAAACAGTGGATTGTTGGGGTTTTCATCTTTGTTGGGCAGTGTGTTTGGTTATCTGTTTTTGGGAGCGAATGGGATAGGGATTCACTACGCAGGCGCGAGTGTGTTAACCTATGCTGTAGGGTTTGCGTTTCGGGAATTCCAAATAACTAAACATAAGTTGTTTATGCCGATTTCAGCTGCCGTATTTTCTGCAATAGGAAATGTTGTGTATTTATCTCAAAACGTATTTTATGAGGCAAATGTAATATTTCATACAACAGAAATAGTCATTATAGCAGTAACTGCGTATCTGCTTGCGCCACTCTTTACAAAAGAGGGTGTTTTATATGATGCTAAACAATCTAGTATGGCGAGTTTGATTTTAGGTGCAACTATTTTGCTTGCGTTAGTGCGTGTAGAATTTTGGGTTGACGTTTCGCTGGGAAGGTCTTTGGCTATTTTTTGTTTGCTTTTGTATGCGGGGCGTGGTGGAGCAGTTGGATTACTTGCAGGTTGTCTGATTGGAATTATGATGGATATTACTTCAGGAAGAGGACCATATTATACCATGGTGTTTTCAATATGCGCTGGAGTTTCTGGTTTATTTAGTCGCTATAGTAGAATTGTGTTTACGGTTTCTTATGTTGTTTTGAATGCAGTTGTGATTCTTTGGACATGGGAGAGCGGAATGCGAGTTGGGCTATTATATGAAACATTTATTGCGTCCATTTTATATTATATGTTGCCAAAAGCGTGGGAAGAAAAACTATATAGCTTATTCAAATTTGAGAAAACCAATCAAGTTAAGTGGGATGTAGCAAAAGAGCGCGTATTGAAGCATGTCAAACAAACATCGCAAGCGTTTGGCGATTTATATGATACATTGAAACAGACACTTTCGAAAGAACGAGATAACACAGAAAATCCAATGGAGATATTCGTTCGTATGGAAGAACGGATAGCGCGACGCTTTCCGGATACAAAGCAATTTTTTCAAGATGAATTAGAGGACAATAGAAGAGTGTATAATGATGCGCTCAAAGGAATGATGGAACGCGGTCGCGCAGTTCCAGATGATTTTAGTGTTCGTTTTCGTAGTCGATGTATGCACTTTTCCGAGCTGATTGCCATAACAAATGAAGAGCTTTTAGCATTTTTGCAACGACGTCAATATCAAAGTAAACTCAAAGAAAATCGCATGACTCTATGTAAGCAATATGCACAGTTTGATCAGATTTTGATGCAAACAGCAACGGAGTTGGGGGCAGAATTCACTCCTGATTATCGTCGGCAAAATCGTTTGCAAGAGTTTCTGCAAGAAAAAAATATTAAAGGAAAAGCAAGTGTATATTATGATGAAGTTGGGCATTTGCAAGTGGAAATGCCCAAGCATCATACCTTACATATGGAACGAGAAGTACAGAAGCTTGAGGAAAATTTAAAGTTGCAGTTAAAAGAACCGATTGAAACCAATAAGAGCTTACTCTTTTCTCAGGAAGAAAGATTCTCTGTAACTGCTGGTATTTATGCGAAAAGCAAAGACGGGAATGATGTAAATGGTGATGCAGGGACTTGGTTTCGAAGAGATGATGGTTTGGTTTGTATTGTGTTATGTGATGGAATGGGTAGTGGAAAAAATGCGAGAGCAGAAAGCGCTCTTGCAGCAGGGTTACTTGAAAAATTTTTAAAAGCAGGCATGGCGCCAAAATGGGCTTTGAGTACAGTCAATTCTGCGTTGGTTATAAAAAGCGAACAGACTGGTGCGTGCACGACAGTTGATCTTTTGACTGTGGATTTGTATACTGGCATCTGTCATATCTATAAGTTTGGTGCTTCACCTACCTATATTAGAAAAGGCGGTGCAGTCAGTGTGGTGAAAGGCTCTGTGATACCTGCTGGATTGATTTCAGCTGAAGAAGTGGAAGCAGAAGCCTCTCAGGTTAAATTGCAGCATGGTGATTGGTTGGTAATTGCGAGTGATGGAATCGAGGGAGATAATAGCCATAATATTATTCATGATTTATTATCCAAGCAGCAAGGCACAAGTCCAGGTGAATTAGCAAAACATGTATTAGAAGAAACTCGGAAAGAAGTTGGCGCAATGGATGATGCAACGGTCATTGCCGTTCGACTAAAAGAAAAAGGGAAATAATAAGAAGAAGTAGCCAACACATCAATAAAATGTGTTGGCTACTTCTTCTTATTATAAGAACAGTTCTGGCTCTTTGCGGGGATTTGAGTATCGATTGACAATATCATCGCGGTGGATGATAAATTTCTCGTCGGTAAACTGTTTTGCAGAAACGGGACAGCGTTTGATACATGCGCTACATTTCATGCAAATGCCTGTAATGAGACTGGGATCATTTTCGTCTATAGAACCAAGAGGGCAAAGCGTGGTGCACAGTTTGCAGTCGATACAAGCGTCTGTTGTAATGGGTTTTACTTTGCGGATATCTAAGAAATTGCCTTTTAAATCAGTTGGGCGGAAGTAAGGACCTGGTGGGTTGTTTCCGGCAACCCAGACAGGCGGAAATTCTGAGTCTTCAGCAATAGAAAGAATCTTATTTGCGATTTGTTTGGCAAAATCACGACAAATAGAGAGGTCGTTTTGATCAGGACGATTGGCAGCCATTGTTCGGCTAAAGGAGTGTTCGCCGATGAAGCTCAGGCCGGCAATGGTGTGTGCGCCATGTTCTTCTAAAATATTTCGCAATTCTACTAAAGCATCATCAAAGGCGCGGTTGCCATATAAGACAACGGGAATGGCAAGGCTTCCCGAAGACTGTATGGTGGAAAGATAATTTAAAAGTAGGTTTGGCACTCTTCCTGCGTAAACAGGTAGAGCGAGAATGATGATATCATCTTGCTGGAAAGAAGGCATTGGATCCTTTCTAGTATTTGGTGAGGTGAAGTCAAATTCGCTATAGGGTATGTATAATAGATTAGAGAGCTCTGAAGATAGAGTTGTTGCAATGAGTTTGCTTGTGCCTGTGGGACTAAAGTAAACGCAACGAATGG
The DNA here is from genome assembly GCA_030625685.1 of Oscillospiraceae bacterium. Classification (GTDB taxonomy): domain Bacteria; phylum Bacillota; class Clostridia; order Oscillospirales; family Oscillospiraceae; genus Evtepia. Next base: position 17,800 of record DAOUQJ010000016.1, read on the forward strand.
ACCGTGAAGTCATTTGAATCAAACCTTTACAAAAATATATAGATATTATACACTTTTTTTCCAAAAAAAGAAATACATCTGGTGGATGAGTTGATTTTTTCTTCTCCAATTACTATAATGAAGGATAAAGCTGTTTCGCCTGAAGCAGTGAGAGGAGAATGAGAAGATGGATCAAAATGAGCAACAAGAAGAAATCAAAATTTCGGAAGGTGAAAATAGTACTAAGGATAATGGCGGTAAGAGACTAGGTGCGACCAAGAGTAAACGACTTTTGAAATGGTCGGTGAGTACAGTGCTTTTAGTTGTGGTATTATTTGGAGCTTTATGTACATATGCAAATCAATTGGATACTATGTTTTACGGTGTGCGGGTAGGAAATATATCTATCGCTGGTATGACAAAAGAAGAAGTCATCTATACACTAGAAACACAACATGAGATGTATGCTATCAATGAACTTGAATTTGTGGTTTTGGATGAGATAACAGAAGATTCGCTTACGGTTTCTATTCAGACAGATATGGTGAAAGTGGATGCGCAGAAAACAACGGAGCGACTTTGGGAAGATATGTATGAGAATCAATCATTTTTAGGAAAAGGTTTTGAATTTATACAAAGTATGTTATTTGGTCGAGAAGCGACGATATATTATCAAGATGATGAGTTAGAAACGTTTCTTGCAGAACAATTGGATGGAAAGATTGGAGAAACAGTACAAAATAGCACAGCAATGATTGTGGAAGATGAGTTGCAGTTGCAAAAAGGTGAAATGGGTAGAGTGGCAGATAAAGAAGAAATCAAAGAAAAAATTTTGCTTGCATTGACAGATGAGGCAACACAAGAAAATACACCTGCGTTTACGGTATATGTGAATGAACAAGAACCAGCACCATTAGATATGGAAGTAGAACATGAAAGATTGGCAACAGAAGAGAAGGATGCGTATCAAGACAAGGAAACGGGTGAATTTATTCCTGAAGTAATGGGGGTTTCGTTTGATGCGAAAAAGGCGCAAGAGCAATACGATGGTTTAGAGTATGGAGAAAGCACTTCATTGCCAGTGATTTTTACTGAGCCTGAAATTATGTTAAAAGATGTAGAAGGGTTTTTGTTCAAAGACTTATTGGCTACAACGACAACAAACATTGGCGGAACAAGCAATCGACTTTCTAATGTTCGCTTGGCAAGCAGTTATTGCAATGGCGTGATTTTAGAGCCCGGTGAGGTGTTTTCTTATAATGAAACGGTAGGTAGAAGAACTACGGAAAGAGGGTTTTTGCCAGCACCAGCTTATGTAGGAGGCAAGACTGTGAGCGAAGTTGGTGGCGGTATTTGTCAAGTTTCGTCCACAATGTATTCTTCTTGTTTTTACGCAAATATGGAAATCGTGGAACGCACCAATCACATGTACACTGTTGGGTATGTTTTGGATGGATTGGATGCAACGATTTATTATGGAGTATTGGATTATTGCTTTAAAAATAATCGAGAATATCCTATCAAAATTGTGTCAGAAGTGACTGATAGAAAATTGACCATTTCTATTTATGGAAACAATACAGACAATACACGTGTAGAGCTAAAACGAAATCGCTTGTCAACATCTATGTATGAGACTGAATATGAATTCGATGAAAACATTCCGGTGGGGACTCAAAAGGTAGAAGTCACACCTTATAGTGGCACTGTAGTTGAAGTGTATCGTTGGGTATACCAAGATGATGAATTGATTTCAACAAAATTAGAAAGTGTAAACAATTATAAGACAAGAAACAAGCTGATACTAATTAATCCGGCTGATGCAGAACTATATGGGCTTGAGGCACCAGAATTAGAAACCCCTGAAGACTCAGATGCAGAAAATCCAGATACACCAGATTCAGAAGGAGTAGAAGTGGATACTTCAGCGGAAAGTGATGCAGATACTGATGGACCAGCGGAAGATGGCACGCAAACGGAAGAAACTGAGCAAGAACAAGAAGCGGAAGATTCTGCATCTGATGAAACAGAAACATCTAATGTTGATGTAGACCAAGCAGGAAATGAGCCAGCGCAAGAACAGGCTGATGCAATTGATGCAAATGCAGGAGAGACACAGCCTAATGGTTCTGCAGAAGAGTTAATAGAGGATGTCACCAATGAGACCGAAACAGGCAGTGATGCAGCATAAAGATACAAATGAAAGAGGTGGCAATTTATGTTTCCGACAAATCAAGAATTAAAAAAACAAGCAAAGAGTACATTGCGAGAAACATTTCCGTTTTGGATTAAGTTGACAGTGGTACTTGTTGGCTGTTCGTTGATGGTATTTTTGATTACACAGCTTTTGATGGGTCAATTGATTATGATGGAAGCACTTCAATTGCGCGATTACCCAACGGCGCAAACCGATCTACAGATGGTGGAAAGTGGAGTTGAATTTATTTTTCGAATAGATCAAACAAATCTTGTCCTAGCGGGATATGTCTCATATCTTTCTGTAGCAATTATCATAATGGCACAAATTGTGTTGTTTATTTTGATTGCACCGCTAAAAATGGCTGCGCTAGAAAAGTATTGGCAGGCGTTTCGAAAAGAGCAAATGCGTGAAGAAGATGTCTTGAAGTGGTATAAGAAGCCATCGTTGTTTGCCAAGTCAGTGATAGTGGAGTTGTTTTCAAAAGTTACGTATTGGATTGCATCTGTGATAGGGTTGTTGCCTGCTTTTTTGTTAATATACTTGATGACTTTGATGAAGCATCAAATGGCAAGTATAGCAGTGGTATATCTTTATTATGCACTTTTGATAGCGGGGTTACTATTTGGATTTTATATTCACGTGCTGATGCAACCGCTTGCGTATTGTTTGGTGGCAAAACCTGAGTATACAATAAAGCAAGTAATTATTCGTGGGTTAGGAAGTACAAAGCAGTATCACAAAGAATTTTTTAAGCTTCGCTTTAGCTTTATTTTATGGCATGTGTTGTCATCCATTAGCTATGATTTGCTTGAAATTTACGTGTTTCCATATGTTTCAGTTGCATCGTTTTATGCGCTTGAGGCGATGGCGAAAAGTCGACATGAAAAAAATGAACAGCCGATTGCGTAGCAATCGGCTGTTATAATTTTAATAAGACGCCACATATAGCGGAAAATAGTAAGAGTATTGGAATGGGGAGGTGTTTGGTCTTGGGTAGTAAGGTAATTGCACAAAGTATGACAAATAAGAGTAAAGATTTTAGTTGTAGCTCAAGGTTGCCGTGGAATATAGATAGAAACATATTGCAAAAAACGGCAGCAATTAAGGCGGTAGATGCTGGAGTGAGTGCAGCAAATACACCTTTTAACATGGGATTGTTTCTGTTTTTTTCTAATGTGTTGGCTAAGAAATAAACCAATATAAAAGCCGGAAGTGCAAGGGCTAAACTTGCAAGAATTGCGCCCCATATGCCGTGAGTGAGAAAGCCGACATAGGTTGCCATATTAACACCAATTGGACCTGGAGTGCACTCAGAGAGAGCGATGATTGTGCTGAGTTCTTCTAAAGAGAACCACTGCGTTTTTTCTGAAAGTGCGCGCAGAAAAGGAACTGTCGCCATGCCTCCGCCGAAAGAAACGGATCCAATCCAAAAAAAAGATAAAAACAATTGTAACATTAGTTCTGCCTCCTTTGTTTTTGGATGAAGGAGACAAGAAATCCGAGTAGTCCGCTGGAAAAAAGCAGTAGGGCAGGGGAAATGTGAAATAAAAATGCTGTGAGCAGTACAGCTGAGAAAAGGACGAAAGTGGGAATATTCAGAACACTGCTTTTGAACAAACGAAACACAGCTTGCCATATAAGGATTGTGACGCAAATGCGAAGACCAGCTAGGGCATTTCCTACCCAAGGCAAAAATGCGTAGGATGAGAGCAGATAGCTCAGTAGTGATACAATGCAAATAGGGGGGAATAACATGCCCAATGATGCAAACAAGGCACCAACGAATCCATGTAGTTTTGTTCCTATATAAGTTGATGCGTTTAGAGATATAATTCCAGGAGTGCTTTGGGCTACAGCAATGATGTTCTGCAGGTCGTGCTGTGTAATCGCATTCCGTTTGTGGATAAATTCTCTTTCAAGCAGTGGAAGAATGGCATATCCTCCACCGAAACAGGATAAACTGATTTTTGCCATTGTGAAAAACAAAGACAACATTGGTTGCATAGCTGCTCCTTATTCTCCGCAAAGTTCTATAATAACATGAGTGAAAATTTCGCAAGCAGTGAGTAGATCAGAAATGGACATACATTCGTTTGGGCCGTGTATATTAGGTTCAAAATTAGGCATACATGCCCCAAACGCAACTGCGCCTTCAATTCCATGTACATATGTGCCACCGCCACTAGATTGGCATTTTGCTTGTTCGCCAGTGCAATCATTGTAAATCCGCAGTAGAGTTTGGACAAACGGGCTGTTTTCATCAACATGATGAGCTGGGTCAATGGTACCACTGAAATCAATGTTGACGGTAGAGAGTGCTTTCTCGACGACAGCGTAACAGTTTTCATGAGTGGCTGATAGAGGAAGACGGCTATCAAAACGAGCTGTGAATCCTGTTCTTGTCCAATCCATCACACTTAGGGTGGCTGTAAGAGGGCCAGACAATGGGTCTTGTTGGGCAATGCCCAATGCATCTCCGTAATGATCATCATGTGGAAAAAGGTTTGACAAATGGGTTAAATATGTTTTTCCTTCGCATTGAGATAAAGGCAATTTGAGAAGAATGGAAATCAGCGCAGTGAGTGCGTTGTTACCGGCTTCTGGTGTAGAAGCGTGCGTATTTTGACCGATGCATGTGAGCAAGATTCCATTTTCAGTATCTTCAACATGGAGGCTAACTTGTAGAGTATCTGCAAAATCATAGATATCAGGGGAGATATCCTGTGGGCATAAACCATATATTTCGCTTTTGGAAATACCGGGAACCATATTTACTTGTGGACTTCCTTTAATTGAAATGATTTGAGTGAGGCAATCATTTTTTGACCAACTAGCTGTTAAGGTTGGTTGAAGATGGCCTTTTTCAATGTTCGTGACAGGAAATTCTGAGTCTGGAGAGAAGGCGTTTGGTGCGTGAGGGTAGTTTTCATAATACCAATGGATATCACGAAATCCACTTTCTTCATCTGTACCCATGATGAATCGCACATGTTTTGAAAGTGGAATGTTGAGGGTTTGGATGGTTTTGAGTGCAAACAAAACGGCGACCAAAGGCCCTTTGTCGTCGCTAACACCTCGCCCATAGATGATATCTTCGATGATTTTTGCTTTGAACGGATTGGTTATGGTCCATCCATCACCTGCGGGGACCACATCTAAGTGCGCTAAGATGTGGAGAGCTGTTTCACCTTGTCCGCAATCAATGACACCCACATATCCATCTAAATTGCTTGCTGAGAGTCCCAATTCGTCTGCTATTTTAATGGCTTCGTCTAATGCCATGGCAGGACCAGAACCGAAAGGAGCATGCGGAAGGGGTTCGCCATTCAAGCTTGGGATGGCGACAAGACGAGTAATGGTATCGATAAGAGCTTGTTTTTGTGACTCGATATATGCTCTAATTGTTTCTTTTTGCATTCAATCACCTATTCTTCTGATAAATTTTCAACTTCGTCGAGATATTTATATATGGTGTATCTAGAAACGCCCAGCTCAGAAGCGACATATGGAACGGCTTTGCGATACGAGAAGGCGTCTTGCATATCGAGAAGTTTGACAATGCGCAAACGATCTGCTTTCGTCATATCTCGAATGGGTTTTCCAATTCGGTCAGCGCATTGTTGGAATAAGTCGTTTAAGGTGTGATCGCGTTTGGTATAAACTGCACTATGAAAGTCGACATCTGTTCGCATTAAGTCTAAAAGAGCACGGTTAGCATAAAACAGAGGAGTGAAATCATAATTAATTCCCAAGCCAAAGTGATAATCGTCACCCTTGAGTGAAAAAGTCGAACTTTTGACTTTGCGTCCGTGTGGTGTTGTGGCCAATAGGTTGATGACATCGCCTTCAAACTCAACTTGTTGCTCAACGCCAGTTAAATCTGTGGTTGCGCCGACTTCTCGTTCTGAGACATGGCCGTTATAGATGGCAAGGACAGGGTGTGAGGAGATGGATAAGTCGTTAATGACAATCTCACAAGAAAAACCAAACATTTCTGACATGCCTTTTGCCAAACGGTTGAGGAATGAAAAGGCTTCTTTTTTTGTCATGATAGGATACCTCCGAGAACAGTAGATGATTAGTAAAAAAAGTCCTTCCAAACATGGAAGGACTTTTTGTTTAATTAGATAAGGGAAAGAATGAGAGTAAGTAGCATGAAAACAAAAGCAATCCACTTAGTGTATTTAGCGAGCTTTGCGTCTACGCTTTTTGATTGGTTTTTTGATAGGAATGTGTCAGTAGCACCACCAACAACGCCCAAACCAGAGTGTTTTCCTGATTGCAATAGTACAAAAGCAATCAAAACCAAACATGAAATCAACTGCATTACAGTGATAATAAGATCCATAAATCCTCGATCCTTTCCGTAAATTTATAATAATGGAGATAATTATCTCAATTTAACTAAAATTCATAATATCACACGACAATTACATTTGCAAGTCATTTTTATTACCAAGAAGAGAAAAGTAGTTTTGCAACCTCGGCACGAGAAACGGGATCGTTTGGACGTAAACGGTTTTCGTAGCCTGTGACAATTTCTTGTTCGATCAGTGTAGAAATATAAGGATTTGCCCAATTGGGCACAAGGTTTGCATCATTGAAGTTTGTTATATTGCTAGAGCCAAAGCCTTTTGGTAATATTCGACCGAGTATTGTCATTGCTTCTGCACGTGTAATGGAATCTTGTGCGTTTGCATATAAACCATTTGCGCCTGCAGAACCTTTCATAATACCAAGTTGATACATTGCTTTGACGGCGTTGATGGACCAGAATGGAATATCATCAACGTCAACAAAAGGGAGATTGACATCTTCGTATTTGCTCAGGTCAAGTTCCATCCAACGTGTTGCCATGAGTGCAAAATCGCCACGCGTAATTGAGTTGTCAGGTTTGAATATGATACCAGTTTCAGTTGCAATACCGGTTGTAATGCCGTGCTGTTGCATAGCGATGGTATACGGTTTTGCCCAATGTGTTGTCATGTCGCTAAACACAAATTCTGCTTGGCTGGTAGGTTCAATTGTTTTTGAGGTGCGAGAAATATTCCCGCTTAAGTCTTTTGCTGTTAGTGTGATTTGCTGTATTGTGCTTGGGTTGGATTGAAAAACAGTTTCAAGAGTTCCTGTAGCTTCTTGGAATGTAAAGTCGATTTCTTTGCCATTGGCAGTCAAGCTAATATTAGAACGTTTGATTGGTGTTTCGTTGGTGTCAGTGATATTTGCGGTTATAGAATAATTTAGTTGCGCTGCGTTTTCTCCCGTTTGGACAGCGGAACCTTCGTTTTCTGTGATAGATAGTGAAACATTTGGTGGCGTGCTATCAATTACGGGATAATTGGCTGTGCTGAAGTGATCGAATAAAACTTGTCCACTGCTTAAGTTGCCAGAAAGGGTAATTCCAGTAATGCGGTTGGTGTTTGCTGGTAGAGCAACCTGCACTTGTTGCCACCCATCTGCGTCTGTTAAGGTAATGGGTAGCGCATAGTGAATTTGTTGGTCGTCTTGGCAATTGAGACTGAGTTTGACAGAAGGATTTTTGAGGTAAACCCAAAATTGAAGTTGTTTTTGGTTTGGTCCTATAGTGAAATCAGTGTTTATAGTAAAGTCATTTGCTTTGGTGGCATAATTAACCTGCATACTATATTTACCTAAAGCTACTTTTGAAGGGACGTTTGTTTTGGAAATCTTCACATTCGCTTGATTTGTGTTGAAAATCAAATCATCGGCATCTTCAAAATCTTCAAGCAATGATCGTGTCATATCAAAATCAACGTGAAGCGGGATGCTAGTTTTGGTGTCACCATATGAAACGGTAACGGTACCATCCCCTTGTACTGCGCTTGCGGTCAAGTTTCCGTTGTTGTCAATTGTAGCCAGGTTTTCAGGTGTAACACTCCAAGAAAGTTGGGTATCATCTGCAGTCAAAGGAAGAGAGTAATTGAAGACATTTGCTTGTAAGGAAATATATTCGGAAGGACTAGCGTTTAACTTTGTGAGTGGTGTGTTTTGAGAGTTGCGTGAAATGGTGATTTCGGTTGGGTTGTGGAAGACGCTAATGGTAGCTACGCCAGTTACATTGTCGGAGGATATGGCAGAGATTGTGTCTACGACAGTCTTTAAAGGGGCTGTGTAAATTCCATTATCGTCAATGGTTCCGTATTTTGCGGAAAGAGTGATTGGTTTGTTGCTATTGACTTTTGACCAAGTTTCGTCTGCAAAAGAAGTATTGATTGTAGTTCTTGCACCGGATAATAGGGTGCGACTTTCTGGTTGTATGTAAATGTGAGTGCGATCGCCGGTGCCTTGTTTTGTGCTAACTAAAAATAAGGCATTGGTAATAGGGCGATTTGTATCAGAAGGTTGATTTACGATTGAAAAGTGATCATCACAAGGTAAAGTGCTTCCAATATTTGTGGAACCGCCACCATCTAAGCATACTGCATCCACGCAACCGAGCTCAAGTAAACGTTGTGCTACTTGGTGCAAACTGGCGCCAATGCTCCAATTGGCTTGTCTACCGTCAACAGTGTAGAATATGACGGAACCGTCTTCTTTGATGCCAACTGCGGTTCGAGGTGCTAGTGTGTGGTCAAGAGAATCAGATATAGTTCCATCGGTGAGGAGTCGGTATAATCCGCCGATTGCACAATCTACATCATTCCAAATGTCATCCTTACTATAGACATCAATTTCTATGGTGTCTCCTTTAGAGAGGTCTTGCAAAGTTTCTACTAAAAATTCACTGCTCTTTTGATTGATTGTCAAAACGAATTTCCCATCAGGGATTTCAATGTTATCCGAGGAGTCTAAAATTTCTTCTACTTGACAAGTGACACGTGTACCAATTTTAAATTCCTCAGATTTGATAAGCGTGGTATTATCGTCTGATTTTACTTTTTTTCCTAAGTTATCATCTAAGGGGGATAAAATGACATCGACACCATCTTGAGTATTTTGCGTGGTGTGACTAAAATCTTCGGTTAGAAGATAATACCCGCCAGACTCAGTGCGAACTTTATTGATATCGGCAACAGTGAGATCATATTCATCAATGTGTGCGGTGATGGTGAGTTCAGGTTTGCCGATAACAGCGGTGCCGTCAGACAGGAAACCAATCGCACTGAGGTAAGAAGCAGATGAGCGAAGAATTCCATCTGTTACCACAATGCCAAGAGGATTGCCTGTATTGACTACAAAGAAATCCCCGTTGATACCAGAGATTATCTTCTTATCAGTTTCTTCAATGACAGTTGCCATATCCGAGAGACTGAGTTTGCTGAGAATAGAATCACCATAAGCCACAGTCGGTGCTGTAGTTTCATCAGGGGTATACATGAAATAGTGCTCAGTACACAAATCAGATTTAGATTCGTTCCAATAATGCTCAGTATATAGGTAGCCGGTTTCAGAAACTGGAGTTTTATATTGGTGTATTAGTGTTCCATACGTGGAAGCGAATACAGGTGTAAAGGTAAGACATGCAACTAACAAAGCAGATGTACATTGTTTTATAATTCGTTTCATAGATATCATAGCCTCGCATTAATATATAAGTATTAATGTATGATAGCATAAACTGGAAGTAATTGCAAAGACAATAAAATGCAAGCATTTTTATATACCGACAAAAAAATTTGAAAAATATTTGAAAATAGTATTGACATTAGGAGATATGGATGATATTATGGAACTCCACCAAAGATGAGCGACAGCCCACATTGGTCTGCACCTTGTAAATTAAACAATGAACAATAAAGAAACGAACAAAGCACCAGAAACGGACATTATTTTAGATTTTTTAGATAGAAAAAATCAAGATGGTTGTCCATTTTTGAAGAGATGAAAAAATGGAGCAACCGGAAATTTCTTTGAAAGCTTGGAAGAGTTTTTGATAGAGTGATTTTAATTGGTCTTAGGGCTGATTTAGATACCATTTTATTGAGAGTT
>DAOUQJ010000030.1 GCA_030625685.1 Oscillospiraceae bacterium
GTCGTTGATTGGACTGTCAAGCTTGATCTGTCCACGTTCTACTAAGATCATCAGTCCTGTTGCTGTTAGCTGCTTTGAGATCGAAGCCAATCTGTACTTAGTGTGTTCGGTGGCGGGAATGTTCTTTTCGCGGTCGGCCAAGCCAAATCCCTTTTCCCAGATAATCTTACCATCACGAGCAACGGCCACAGACAGTGAGGGAACTACTCCTTTTGCAACCAATTGTTCAATTTGTATCTGGGTAGCATCGAATAGATTCTTTTCACTATATGCAAATGCTTTTCGCTGCCCCAACCAAAATATCAATAATATGCATAGCATATTGACAAGAATCAGTTTCTTTACCAAAGACCTATACATATAAACACACCTCTTTAAAGATGATCCCCGCTTTGGAAATATATATTTTATCAAATGCTTTATCTAAGTGCATCTTATTTCGGAAACCGATGGCATGCCGAACATTTTTTATAGGGGGCATCTTTTGATTTGGCAGCAGTTCTCAACGCTTTATGGCAATTCTTGCAGTTCTTATGATAGGCAATACGAAGCTTGTGTTGCTTTTGCCCCTTCGCTATTAGCGGATCATGGCATCCTTTGGCTCCACAGCTCTTTACATTATCCCCTTCTGTCCAGGTATTTTTGCCGTTCACATACTCATGATGACACTCTTCACAGGCAATCCGTTCACCATTGAGATTCAAGTATTTGTTTTCATGTCTTCGATGTTGGAATGTGACTGGTCGCTTTATATCTTTTTCATAACCCTGGTTTTCGATTAGTATCTCTTTAAGATGGCATTTACCGCATTCCTTGTATAATTTCACGTCCCCTTTGTAGATATCTCTCTCCTTATGGCAAACCTTACAATTCAAGTGAAATGCGGTCATCAATTTGATAACTCCATCCTTTTTTCTATTTGGTTCATGACACTTAATACATTTCTCTGTTTTTCCCCACGGCGCCCAGGTGTTTTTTCCCCCATCGCTGTATTCATGGTGACATTCCCAGCAACTGATTTGATATTCCCGAGCGTGCTTCAGATGAGAAAAACCCACCGGTCCCTGCCTGTCTTTTTCATAGGTTTGGTAATGAAGGGTGATTTGATCAATCTGTTCTAAACTCTCGGCGGCTTCCATTTCATTATCTCTAATCGTTACCTTCTTAACGGCATCTGTAGTTGATTGAGAAGCAATAAGAACATTTGCTCCTATCATAAAAACGCCAGCGAGCGAAATCATGAACCATTTTGACATTTCCTTTATTCCCCTTACCGGAAAAAATGCCTTTTTTAGATCGATTGTTATCAGTTTCAGCCTCATTCAACATACCAGTTTAACCAAAATAAATTAACCAGTAACCTATTGGTTGTGGATGGAATCTGCAAGATGGGCTTTGGTTAGGGACATTGGTTGGACCTCCTGTGAAAAAAGCTTTAAGAGAAAGGCTACTTTTTGACTCTCATTTTGTCAAGGAATTGTGGATGTTTGATGTTTCTTGACAAAAGACGACTTAATCAATAGAATGCCTCAACATTTCCTATTCATTACAAACAGTTAGCACATTTCTTAGTAACATCTCAATAAGTACGGGTGGAGTTTATCCGTAAGGATTTTATAAAAGG
>DAOUQJ010000011.1 GCA_030625685.1 Oscillospiraceae bacterium
GTTATGGCAGCATCTTGTCCATTTATCGTATAGTTCTTGCCATCTACAAAACCTGTTAGTGTTTCATCTTCATAGTCAATCTCTATAGTTGGTGTAGTTTCTGGTGTTGCTGAAGTCGTGCCAACCGTTACTTCTTTGCTGTCAGATTTGAACGCAACTAAACTAGCTTTTTCACATACATAATATATGCCATCTGAAAGGCCTGTAATCTCTGTGCCAGTGATTGCATTCCAAGTGTTTTGATCCGCGCTGTATTGCATCGTATCATCTACACCTGTGATTTTACCATCATTTGCATCAGGATATGTTTCATCCACTGCTATTGGTGTTATTGGGGCATTCGCTCTTGTTGGAACAGTTAATGTTTGTGCTGCGCTATCTAGCTTTGTTGTGCCATTGCCTTTTGTCACAATGCTTACATCCGTTCCAAGCCACGTAGCATCCACCGCAATTGTTCCATCCGTTATGGTAGCATCTTGTCCATTAATCCTATAGCTCTTGCCATCTACAAAACCCGTTAGTGTTTCATCTGCATAGTCAATCTCTATAGTTGGCGTAGTTTCTGGTGTTGCAACTATCTGATTGCTAATTGTAATTGCTTCCACTCCAAGAACGCCAGAACCATCATTGGATGTTGCTTTGACGGTTACCGTTCCGTTTTCCACTGCTTTCAATAGACCGTTTTCAGTAATTGTTGCAGAACCTGTTACGTTTACTACTGACCATGTTACGGTTTTGTCGGTTGCATTAGCTGGTAATACACTTGCGGACATTTGTAGCGTGCCATCGTCTGTATCTATGGTTGTCGCATCACCTTCTCCAGTGACAGTGATGAATGACACTTGTGTATTTGGTTCTTCATATTCAGTATTGCCACTTAAATTATCTATGTCAAACCAATAAAAATCGTCACCTGTAATGGTTAATGTATCAATTACTTGGTCGTTAAAATCTATTGGTATATTCACACTTCCAATTTTCTTTGTGAAAACACTTTCTCCATTTAACGTCCCAGTAAGAGTTTTCTCAGCTCCACCCGTATTATTTACCCATAGTGAACTTAATGTCCACGGATTTCCATCTGACCTTGCAATAATAAATTTTTCGGTGGTACTATGATTTTCTACCTCTCCCTCCCCGCCTGACTGGAACTCGATAGAATGTGAACCACCTTCACCTGTACCATCAAACCATAAAACTGCACCTCCATCTCCTTCAGAAGTTGTGGTAATACGGAATGTCACACCTCCAGCAGTAAAGTCTATAAACGCAGGTTTACTTGTACCTGAATCACAAACAACGTCGGTATCATCGTAATCATCTGACCAGTCAAAATCCTCTGTAAATGCTACCCCCTCTGCATTTGACATAATTGTACAAGACAATACTATCAAGACAACCATAAAGATAAATAACTTTGCTTTTTTCATTCACTTTCTTTCCTTTCAGATTCACATTAAATTAATTCTCTCTACTAGAAAAGTACAACATGCTAGAATATTAATTAGCTACGGTTCATTCTTTTGAACAATAATAAATTAGTCTAGTTTCCACAGTATTGGCTTACAGCAGAATAATTTTGATACTCAAAATAAACTATTAAGGGTAATTATAGTATTATAAGTATAATATTGTCAATGATTCGACAGTATCTACCCAAAATCATAGGAAAATTGTAGTTATTTTATATCCTCTTGACAGTAAAACATATATTCGGCTTAGCATGTTCCTCAATGTGTTTTAACATTTCTTGAATAGTGATATAAATAAAAAGTAAACCCTTGTATTTACAAGGGTTTACTTTGGTTAGTGACGAAAGCAGAACTAATCTTGTTATCTAAGTTCTATGACTTTCCAAATAGGTTCCTTTGTTTGATGTTTTGGCTTCATAAAGCTTTTCATCAGCATAATGAAGTAGTTTATCATAACTTAGAGATTTATCTTTAATCCAAATAAGTCCTCCAGATACACGGACATGCTTAGTAGCATTTTTAGGAAACTCCACAGGAGTTTCTTTCAATGACATATATAAGCGATCGACCGTATTTCTTATTTCATCTTGACTTTTGAAATTATAAAGCAAACAAACAAATTCATCTCCAGAACGCCTTCCTACTATGCAGTGATTTTCATCATTAATTGCTTTTAAAGCATTGACGAAGTTTATTATATAATAATCTCCCCACTTATGTCCAAAGACGTCATTTACATCTTTTAAGTGATCTAGGTCAAACATGATAAGAGCTGAACATGAATCGATTTCATTTTCATACCATTTTTCAAATTCCCATTGAAACCCTTTTCGATTAAGAATATTAGTCAATGGATCATGGTCACGGTCGTACTCAATCTGTTTCTTTTCAAGAATTTCCTTCGAAACATCAACAACTACTCCAATATAGTAATCCTTAGTCTCAGATTGTTTTATTTCTACCCATGTGTTTTCAGCATTCTTAATTTTAAATATATTTTCACCTTTATCTGGGTTTGAAAATAGCACGTTTAATTCCTCAACGAACTGACTATAAGAATACTCTTTCTTATTATTCTTGCCGATTATTTCCCAAAAATTATCTGTTACATAATACGCATTGTTACTCTTATTGATTTCATAAGCAGCAATTGGCACTTGAAACATATTTACGATTTTAGAAAGCCTCGCTGCTGAAGATATTATCATTTTATGAGCATTTTCAATGGAAGACGACAATTCATCAAGTTCTTGGTATCCCGTAGAATGAAGGGATAATTGATGTCCAGCTTCATTTGCTTTTACTTCCTTAGCAAGGTTGACTATTGGTTTTGTTATTTGAAAACTGATTAATACTCCACCTACAGACCCTAAAATGATTGCAAGTGCAATAGAAAACAACAAGATTTGCTTTATATCACTACTATTACTGAACAAATAGTCCTCTCGCATAGTTCCTATTAAGAACCATTCTTCATTTTCAAAAGGTGTATTAGTTTTGTACAGTCCTAATTTTTCTACAACTACATAAATATTTTCTGATCCACGGTGATTAGTCAATTGATAGATATTCATATCTTCATTTATCAAACTAAGTTCCAGTGGAAGATTCTCATCAATCATTCTTATCTGTAGTGCTCCATTCATTATGATTGGATATAACTCTTCATCTTCATTTGAGCGATACGCAATTAAATAACCTAGAGAGTCTTGAGGTTGCAACTCATTTTTCGGAAGATGTTCAACCAAATAGTTGAGTGTGACTTCTATACCAAATACACCTTGAATATTACCTTCATTATCTAAGAACGGCATAGAGTAAGTAATAATATCTACATCCCCTTCTTCCAATTGAAAAGGTTTACTCCAGTAGCCTAAAAGGTTTGTTTTATTAGTAACTTCTGTACTATCTGATGGTTTTTCAATGAAATCTCTGTTTGCATCATTAATCTGTAAAAAAGGTTTCCATATTTGGTCTAGTGGAAGTTTCAATTGTTTGGCAACATTTGAAGAACCAGCAAGCATGTAAATGTCATCGTCAGAATAACTGTTCATTACCGGATCATAATCTCTAAGGTAAACTGCTGGCAAATGATCTTCAATATTGTTTCCCGAGAATAACACAACATAAGCTCCAGTCACCTGAGTATTTCTTATAATTTTAATCAGTTCCTCAGTTATCTCGACATCCAGAGATTGGTCATTATCCAACATTTTTTTAATGTTAGAGAAATATGGATTGAAATTAATCCATTTGTTTTTCATTTCACGCTGCAAATAGTCCTGCCGAGAGTTTACTTTATCAGAAAATAACTGATATGCATTCAAATTTGCCTGATTAATAACACCGCCACCAATTAAAGCTCCACTAAAAATAACGGTCTGAATTATGATGATTGCTAATATATACCTAGTTAGTTTTTTTACTATAGAAGATTTAGCTTTATTGTTGTTAGGCATTTAATTATTTCCCATATTCGTCAATATTTTTTCAGCTTCTAATCTTAAGTCGCTTACCCAAGAGTTATATTCCTCATCAGAAAGCATACTTTCAATTACATCTTCTCGTTTTTCTCCGTCTGCAACTCTTTTATTAACTATAGCTAAGTCATTTTGTATTTTATCAAATAAATGATTTTCTAGTAAACCACGCATTTTATAACTACCTTCAAAAGGTTTATTATTATATAGAGTATATTCGTTAAACATAATGTTTGAGGCTTTTATAGATTCAATTATAGCACCTTGCGGAACATCACGCCGACTTGAAATTTCTGTTATTTTTTCTTGATTCATTACATCGTTTTTAGAAGGAAAGTATCCTGTAGATACTGCAAAATTCAAGTTATTTTCTGCTTGTGTAAACCATTTTAGGAATATAGCTGCAGCATATTCGTGAGCCACATCACTTTTGACAATTGACATACCAGCACCTTGTTGAATTGAGACCTTGTCTCCCGATTCAAAATACGGATAAGGCAATACCAAAGGTTCAATTTCCATACTTTTATCATTGTTTACCGCAACAGTCCTAGGAAAATATGGAGCACCCGCTGTGGAGCCTGTATAACAAATAATTTCCCCAGTTTTGGCATCATCAGAACTGAATCTTCCTGATTT
Organism: Oscillospiraceae bacterium; assembly: GCA_030625685.1. Taxonomy (GTDB): domain Bacteria; phylum Bacillota; class Clostridia; order Oscillospirales; family Oscillospiraceae; genus Evtepia. The sequence continues at coordinate 4,592 of DAOUQJ010000011.1, forward strand.
TTTGAAGTATCCCATTAGGTAAGGTCTATAATAATAGTTCCATATTTTTTTGCCTAGGTCATCTGAAAAATGAAATTTTGCTGTTCCATCTTGAGAGTACGTATACAGTGATTTATCTAATTGCTGTGACGAAACCAAAAAATAGTTTGCATTGGCATCAAGTCCTAAAAATCCTTTGCCAGTTTCCTTATAATAAATTTCGGCAACATTATAAATCCCTTCCCATGTACTTAGATCTTCTTCTGAAAAATTGTGTTTCTCAGAAAAATCTGTCCAAAAATTTTTGTTAACATAAAGATTTTCTGAAGATTTTGCAATTGGCATAATATAGTACAGATCATCTGTTATAAACTGACCTTCTTCAAGAAATTCATTTCTGTATGTAGATAGTTCCTCTTCAGTAAAATATGTTCCCAAATCGACTAAAGGTGTAATTTGATGAACTCTAAAGGCGTTATCTGGATAAGCAGCAAATATATTTGGCATTGCCATAGATCCGATTGATTTATTAGCTGCATCAAAAACAGCTTCTGCCAACTGATTTACATCCCCCTGACTTTGAGCGTCAACAACGATTCCCTTTTCCATACCAACAGTATCATTAAATGTATTGACTAAATCGTCGAATTTTTCTTTAGTTGTTGAATTATAATAATGGCACACTGAAACTGTAATCGGTTTATCTGGATCTAGTAAACTTTCCTCTGAATTGTCAGAACAACCAACAAAACTGCTAAGGATTACAAATACTAAAATGAGAGATAATAGTTTTTTCATAAAAACGCTCCTTGCAAAATATTTCATTTGTATTTAGACTATTTTAATGTTTAAATACAAAAAATCATTAGAAGTAAATTCTGTAAATTTCTGTCGACTATTATGTGATTTTAACATTTATCATGTTTGGTTGCAAGAACTTAACTGCTCATCTTTTTACTAGTTACGCATACGAAGTTAACTGGTTGAAGAATAGCACAATTATAATATCAAGAGTATATTATAATTGTGCTGCTTTTCCGCCAAACTTAACCCCTTGGTATTCCTAGGAAGACTAGAAATACCAAGGGGTTCTTCATGCTTTTATTCGTTCATATATAGTTCTTTCATCCGCTGATATGCGTGTTATTTGTGGTACTCTTGTTAAACTTGATTATGTAATGTTTCTTAAAAATCAAACTCTTACTTGATTCTTGTTTTTGAATTATTTAGATTTCATCAAATTATCAACTCAATCTATAGCATATACTCATTGATTGTAGTTGTATATTCCAAGCCTATTATTTGTAAGATACATTAAGCTTGTCATCATTATTTTTGCACCTGGCAATAAGTGCTTCATTTCATCTGTAAAATTGATTAGTCCTGTTTGTTGCATTCTTGGACATAGTTTTTCTACCTCACTACCATCTTTTACTCCCTAATAGAATTGAGCATTTGTTTTTTCAATGTATCATGCATATTGCTTCTTTTGACAAGTAGTTTATATATCAAATCAAACTGCCCCTCTAAGCGATCAAAACCATTAGTCAGTATTTCAAGAAATTTTTTGACTTCCTTTTCCTTTAAGTACATAAGCATACCTTCTGAAATAATCAATACTTTTTTACCGTTTGTTTTAACATCAACAGTCCATGTAGGATCTAAAGCTGATTTAGCAATATCTTTCACTCTGTCATTCTCTTCAAAAAATAGCTTTCTCTGTTCAATCACTTCGGGAAAATCTAAATTGTACCACTGAATTTTACCATTATCAACTCTTGAAAACCTCGTATCAAGACCACATCCCACCGAAACAATAACACAATCGGGATTCTTAATGATGAATTTTCTTGCTTGATCATCCATCGTTTTGGCTCTTGCTAAAACGCCGTAATATGACATCCAACCTTTATCAAATTTCGAAAAGTCATGATCTATTTTCTGCACCATTTCTGCAGCCATAATATCATTAACTACTGGATTTTTGCTCATTGCATCTTTTGCTCTTATATATAACGTAATAAGCATAGTTTCCATGACACCCCTAAGCTTTATCGATATATCAATTTCTCCTCATTTAATATAATTTTTAGTAAAATAACCTATCAATAGTTAGTCTGAAGTAACTCAAATGACATGATATACTCTAAAAATACAATTTTCTTCCCTGTTTTTCTGTTCAAAATTGATGTTAAACACTACTTTTTGAGATGAGAAAAGATAATTATTTCACTTTTCTCTCTAAGATTACAAATCACTTCAAGAACTTTACTACTGATTGTGCCAAAAATTATGAAGCATCTTGAAACTGAGTTCTAAGCATAGAAGCAAAAATACCATTTTCCTCTTTTAACTGACTTGGTGAACCCATTTCTTCAATACTACCCTCTTTAATAACCACTACTTTATCTGCGCCAGACACAGTACGCATACGATGGGCAATGATAAGAACTGTCTTATTTTTAATCAGTTCACTCAAAGCACCTTGAATCTTACTTTCATTTTCTGCATCAAGAGAAGCTGTCGCTTCATCTAACAAAATAATCGGCGCATCTTTAAGCATAGCCCTTGCAATGGATATTCTCTGACGTTCACCACCAGATAACCGTTCACCGTTCTCACCAATAAGAGAATGATACCCATCAGGTAATTTATTAATAAATTCATCACATCTTGCTTGTTTGGCCGCATTTCTAACCTCTTCATCGGTTGCATCTTTTTTGCCGATCCGAATGTTTTCCATAATGCTTGTATTAAAAAGAGTTACATCTTGGAAAACAATAGAATAATACTGTAACAAGGTTTCAGGTTCAATGGTTTTAATATCTACTCCACCAAGCGTAATCCTTCCTTTATTAGTATCCCAAAATCTTGCTGCTAACTTGGCAACAGTTGATTTTCCTCCACCTGATGGGCCTACTAAAGCAGTAACCTCTCCTTGTTTTGCTACAAAGCTTACATCAGTTAAAATGTTGACCCCATCAATATATGAGAAGTCTACATTTTTAAATTCAATATTATAATGTCTTGGTGCAAATTCAGTTTTACCTTCTTGATGAGGCATATTATCCATTTCTTTCATTCGATTAATCCGTACACCCAAGAATAACAGTAAAGCCAAATTATCGACAATTTCCATTATCGGATTATAAACCCTTGCCGTAATAACAAGGAAAACCAAATAAGTGAAAATACTAACCTGCCCCTGACTAAAAAGATACGCCCCAAAAATCATAACACTCGGAAGACCAAGTTTCAAAATGGCATAGGAAACATTAAGAAATGCACCTAAGAGCATCTCTGATTTGATTAAATAGGATTCATATCCATCAAGCTTTCCATTTAGAACGTTACTATAATCTTCTTCCCGGTTATAAGACTTAATTTCATGAACTGATTCTAATGTTTCCTGAATATTATCAGATATATCACGCTTGATTCCATATACCTCTTCGTGCGTTTTTTTCTGGAGTTTTCTAGACAAGAAGAACACTAAAAATGCCACAGGTACTACCCAAAATACTGCAAGGGACATACTCCAATTATAGATAAACATCATAATCGCCATAACCACTAAAGATATACCAGCAGCAAAAATCTGAGGTACTGCATGAGAGAACAATTGCTCTATATGAGTTGCATCTTCCATAATAGTTGCACTTAAATCTGCAATATCTTTTTTTTCAAAAAATGCCAAAGGTAGCTTTCTTAATGTTTCCGCTAAACTAATTCGCCTTTTGGCACTTTCTTCATAAATTCTTGTATAGGTTGAATCATATTGAAAATAGGCAATAACAAACATAACTAACAAAGAAACAACCGCCATAATGGAATAGTAAGTAATTGTTCCTATTGGACCAGCTGAGTGACCTAACAAATTACTTAAACTTTTGTCCAAAAACTGAAAACCAAATATAACAGGCAAGAAGAAACTCACATTCATAATCGTAGACAATAAAATTGCTTTACTTAAGTTTTTAGCACCTTCCTCTGACAAGGCAAAGGCATTCTGAAAATATTTACGCATACTTATCTTCCTCCTTGTCTTGATGACTTATTTTCCATGCAACAGATTGCTGATACTCATCCCACATAACTTTATATAAACCATCTTTTGCAATCAATTCATCGTGCGTTCCTTGCTCTTCAATTTGACCTTCACTTATCACAAGAATTCTGTCTACATTTTTCACACTGGTTAACCGGTGGGCAATCATTAACGTGGTTTTCCCCCTACTTAATTCATGTAGCGCTTTTTGAATCAAATGTTCATTTTCAGGATCGGCAAAAGCTGTTGCTTCATCAAGAAGTACGATAGGCGCATCTTTTACAATAGCTCTTGCTAGAGCTATTCGTTGCTGTTCGCCACCTGAAAGATAGGTGCCTTTTGAACCAATTACAGTTTCCAATCCATCTTTTTGTTCATTGGTTATTGTTCTTGATTGAGAAAGATCAATGGCTCTTTCAATGTTCTTATTCGATACACCGTCTTTACCAAACACAATATTCTCCTTTAGTGTTCCTTTGAATAGTCTAGTGTTTTGAAATACCAAAGAAATATGATTCATCAAGTCTTTCTTTCCAATATCTTTTACATTTACATCTCCAATCAACACTTCACCTTGCTGCGCATCAAAAAATCTTGCAGCCAATCTAACAATACTAGTTTTACCACCACCAGACGCACCAACAAGAGCAATCGTCTCACCTTCTGCCACTTTAAAACTCACGCCATTAACTGCTTTTTTTTCTGCACCTTCATATGCAAAAACGACATCTTTAAACTCAATGGTGTGTTTTTTAATAGGCTTTGGATTTGTAGAATACGTCATCTCTGGATAACTAAATAGATTATCAATTCGGTCAATTGCCTGTTTTGCAATCATGCAGTTTTGCTGAAAATGCATTGATTTCATTAAAAGCATGGTAAAGATTGGTGATATTAATAAATAGAAAATATAATCCGCTAAAACAAGGGCAATACTATCGCCGTTTCCGATGAGTAATATCCCCATAGGAATGAGGAAAAACGCTGCCGATTGCATTATAATTGTGTAAAAAGACATAGGTGAACGCCATAATAGTGTATAAGCATGAACCATCTCTTTATATCGAATGATGCTACTATAAAACCGTTTAAAAGAATAAATAGACTGTCCAAATGTCTTAACTACAGGGATGCCTCTAACATATTCAACCGATTCTGCACTCATTTCCTCTAACGCATCATAATACTGTTTTTGAAAATCTTTTCCTTTTGCACTGGTCATAAACTTCATAGTTATAAAACCTAATATAATCGGCACTAATGAAGCAAGACCCATTCTCCAGTTCATTGTAAAAACTAGCACAAGTAAAATCAAAGGTGAAAGCATCGTACCTGCCAAATCTGGTAATTGATGCGCTAGAAACGTATGAGTAGTCCCAGCACCGTCGTTAATGATTTTACGAAGTTTCCCGCTTGAATGTCTATCAAAGAAGCCAAGAGGCATATTCATAATTTTTTTCATGCCTACTTTTTGCAAACCCACTTCAACGCGAAATGCTGCTAAATGCGAACACATTAATCCTAGAAAATACACAATAACACCAGCAATAGCCGTGCCAAGCGCTATCCAAGCATAAGTAGTCACATTTGACATATCTTTATTTTCAAGATTTGTCAACATTTCTCTTGTAATATACCACACCATAACAAAAGGTATCATATTCAATATTGCGGACAAAGCAGATAACACAAGGGCTAACGGTAATAGAGACTTTTTATTTCCCATATAGGGAGTAAATCGTTTTAATAAAGATCTTTCTTTGACTTTCTCCATCTTAATTCCTCCTTTTAATAATATAATAATAAAGAGTTTCAATTAGCCAAAGCACAGCCATGACAATTTTTAGAGCAACCCATTCGGCCTTGTTCTGGATTACTTTCCTCATCAGCTCCCACATACCCCATGTTTTTCAGATACTCTAGCTGACTTTTTACAAGTTCTTCTGATACGCCAAGTTTATACGCCAAATGCTGACTGGTTGTAACCGTTCCACTTTGAATTGTTTTTAATAATATATCTAACATACATCACGCTCCAACTACCAGATAAGCAATCCAATTCGAAATGCAATAAAGGCATACACTAATGAACTTGCTAAATAATAACCTACAATCCTTGACGTCCATTTCCACGAATGGATTTCTTGCTGCGCTGACACCACTGTCATAAAGCAAGGAATCATAAACATATAAGCAAATAAAAATGCGAGTGCTTCAGGTTTGGTAACTGTTGATGTTAAGGCTGTAATTAACGTTGCTCCTGCTGTAACTCCAGTTGCTTGCGTTAAAAACAAACCATTATTCGTAACACCAAATAAAGCGGATATAACGCCCAATGTAGCTTCTTTGCCAAATCCAGAAAAAATCCACGCAACAAAGAGTTCCCATTTTAAACCAAAAAACAAAGTCACAGGCTCAATAAAATTACCAAAACGATATAATGCAGTATTTTCTATATTGCCTGATGCTGTATATGTAACCGCCCATATAATGACACATACGAAAATAACTACTTTTAAGGCTTTGAAGAATACAGTTTTCATGCGGTTAAATGTAAATTTAATCAGATTTAACCACTTTGGTTTATGGTATGGAGGAAGCTCCATAATCATACCTGCATGAGATTCATCCGTGACCAATCCTCTTTTAAACAGCTTTCCAGTCAGCCAAATATGAAATGTTATGGTGAGCAAAAGCGCTAACATAACAAAGACTGTACTACTGCTAAAAATAGCTCCCGTGAACAATCCGACAATCCCCCATACAGCACCACAAGGAATGGCAAAAACAATGGCAATCGTTAATGTTTTTTGTCCCCAAGTATCAATCACCCTTGAACCACTTGTACCTGCCATATTACAACCAAAACTAACCATTATTGGCATAACAGATTTCCCTTGAAGACCTAGCTTTGACATGCTTTCATCAAAAACATAGGATACTCTGGCCATTAAACCAACTTCTTCAAGTAAACCAAAAACAAAACTTACGCCCAATACAAACCCAATCATGGCAAAAGTATAACCAACACCTGAAAGAACCGCTTCTGAAATCAAACTGTTAAGCCACATAGGCGCTCCAATATTGTTAAAGAAATCCAATAATACTGGACCAACGCTAGCAGGAAGTCCCATCCCAATAGCCATAAACGGCATTGCAGGAACAAATGACAACAATAGTCCTCCTAGGATAACCAATATAGCAAATGGTCTCCCCCATATACGACTGGTTGCTACTCTATCCAGTTTTGATAAAACGTAATCGCCTGCTGTCTCTTCTCGGGTTACTGCACTTTTAACAATAGAATCAATCCATTTGAACTTACTGCTTCCTACTTTTAGTTTTTTATCACCCAATTTACGGACCATTGACATGATTTCAAGTCCTTTATCTGCTGCTTTTTCTTTTACTATGTCTAGTGCAACTCGGTCATTTTCAATTAACTTTGTTGCAATCCAGTTAGCGTGATAACTACTGATATTCAATTGATCAACCAGTTCTACCAACTGACTATACTCTTCTCCTAGTTCTTCGGTTAAAATTTTGTCTAATTTATCCGACTTAAGCGCCTTCGGATTTTCCATTGCCGACTCCACAGCTTCATAAAAACCTTTATAATGCTTAAGATTAGTTGCCGACATGGAAACTACAGGAATTCCTAATGATTGAGAAAGTTCTTTCTCATCCACCTGAATGCCTTTGTTATTAGCAACATCCATCATATTGAGCACAAGCAAAGCAGGCTTATTAATGCCACAAAAATCCGATAACATATAAAGACTTCTTTCTAACTGTGATGCATCTGCTAGAATACAAACTAGGTCGCTATCATTCCCTGTAATATAGTCAATGGTAATGATTTCTTCGTCTGAAGAAGCTGATAAGCTGTAACTTCCAGGAAGATCCATTACATTATAAATCTTATCCTTGTATGTAAACGTTCCTTCCTTTTTCTCAACTGTTTTACCCGGCCAGTTACCTACATGCTGACGAGAACCTGTCAATCCGTTAAAAAGTGTAGATTTCCCTGCATTAGGCTGACTTAAAAGCGCGACACTCATCGTGCTCATGCTGACACCTCCTTAACGTACAGTTTGGCACCCTCTTTTTGATTGACTGCAATCAAAGTGTCTCTACTGTAAACCAACACAGGCTGGCGACCATCATTATTGACAACAAGCACTTCATTATCTAATGCAAGTCCAACTGACGTGATACGACTGATAAAACGTCCATCTCCTTCAATTTTTATTACTTTGCCTTTTGCACCTTTTTTCATTTTACTTAACGCTTTCATATTAACCTCCTCAAGTTATCCTACGCTAACTTCTTACTTATAATTAAACCCTGGTACCCCAGGGTCTAGTTTAACACTTAAAGTATTAGCATTTACTTAGTGATTGCTTGATATTATAAATTAAAAAAATATCAAGGGTTCATAAAATACATAAAACCACTACCATAAAAATTACCAAAATCTATAATATACTTACGTCCTTGCTCCTCTGGCATGTCATGTCTTATAATTTCAAAGAAACCATTGAAGTATGAATTACTGATGATATGCAACAGTTCATCGCTTATGTCTCCGGCAAGATACCGTTTATTTCCGATTACTTCTAAGAAACGTTTTGTTGATGCCACTTCATATCCCACAAGTTCATCAATGATATTTTCATACTTAGTACCTGTGGAGCAGCTGATTAACAGTTTGAATTCTTTCGGATACTCATAAATCAAATCTAAAATTTTCTCCAACATTTCATTCGAAAACTTTTTCATACTGTCAAAATTTCCATGCACTTCATTTTCAAAAAACTGTGTTTCTCCATGCGCAAAGTATTTTGTCAGTTTGTGATAAACATCTATGACAAGACTATCAAAAAGCCCTTCTTTATCTTTGAACCTGGTATATATTGAACCTGTTGCAGTCTCTGCATTCGTTGCGATGGTTCTAAGAGATGCATCAATATAACCTTTGCGCAAAAACTCTTCCATTGCACATTGCTGTATACGTTCTTGAACACCTTTAATTCGTTTTGCCATCTAATCACCTTAGTTCTTGGTTGGTATATGCATTCTAAAAATCCAAAACAGCGTTTTGATTGTATTCTATTTGTCATGATTTGTCAAGGAAATATCTAACTATTTATAAAATATACTTTTAAGATATTCGTTAAAATTCAAGATGATGCGCCCTATCAATCCTATTAGTGGAAAGTACATTATGATATAAGTTTGATTTTTACTATTTTGTAGCTTTTGTTCAACAATCATCTTCTTGATTATCACATGATTGTTTATAAGCTCAAAATTTTTACAATGTAGACACTGAAAAACAATTTATTTCCGCTATGCTTCTTGTAAGTAATAACTTCTACACGTCATAGATCTACAAATTGCCTAAGAGTATTTCAGCAATAAAAATACCGTGACTCAATGAATCACGGCAATTATTTATAATTCGATAACACAATACACAAAGATGTGACCTTTATTTAGTTCGGGAATAATATTTATCTATCATAGTCATTTCATCATGTTTCTAAGTTGACTGGATATGTATGGAGTACATACTCTCCTGTGACAGGATTTTTATCTTCATAATCTACATAAGCGAGCAAACTCTTGCCATAAAGTAAAGCATATCCACGCTTAACAGCTTTTTTTCTTCCGTTAATTTGTTCTAGTTTTTTTATACTCATTTTAAGCATAGGGTCTTCCACTCGCAGGGCTTTAGGCAATTTTCCTGAAGAGTTGGTGGCAAGTCGATCGCAAACCATACAATCTCTCAAAGTTGTTTTATCAACGGTTGTTTGACTAGCAAAATATGAAAATACCAAAGCGGTAAAATCATCTAATGACTTTTGTACTTCGTCAGTTTTGTCTAAAAATTGTCCAAATTCAAAAAAAATATCAAAAGGAGTTTTCTGCATAGTAGAAAGCAAATACGCTAGCGTTCGATGAAATCTTCCGCGATTATAGAGGCGATCTAATGTATGTTCTGTTTGATGTAAAAGCATCATTTCTCCCTCAGAAAGCCAAGGGGTTTTCTTTACAACATAAGGAGGTTTTATATCATAATCACATGGAAACTCCTCAGAATTTTCTCGCATGGGAGCACCATGGAGAAGTTTCAAAAAACCCATTTGTAGCATATGTGGTGACAGCTCAAAAGCTGTGTTAAAACTCTCCTTAAAGCTTTTCATATCCTCATGCGGTAATCCCGCGATAAGATCAATATGAATATGTGCATTTTCATTTTTCAATAAAGCAGCTATATTTTTCTTGAGCCTGTTTACATTGGTTTTTCGATTGATATCCATAAGGGTTTGGGCGTTAAAACTTTGCAAGCCAATTTCAAACTGCATAGACCCAACAGGTGCTTTACCGATGAGTGCGATGCTTTCTTCATCTAGCAAATCTCCTGCAATTTCAAAATGAAAACAAACACCTTCAGGAATATCGATTCTATAATGTTCGATAATAAATCGAAACATTTCCTTAGCGCGCCTGCTGTTGGCATTGAATGTGCGATCTACCAACTTAATTGTTTGTGTGCCGCTATTTGCTAGTAACAACATTTCATGTTTGGCACGTTCTAAATCATAATGTCTTACGCCCCCACAACGTCCTGACAAACAAAATGCACAAGAAAATGGACACCCTCTACTCGTCTCTAAGTAAGCTATTCTCCCCTTCAATGCTTCAAAATACGATTCAGTATAAGGACTCGGTGGAATTTCACAAGGGGTGTGTGAATCGGCTACAACAATTTCGTCTCCTCTGCGATAGCAAAGTCCTGGAATGCCTGTTATCTCTGATTGGTTTGCAATGGCATTGAGTATTCTGGCAACAGGCTCTTCTCCCTCTCCTGAAACTACATATTCCACCATAGGGTAATTTTTCAACATTTCTTTAGCATTGTAGCTTACTTCTGGTCCACCTAAAAAAATAATGCATTCAGGTAGTTGTTCCTTAACCATTTTCACCAGTGCAATTACAGTCGTGACATTCCATATATAACAGCAAAATCCCAAGACCATCGGGCGAGAAGAAATAATACGCTCCAAAACCTTTTGTGGCTCTTCGTTAATTGTGCCTTCGACTACTTTTGCAGTTATTCCATCATGACAATATTTCTCTACTCCCGCTAGAAGACACCATGGAGCAAGCGACGAATGTATATATTGCGAATTCAAAGAGCAAATTACAGCGTTTAATCTATCTTTCATGTGGGATTCCTCTTTCGTATCATGCCTTATATAAGTTTATGATTAGGTTTGCCATGTTTAAATTTAAGTTTATCATTATATTATAATAGTATTCATGTGGATTCACCATGCTTTCACAAACCAAAGAACAATCTGCAAATTGAAACAGATCCACCAAAAAATAGAATTGACATTTAAATATTCACTGAAAAATAGCATTCATAACTTCAAATTCTATATTAATTTATATTATCAAATATCTTGCAAACTAATTTTCTTCCTATTATAGCATGAATTCTTGATAAATGAAATGTGAGCATACTAACAAACATGCAACCACTTACTCCAATACAATGTTACGTAAAGTGCATCTTATTACGTGCCATATGCCTTGTAAAGATTAAATATTCGAATTACTTTGTTGAGCTTTTTTAACAGTAGTATCAAAAAAAGCACATGTCATTTAATTACCTTATCCAACACAAGTGAATTTTGATTGTGTCTTTTTCCCTGCTTCATACGTTACTTTGATAATGTTGCTTTATTTATTGGGAGATATAAAAAAACTCCTTGAAAAAGACTTAAAACGTTTACAAAAGTATCATTGTCTATATGATAAAGTGTCGAAAAGAAGTTACAAGTATACAGAAATATGCTATAATCAATTTCAGAAAATTAAGTAAAAAAAGGAGTTTATTATGAACTTACCAAATTGCCCTAAATGCAATTCAGAATATACATATGAAGACGGTGCACTTTTTATTTGTCCTGAATGTGCATTTGAATGGTCAGCATCCATCTCGACAGAATCTGAAAATATAATTAAAGATTCAAATGGCAATGAACTCAATGATGGTGATTCCGTTACTGTGATAAAAGATTTGAAAGTAAAAGGCAGCTCTTCCTCTATAAAAAAAGGAACAAAAGTTAAAAATATTCGTTTAATATTTGACTCTTCTGATGGGCACGATATCGACTGTAAAATCGATGGTTTTGGTGCGATGAAATTAAAATCAGAAGTAGTTAAAAAAATTAGATAATCAAACAATGACCGTGTAAGTAGCCTCATATTCAAACAAGTTCTATGTTTGTACTTGTTTGAATATGAGGTATTACGCTATAACCATTTGATATATTTACATTCCAAAAAAGAGATTCTGGTATCATCCAGAATCTCTTTTTGCTTTGAATGATCAATCACTCGTATCATCAAACAAAATACAGTTTATTTTACGTCTCTATTCACTAATGTATAGGTCCCACTACAAACAGGATCACCATCAGCTACACTCTTCTCAATAGTCATAAGAATTTCACCTTTTTGAACACCAGTAAGTGCGCGCATCATTTCAAGATCCATTTGCATCATCGCTTCACACACTTTTCGGTGTGTATTTTCTAATCCAAAGGGACACTTTTTTCCTTCCCAATAAGCTGTATTTCCCTCTAAGTATACCGTCGTTGGTAGTCCTGCTTCATTGCACATCTTCATAAAAGACATGCCAACTTCTTCAAAGTCTTTAGGCTGCCATTTCTTTTTTAAACCAGAACCTAATTGATAACCGTATTCACCATAAGTTTCTTCTATTATTGGCAAACAACTGTCCCCATGCTCTTCATATAAAGAAACACATAATTTTCCATGCAATGATTGCATATTTAGTCTTTTCTTTTTTTCACTCATAATTGTTCCCTTTCTCATTTTAATCTACCTTTGTCGGCAGTAATTATAATTTATATTAGTTCATAACATTCACACAAGTTTTTTTAATATGCCAATACCCCTTCAAACTCTACAACATATATCTATGAATCCAGAATCAAACAATTTCACTTGAAAAGCACTAAATTTCTTCTATTAGTAAATTTTTATACCATTTGTACATCTATAATTTATAGATTAAAAAAACACATACAAACGAATTATATGTATTTATAACTTGATTTTCCAAAAATAGAAGCGTAGACTATAATATGGTTGAAAAATTTAAATAACATTTTTCAACTAAATGATTCCATCATTTATTAATTTTTACAAAGAAGGGTTATAATTGTCAAGTATCAAACCAAAAATATTAACAACTTTGAAAACTTATTCAAAAGAGCAGTTTTTCAAAGACATTACAGCAGGAATCATAGTCGCCATCATTGCCTTGCCGCTATCTATTGCTCTCGCAATTGCGTCAGGTGTTTCTCCAGAAAAAGGCCTTCACACAGCAATCATCGCAGGTTTTTTAATCTCGTTGCTTGGTGGCAGTAGAGTCCAAATTGGTGGACCAACTGGTGCATTTATGATTATCGTTTATAACATTGTAACACAATTCGGAATTGACGGGCTTATAATAGCAACATTTCTTGCTGGTCTAATCATGATTTTGATGGGTTTTTTCAAACTAGGTTCTATCATTAAATTCATTCCATACCCTATTACAACAGGTTTTACGAGTGGTATTGCTATCGTAATTTTCTCCTCTCAAATGAAAGATTTTTGGGGACTGCAGGTTGAAAACGTTCCCTCTGCTTTTATTGACAAATGGAAAGTTTATTTTGACGCATTCAATACCATGAGCCTTCAAACGACTATTATTGGTATGATAGCTTTGCTTATTATTGTTTTATGGCCAAAAATCAATAGACAAATACCTGGCGCATTAATTGCTCTCATTGTCACTTCACTATTAGTGAATTTTCTAGATCTAAGTGTTCCCACCATTGGGACAAAATTCGGTGAATTATCTTCCTCCCTTCCTACGCTTCAACTTCCAAGTATCACTTTAGATAAAATCTCCCTCTTGATTTTACCTGCATTTACAATTGCTATATTGGGTTCTATTGAATCTCTACTATCTGCCGTTGTTTCTGATGGTATGATAGGTGGAAAACACAGATCAAATATGGAGTTGATTGCACAAGGGATTGCTAATATGGCCTCTTCTTTATTTGGTGGAATTCCAGCTACTGGAGCGATTGCTCGAACTGTAGCGAACATTAAAAATGGAGGAAGAACGCCTTTGGCTGGCATCATTCACGCTTTAACACTATTATTGATTATGGTTTTATTTATGCCACTAGCCAAAATGATTCCACTCACTTCATTGGCGGCTGTATTGATTGTTGTTTCTTACAACATGAGTGGGTGGAGAGAATTTAAAGAACTCTTCAAATCACCCAAAAGCGATATATTAGTCTTGCTCATGGTTTTTTTCATTACTGTTTTGGTTGATCTTGTAAAAGCCATCGAAATCGGAATCGTGCTGGCATCACTTTTATTTATGAAACGTATGGCAGATGTATCCAAAGTAAATGTCACAAATTTGGATGCCTCGGAAGAAAACGATACTGAATTTAATTTTGAAGAAGAAAACAAAACCTTACCTTCTTCTAAAGAAATTCAAATTTATGAAATAAACGGACCTTTCTTTTTTGGTGCAGCTGATAAATTTATCGAAGCTACAAACAAAATAGGCCCTAAAACAAAAACATTAATTATCAGAACGCGAAATGTACTCTCTATGGATGCAACTGCATTACACGCTTTTAAACAGATTATTGATACCTGTAAACATAAAAAAATTTCCATTCTTATATCAGGCATCAATGAACAACCACTTCATGTGCTGCAAAAAGCAGACCTTTATAACGTAATCGGAGAAAATCACTTTTTCAATAAAGTTGAAGATGCCATTCAATTTGCTGTTTCCCATCGCTAGCTTTGAATCTCTCTTCAAACTTTAAATTAATTTGTGCTCTACTTATCATTTGGTAAAATATAACTCACCTTTTCTTTGTCGTTCTAAAAAGACCTATGCAAACAAAAATTGCATAGGTCTTTTTTCTTGCCCTTTCTGACATTTTAAGTGAGAAAATACGTCATCTCGCCAATTGACTTTCCTTGATATTTATGTTTGAATTTACTTCACCTAATTAATCTTTTTATAGAAATGGAGCTCCTTATGAAAATCAATGGATTGCAACAATTGACTCTCGTAGATTATCCAGGAAAAGTAGCAGCGACAGTATTCACTGCTGGTTGCAATATGCGTTGTCCTTATTGTCACAACGCTTCCCTTGTGACACATATTGATAACGCGAACACTTTTACTGAAGATGCAATTTTTGATTTTTTGAAAAAGCGCAAAGGAAAACTTGATGGAATTTGCATAACTGGCGGTGAACCACTGATGCAACGCAACATCATAGAATTCATCGAAAATATTAAAAATCTCGGTTTTCTAGTAAAGCTTGACACAAATGGCTCTTATCCTGCCATACTACAACATCTGATTGATCTAAATTTTTTGGATTATGTAGCATTGGATATTAAAAATTCACCTGAAAAATATCCACTCACTGTAGGAATTCAAAATTTTGACCCCTCTCCTGTTTTTGACAGTGCAACTATCTTGAAAGACTCTAATGTCCCCTACGAATTGAGAACTACTCTGGTACATGAACTACATTCAACACAAGATATCATAAAAATTGGAGAACTTTTAAAAGACACAAGTAATTATTACTTGCAAAGTTTTGAAAATTCAGGAGACCTAATTGGCTTTTCAAATATTATAGGGATATCAACACTTTCAGCGCCAAGCAAAGAGAAAGTAACCGAGTATCAGAATATACTATCCCAGTATATAAAAAACGTTATTATCCGAGGGTAATACAATAACCAAAAAATTTCTATTCAAAAAGTTGGAAAAAATCTCTTTTCTTCATTGACAATAATCCGTATATGTGGTTTAATTTCTTTAACGAAAACACAACATATAGTTTTTTCTATAATATATATCAAAAACGAAGGAGAATCATCATGTATAATGTACTAAAGAGAGATGGTACCGTTTGCGACTTTAATTTATCCAAAATCAGCATTGCTATCAAAAAAGCCTTTGAAGCAACTGAAAAGCCTTATACTGACGACATTATTGACCTTCTTGCTTTAAAAGTCACTGCCGACTATGCAGGTAAAGTAGTAGATGGAAAAATTGATGTTGAACAAATTCAAGACAGTGTTGAGCACGTACTAATCGAATCTGGATATGCAGATATTGCAAAAGCTTATATTCTTTATCGTAAACAACGCGAAAAAATCCGCAATATGAAATCAACTATGCTTGACTATAAATCCCTCATTGACAGTTATGTCAAACTAGAAGACTGGCGGGTAAAAGAAAATTCAACAGTAACTTATTCCGTTGGAGGTCTAATCCTCTCTAACTCTGGTGCCATCACAGCCAACTATTGGCTATCTGAAATTTACGACGAAGAAATTGCACAAGCGCACCGCGAAGGCGATATGCACCTCCATGATCTTTCCATGCTCACTGGTTACTGCGCTGGTTGGTCCTTAAAACAACTCATCGAGGAAGGTCTCGGCGGAATTCCAGGTAAAATTACCTCAGCTCCTGCTAGTCATCTTTCAACCCTCTGCAATCAAATGGTTAACTTCCTTGGCATTATGCAAAACGAATGGGCTGGCGCACAAGCTTTCTCCTCCTTTGATACATACCTTGCCCCATTTGTCAAAGTTGACAACCTAAACTATAAGGAAGTCAAACAGTGCATCCAATCGTTTATTTATGGTGTGAATACCCCATCACGTTGGGGAACACAGGCTCCTTTCTCAAATATCACCCTAGACTGGACCGTTCCAAACGATTTGGCTGAACTTCCTGCTATTGTTGGTGGTAAAGACATGGATTTCTTATATAAAGACTGCAAAAAAGAAATGGACATGATCAACAAAGCATTCATTGAAATTATGATTGAAGGCGATGCCAACGGTCGTGGTTTCCAATATCCTATCCCTACTTACTCCATCACAAAAGATTTTGATTGGAGCGAAACAGAAAACAATAAACTTCTCTTCGAAATGACTGCTAAATATGGCACCCCATACTTCTCCAACTACATCAACTCAGATATGGAACCATCCGATATTCGCTCTATGTGTTGCCGTCTGCGTCTTGATCTTCGTGAACTTCGCAAAAAATCAGGTGGCTTTTTCGGCAGTGGTGAATCCACAGGTTCTATCGGTGTTGTTACCATCAACTTACCTCGCATTGCCCATCTCAGCAAAACACCTGAAGAATTCTATGCTCGACTTGACCGCATGATGGACATTGCAGCAAGAAGCCTAGATATCAAACGTACCATTATAACAAGACTACTCAATGAAGGACTTTATCCTTATACAAAACGCTATCTTGGTTCTTTTGATAACCATTTCTCAACAGTTGGTCTCATCGGCATGAATGAAGCAACGCTAAACGCTTCTTGGATTGGGAAAGACCTCACAGATCCAGCTGCACAACAATTCTCCATTGACGTGCTAAACCACATGCGCGAACGTCTTAAAGATTATCAAGAAGACTACGGCGCACTCTTCAACTTAGAAGCAACGCCTGCCGAATCCACAACCTATAGACTTGCTAAACATGACAAAGACAGATATCCAAAAATTATCACAGCAAACGAAGCTTCTGGCACACCATACTACACAAACAGCTCTCACCTTCCAGTTGGCTATACCGAAGATGTATTTGAAGCGTTATCGATTCAAGATGAAATGCAAACACTCTACACATCTGGCACAGTATTTCACGCATTTTTGGGAGAAAAGCTTCCTGACTGGAAATCAACAGCTTCCTTTGTTCGTAAAATCGCTGAAAATCAGCGTCTTCCTTATTACACAATCTCTCCTACATACTCTGTATGTAAGAACCATGGCTATATCAATGGAGAAGAATTCACCTGCCCACACTGTGGAGAAGATGCTGAAGTGTACAGCCGCATCACAGGATATTATCGACCAGTTCGCAACTGGAATGAGGGCAAAACACAAGAATTCAAAGACAGAAAACTCTATGACGCTGTAGCTTCTGTTGCCAATCTTGAACAATCAAACAATAGCCAAGCAAACGTCAAGCCTTCCAATATCCTTTCCACAAATGAGCCCAATAGTTTAACTTTAGTTGTGACAAACACTTGCCCAAACTGTACCATTGCTAAAACACAGCTTGATGAAGCAAACTTAAACTATACAGTTGTAATGGCAGAGGAAAATCCAACACTTGTGGAACAATATGAAATTAAAACCGCTCCAACCTTAATCTCAATCAACGATGGGCAAATTGAAAAGATTGTAAATGCCTCAAACATTAAGCATTTTGCAGAAAACTACTAATGACAAGTGTTCGTAATACACTAGTCTAAAGATTCAATTATGCCCTGTATTTGATTTGAAATGTTGATTGTATTTTCTTTCAAATATAAAATGTCTCGAATCTGTTTTAACAGGGTCGAGACATTTTTTCAAGAAAACTTTTGCTCATTCTAAATCGTAAATTCGAAAGAACGATTCTAAACATTTGTTAATCATCTTCCTCAAATGAATGCTCCTACAAGCTGAATTACACATCAGCTGGTTATATAGCTATATTGATTGAATTCGCATTCAATGGTAAAATGTAACAAATAATAATTTTACATGCTCATTAGCATTGATGAATGGAGTTTATATGAAGACAATTATTCAAATCTTATCGCAAGAATTAAATCGAAATGTGAATCATATTGAAAATGTCATTACTCTCATGGATGAAGGAAATACCATTCCGTTTATAGCCAGATACCGTAAAGAAATGCATGGCACAATGGATGATACTCTTCTACGCACACTTGAGGATAGACTCCATTATCTTCGAAATCTCGAAGCAAGACGTGCAGAAGTCAAAAAATCCATCGATAGTCAAGGAAAACTGACAGATGCACTTTTTTCCGCTATTGACAAAGCATCCACTCTTACAGAAGTAGAAGATGTCTACCGTCCTTATAAACAAAAAAGACGCACAAAAGCCAGTATCGCAAAGGAAAAGGGGTTAGAACCACTTGCCGATACCATCTTTTTGCAACGCCATGATGTGGGTCAAATCACTCAACTTGCCTCAGAATATATCAATGAAGAACTGGGTGTCAAAGCATATGAAGACGTGTTAAAAGGTGTATCTGACATCATTGCTGAGCGAATTTCGGATGATTGTGAAATTCGAAAAAAACTCCGCGAGACGATACTTCGTCAAGGTGTTTTATCATCCAAAAGTGTTTCAGACGAAGATTCTCTCTATCACCTATACCATGCTTTTTCACAGCCTATTCCTCGATTGCATGGACACCAAATACTTGCCATCAATCGTGGAGAACGAGATGGCTTTCTAAAAGTAGCGGTAGGCATAGAACGTGGAAAAGCACTAGAGCTAATCAAACGTTCTGTTGTTGTGCCAGGATCTCCAGCAATGGAATTGATAAAGAAGGCTGTGGATGATGCATATGATCGTTTAATAGAGCCATCTATGGAACGCGAAATACGCAACATGCTCACAACAAATGCATCTGATGGTGCAATTCAAATGTTTGCGCTCAATTTGAAACCACTTCTCCTCCAACCACCGATCAAAGGAAAAGTAACCTTGGGATTAGATCCAGCTTATCGTACAGGATGCAAACTAGCAGTTGTAAATGAAATAGGAAAAGTGCTTGAAACATCAGTAATATACCCCACACCTCCACACAATAAAACCGCAGAATCAAATGAAATCATGAAAAAACTAATTGACACCCACGATGTTGAACTAATTGCCATAGGAAATGGTACAGCCACTCAAGAATCAGAACAATTTATTGCCGAACTACTGGCTGAATTAGAAAACGATATTTCATACGCAACTGTGAATGAAGCAGGGGCCTCCGTTTACTCAGCTTCAAAACTAGGCGCAGAAGAATTTCCTCACTTCGATGTTTCACTGCGTTCTGCTGTATCTATTGCGCGAAGACTGCAAGACCCCCTGGCAGAACTCGTAAAAATCGATCCAAAATCCATTGGCGTTGGTCAATATCAACACGATATGCCTCAAAACAGACTGAATGAGACCCTTGCTAGAGTTGTGGAAGATTGCGTCAATGCCGTTGGCGTGGATGTCAACACAGCATCTCCGTCGCTTTTAACACAGGTTGCTGGACTCAATATGACAAATGCGAAAAATATTGTAAAATACCGCGAGGAAACTGGTGCATTCCTGAACAGAAAAACCTTTTTAAAAGTACCAAAATTAGGTCCAAAAACATATCAGCAATGTGCTGGGTTTTTACGTGTTCCCGATAGCTTAAATGTTTTAGATCATACTGGTGTACACCCTGAAAGTTATCCCGCTGTAGAAAAGTTATTAACCCTATGCGGTTATCAATTAAGTGATATTTCCGAAGGAAAGATTGAAGAACTGTCTGAACGTGTGAAGCAAATTGGAGAAGAAAAGGTTGCTACGTTTTGCGAAATTGGCATTCCGACTCTCACGGATTTAATCAAAGAACTATTAAAACCTGGACGTGATATCCGTGAAGAGCTATCCTCTCCCATATTACGCAAAGAAGTTATGCATATAGAAGACTTAAAGCCAGGAATGCGTCTAAGTGGTACCGTTCGCAATGTAATTGATTTTGGAGCTTTTGTCGACATTGGAGTTCATCAAGATGGCCTTGTGCATATTTCAGAGATTTGCGACAAATTTATTCGTCACCCTTCAGAAATGCTTGCCGTTGGCGATGTCGTTAATGTTACAGTTTTGGCCATCGATATAAACAAAAAGAGAATATCACTTTCAATTAAACAAGCGAAAAATTAATCATACACTCAGCTCATTTCATAGTTCAGAATCATCAACAATGCATATATTACAGTTTTTTATTCTAAAAAGATAAATGTACGTAGTTGTACATTTATCTTTTTCTTTTTTTCTACCTGATGATGTAGTGTAACTATCCTCCTCAAAAAATCTATAAACCCGTTACTTGCCCTTGCTTTCTCATTCTCAAATTCAGTTGAATACATGAAAACTAAAATCGTTTGATAATTCGACAAATACAGCTAAATAGACGATTGTTTCAGATGAATTTACTTTATAAACAGTTTCTACTCTTCCTCAGTAGCAAATTTCATGATATAACACAACACAAACATCTTTTACGCTTTAATGCATTGTGCTATAATGTCAACAAGAATACCTTGGGAGGAATCAACTATGAGTGAAACTATTGTTATGAAGAAGCAACAAAATCGCTGGATACCAGTTTTAGCTAGTATTGCAATTCAATTATGTCTAGGCACGGCCTATATCTGGAGTGTTTTTCAAATTGGTATTGCCACTCACCTATTCGGAGGAAACAACGCATCTGCAAGCTTAACCTTTTCTCTATTGCTTGGTGTGCTTACAATAGGAAGTACGTTAGGTGGCCTTATCCAAAATAAATTTTCTACTCGCCCAGTCATCATTGCTGGCGGTATCTTAATTGGAATAGCTTTTATTCTTGCTTCACGTACCACCCCTGTAATGCCATATACATTATGGCTGACATATGGTGTTTTAGGCGGTATTGGCATGGGATCAGTTTATTCTACAACTATTTCCTGTTGTCAAAAATGGTTTCCAGATAAAAAAGGACTCATTACTGGCTTAATCGTTTCTTCCTTAGGCTTTGGTGGCGTTGTTTTTACTCCCATTGCAGAAAAACTAATTAAGCTTTTAGGTCAAGGAACTCCAGGCATTGGTGAGTTACGCACATTCGGCTATCTGGGCATTATATTCTTAGTCATTTGTTTGATTGGTGCCATCTTTATTCAAGATCCACCAACGAACTTTAGACCTGCCAATTGGTCACCAACCACAATCAAAAATGTAACCTCTCAACATGATTTTACGCCAAAACAAATGTTAAAAACTCCTCAGTTTTATGCCGTTACCATTACTTTTATGTTTGCATGTATGGCTGGACTCATGATCATTGGATTTGCAAAACCAATCGCATTAGCAAAAGGTATGTCTGGCGAACATGCTGCCATAGGTGTCATGCTAATCGCCATCTGCAACTCCTTTGGTAGACTATTTTGGGGTTGGTCTTCTGATAAATTTGGACGAAAAAAAGTCATACTGATTCTACTGATCATTACTGCAAGCATCATTTTGCTGGTGAATTTCGCAACAGGATTTGTCATTTTCCTTTTGATTGCATTAATCGCTTTTTCTTACGGTGGTTTTTTAGGCGTTTTCCCTGTGTTAACGGCTGACTTTTGGGGTGCCAAAAATATGAGCACAAATTATGGCATTATCATGGTTGGTTTCGGTTTAGGAGCAATTACTGCTTCATATATCGCAGGTTATTATAAAAATCTAGCTATCCATGATATTTCATTAATGTTTCCGGCTTTTATAATTGCATCAATTGCTGCAGTTATTGGTTTAGTAATCACTATTTTTCTAAAACCTCCAAAACAAACTTCTCTTAACCCATAAGAATCAATCATTTCTTAACGTATCATTTGACAGCATGTCTTTTTCTAAGACATGCTGTTTTTCTAACTATTATTTAATAGTAATATAGCTCATTTACAGAACAATTTTGCTTGCTGATAATCTTCAATATTTATCACAAATTAAATTGAATAAATCCGTAACAAGCCATAAACTCTTTTCATAAAACAAATATGGATGCAAAAAATATTGAGTACCAACTCACCTTTTTTAAGACTTCAGTATCAAAACTTCTTTTTAGCAGAATAAACATAGATTTCACTTAAGATCTATCTGATTTCTACTATATATTTAGCTATACGCAACTAGATTCCTGTGTTACAATACTACAGGTTAAAATATAACACTCAATTAATCTATACCTGCGATATAAGCAGTACATATTATGGAGGTTTCCATGAGCATATTAAACGTAAAAAATGTAACACATGGCTTTGGTGCTAGACGAATTTTAGAAGATGCTTCCTTTCGTCTTTTAAAAGGAGAACATATTGGTCTCGTTGGCGCTAACGGTGAAGGCAAGTCAACTTTTCTAAATATTATCACTGGAGAACTAATGCCCGATGAAGGAAACATCATCTGGTGTAAAGGAGTTACGATTGGTTATCTTGATCAAAGTAGCACTCTAACAAAAGGAAAAACAATACGCGATGCTTTGCGCGAAGCCTTTGCTGATATGTTCCAAAAAGAACAAGAGATGCAAAAGTTATATGACAGTATAGCTGACTGCACTGATGAAGAAATGGAAAAGCTGATGGAAGAAGCCGGCGAAATTCAAGACTTGCTGGATAGTTGTGACTTTTATAACTTAGACACAAAAATAGAAGAATACGCTAACGGCCTTGGTCTTAGAGACTTAGGCTTAGATAGAGACGTTTCAGAACTCAGTGGAGGGCAACGCACCAAAGTCCTACTTGCAAAACTCCTACTGAAAAATCCTATGATTCTTATTTTAGACGAACCTACAAACTACTTAGATGAAAATCATATAGTTTGGCTCAAAGATTTACTGCAAAAATACGAAAATTCATTCATCTTGGTATCTCATGATGTCACTTTTATGAATTCTGTCATCAATGTAGTCTATCATGTAGAAGATGCAATCTTGACCCGTTATAAAGGTGATTATGATAACTTCCTTGCTATGTATGAACTGAAAAAACGCCAACTGGAACAAGCATATGAAAAACAACAAAAAGAGATATCTCACCTAGAAGACTTTATTTCTCGCAACAAAGCTAGAATAGCCACTACAAACATGGCAAAAAGTCGTCAAAAGAAATTAGACAAAATGGATATCATTGAGCTGAGCAGAGAAAAAATTAAACCTACCTTCGCTTTTACATCCGCTAGAACGCCTGCTAAAATTGTGATTGAGGCTAATGATCTTGTTATTGGCTATGACGAACCACTGACAGCGCCTCTCAATCTCCAACTCGAAAGAGGTAAAAAAGTCGCACTTAAAGGTGTCAATGGACTTGGTAAGTCAACACTACTTAAAACACTCCTCGGCATTCAACCTCCTTTATCTGGTACTCAAGAATTGGGTCAATTCGTGGAAACTGGTTATTTTGAACAAGAACATGCAAACGGGAGCAACACCGCTCTTGCTGAAATTTGGGAAGAATATCCGTCCATGACCAATGCAGAAGTGAGAGGCGCATTGGCTAAATGTGGTTTGACAACAGATCACATTGAAAGTCAAATGAAAGTGCTCAGTGGTGGCGAAAATGCTAAGGTACGTCTATGTAAGCTTATGCTAAAAGATATGAATTTATTGGTACTCGATGAACCCACCAATCATCTCGATGTGGATGCTAAAAATGCACTCAAAACAGCACTGATTGAATTCAAAGGCACTCTCCTTTTGGTAAGCCATGAACCTGAATTCTATGCGGATATTGTCTCAGAAATTTGGAACATTGAATCATGGACAACAAAGATTGTGTAAATTCATTTCCAAACATACTACTTTTCAACTCAAGTTTTATTGCTGGCGATATTACGATATAGCCAAACAATTTATTTCATAATGTTATTGTTTTAGATTTATACTGTGTAAAACTAAAGTCTATGGTCGCCCATTTTCACATGATTGAAGATATATGCAAAATTTAGTAGACCTCATTTCGTCATCTCGAAATGAGGTCTTTTTTTATTCTAGGAGGATTTTCTTATAAAGAAAAAGTTACTTACAATATCATTGTTAATACCAATCTCTATATATGCTACAACAACTGCTGTTTATGCAACAAATTGCGAAAACTATGATGCTCTCTACTCAGATGAAATAGAAAATATATATTATTGAATTGAGTGAGATTCTGTTTCCAATATTGCCCTGATTGCTATCCACGGTGGTGTAATAGAAGCTGGTAGAACTGAAGTTGCCGATATAATTGCTGGTCATGAATTCTCGGATTTTGCTTTTTTGATTTTTCGATAAACCGTCGATTGGCTAATTCCCAGCACTTCAGATACTTTATATGTACTTTTTAATCTATCGTACAATTCTAAAATATCATCATATTGATTTATCCGTTCTTTTTGCTCATGCTCATCAATCATATCTGATTGATTTTCACCTCGTACACATATGTCACCTGTTATATCCTGCGCATCTTTGGTAATTAATAAACCAGACCGGTTGGTTATAATTTTCCCTTCAATATAGTGATTTAATTCTCTTATATTTCCCGGCCAATAATATTGTTTCAAAGCATTTATAAATCCGTCTGTAGAAGCAACATTTTTATGATACTTTTCAGCATATTTTTGAATGAAAAAATGAAGTAATCCTTCAAACTCACTTTTTCTTTCATTTAACGCAGGTAACTGTATAGGAACTACGCTAAGAGCATAATACAAATCAGAACGAAATTTTCTTTCTTCCACCAACGTTAGCAATTGTTTCTGAGTAGTTGCAATTACTCTTACATCAACTTCTTTTTCTGCGCGTACACCAATCCGAGAAATCTTCTTTTCTTGAATTAACTGAACTAGTTTTGATTGCAATTGCAAAGGCAATGCTTCAATCTCTTCTAAGCACAAGGTACCTCCATCAGCTTCTTCAACCAAACCTTTCTTTGCAGAAATATGCTGTTCTGATGAGAAACTGCTTTCATACCCAAACAATTCAGATTCTATAAGATATTCAGGCATAGAAGCGCAATTAATCTTAATCAGATTTTGATTTGAACGAATACTCTTATCATGGATATATTCTGCCAAAACACTTTTTCCAACGCCAGTTTCTCCGCTTATCAACAAAGTCGTATCAGTGTCTTTTACTAAGTCTATTAAAACCATAATATTCTGAATAATTGGATGTGATGAAACATAAAAATGCAAATCATGTTGTTTTTCTGTTTGTTTTGATTCAATATACTGATTAAGATCACGAATATCATCCACAAGCTGAGCATTTGAGACTACCATATTTAACTTACCATTTTCAGTAAAAATGGGAACAGCGTTTACAAGACTTTCGTTTCCAGCAGCAGAAGATTGTATAATTGAAACTGCTTTTTGATCCTGCAGCACAAGCTGAATCACTGAAGGTCTGATAATACCTTCAGCCAATAAATATTCACTACTTTTTCCAATAACAACACTAGAGGATATTCCTGTAATTTTCTCAAAAGCCTTATTGGCTATCATTGTTTTTCCACTGTGATCGGACACAAAGATACTATCATTTGATTTGTCAATAATTTGCTTTAGAGCCTTAATGTATTTCAATAGGTGTTCAACAAATACATCATTGTCATCTGAGTCCTTATTCTCTATACTAGATTCATTTTTAATTTCTTGATAACACTTTATTTCAGTTTCTATAAATTTTAAAAATTCAAAATCCATATATTTTTCCTCTCATAATAATATATCATTCATTAGTTGTTCGATAGATATATTTCAATTCAAGATTAATTCATCCAAAATTTAATTAAGTCGATTATTTAAAATTGTGACTTATTTATTTTACAGGATCCGAATCAAATTAACAATGCTTCTTTTGTAATTAATTAATATCTTTCATTACTTTATAAAATGTTATTGAATTGTATTAAATTGACGTTGACTTATTTAGAAAATGAAATTATAATTTTGAATAATCATAATAATTGACTTAATATTTAAATCATAATAAGTTTAATATACTTACTATCAACTATTGATTCAATGACACTGGAGGCTATTATGCATCAAATAAACACGAAAGAGACGAATTACTCTTCCCAACACTGGCTTGTTTTAATACTATGTTTCTTTTTAATGGCAATTGGCTATTCTGGCATTCTATCCATCGGAAGTATCTTTGTTGTGCCTGTTACCTCTGACTTGGGATATTCACGTTCAAGTTTTATGTTCTTTTCCTTTATTATAATGCTCTCCTCGGTAGTCTTTGCAGGTTTGTATGGAAAAACAATGGAAAAAGGAAATATAAAGCATGTACTCATCCTCAATATGATTGCCGTTTTCCTTGCTTATTTTGGTTTTTCCAAAGCTAGTGGGCTCTGGCATTTTTACTTTTGTGCTGTCTTGCTCGGCTCTGGTTTTTCAGGTCTCTCCACTCTTCCTGTGTCAATTTTAATCAATCGTTGGTTCGACCAAAAAGTTAGAGGCAGAATTATGTCTATCGCATTCACTGGCAGTGGTTTAGGCGGGATGATTCTTGTCCCATTTATTGGGTCAATCATTGAATCACATGGATGGAGACAAGGTTATTTTATTCTCGGCTTATTCTTTCTCTGCTTTTTGATCCCTTTGACTTTAATTGTTAAACTTGATGTTAATAACCTACGCATTTCATCCCAGCATTCAAATGAGAAGAGCATGACCCAACTCACAGCTACAAAAGAGGGTTTAACTTTTTTAGAGGCAAGAAAAACACAATACTTTTGGTTCGTTATTATCGCTCTATTTATTATTATCCTAGGATCAGGTGCACTGATTTCAACTTCTGCTGCTTATTTTATTGAGTGTGGATACAGCTCTTCTCAATCAGCTCATTTTTCTGGACTCATGCTAGGAATGCTATGTATAGGAAAACTACTGTCTGGTTATGTCTGCGACAAATATAACCCCAAGATTGGAATTGTCAGTTTTTTCGCAATATTCTCTCTTTGCTTTTTATTTCTTTTTTTATTACCCAATTACCCTAATTTGATTTACCCTATCATTATCACGTTCGGCATCGGTGCAGGTTCTATCACCATCGCTCCCCCGTTACTTGTTTCCAGTTTATTTGGCGAGAAAGAATATGGCGTGCTATTGGGTGTATTAACTATGTCAGTCAATATAAGCGTAGCAATTGGAAGCCTTTTGGCATCAATTACTTACGATATTACAAGCAGTTATACTCAATATTGGCTCTTTAGTACTTTTGGTTCCATAATTTCAACGATTTTGATTTATATATCGTTTGCTATGAAGGAAAAATCACATAATCAATCCGATTCAGTGCATATAGAAAACGATACAAATCAATGCTTACTCCAAAAATAACGTTCCTGAATACATAATTAAATATACTTTCATGAAAATAACTAATCGTCATTAAATCATGAAAGAACGTATACAAATACCTATTTAAACTCTATTTCAATGATTTTTATAACTGTTCCGACATTTAAATAATTAGTATAATAAAGTGGTATATTCATAAAAAAGCCTCGCAATCTAAAGAATGCGAGGCTTTTAACATAAATCATTATCAATTCAACATAGTAGCACTAATTGATTCCGTCAGCTAAAAAAACATGATTTACCTATAAACTCTCTTAAAATAGAATTGAGTGGTATTTCTGCATCAGTGACGGGAAAAATCAGAGATAAAAAGCGAACCAACCGATGTGCTTCTCGATATTCTGGATGCTCAGGTCCTATGGCATTGAGTAATGGTATCGCGAAATCACGAAGAACCGCAAGTTCATAAATTAGAGCAGAATTAAACATAATATCTGCATCTTCGGTATAAGGGAATATATATTTTTGTTCACCTTTCATTACAGATGACCACATTTGCAAGGTACTTAAGGCATCACGATTTCTAAATTGACTGTCTCTGACTATTCTACGGATAAGTCTTGTATCCGTTGTTTGTATACGACTATGACTATCTACACCAATTTGCGTCATTGGACTAATATGCACTTTTACTTTATTAAATCTAGGTACACTCACTGTAAGCCTATCATTCAATGCGTGAAGACCTTCAATAATAATCAATTTTCTTTTGCCCATCTGCACTTTTCGCCCAGACGGAACTTGCATCCCCGTACTAAAGCTAAAGTGTGGTAGTTCAATTTCTTCTCCCTCCAATAGTCTCTTCATATGTTCATTGAATAATCCTACATCAATCACATCAATGGATTCCCAATCAACTGCACCATTGGAGTCATCCCGTTTATCACGATCGATAAAATAATCATCCAAAGAAATCTTAATTGTGTCAATTCCCAATACTTTAAGCTGTATACTCAACCTTTGTATAAAAGTAGTTTTGCCCGATGAGGAAGGACCAGCTACTAACACTAATTTAAAGCGATTGAGGTTACATAATATATAATCTGCGATTTCAGCAATTTTTTTCTCATGCAAAGCTTCTGCGGTCAAAATGAGATTGTTAATATCCCCTGTCTGTACATATTCATTCAAACGTCCCATAGTATCACATTCTACGATTTCAGCCCAACGTTCTGATTCTAGAAACACCTTTGCGAGTTTTGGCATATCAACAAAAGGTGGCAACCTATCAGGTTCTTTCTGCAGTGGACACCTCAAAATCATACCAGGCTCATAATACATCAACTCAAAGGTTTTTAAATAACTTGTTTTAGGAACCATTGTAAAGTAATGATATCCATATCCGTTCCCACACCAGTACATATCTACCGTTTTACGATTGAGCTGTTTAAGTAATCGAACCTTTTCAATTTCACCAGTTGCTTCATAAAGCGCTAAGGCTTCATCAGTTGGCACAACTCTTTTTTCAATTGGTAAATCTGCTTCAACAATTTCTCTCATGCGATTTTCAACTGCTTTGACATCTTGTTCCGTAAGAGGATATTCTAACTTAAATTCACAATACAAGCCCTTACTCAATGAATGTTGAGAAACTACTTGACCATTTGGAAAAATTTCTTTCGCCGCAATGATCATGATAAAAAGAAAGCTACGCTGATAAACTTTAAACCCATGTTCAGTAGACAGATCAAAAAATTCAACTGAACATTCCTCTACTATAGGAGTATAAATGTCTTTGAAATCATTATTTACTGTTGCAGCTACTATCGGTGTGTAGTGATACTCAGAAAATGCTTTACTCATTTCCCATAATGATATTCCTTTATTAAATAAGTGATTCTTACCCATTACTTTGACATTTACTTTTTCTGTTTGCATATTTTCTCCCTCCAATTTCTCTTCAATGTGAAATAATTCAATAAAAACTAAAAAAAGACACACGTAATAAGTCTATAATAATTCTTTTTGGAACAATAGCAATTCTATCTAGATTATACCACAAACTAGAACATATTTCCATCAATTTCACACTTCATATCTATCAAATGAAATGAAACATTCCAATCAATACTGAAATTTTAAGTTCTGATAGTAGCTATGAATAACAAAAACGAAGACCCCTTTCACCAGAGGTCTTCGTTTACTTTATGAATTAATATTATTCACAAACCACAATTTCTTTGCTTAAATCAGAGGTTGTATTTTCACTATAATTCTCATTGTTTTCTTGATATTTTTCAACAAGTATTGTATTCACTTGAAGAGGATAGCTTTCCATGATATCTCCATCATAGAATACACTAACTTCATTTCCTATCACAAACTCGTGATTATCAGCTAACACAATAGAAACTTTATCTCCAGATGCTCTAATTTCTTCTCCTTCATTTGGAATCACAATTGCATTATTTCCATCAATTTCTTCAATCACGCCAATAAAACTTCCTGTGATTTCTTTGCAATCATCCATAGAGTTATCCAAATATGGATCATCAATAGAGACATATCCATCGAACTCGACGAGCAGTACATTTGGCAATCCCTCTACCATTTGAAAGGCTGTTTCAATTTCTATACCATTTTCAATATGAGCTACATACCAAACCCCATCTTCATAATCAAATAGTTTCTCAAGTGATGCGATGCCAGCTTCGTTCATGGCATCACTCACTGCACCATCAAAGCCCAGTTCAAATTTCACTAGTAGCTGGTCGGATACGTAGTTTTTATATATCACACTAGCAACCACATTTTCATTATTCACATCATCTTCTGTGTAACCTTGAATAACATTTCCTACTTTAATTTCAGAATTGACAGTTTCTACTCCATTATCAGGGTCATCTT
Organism: Oscillospiraceae bacterium; assembly: GCA_030625685.1. Taxonomy (GTDB): domain Bacteria; phylum Bacillota; class Clostridia; order Oscillospirales; family Oscillospiraceae; genus Evtepia. Next base: position 35,572 of record DAOUQJ010000011.1, read on the forward strand.
GAAACTTTGTTTCCTCTGAAATTGTCACCATTTTCCCACTGTCTAGTGTAATTATAGAATCATCAACCGCTTCTACAATTCCTTCAATGTTCACCATTACTTTTTGATTATTTTTTTCATTTTCATCTGTTTTGTCCTCATTTGCAGTACATCCCACTATCATAGATATGGTCAATAAAGCAATCACAAATAAAGATAATAGCTTTTTCAATTTAGTTCCTCCTAATATGTATCTTATCCTTTTGTTGTTCATATTTTTGTTAACATAAATACGTTTCAATTAAATAGACGCATGTTTTTAAATAAAGTTCCATGTTCACTCATAATTTTAATATTTTTTAGACACATATTATATTCATCAATTACTTTTAAATTAAGTATTTCTATAGCCAGTTTTCTTTTCTCAAATAAAAAAAGAGTGATGAAGTATCATCACTCTTTTAGATAATTTTCTTTTACATAATCAAAGACGATTTGAGACCATGTTTCCAATTGCTCTCTTTTATCTTCAATGGTTGAAATCGTTGCCCAATCGCCTTCCATTTTATTAATTTCTCGCACAGCTACATCACCATTCGTTTCTAACAAATAAGCAACAGCCATGTGATAATCACTCACTCCACCTGCATTATCATTAATTATGCCAATGCACTCAATACTTTCAATGTTATCTATTGACATCTCTTCTTCTAATTCACGATATAATCCAGCCTCAATGATTGATTGTTCACAAATATCTTCCGTGGGATTAATATGACCACCAATTCCAAGCGAGAGTCTATCATGCAAACGAGTTTCAGTCTGTTTATTTAGTCTTTTGAGTAAAAACAATTCATTTTCTTTTCGTATCACTACATATGGAATGATTTGTTTGACAGTATCATCATATTCAGCCTCATCTCTCACAGCAAAGAAATGATTCTGCAAAATGTACGTGAGAATTCCTTGGATATTATCCTCTATAAACGTTTTACCTTTTGGCAAGAAATTTTCTAGCTCAGTTCGTTTTACAACCAATATCTTTTCCATAGCTTCTCCTTTATTGACTTTCTAATGAATTTGCTCTTTGATGAGTACGTTTCCCCATGTAAATACCAATATAAATAAGTCCACACGCAATTGCTGTCAATGGAATTGTCAATAATATTGCAGTGCTTGCAATCAGCGCTTGAGCCATTTCTACTACAATCATTTCTCTATTTAATAATTCATTTAATGAAGAAGCATATGTAGTCAAAATTAAAATAGTTGATAACGAACTACCAATATAAGCTAGAATCAATGTATTTGACATCGTGCCCAAAATATCGCGACCAATTGTAATGCCACTCTTTACAAGCTTAGACATCGATATACGTTCTGCATGTCGCACCAATTCAAAAAGCGATGAAGAAATGTCCATCGCAACGTCCATCACAGCACCCAATGAACTGACCACAATACTGCCAAATATAATTGCATTGAGATTAATAGGCTTTTCAGTCGATAAAAATGTGAGATAAATGGAATGTTCGTCTATAACTCCCGTCAACTGCAAAATATTGTCCATCAGAATTGAGAGCGACGCTGCAACTAACACGCCAAACAAACAACCCAATATTGTTGCAAGCGATTTTTGCCCCCAACCATTGGTGATCATAATCGTCATAATGGTAATAAACACACAGGTAACCAATGTGCTAATATAAATATTTTGTCCATTCAATATCGATGGAATATACACAATAAAAATGGCTAGGCAAGTAAATACCAGAGACAACATAGTATTTAACCCTTTCAGTCGACCGAACAAAAGCAATAATACAAAGAATCCAGCAGCAAATATCAGTATACTATCTAATCTCACATAACTGTTAAAAATCCATTCTGTTCCATATTCATCATATGGAGAATGAAATATCATGATTTTATCTCCTGGCTCTACCCATTCTTCATCTGCAAAAGAGAAAGCGTCTGTTACTTGCATCGCTAAAACAGTCTCACCTTTACGATTTCCCTCCAGCAATTCACAAGAGAAAACCTTTGTTATATTGGTAGCAGCATTTGTTTCGCTAAATATATCTTCTTCCTCAATAGTTTTTATCACTTCAATCACAACTGCTTTTACAGATTGATTGTCTTCGTTTTCCATAATCTCTAAATTTTTCGAAGCATAAAGATACCCAAAATAAATATATCCAATAGATAATATAACCGTAAGCACCCAAACAATTGCTTTTTTATATTTCATTTCAAATTCTACCTTTCGTTTATTAAGACGAAAATCAGACTGTATGATCAAAATATCTTCATTGAATAAACTGATCCACATTTAATTAAACAACTAATCTCTCACTTTAATAGAAAAATAATCTATTTACAATGGAAGATATTATATAATAAAGATCAATACTTTGCAAGTAAGCTGCTCTTTCAATCCTATACGTTGAAAGAGCAGCCATACTACTTTTAATTCAATTATAAAAACTAACCAAATATTTTTTTTATAATCACATCTCGTGCTTCTTGCCCATATTCGGTTGGTATGAGCACATCACTTTTTATTTGCACTTTTTGTTCTTCTATTAAATGTTGCATCATTTGATTCGTTTTCTTTTTATCCCACCCAAGATGTTCGTATATTGTTGCTATCCCATTTTCCTCGTGCATATCAGAATCATTCATATGGTTGCATATATGCAGCAGCATTGTGTCTTTAGAAAACTCAGTTTTCTGTTGATTTTTCCGAATTAAAATGCTAATTAGCCCCCGCTTTGGAGCAAAAACAAACACAACTAAAAATATAAAACCTGTCATCACAGCCATACTACCTGCTATAGAGACATCAAAGTACAAAGAAAAATAGAATCCTAGTATTGCACTCAATGCACCAAAACCACCACTTAATAACAACATTTTCTTCAAATCATCCACAAGTAAATACGCTGTAATTGGCGGACCTATCATAAATGCAACAACAAGAATTGAACCAACTGCTTCAAAAGAACCAACTGTTGTGAGTGATACCATTGTCATCAAAATATAGTGAACAATTGTCGGAGAGATTCCCAACACTGCTGCATGCATAGGGTCAAAAGTGACCAATTTGAATTCTTTGAAAAATAATGATATGAGAAGTAAATTGATCAGCAATAAGATACCATTTAGATATATTGCTTTGGCTCCAATATCAACACCAAATAGAATCATTCTATTAAAAGGTGCAAATGCCAATTCTCCCAGTAACACTGCGTCTGTATCTAAGTGAACTGAACCTGCATACCGCGTAATTAGAATAATTGCTATTGAAAACAATAATGGAAAAACTATCCCAATAGCAGAATCTTCAGAAACAAACTTCATTTTTGTCAATAACTCAATCAGCCATACAGTTACGACCCCTATAATGGTTGCACCTACAATTAATAATGGCGAATTCAAATCTTGAGTTAAAAAGAACGCCAATACAATTCCTAATAGGATTGTATGTGTAATGGAATCTGACACCATAGACATCTTTCGCAAGACAAGAAACACACCAGGCAAAGCACATGACACAGATACAAGTACAGCAACAAAAATAATTTCAGCCGTGGGTGTCATGATATCCCGCCTTTCTTTTCTGTTTTTAATTTGATGTTATTTTTCCTATGTCGAAAGACAGCATAAACAATTCCTTGTTCCGGTGCAAACAAAAGACTAAAAACTGCAATCGCAGAAATCAATATAACAATAACAGGTCCAGTCGGCAGTCCAGGTGATAACGAGCTAATTAATGTGCCACCAACTCCAGATATAGCCCCAAATGTCGCTGCCAAGGTAACCATCGTCCACAGATGATTCACCCATTGCCGCGCTGCAACAGCAGGAGCAATGAGCATTGCACTCATCAAAATTACACCAACGGTTTGCAGTCCAATAATGATTGCTAAAACAATAAGAGACGACAAAAGAAGATTCATCTTTCCTGTAGGAAAGCCTAATATATTAAAAAAAGCTGGGTCAAAGGAAAAAAGCTTCAATTCTTTCCAAAAAAGCAATACAACAAACAATAGTATTACACAACATACACCCATTAAGATGACATCACGTTGCATTAATGTAGAAGCCTGCCCATAAATAAAACGATTTAACCCAGCCTGATTGGCATTCGGCTGTTTCTGAACATATGTCAGTAACACAAGTCCAAACCCGAAAAAGACTGACATAACCAAAGCAAGCGCACTATCAAATTTAATTCGGGAATGTTTCACAATACTTATCATAAAAAAAGTTGCCATAAGTCCTGACATCAGTGCACCAAACAAAAGTATTTCTGTATGCTTACTACCCGTGAGTAAAAATGCCATAACGACACCTGGAAGCGCTGCATGTGAAACACCATCCCCAATCAAGCTTTGCTTTCTTAGAACTGCAAAACTTCCTAACACACCACTAATTACACCTAAAAGACAAGAGCCGAGCGCTACAGTTTGAAAGGTGTAATCACTTAGTAGAATCATGATTTTCTCCACTATATCGCACCTTTCAGAAATAATCCATTTCCACCATATGCCTTGTGTAGATTCTTTTCAGAATACACTTCCTCAACCGGACCATTTACTATAACTTCTTTATTTATCATGGTAACCCAATCAAAGTATTGTTTCACTGTTTGCAAATCATGATGAACCACGACAATCGTCTTTCCTTGATTTTTCAACTCTTTCATAACATCAACAATAGATTTTTCCGTTTGTGCATCAACCCCTTTGAATGGTTCATCCATAAAATAGATTTCTGCATGTTGTATTAGAGCACGAGCTAAAAATACACGTTGTTGTTGACCTCCTGAAAGCTGGCTTATCTGCCGTGTTGCAAATTTGCGCATCCCTACCTTCTCCAGTGTTTCAAGTGCTAAAGTTCGTTCCGATTTACCTGGTCGTTTCAGCCATCCAAGATGGCCATAACGCCCCATCATCACTACATCAATCACAGTCACAGGAAAATCCCAATCTACGCTACCACTTTGAGGTACATATCCTATCATGTTTTTCAGAGCATCTTTCTCTTCAATTTCAAATTCAACTACTCCAGTAATCGGTTTAACAAGCCCCAACATGGCTTTAATTAACGTTGTTTTCCCTGCACCGTTTGGTCCGATTATAGCTACCAATTTCCCCTTGGGAATTGACAATTCAATATCCCACAAAACTGGCTTAACGTCATATGTGACCGTTAAATCGTGCACTTTTACTGCAATTTTATGATCACTCATTGTTGTACCCTCTCTTTATTTTAGTGCATCTACAATTGTATCTATATTCTCTTTGAATGTTGCAATATATGTGTCATGTTTAGATGCGGCATCACCCAAGGAATCAGAATATAACTCACCACCAATCTCAACTTCAAAGCCTTTCGCACTGACAGCTTCCTTTAAAGCTTGAATATTCTTAGGTGGTACTGATGACTCAACGAAAACGGCCTTAATTTGATGATCCGCTATAAACGACGCCAAATGACTTACATCAGCTGTGCCTGCTTCTGAAGCAGTGCTAATACCTTGCAAACCCTTTACTTCAAAGTCGTAGGCATTTCCAAAATATCGAAACGCATCATGAGCTGTGATCAATATGCGCTGGTTTTCACTAACTTCTGCTACTCTGGAGTTAATATACTGTTCCAACTCTTCAAGTTCTAATAAATAATTCTCCAGATTTTTCGTATATACTTCTGCATTTTCCATATCTATTTCTGATAAGCGACTAGCTACGTGTTTTGCAGCTTCTTTCCACAATGAAACATCAAACCAAATATGTGGATCATGAATTTCTGGATTTTCTTCATCAGCCAATAGTAAATCTGTTTTTAAACCTTTTTCGATAGAAATGATGCTTTTTCCTTGTTGCTCTAAAGAAGCAAATACTTCAGCCATTTTACCTTCAAGATGCAATCCATTATATACAACTATATCTGCTTCCTGCATTTTAGATACATCACCTGAGCTGGCTTGATATAAATGTGGGTCGATACCAGGCCCCATCAGCCCTGTAACTTCCACTTTGTCACCACCAATCTCACGAACCAAATCATAAAGCATTGTAGTCGTAGTGACAATATTCTTTGTCCCGTCTGTTTTTGTTTCATTCGCTTGATTACATCCCGTAAGTATACTACCCAAACACAAAATCATCATTAAGCAAGCACTAAGTGCAAAAATACTATTCTTTATAATATACTTCATAATAAGTAATCTCCCTATCTTCTTTTTTCCACATATATTTGACATGCGGCTTTATAGCTAATTCTTATTGATTTCTCTTTTTGTAATACCTCAACTGAACCCTCATATTCCTCTTTTTCTTTAATCTTTATATACTCACCGATTATAATGCCACTTCGTTCTAAATAGTCCAATAAGTCTCCATCTTCTTCCACTCGAACTAAAAGAGCAATATCTCCAACCTTTAAGTCAGTCATCTTCACTAATTGTGTATTTTCAAATAACTCTCCGTTTTTCGGAATAATTGATCCATGGGGACAAGTTTCTGGAAAGTTCAAAAAAGCTTCTAAACGGTCTATCATTCTCTCTGGTGCAACATGTTCTAATAAATGAGCATCCTCATGCGCTTCTCTCCATGAATATCCCAAATAACGTATCAGAAATACCTCCCATAGCCTATGGCTTCGCAAAAGTTTAATGCAAATAACGCCCCCTATTGAAGTAAGTTTGGATCCTTTATATGCCTCATACTCAATAAAGCCCTGCTTCTGTAGTTTCGACAACATTTCTGTAACAGAAGACGGAGCTATTCCCAATTTTTCACATATTACCTTATTAGAAACAGGTCTTTCCAATCCGTTTTCTTCGTAAATCACTTTCAAGTAATCTTCTTTATTAGATGTCAAATTAAACCCTCTTTTCTGTATGCCTAATTTTTAATTATAATACACCTAATTCAAGTAGATTGCAACACCTTAACGCATTTACAGAAATTTTCTCATAACATATATATGTTAGAATTGTTCATTCGTTCACATGATAGACGTTACTCTTTCTCATAATGTTTCTAGTAATTATGCATAAATATTGATAATTAGTAAAATATAGAAATAAAGATTATTAAATAGGAGGAATTCCATTGCACATCAAATTATATCGTCAACTTATTATGATATTTTTAATTGGGATTTGCATAGCATCAGGTTTTATACTTTTTAAAGATGACCTTGATGTAACAATTCAAGAAACTATGTCTATCGAAACAGTTTCATCGTCTACAACTGATTGGGGACTTTCTTTTCAAACCGAGGGTGATGCACCCGTCGGGAACATGAGTATATCAGATTTGAATAATTTTGACGCCTATTACCTTGGTAACACAGATGAAAAAAAGATATACTTAACTTTTGATTGTGGTTTCGAGAATGGGAATACAGAAGCAATTCTCGATGGTTTGAAAAAACACAATGCCCCTGCAACCTTTTTTATTGTGGGTAACATGATTGAAACAGCACCTGAAATAGTTCAAAGAATGGTTTTAGATGGACATATTGTTGGTAATCACACTTACCATCACCCAGATATGTCACAAATCTCTGATCAGGCTGCATTTGAAAATGAATTAAATGAACTTGAATCTAAATTTTTTGAACTAACACAAACTAAAATGCCAAAGTTTTATAGACCACCTCAAGGAAAATTCAGCCAAGAAAACCTAAAACAAGCCAAAACACTTGGTTACAAAACAGTTTTTTGGAGTCTCGCTTATGTCGATTGGTACAATGACAACCAACCAACTCCAACCGAAGCATTTGACAAGCTCATTCCACGTATTCACAATGGTGCAATCGTCCTTCTTCATACCACATCCGAAACCAATGCTGATATCATTGACACGCTCTTGACTAAATGGGAGGATTTAGGTTACTCTTTTGCTTCACTTGAAGAGTTACCTTGATTTGACGCATAAATGCTTATGCACTGAATTGCAAATCTTATTGTAATTCAGTGCATGTTTCTATTTTTTTCATTTCTAACTAATTACTTTACATAGTTTTGCTTTTATATTTGTATAAATCTTTGTAACACGCTAAAATATATAATTTTTTAGGAAAATATGTTAATATATTAATATGTAAATTATTGAAAAGAAAGGCTGGTGTACCTCTGTATGTCTACATACAAATACATCTATGGTCCAGTGCCTTCCAGAAGAATGGGAAGTTCCCTTGGAATTAGCCCTATCCCAGAAAAAATGTGCAATTATAGTTGTATCTACTGCCAACTTGGTAGAACAAACAAAATGTCGAACAGAAGAGACGAATTTTTTCCTTTGAAAGAAATTCTGGATGAAGTAAAACAGTATAAACTGGATAACATAAATTTTGATGTTATTACTATTGTGGGTGAAGGGGAACCCACCCTTTACTCACGCTTAAAAGACTTAATTAAGGGAATTCAATCTATCTTTAATAAACCTGTTGCTGTGATAACAAATGGTGCTCTTATATGTGATCCAAATGTGCGCAATGAATTGATGTCAGCTGATATTGTTTTACCTTCTCTAGATGCGTACAATGAAGATATGTTTAAAAAAATCAATCGCCCTTCTAGAGATTTGCACTTTGATGATATCATACATGGTCTCATTGATTTCTCAAACGAATACCAAGGTCAGCTTATGTTAGAAATCATGTTGATTGCAGATATGAACAGCGAAAAAGAAGATATTGACAATTTTCATGCTTTGCTTAATAAAATTAAGTATGACAGGATCTATATCAACACTGTGGTCAGACCTCCAGCCGAGTCCGGCGTAAAATCAGTAAATCGCGAAACCATCCTTTACGCTGTAGAAAAACTCAATGGCATTTCAGTTGATGAACTTGCTGACGGATCATTCTACAGCGATATTACTGATCATTATGAATCTGTGCTTAGCATTTGTAGTAGACACCCAATGAGCACCTTTGAATTAAATGAATTTCTCAAATCACGCAATATGGATGAACCTCAAATTGCCAACTTGTATGACAAACTCAGTAAAGATGAGAGGGTTGATGTAATTGATTACAAAGGATATGTTACATATAGAGCTTTAAAAGATTTCTAAAACCATCAAATATAACGTTATTTGATAGAATAATAAAAACTATGAAACCAATCGCAAACAATCCAATTCAATTTCAGCGTTCTTCTTATTTGAACAGATTTATATTTCTTATCCTTTGGTCATGCGGATTATAATCAAAAACTGTTATAAAGATTAATCACGAAACAATGAATTTATTTTGACTGTCACCACAATTCCTGTTACAATAAATAAAATTACTTAAGTATACTTAGTAATTATCCATAGAAATGAGGAGAAAAAGCATGAACGAAAATAAAACACTTGATAATTTAATGGAAGCTTTTGCTGGAGAATCCCAAGCAAACAGAAAATACTTGGCTTACGCAAAAAAAGCTGAAAAAGATGGCAACCTCAATGCTGCAAAATTATTCAAAGCTGCTTCTGATGCTGAAACAATCCACGCCTTAAAACATTTTGATGTCGCAAATAAAGTTAGTTCCACCGAAGAAAATCTTAAAGATGCAGTCGAAGGTGAAACTCATGAATATAAAGATATGTACCCTGATTTCATAAAAGTAGCTGAAGCAGAAGGCAATAAAGCAGCAGTCACTTCCTTCACCTTTGCAATGAAAGCAGAAGAAGTACATGCAAGACTATACCAAGAAGCATTGGATAACCTTGCTCAAACAGAAGAAGTTTTTTATTATCTATGCCCTGTTTGCGGTAATATTGAAAAATTTGTTCCCGAAAAATGTAGCATTTGTGGTATCCCAGGATCTAAATTCATCAAATACTAAATGATTTATTGATTCAATAAACAAATAATATAGAGCCAGAGTTAGAATTTATTATTCCAACTCTGGCTCTTTTTTTATAGCATCATATCAACGAAAATATTGTTCATCATATATCTTAATTAAATATGCAAAAATACCACTCTTATTACCAATTATTTCTATTCCAATATTAGAGGACAGACCAAATGATTACTATTACTGCTTCTCATATAATATAGTTTTTCTTCATAATTTTCATTTTCACGTTCAATTAATGCATGAGCAACGCCTCTTCTTTGTGGGACAACAACTTCAATAAACTCGTATTCATCCTTTTGATGAAGTTCGAGAGATATATAGATTTGTGGTTTTATTGCGTATTGCGTACTTTCAACTATTGCATTCATAAATCGTTCTATACCTGAATGTTTTTCATCTCCAAGCTCATCAAAGATGCCTCTACCTTCAGGTTCACCGTCCGTTTTTATACCAATGATAATTCGTCCACCTTCTCTATTAGCAAAAGCAACTATTGATTCATGCAGGGGCTTTAATATCAAACATCCAACTGGATTAATCAATTTGCTTGTTTCTTTCAACTCAAAGTGCATATCTTCATTGTGCTTTGTTTTTGCCTTTTCAATAATATCTTCAGTTTTCATATACACCCTCCTATTTCATAATTGCACTAAATGTAAAACTAATATAATATTGTGCAACATCTTATGTCAACAAGATTAGCAATTCCAAAAAGTATAATTAAACCAAATAACTGCATAAAATGGATTAACAAGGTCGTTGTAAAAGTTATAGAAAAAAGAGGTTGATGCTACCTAAAAGCCATTTATTAAGTCAGTGGTGAATGCTGTTTTAAAAGTTCTACTGATTGTTGCAATCATTGGAGTACTCGGCATAGAAACAACATCATTCGTGGCTCTTTTTGGTGCCGCTGGTCTTGCTGTAGGTCTTGCTTTTCAAGGCTCATTATGGAACTTTGCAGGTGGCGTACTTATACTCGTAACCAAACCCTTTAAAATCGGAGATTATATCGAGGCAACTGGGTATGGTGGTACAGTCGAAACGATTCAGCTATTATATACTGATATAGTAACTGTTGATAACAAAGTAATACGAATTCCTAATGGAAATCTTTCCAATGCCAGTGTCGTAAACTATTCTGAAAAGACTACTCGTCGTGTGGATTTTCAGTTCAGTGCAGCATATGAAGCAGACACTGCTCAAGTTATTCAAGTATTACAAAAAATTCTAGCAGATCATCCACAAACCCTAAAAGATCCAGAACCTTTTGTTAGAATGTCAGAGCATGGAGGTAGCACCATTGTGTATACTGTCAGAGTATGGGCTAATGCATCAAATTATTGGACAATATATTTTGATATCCTTGAAAATGTAAAATCCCACTTTGATGAAGAAGGGCTGTCAATTCCATATCCTCAACTAGATGTGCATTTGAAAAACAATATCTGAATTTAAAATTCATATTTCAAACAAATGCACATAAGTAGTATGCACTTTATCCTTGAGAATAACGCAATTTTGTTAATTGTACAATTGCATTCTTAATAAGGTGTTATATTTTTAGTTTTGAAATATAAAAAAAACAAATAGGTCCTAAAGTGTTAGAATCTCTGAACTTAGTATACTGACAACTATATCATAACAAAGCTTTAAAAGCTCCGCCTTACCAATAAGCTAAGGTGGTGCTTCATTTATGTGATATTGCCGTTGTGTATATCAACTGATTTAGCATAGATAATTTCTTTTCAAAACAAAGTGCAATATATTCATAATTCTATAACTCTCTAAATATATTTGCTTACATAAGCTTTTTTACTAGAGAGGAAATAGCAAATGAAAATTTTTTTAAAACTAATAGTATACTTTATGGTTTTAATATTATCTGCATTGTTTATTTATTGGGGAAATTTTTATATAAACAATCAAGCATCTAATGAGGGTATATTATTTCAGCGAGAAGAAGAATTGGACACGCTTGTCTTTGCAAAAATAATTTCAATTGATAAGACGATTACAGATCAATTCGATCCATCCTCAAAAGAAATATTGTTTACTGCTCAAATCATCAGAGATGACCAACATTCAGATCAGATTATTCAGGGTAAGCAAATTTTAAATAATGCAATTAAGAACACGACTGCCATTTCTATAGGAGACAAGGTTGTACTGTTAGCCTATGGAGATGAATTTCTTTTCCAGTATTATTATCGATTTGAACAAGTGATTTTAATAGGTCTATTGCTAATGAGTTGTATACTGATTATGGGTGGAATTAAGGGGATCAATACAATTATATCTCTGACCTTTACATGTTTATCCATATTTTTTGTTTTTATTCCATCAATCAAAGTTGGATATAATATTTACTGTTCAACAGTCTTAATCTGTCTTTATATTATAGTGATGACATTAATAATTATATATGGAATAAGCAAAAAAAGTATCTCTGCTGCTTTAGGTTGTATCACTGGAGTGATTTTCTCATGGATAATAACTGTTTTCACGAATGAATGGATGAAACTTACAGGATATCTCAATGAAGATATGTACAGGTTAAGTCATCTCTTTGGTATTGACGTTGATGTTAAAGCAATATTATTTTCTATGATAACAATTGGAGCTCTGGGCGCAATCATGGATGTGTCAATTTCAATTACTTCATCCTTATGCGAAATAAAAGAAAATAATCGTAATATAAGCAATAGCATGTTGATAAAATCAGGAATAAGAATTGGACGTGATATAATGGGGACAATGGCCAATACATTGATTTTAGCGTATATTGGAAGTTCTCTTGTTGTTGTTTTACTATATGCAGGTTCAAATTATCCAATACTTAGTTTATTAAATAAAGAGGAGATTATTTTTGAATTTCTACATTCACTCATCGGTAGTTTGAGTCTCATGATTACAATCCCATTCACCTCATGCATAGCTTCTTTTATGCTTGTAGAAAAAAACCACCGTAGTAAAAAATATTACAGGACTCCTAGATAGGTATCATCCATTAATGTTTGTTTTGAAATTCTGCAAATGCTATTCTAAAGTACGAATGATTTGATATTAAAATTTGAATTTTAAGCGAGTAAATATTTGACCTAATTTTATAATGCATGATATAATTTTACTATAAATTTATTAATTGAGGTAATGAATGTGAATCTTATCAATTGTCCTGAATGTGGCAAAAAAGATGTAAGAGACAAAGCTCTTAAATGCCCTACATGTGGTTTTGTCTTATCCAACGATAGACTTATTTCGAAGTTTGAAATTAATACTTTCGATATTCACTCTCAACAGCATGAGGAAATTAATAACGTAAAATATTAGAAACTAAAAAACACCTTAGCCTTAAGTGAGCTGTAGGTGTTTTTTAAATTTCTAGGATAAAACTTTTTGTTACCCTTTTTGCTTATTAGCCTTTTATGAGTTCTTCTTATAAGAATCGAAATTATTTAAAATAGTATTATCACGTATTCTTTATGAATCGATATCTTCATTAGCCTTATTGTCACTGAGTTTAAATAAAAAACTTTGAGTAATAACCCAAACTGCAAAAAACACAATTACAGATATTATTATCTCAAGAAAATCTGAAATGTTTGCAAATTCAGGTTTTCTAATAAAAAATTTCACAAAAGTAAAAGTAATCGAGCCTATAATAGCTCCAACCATATTAACTTTTTTTCTGGTATATTTACTTCTGTAGGTTAAGTATAAACCTTTCAATACATTGTTAATTGTCACATATATTGAAATTCCTATTGTAAGCAAGAAAATATCAATATACTCAGATAAGTTCTGCCCAAGCATAAATTGCCTATAAAGTAAGATCGCCCATAATCCTAAAAAGCATAGACCAAAAGCACTTGAGTAAATTGATTTTTTCTCAGAGAGAATTCTTTCATCTTCAATTCGTTTCATTCTGATTCCTCCCAAAAAATATCATTTAAGGTTTTATTGAGCACCTTACAAATAGAAATGCATAGTTTTAATGTTGGATTATAGTTTCCTGATTCAATCATTCCAATCGTCTGTCTTGTAACTCCTACCAAATCTCCTAATTTCTCTTGAGATAAATCTTTCTCAATTCGTGCAATCTTTAACTTAAGATTCTTCATTAGCCATACCACCATCTCCAATGTAAACGATTATGAACTAATAATATTATATATCTGTCTTAATGTCAAGTATATTTTACATAAAGATTAAAGGCTATTAGCATATTCAATTTGAGCATTGTTATAAAAATTCAACTCTACAAGCATCTATACTCCCCATGATGTTAGTAATCATCTTATCATTCATCTTGCTGGTTTATTAATAAATACTTTAGCATCTCTCTAAATTTCTAATACAGCATTTTTAATATACTCTTGCTAATTACCTTCATAGTCAATAAGGGTTTACCTTTTCGGTTATCCCTCAAATTTTCAATAATTTAATTTTCAATCTCTAAATTAGAGTTGCATCCTATTTCCAATTCACTCTTTTCAGTATGTTTTTGAATCAAATCATCATTTACGATATTTCTTATCCATTGCAGAGACCTATACCTTTTTATTATAAAGATAGCTTTTACTATCTCTTCTACTGAAGCAAATGCAACAACAGATTGTATGGATAAATGCCAAACAAATGTAGCTACCATAGCTAAAGGTATGCCAATACACCAAAGTGTAATGGCTTGCAGTAACGCTCCGTAAGTCGCATCTCCACCACCTCTAAGTATTCCAACTATCATAACCATATTGCTGACTCTAACAACCATTATGATTGCAAATATGTATAATATATGAATTGTTGTTAACTTAGCTTCTGCTGATATGTTAAAAGGACAAACTATTAATTTTGCCAACGCAAAAAGTATAATACCTAAAACTAAAGACAGTATCATAGATAACTTTACTATTTTCTTAGCTGATTCTATAGCAACATCTTCTCTATTGGCTCCAATTTCATTTCCAATAATAACTACCGATGAGTATGAAAGTCCAAAAGCAAAAATCATAAACAAATTCATTATACTCGTACAGATTTGCATGGCAGCTGCTTCTCCTGTACCCATTTGTGCATATATTGCTATATATGTAATATTGCCTAGCCCCCAACAAGCTTCGTTCAATACTATGGGCGTAGTAACTGTCCATAAGGTTTTTTTCAATTGTTTATCTAGACAAGTTATATCTTTTAATTTGATATCTAAAACTTTATCTTTAAAATACACAATGAATAATATTAAACTACATTCAAAAATTCTTGCTATAATAGTAGCAATTGCAGCCCCTTGAACCTTCATCTCTGGCATTCCAAAATTACCGAATATAAGCACATAGTTTAACACTGCATTGATTATGAACCCTAATAAGCTCGCAAACATAGGTAAGTTAGTATTTTTTATACTTCTAAGTGCTGATGCAAAAACGAGGGAAATTCCAGTAAATAGGTAACTTATCACTGTTAACTTCAAGTATTTGCTTCCAAACTCTACTACACGTAAATCTCGATTAAATAGTTCAATTATTTTTTCAGGTATTATTATACCTGAGATAATAAAAATCAACGATATCACTATGCTAATTACAATACACTTACTTAGAACTTTTTTAATTTTATCCCTATCGTTATTTCCCCATAACTGAGCAACTAAAACCCCACACCCTCCAGCGACACCCAATGTAAATAGAGTAAACAGAAAATAATATTGATTGGCAATTCCCACGGAGGCTATTTCTATTTCTCCCAATTTACCAATCATCATAGTATCCAACATATTTAGTGATGTTGTTATTAAATTTTGTAACATGATAGGCAAAGTTAATATCAGTAGATGTTTATAAAATGCAATATTATCCTTATCCCCTTTTATCAAGTGAGCAATCATCTAAATTCTCCTCTTAAAAATTATGACATATAAAAAAGCAACCACTTCGTTTTTTTGAAGTGGTTGCCTATCACTTTGATTTTTAACAAATCATCATTGCTTTTGAACTGTTTATTCATAACGTATTATAAAGATAACGTCCTTCTATGTCAATCATAATTTAATATCGGTACTATATTTTTCTTAACTTGTAAGCATATCAATCAAAGGATTACCAGTAGTATTGATTTTAAAACCAACTATTGGAATAAATAAAAATATTTGTTATTATATATTAAGTCTTGATTACTTTGATATGGCAACTTATTTATTAAAGCAAGCACGTGATTAGATTTGAGCTATTATGCACTAAAGACAATATAAACTTTAATGTCCCTAAAAATATCTGTTGAAAGAGGGCACTACTCAATGACCATTTTATTAATAATTATTTTTATCTTTTTAACCCTCTTACAAACACTTACCTTTCTATCTAAAGAAAAAGAAATTAGAAACAGTAAAATATTAACCATAGTATTTTTTCTCGGAATTTATCATTCTCTCAACCATATACCAAACGAAACACTGAAAACATATCTATTCTTATGTTATGGTGTTTATTTGATGTCTTTAAATATCTTTATAATTCTAAGAAAACCACGCGATCCCATAAAAAATGTAAAGAAAAATATCTTGATTTCTATATTGAGTTTGATTTTTTATATTGCATGTATTCTACTCGGAAATAAACTGAACTTTCTATAACATCGAAGTATTTGTATCTTTCATTGGCTTAATTAGTTTGAGGAGCCAACGCTATATAATCAAAAAAACAACCCCAAAGAAACTTTGTTCTTAATGTTTTGATGGGGCTATTATTTAGTAATCTCTTATGTGGACTGCATCTTATATCATCAGATAAATTATCCTCTTCACTTGAAACTTTACCCAATATCACAAAATAGTCATTTTAAATATAATTTGTTTGAAGTGTGCATAAAATGTTCTATCATCTCATACTAAGTAATCTAATTTTCTTCATATATCTACATCACATTTCAGGCATAATAAATAACTATACAGCTTTAATAATTTATTCTCTGCTACAAATATTACGTATATTACCAACCAAGTTATTCATTGACTTAATCATTCTTATATGCAATAATATAGGTAATTTAATTTTAACCGACGTATTGCCACCGGGTAATACGATTCCAGGTGTTTAAACATATTCCGTTAGGTCTTTGAAGGAATATCGTTTAAGCATTTTTTTGTTGTAAATCTAATAATTGTTTGAAGAGGAGTAAATATATGTTCTACTATTTATCAATACCTATAATTGTATTATCCAACGTCTTTTATCACCTTGCAAGTAAAAAAGTGCCTGATAGTACAAATCCATTCTTCTTTGTTATGGTATCCTATGTAATTGGTTTTGGACTTGCTGCACTTGCTTTTGTAATCACTTCAGGCGAAAAAAATCTTGTTAAAAGCGTTCTTGACCAAAGCAAACTAATAAACTGGACGCCTATTGCCCTGGGCATTTCTGTCATAGGTTTAGAAGTTGGAAATGTTCTAATGTACCGTTCTGGTTGGGATATAAGCAAAGGTGCTCTATTATGTAATATAATTTTAGCAGGCGTTTTGTTGATCATTGGTACTGTTTTTTTCAAGGAAGAATTTAATTTAAAACATATATTGGGTTTGCTTTGTTGTATTATGGGTTTGTATTTGTTTAAATAACAAGTCAAATGTAAGAAATTAAAGATTTATGCAGAGTATTGCGAAGAACACGAAGAAGCTGAGGAGTAACTTCTTCTGCTTGTTTTTTAGCCCTAATCTTCTCATCTTACTTTCCGCAACCCATTCATTACCATACTCAAATTTTTTACCACAGTAATTACATACTGATAATAATAATCTATTCACCACATTTCAGACATAATAAAAACGCCAACCTTTCGGTTAACGCTTTTAATACATTTATAACTTTTTTAATTATTCTAAACTTGCCGTCTTGGTCGACTTAACTTTATAGTCGCCAGGAGCTGTATTAACAAATAGATAAACGCCATTCGCAATTGTTTTTGTGAGAGCAATTGGTGTTAATGATTTATTTTTTTCTACACGATAAAGAATAACATCTGCATCTACAATAGGATTATTATTTTCATCCGTAATAATACCGCTAATTGTACCTTTTGATACAACAGGATCAACATTCATATTCGTTACAATTTTAGATATTGTTGATGGCGCTGTTATAGATACATCTGTTTTAACAGAAATATAACCTAGTGCACTAATTCTTATTGAATAATTTCCTTGTGGTAGTTCTCGAAAAACATATTGACCATATTCATTCGAAAATACTAATCCAACTAATGTTTCAACGTCAGAAACAATTGAGAAAAGTTGAACTACCGCACCCATAATAGGTTGGTTTTTATCTGCAAAAACATCTCCAGCAATAAATGATAGTTTTGATGTTATATCTTTTTTAATTCTAATATCTTTAGTTAGTGTTTGATCTTCATTTAAGGTAAACGGATCAATTGTTTCCAGTTCATAACCTACTGCGGAAACATATAGATGATAATCTGAACCTGGAGGAAATGGTGTAAAGATATACTTACCGTCTGACCCTGTAATTGTGTGTGCAATAGGGTTATAATCTGAATCCATAATTTTTATAACTGCACCCTGAATTAATTGCTCATTTTCATCTGTGACGGTACCTTGAATTGTGCCACCATGAAGATTTGGACATGGAGTTAAATTTAAATCGATCCTAATTTCTTCTGCAACTTCTGCAATAGTTTTTGTTGGCGATTGTGCTAATTTATACTTATCTCTGATTACATCAGACATTAAAAAACCTCCTACTTATACTGACGATATATTTTATGCTACTAGTTTTTTAGTTGTTCCGTCTCAGTATATAAGGCACGTGATTAACTACGCATTGTTTATCAGTGAATAAATATTGAAGTGGGAATTTCAATTGCTACTGCAAGAAAGCAAAATAAAATAGCTATATTTGAGAAAAGAATGGAGATATATACAGCTTTACTTTTTCTTATTGATGTTGTAGAAATAAGTTTGGTAACGCCAAAGATGACAGTTTTTTGGGAATCTATATTTCACAAAATGTTATTTATAAATGAAAGGAATCATTCAGATAAAAAAGAAAGTGCAGAAATATACTTATAAACTTTGAAATTGTTAATTATTATACTTTTTTAGGTAGATATTAAAATTCGTTTTTAAGCAAGATCAGCAACTATTGGAGGAGCATATGGAGACAATAAATACAATAAATGCACGAAGAAGTATACGAAAATTTCAAGATAAAATAATACCCAATGAAGTAATTGAAAAAATTCTAGAACTGTCTACTAAAGCACCTTCAGGTAAAAATCGCCAACCATGGAGGTTTGTGATTTTACAAGACACAGCAAAAGACGATTTAGTGACTCTCATGACCAATGTTTCAAAAAATCACAAAGAAAAAGGACTGCCTATTGGAAGTCTTGAAATAAGTATTAATTCTTTAAACGAAGCTCCTTTAGTAATTTTAGTATTTAACGCATTTTCTAATTCGGAAAAAGATTATAATCACCATAGATTACTTACAGATACGCAATCAATTGGTGCCTCAATTCAAACAATGATTTTAACTGCACAAGACTTAGGACTTGGTTCTGTTTGGATTTGTGATATTTTTTATTCCCACCAAGAAATATGCTCATGGCTAAATCGTGAAGATGAACTTATAGCAGCAGTAGCTATGGGTTATGCAAATCAGTCTCCTTACCCACGACCACGTAAATCTTGGAGAGAAGTTACCGATTGGTTGAAATGATATACCAATCATAAACTCAAAAACATTTATACTGTTTTATAACAATTTCAAAATCATTCAAACACTATTCTTCACTGACTTTGTAATAACATCGTTATCATGCAAACCCATTAAGTATCGTTGAGTGAATCTAGTATTATCATGCCCAAGTATTCTGCTGGGAGAATAGACATCCATACCATTCTTCAACTGTGCTTGAGCAAAGTTATGTCTACATGTATGTGGACTGCATGTTATATATTCTGATATGTAAGCCTGTTCAACTGCAAGTTTTACAATACATTCAATTGCTGAGTTTATAAGTGGTCTTCCTGTTCTTGAAAGAAAATATGTATTATCAATATTCTTCTTGTACTAATAATAGTATTTTTTAACACGATCATATTTCATTAGTATCTTCGCTAAGTATGGACTATTCCCTACTTGGCGTTCTTTTTTACCTTTACAAGAATAACAATATAATCATTTTTTTGTAACTTGTTTGAAAAGTGCATAATTCACAGCATCTACTACCTGTATCCAAAAGCGTGCAATGACTGCTCTGTTGCAAATACAAATAAAATTATTCCCACTGAATGCTTTTAACATTGCTTTCACTTCATGATCTTGAAATATTTTGATAATTGTTTTAGGTTCTTTTATCCAACTTACTTTCAAAGCAGGATTACTTGTGATATTCCCCTCCTCATGATGATATTTAAAGACCATTCTAAAGATTCTTAATAAACTGTTCATGTAGCTCTCTTTGATACATGAAAAAAGATTTCAAATGAACAGTTTTAATATCTTCAATCATTTCTATGCTGTGTTCTTGTTGTAGATAGTTCGTTACGAATTCAAGATTATTCTTATAGCCTCTAATGGTCTTCCAAGTTAATTTCTTTACTTCACACTCAAATAAATACTCTTGTACTGCTGAATCAAAGCTAACAGATAAAAATATCTTTATATACATAACAAAAAAGAGGGATCACCGTAATGATAATCCCTCTTTAATTTTGGTTCAGATTCAATTTGGCATGTTCAAATTCAATTTAGACACTTTAATTATAATAGTATTTTTCAGTTTATGTATACCAAACAACTAAAATTTTAATTTTATGTTAAAATAAGTAATATATAGTTGATTTTTCATTAAATAGGTAGATAATGTATGAATATTATTAGGGGGTTTATAATGGATATTTTTACACAATGTGAGTTTGCTAAATATTATTATGCTTTCAAATCATGTAATCATAATATTTCTGATATAGGCTATCTTATTGAAACGATTAGATTTAATAGATTAAACATGTCAGATAATGCAAAATTAAAAATGCTTGAGATTCCACTAAATGTTCTACAAAACCAATGTGTATTAAAAAAATCAATGTGGGATGAAGGCACTGGAAGTTATTTTGCTGGCAATATTATCGTTAATCAAGAAAGTCGAAAGTCTTTAAAAGATATTAGAGAACAATTTGTCTTAAATAAATTGATTTAAATACAATTTATAACTTATTGATTGAAATAATGTCATCATCTTCTAACTTAAATTCAGACTTCATTTTAAGAAATGTTGAAGTCACTTTAAGAGATGATGTCTCTGTAAACAAGTCCTCTAATTTCAAAGAGTCAGGTCTTATCTACGCCAGAATAATGGAGCAAGCATTCGATTTGTAATTTGTAAGCCTCATTAAGAGGCTTATTTTTTTCGTTAACAGTAAAAAATATAGATTTTTTACATTCTCGCTAAATATTAAAGCTCCGCCAACTTGGCATTCCGTGTTTCACTCAATTCACATACTCAACTGCAACTTTTCCTTGTTTAGCTTCATCATTTTTAAGTCTGCCGAAATTAGCAACTAGAAGAAGTTTTTGTTTTTCATCTTCGACTGTAAAGACTCCACTTCTACTATTTTGTTGCGTTAATATAATAGTAACAATATGCCTCAGTCACAAATGTTGTGGGATTTAGGTGTAAGAAGGTGAGATTACGCATTGACATTTCCACCTGATAATGACTATTTCTTCCTCAGCTCTTCGATGCTAAGTTTTATTCAATGGACATTATTTTGTGAAAGGAATGCAAGGAAATGACGCTAATAAAAGAAAGATATCAATATAGAATTAACTCAGCACAAGACAGAAAGAGAATTAATTTATTTTGTGATAAATTGCAATCACTAATTGAGGAGAAATATGGCAGTTTCCAAGTGAAAAACTATTTTGCACCTGCTGATAGATTCGCTGGAAGATACGCGGTTTATCTCAAAAAGAATTCAAATAATTTGAATGAAACAAACATAGTATTAAAACTGTCATTTTATTATTCTAACAAAAGAGCACATATTACAAAAGAGGACGAAGATATTAGTAATAATGACCTTGAAATAATACTTAATCCAAGATCTAAATTAATGTTCGTATCAATCAATTATTTTTCCGTAAATCCTAAGAGGACAGGTGTAGGAACATTTATAATCAAAAATATAATAAGATTATTAAAAGATTTTCCAGATTTAAAATTGATTGCACTCACTCCTAAAGATAATAATGCTAAGAAATTTTGGGAATGCACTGGATTTGTTAATAATCCTAAAGAGTGTATAAAGTATTGCAAATTTACAGACTTAAATCTGCTTAGTGATATGACATATGTGCTAGAATAAATGTCTCTTGCGATCTCATTTAACTTTTTGAAGATATCAGCCTTAATCTCAAAACTGCTTCACTACTCAACCTATCAACCATCTCTTGAATCTCAGGTATGAGGGTTGTGAGCTTTTTATAGTTTCTATAAGAGCGATCATCTATACCAAGCTTGTTCGAAATATCAGACTGCATACGTGCCATTTTTAAACTACTGCTTGATACATCTCCTCGCTGACACACGTTTGTTTCAATCAATTCTTTAATTACGTTTACACAATTCGTTTATATGATAATATACATTTATGTTATTTTTTGTAATTGTTTATATTATATTGTATTTTAGGGGATATTATTATGAAAAAGAAAACTCTTATCACAACAACTAACTCTGTAGAAGGGCAAGAAATTGAAAAATATATTGAAGTAATTTCTGATAGAATTGTAGTTGGTGCAGGATTGTTTTCCGAATTTTTTGCAAGCTTTACAGATGCTTTTGGTGGAAGATCAGGAAAATTTGAAGTACGGATGCATGAATTATATGACGCATTATTTAGTTCATTAGAATCTCAAGCAAAAAAACTAAATGCAGATGCAATTGTTGGACTTAAAATTGATATCGATGAAATTAGTGGTAAAAACAGTCAAATGTTTATGATCTCAGGAATAGGCACTGCTGTTAAACTAAAAAATAATAACACTACTCAACAAAAAAACGAAGATGATAGTGTATTTATCAGTAACAAAGATGTAAAACTCAATATCTTAAAAACCAAAGCAATGAAAAAACTTGATGAAATTGAAAAAAGTATAACTGGGCAAGACAATAAACTTGTAATTATCGTCTCTGAATTAAACAATAATATTACACAACTTATTGAAGAATCAATTTCTGTTGAGTATGTAAACTACGAATATTTTGTTAAACTGACCAAAATTATTTTGTCTAACTTTGAGGATAATGATATAAATGATTTATATGCATTTTATGGAAAAGCAAACTATCCAAGTGAATTTAGTGACGTTTTAGTAAGCTCCATAATTGACTTATATAATAATGAAACGTTAACTAGTCGCTCTAAAAACAATTGGTCTTATATTATTAACAAAATAATATTTAATTACGTTGACTTAATTAAGCTTGCTAAAAATATTAGTTATTACAATTGGAGTGATTACCTATTTCCGATATTACTAAGAGAACCCGAACAATATTATAAAAATGATTTACCTTTCATTAAAGAACTTCTAAATATATTAGAAAATATTCAGCTCAAAGAACCACAAATCCAAAAAGTAAAGCGTTCAGAAGTATGGGTGTGTACTTGTGGTGCTAAAAATAGTTTAGATACAGAATTATGTAATTGTTCCCGCAATAAATACGGTTTAACTCAAGACTTCATTAATAAAAATGAAAGCATAATATCTACTTATAAATCAGTATTAGACTGTGCCAACAACATTAGCTAATTAACTGTTCCTTAATCCTCATAAAAGCTTTATTGGTACTCAACTTGCCCTCATCCCAATCAGCAAAGTCTTTGCATCTTTGAGCAAAAAAATAACCCCAAAGAAGCTTTGTATCTTAAAGTTTCAATGGGGTTATTATTATGCTATCTTCACTTCAAATTCATCAACGGACTTGTCTTAACTGACATCTCAATAATTTTATCATCATGCATTGATTGTAGATATCTCTTTGTTATATTAATATTTTCATGACCCAAAACACGAGCGAGAGCAAAAATATCAAGTCCATTACGTAACTGTGCCTGAGCAAAATATTGCCTAGCTGTGTGCGGACTACATCTTATGGTATCGTCATACATTGGCTTTTTCATTAGCTTCATTAAATATGCGTTCTAACGTCTCAGGTGTTAGTCTTTTACCTGTACGAGATAAAAAGTGATTATCTATGCTTACATTCTTATCAGAGAAATAATACTTTTTCAGTCTTTCGTATTTAATCATACTTCTTCTTAGAACTGGACTAATTGGTACTCTTCGTTCCTTATAGCCTTTTCCATAGATTAAGATTGTATCATTCTCTATATTATGAATTTTGATATTACATATTTCACTGTTTCTAGCACCTGTATCAAATGCAACTGCTAAGATGGTTCTATTTCTTGCTTGTATGTAATTTGAGAAGTTATAAGCATTTAATAATGATTTCACCTCATCATCTGTAAACGTATTGATACGAACTTTTCTTTCTTTTTTCCAATTAACACGTTTACTAAAATTTTCTGTAATATAGTCTTCTTTGGCACAATACTCAAAAAAAGCTCTAAGAAATTTCAAAATACTATTAGCATAAGACTCTGATAATTTTTTCTTAATTAGTTGTCTCATATAAGGTTTGATATGTTGATGAGTAATTTCTTCAATGTCATAGATCTCAAATTCATTTTCTATGTAATTTAAAAACAGTGCTGTATTATTGTAATAACTTTTAATCGTCCTCCCAGATATAACTCACATTCCATTTTAAACTCTTCCAAAATATCTTTTGCAAACATAAAAAACCGCCCTTTCTCAACAATACTTCTAGTGATGTATGTTCAAGAAAAGACGGAAATATTAGTAATGATGACAGACGTTTCGTATATCGTAACTAATTTTAGAACTTACGTTCGTATGTCATTATTTAAGCATTTTTATGAAAAAGTGAGTGTTTTCAATGGGTTCAGAGGATAACTGTAAGCCTTGAATTTCCTAGATTTTTCACTCTTGTTCCCAATTGTGATACACATCTTGAACATCATCATTGTCTTCCAAGTGATCAATCAATTTTTCCATATTTTGAATATCTTTGTCATCTGTCAGCTTTACATAATTCTGGGGTAATAATTCCACTTGCGCAGATAAAACCTGATAAGATAAATCACTCAACTTTGATGCAACGAATCCACAATCCTCTGGTTCCGTATATACTTCAAAACACGATTCTTCTGCACTAAAATCAGATGCACCTGCCTCCAATGCATCCATCATAACAGTGTCATCATCCAAATCTAATCGTTCTATAATGATTAGTCCCTTACGATCAAAAGACCAAGAAACACAACCTGTAGCTCCTAAGTTTCCACCAAATTTGTCAAAATAATGTCTCACTTCTGATGCAGTTCTATTACGATTATCTGTTAAACCTTCTACAATCACAGCAACTCCATTGGGACCATACCCTTCATAAATTACACTTTCAAATGTCTCTGCATTGCCAGCGCCAGCAGCCTTATCAATCGTTCTTTTAATATTGTCATTTGGCATATTGACAGCTTTTGCTTTTGCTATTACGGTTGCTAAGCGTGCATTATTATTAGGGTCTCCACTGCCACCAGTTTTGACTGCTACAATCAATTCCCTAGCTACTTTCGTAAATATTTTTGCGCGTTTTGCATCTGCCGCGCCTTTAGTTTTTTGTATATTTTTCCATTTGGAGTGACCTGCCATCTCAAATCCACCTTACTATTTAAATTATTCATTGATAAGCAAATACTTCATTCATATGAGAAGATACGACAACATCTAAAGATGTGAATGCAGCCTCTATCCATGATCTTAACTGGTTACAAATCACAACTTCAGTTTTAAAATGACCTGCGTCGATTAAATTTATTCCCCAATGCTTTGCCTGCAAATAAATATCGTGCTTTATATCAGCTGTGACAAAAGTATCACAGTTTTCTTTTTTTACCAATGGAAGCATAGAGCCACATGCACCACCACCAACGGCAACTCTTTTAACAGGTTTTCCTGCATCTAGTACCCGGACAGCTTCTACCTGAAGTGCTTCTTTCAAGTCAGAAATAAAGGAACATAAAGAAATTTCTCCTTCATTTCTGTCACCAACTCTTCCAATTCCAATTGGCATTCCAATATTGTCTAAGCTGTCAAATTCGAGTGGAACTGTGTTTTGAAGAGAAAGTGATTCCGCCAAAACTGTATTCACTCCACCATTCACTTTATCTAAATTTGTATGTGCTGAAATAACCGCAATATTATTCTCAATTAATTTCAGAATTAATTCACCATTGGGCGAGGTATCAGTAACAGTCGCTAATTTATCAAAAATAATAGGATGATGAGTAATAATAAGCTCCGCTTTATGATAAATTGCTTCGTCAATAACGTCATTTGTTATATCCAACGCAATCAAAACTTTGGTAACTTCCGTATTTGCTCTACCTATTAAAAATCCAGCATTATCAAAGTCCATTTGCAAAGAAAACGGAGCCTTTTCATCAAGAATCTTATATACATCGTTTACATTTGCCACGCTTCCCACTCCTTCTGTATTTCATACAAATCATCTAGAACTGCTTGCAAATAATTGATTTGCTCTTCACTTTTTGGACTTTTTGATTGTTTCATTCCAAGGTGAGCACGCTCTCTACGCTTGATTGTATCACAAATGTAGTCCAATCTGTGTTCTGAACGCAACCCTATCTCTTGCTTTCCAACCCATAACTCCCCAAGCGTCATCGGCGCCATCTGTCCATATCGAACTTCTAGTATTACATAATACTTGTCCCGCTCATTTACAATTTCTTCACTTTCAATAGAAAAACCATTCTCTTGTAACCATAAACGCAAGTCAAAAATTGAAGTCATAGGTTGTAACAAAAATAGATACTTACTGTCTCTACTCCACGACACACCATCTAAACATTGTGCTATGGTATCTCCACCCATTCCAGCAATGACTATCGTATCAACTTCGTCTTTTTGAATGCCTAAAAGACTATCAGAAAGACGAAAGGAAATCCGTTCACTAGAAATCTGATTAAGCTTTGCAACTTCCATTCCTCTTTGCAATGGTCCTTCATTAATATCAGATGCAATTGCATAGGTAATATGGTCATTAAGCAAGAGTGAAACAGGTAAATATGCATGGTCTGTGCCAATATCAGCTATTCTTGCTCCTTGTGGCACTTTGTTAGCAATGCTTTTTAACCGTGGGGTTAATTCCATTTCACTCAACCTTTCAAAAAAAAGTGGAGCAGTATTTTACTGCCCCACAAAAACGAATTGATTATTTTTTTAAGTCTGCAATTCTTTGATTGATTTCAGATAGTAACTCATCTGAATTCACACCGTGTACCGCACAAGCTTGTTCTAATGTTTCATTGCGAGATGCTGGACATCCCAAGCAGTGCATGCCAATGTTCAAGAACGCAGGTGCTGTTTCAGGTGCTATATCAAGGATATCACCAATAATCGTATCTTTAGTAATGTTTTCCATGTGAAACACCTCCTGGACTATGTTGTCCAAAATATATAGTTTTATTTTTGTTAACGATATAAATTTACATCATTATTTCGTACAAAAGTGCTAAATTATTCTGCATCTTCAAAATCAGCTTCATCATCAGAATTAGCATCTTCTAGCAAAGCACGGATAGAAAGTGAAACTTTCTTATTATCTAAATCAATGTCAGTGATTTTAGCATCAACTGTTTGACCTTCTGCAAGTTCATCACCTGGTTTTTCTACACGATGATTTGCAATTTGAGAAATATGAATCAGTCCATCAACGCCAGGAATAATCTCAGCAAAAGCGCCAAAAGCCATAATTTTCACAATTCGAACTGAAGCAACAGATCCAACTTCATAAGTGCTTGTGAAAGAATCCCATGGATTTACACTGTTGTCTTTCATGCCTAGAGAAATTTTCTTTTTCTCAGCATCAAGAGAAAGAACATATACTTCTACTTCATCGCCAACACTGACTACTTCAGCAGGATTTTTGATGCGGCTCCATGATAGTTGAGATACGTGTACCATACCATCTACGCCACCGATGTCGACAAATGCACCATATGATGTCAAAGATTTAACAACACCTTGATATTTTTTGCCTTCTTCAATGCTATCCCAAATTTGTTGTGCTTTTGCATTGCGTTCTTCAGTAAGTACGGCACGGATAGAGCCAACAACTCTACGACGTGAACGATTAACTTCAGTAATGCGCATACGAACTTTTTGTTTGAGCATTTCAGACATAGCAGCGCCTTTTGGCAAACCTGTTTGTGATGCAGGAATAAACACACGCACACCTTTTACAGAAGCCACAATGCCACCTTTGTTTTCTTCTACGACAGTACCTTCCACAATCTCTTCATCAGCTTGTGCTTTTTCGATATTGTCCCAGTTTTTCACGCTATCCAAACGTTTTTTAGAAAGAGTAATCATACCTTCCATATCGTTAACACGCATGACATATGTTTCAATTTCATCGCCAACTTTTACGATATCTTCGACTTTCGCGTCAACATCGTCAGTTAGCTCAGAAACAGGAATATATCCAGCATGTTTCGTACCTAAGTCAACTTGTATCTCTGTTGGTGTAACAGTTGTTACAATACCAGTTACCTTATCTCCCGTATTTAAAGTTTTGATCGACTTTTCAAGCATTTCTGCAAATGACTCTTCGATCTCCATGATTTCATCGCTCATTTTGTCATAGACCTCCTTTATTATCCACTCGGGTGTAGAAGCACCCGCAGTGATACCAACAGAAGCTAGGCCTTTTAACAAATCAAAATCTAACTCCTGCGCCCGACCTATATGAAATACAATCGGGCAGTATACTCGACATAAATCTGCAAGATGTTTTGTGTTGGAACTTTTTTTATCTCCAACAACAATCATGGCATCACTGCACTTTGCAAGCTCAGTTGCCTCAGACTGCCGCATATACGTAGCTCTACATATTGTATCAAAGATTTCATGGTTTGTACACTCTTTTTTTAGTTTTTCTCGACATAAACTCCAAATCGATTGAGAAAATGTTGTTTGACAAACAATCGTTATTGCTTCACCCAACAAATGAGGATTATTTGCAATCCAGTTTTCCAATTCTTCTAGTGTTGAGATGATATAAAATTGCTCACACCAACTTGAAATTGCAATGACTTCTGGATGTGTTTTAATCCCTATAATCATCACAATTCGATTGCGTACAGTGGCATCTTGGACAATTGAGTGAATCTTAGATACTTTGGGGCAAGTTGCATCCACGAGTGAGCAACCTTTCTCTTGCAAAGCATTTAATACAGTTTTTGTTTCACCATGAGATCGTATGATTACAGTAGATTTTGCAGGTATCAATTCATGTTCTAACTCACAGTCTACACCCTGTTTGGACAATTCTTCAATTACAAAATCATTGTGTATGACTGGACCTAACATAATACAATTTTGCGACAGCTTACCTGCATTTTGTGCCATACTGACTGCACGTTTCACTCCAAAACAAAATCCAGCGTGTTCACATAATGTGCAACTCAACGCAATTCATCCCCCAGTTTCGCTATCTTATTCATTAAATCATCAGTTATAGCTTGATATGCCTCAGCTGTAGATTTTTCCTTGTCCAAAATTGGATGATATGGTTCGCCAATGACAACTGGTGTAGCGTGAAAACATCTTTTTTTTGCAGGTATATATACAGGAATAATCGGAACATGTGTGCGAGATGCTAACATTGCGGCACCATTCTTTCCTTCTAACGCTTCTTCACCACCACGTGTTCCTTCTGGAAACACCAAAAGTTTTTCATTGTTTTTCAG
The DNA here is from genome assembly GCA_030625685.1 of Oscillospiraceae bacterium. Classification (GTDB taxonomy): domain Bacteria; phylum Bacillota; class Clostridia; order Oscillospirales; family Oscillospiraceae; genus Evtepia. The sequence goes on from DAOUQJ010000011.1 coordinate 65,367, forward strand.
CATTTTCATCGCATTTTTTATTGCTGAAATATCAGCTTCTCCACGTTTTACAAATACCATTGCTTCACTTTTTTTAAGTAAGAACCCAGCAATTGGCCACTGACTCATTTCATATTTTGCCATAGCTCTAATCGGATTTTTCATAGTAAATGCATTCACCACTAATACAGGATCAATATTACTTGTATGATTAGGACATATGAGTGCACCACCTTGCGGTATATTCTTTGCACCAATCACGCGCCAAGGGTAAATCACTATATACACAATTCTTAAAACCCAATAAACAAATCGATAATACCCATTCATATACCCAAATTCTCCTCTACTAATCCCCTCAAAACTTGAAAACTTTCCTCTAAGTCTAGAATAGAAGTATCAACAACAATTGCATCCTCTGCTGCTTTGAGCGGTGCAATTGTACGATTACTATCTTGCTCATCTCTACTTGATATTTCACTGCAAATCTGCTCAAAAGAAACCTGACTTCCTTTTTGCAATAATTCTGCATGTCGTCTTTTTGCTCTTTCTTCTACAGAAGCAGTCAAGAAAATTTTCAATGCTGCATCAGGCAAAATAACAGTACCAATATCGCGTCCATCCATAACAACACTATGTTGTTTGGCCATATTACGTTGTGTTTTGAGTAAAAACTCTCTCACTTCAGGAATGCGCGAAACTAGTGAAGCAAGCCTTGATACTTCATTTTGACGAATTTGAAAGGTTACATCTTCACCATTCATTAACATATGTTGCAAACCATCCGCCTCATGCGTAATCGTTAACTCTAAGTCGGGAAGAACTGATATCACTTCTTGATCACACTCACAATTTTTATTTTGTTTATGTGCAAACAATCCTACAGAGCGATATATTGCTCCTGTATCCACATATAAAAAACCAATACTCTCAGCTAAGCGCTTTGCCAATGTACTTTTACCAGCACCAGCTGGACCATCTATGGCTATACTTAACATATCATTTCTCCTTTTTTGCAAATATTGCAGCCTGTTCACCCGCCACAAATCCAGTAGACCACGCAATTTGCAAATTAAACCCACCAGTGTAGGCATCTACATCAATAATCTCGCCAGCAAAAAACAAACCATTTACCAACTTAGACATCATCGATTTAGGATCAATTTCTTTTGTTTTAACTCCGCCGGCGGTAATAATAGCTTCCTCTATAGGTCGTTTTTCAGATATCTTTATTGAAAACCGTTTAAAAAGATCTATTAATTTCATACGTTGCTTTTTCGTAATATCGTGGATTTTAGTGTCACCCAATATTTGTGCTCTCTCTAGCATAACTGGTATCATCAATCTAGGAAGCAATGATTCTAAAACATTTTGAATGTTGCGATTCGAATTGTTTTTAAATTCTCTTAGCAACCGATCTTCCAATTGTTCTTCTGTTAAAGCTGGTTTTAAATCAATAGTAAGTGAATATATATCTCCATCAAAATCCCTCATTTGTGAACTTGCTTTTAGCACAAGAGGACCTGACAAACCGAAGTGTGTGAAGAGCAACTCACCTTGTTCCTCAAAAATCACTTTCTTTTTCTTATTTTTCACAGTCAAAGTCACGTTGCGAAGTGACAATCCTTGCATTTTACTGCAATCTTCTCCATTTTCCACCAGAGGAACCAATCCTCCCTGCAGAGTAGTAACAGTGTGTCCTAACAATTGTGCCATTTCATGCCCTGCACCATTGGAGCCTGTGGTAGGATATGATACTCCCCCAGTAGCTATAACAAGTGCATCACACAGAATCTCTTGATTGGTCAATTTAACCGCTTGTATAGAACCATTCTGCACGACTAGCGCTTCTGCTTTGTCCTTTATAATTTTAACTCCTTGTCTGCGCAACGCAAAAAAAAGAGCATCAATAATATCATATGCTTTATCAGAACAGGGAAACACTCTACCTCCACGTTCTGTTTTGAGCGGTACATTGAGTTGTTCAAAAAATGTCATTGTCTCACTCGGTGTAAACCGCCGAACTGAGCTGTGCATAAAGCGCGCATTGTGCGGGATATTTAGAAGCATCGTTTCAATGTCACATTCGTTAGTAACATTGCAACGTCCTTTACCAGTAATGTAAATTTTTCGACCAAGCTTTTCATTTTTTTCTATTAGTGTGACATGAACACCTTGTTTTTTTGCCTGCAAAGCTGCCATCATGCCAGCTGCACCGCCACCTATTACAACAACATTATATTCTTTCACTACTCATCATCCTCTGAATTCACAAAAACTTCCTCTTCTGTCCATATCTTCTCTAAGTTTTCAAGCGTTTTTCCTACCTCATCTGCACGTCTTCTCGCTACCGCCACCAATAAAGCATTGATCATACTAAGAGGCGCAACCAATGAATCGGCAAAAGAAGCCATATCACTTTGGGCAAGGAGAAGATGATGAGCAGTTTTTGCAACCGCTGTATTATTTCTATCCGTCATAGCAATAATAGTAGCACCTTGTTCTCTCGCAAACTCCAAAGCCTTTAATGTACGAAGTGAGTATCTTGGAAAACTAATTCCAACAATGACATCACCTTCACCAATCCTTCCCAGCACTTCAAAAATAGTACTACCTTGGTCAACATGTATAACATTATCAAATACAAAGCGAAAATTGAACGCCAAAAATCCAGATAAGAAACTTGAAGAACGAACACCTAAAACATAGATTCGTTTTGCATTTACAAGTGCTTGCACTGCATGTCCGAAACTTTCATGGTCCGCTTGCTCCATCGTAATTCTTATTTTCTCCATATCTGAATTCATTACATTTTTAATAATATCTTCATTGCCAATTAAATCATTTGCCACTTCCATACGTTGCAAAGTAGTCAGTTTGTTTTTAATCATTTCTTGCAAAGCTTTTTGCATTGCTGGATATCCAGAAAAACCAAGTTCTGCTGCAAAACGAACTACTGTTGACTCACTCACATTTACAGTAGCTCCTAATTTGCTCGCAGTCATAAAGGCTGCTTTATCGTATGAATTTAGCATGAAATTGGCAATATTTTTTTGACCTTTTGAGAATGTATGCTTATGTTGATTGATCAGCGATAAAACATCGTTTTTCATACTATTGTCTCCATCTATACTGCAAATTTAATCAGTTTTTTATCCAATCATAGCTTTTTTACCGATAAAATGCAAGTTATAGACGTTAAAATTTCATTTTCATTTTGTTAATTGTGCAATTTCACTCTCATTGAGATGTCTCCATTCACCTTTCTTTAGTTGTTTGTCTAAATGCAAAAAACCTTCTCTCACTCGAATCAATCGTTTGACAGTAAGAGCAGCATGTGCACACATACGACGCACTTGATGCTTTTTCCCCTCATGAATAGTTATAGATATTACGCTAACATGCTCAAATTGCCTTATTACTTTAACTTTAGCAGGTAAAAATACCTCTCCAGCGTCAACAATCTTTGTTTGTAAAATTGGAACCGCTTTCTCAACATTTCCGGAGACCCAGGTAACATACTCTTTTTCAATCATATGACTAGGATGAATGAGGCGCTGCGTTAAATCACCGTCATTTGTCATAATCAGAAGACCTTCCGAATTCAAATCTAATCTTCCCACTGGCCAAACACGAACTTGACATTCTTTCACCAAATCCCACACCGTTTTTCGACCTTTTTCATCACTCATCGTAGTCACAAAACCTTTGGGTTTATTTAACATGATATATAATTTCTTTTCTTCTGGTGCGATAGGTTTTCCATCTACTGTAACAGTATCTTCTTCAAATGAAGCTTTGTCACCAAGTTGGGCCATCACACCATTTACCATAACGCGTCCAGATTGTATATACTCTTCTGCTTTCCTACGTGAACATATCCCACTTTGGGATAACAACTTTTGCAATCTTTCTTTCATATATTTCCCTCAATATGTAAAAGCGGCGTATGATTACGTCGCTTCAGTATTTTGATTTCTCTTTGGTAAATAAAACTGATACTCATCGTCAAACATTTCAAACAATTTATGAATACTATGATTTGCAAGAACCGTATTTTGTTCCACTGCATTACAGTAACGCAAGTAACTAACGCCAATGAGCTCATCATTCACATACACTTCAACATTTCCTGCAATACTGTCTTGCTTTACGGGAGCATGCACAAAATCAGCTATATTGATTTTAACTTCTGACTGATCTCCATCTTTCAAAGGATACGAAATCGTTTCATCTGCATAAAGAGGCACAGAACGAACAAAACTACCTTCTACGCGGATTTTAGTGATTTCTTCTCCTTGGGAAACAAGCTCTTCATTCTGAAATGAAGAAAATCCATAATCAAAAAGTTTCATATGATCACACCAATCATTCGGATCAGATAAGGTTACAACTACTAAAGTATGTCCATTTCTTTGCGCCGCCGTTACTAACGTACGACCTGCCTTCTCAGTGTAACCTGTTTTCATGCCAATGCAACCTTCATATCGCCACAAAAGTTTATTGCTATTGGTGAAATTTCGCTCATCAAATGCAATGCTTTTAGTTGAAACAACGTTCGCTAAGACTTCATTTTTTAAAACACAAGTAGCCAGCTTTGCCATATCTGCTGCTGTTGAGTAATGTGCTTCATGATTTAATCCATTTGGATTGCGAAAACTACTATTTGACATGTTTAAATCAATTGCTCTATTATTCATCCAGTCTACAAATGTCTCAACATCTCCACCACAAAATCCAGCTACTGCTACCGCTGCATCATTTCCTGACCGTAATAACAATCCATATAAAAGTGTTTCAAGAGTTACTTCCTCAAATGGTTTTAAATAGATTGAAGACCCCTCAATATTTGTCCATTCTTCTTTAATTCTTACAGTTTGCTTTATATCCGGCTGTGATTCTACAGCGACGAGTGCCGTCATAAGCTTTGTAATGCTGGCAATCAATCTCTTCTCATCTGAATTCTTTTCATATAACACTCGATTAGAATCTACATCGATTAATATTGCAGATTTTGCAGAAACGTCTGGCGCATTCATTATAGCTTCTGCAGAAATGGCATTACATGTTAGCAGAATAAAACAAATCAAAAAATAAACCCCATACTTCAAAACGTATCACTCCATTTGTGTAGTTTTGTCTTAGTATGGGGTTAAACGCGTAATTTATTCTTCTTCTGATTTTTTACATAATTGTGATACCTTATCGACTAGATCTGGAACCATATCAACTACTCTATCAAGAGTGGTATCTGCAGGTGTTGACATATTGAGCATTTTTACTGTCGTACCATTTACTACAATAAATGCTACGGGAGTAATTTTAACACCTGCTCCTCCTCCGCCTCCAAAATTGTTATTATGCTCAGGTTTTTGATTTTTCCCAGAAAACTCTGAACCGCCAGTTCCAAAACCAAATGAAAGAGTCGAAACTGGTATTAAAGTAATTTCTCCAGTTTTGATAGGTTCTCCAATAATTGTGTTGGCATCTGCCAATTCACGAATTTTTTGAATAGTTGTTGCCATCATTTCATTAATTGGATGATTATTTTCCATGTGAATGTACCACCTTTCGTAAACTCATATTTTGAAAAAGTCTTCGTAAAACTTTGATACTTATAAAACTAGCTTGCCAAAGCGCTATCGAAATCATGCCTTTTAGATAAACATCTGGTTTCTCACTTTCGAAATTAAGTGAAGTATCTACTCTAATTTGTTTAACTTTAAAATTTGCCTTCATCAGCGCCAACACTCCATGCATAGCTGCATTTAATCTGCCAAAATTTATTGCACAGCTAACTGGATCACTTGACGCCCAACACACATCCAAAATCAATTTATCAATTGATAGATACCTTCTTATACACTCAAAAATAAGTGTTATAGTGGGTATCGCATTTTTTATAAATCCCTTTTTCAGGTATTCCTTATTAATTGAATATTTCGCTTCTTTGTTTTTAACTTTATCTTTTTTAAGTTTCTTTTCTTTACTTTTTCTTGGCTTTTGAGATGAGAAATCAAAATATAAGAGTCCAATACCTGCTACAACACTTTGCTTTCCAACAGAATACTCAACAAATACCCAAATACGAGTCATCAGAATTAGAAAACAAATTGCTAATATAAATAATATAGCCAGGTCTATCACACCCTTTCGTTTCAATATAAATGATTGCCAACTATAAGCTCACTTATTCTCCATTACATCAATAGAGAAATAACAACTTGTTGCACAAATTCACTCATATCTAACATAAAAGTAATCACAGCTTGCGAGGCATAGCGAAGTGGGGTAGTAATATATCCCATCCATAAAAGCCCCATCAAAATAAACATCCCAATAAATTCATAACGCATCAGTGTATAATAAATTTTTTCAGGTAATATTGCTCCCATAATTTTTGAACCGTCTAAAGGTGGAAACGGAATCAAATTAAATAAACCCAAACCAATATTCAACACAAGTAGCATCTGTAAAAAGTCGATAAGAACAGTTGTGTTAAAACTTCCATATATATATTGAACAGAAATTACAATTTGCAACAGAATCGCTGTAATAAATGCCAGTATGAAATTTGAAAAAGGTCCAGCAAATGCTGTAATTGCCATTCCCAACTTAGGATTTTTAAAATATCTCATATCAACTGGTACAGGCTTCGCCCATCCAAATCCAACTGAAATCATCATAAGAGCCCCAATTGGATCAATATGTCTGATTGGGTTGAGTGACAAACGATTCATTTTTTTTGCAGTTTGATCACCTAAATAATAAGCAGTTAATCCATGAGAAAGTTCATGAACAATAATACAGATAAGTACAGCGGCAATACGTAGAAAAAAATACAACATATCGCCCCATTGAATATGTGAAGCAAGGCTATCCATACGGGCACCCCTTATGATTGATATTTAATGATTTTGATTATAACAGAGTTTTTATAGTATGACAAGAAGACAGGGCTTTTGCCCTGTCTTCAAACTAAATATGATCAATGATAAGATCCAAAAGCTCTTGTTTACCCAGTCCCTTTTCTGCTGAAAAGGGTATGACTATATCCTCATCATCTAATTGAAGTGTTTCTCGAATTTGAGCAAGATTCGGCTCAATTTCGCTTTTCCTTTTAATTTTATCATGTTTATTGGCAACGACAACAAAAGGTTTTCCTGTATTTTTGAAAAACTCAGCCATTACAAAATCATCTTGCGTTGGTTTATGGCGCATATCTACAATCAATACGCCCAAAGTCATTAAGTCGGTGTCTTGAAACCAAGTTTCAATAAGCTTGCCCCAACGTTGTCTTTCTGTTTTTGATACTTTTGCATAACCATAGCCTGGCAAGTCAACAAGATACATTTTTTTATCAATTAGAAAATAATTGATATGGGTCGTCTTTCCTGGTGACTTACCTACTCTTGCAAAGTTTTTACGATTTAGCAAACGATTAATCACAGATGACTTTCCTACATTCGATCGACCAGAAAAAACGACCTGAGGTAAAATATCTCTAGGAAAATCCGCTTTTTTCACTGCTGATCTTATAAATTCAGCATTTTGTGTGTTCAATTGCATTAGAAAACTCCTTACTGACGAATACCTACAGGATTTGATTTTGAACGTACAGGTTCACTAATTCCTGCTTCATTTTTATCTGGCTGAGTGATGACGGGTTGTTCCAATGCCACACTGACCACTTGATCAATATGAGAAACACAAATAAAATGCAAGGAGGCACGAACAGTTGGGTCAATATCTTCCAAATCCTTTTCATTATCACTTGGTATAATTACTGTATGAATACCATTTCGAAGAGCTGCCATTGACTTTTCTTTAAGACCGCCAATCGGAAGCACACGTCCTCTCAAACTGATTTCTCCTGTCATTGCCACATCTCCACGTACTGGTGTTCCTGTCAAAGCTGAAACCATAGCAACCGTAACCGTTATCCCAGCTGATGGACCATCTTTAGGAACTGCTCCTTCAGGAAAGTGAACATGAATATCCTTTTCTTTATAAAAGTTTGTATCAATTCCTAGCTGAGAGGCTCTACTTCGAATATAACTAAACGCAGCTTTTGCAGATTCTTTCATCACATCACCAAGATTACCAGTTAACTCAATTTTCCCATTACCTGTGAGAACATTTGCCTCAGCTTCTAATAAAGTGCCACCCACGCTTGTCCAAGCTAGCCCATTGACCACGCCCACGCGATTTTCTTTTCCATTCTTTTCAGGATGATAGGTGCGAACACCAAGAAATTCTTCTAAGTTACCAGCTGTCACTTTTTGAGTTTTAACACTCTCAGAGACTATATTCATTGTCACTTTTCTGCAAATTGTAGCCAATTTACGTTCTAACAAACGCACGCCTGACTCTCTTGTGTAAGAAACAATTGTCTCGCGTATGGCATCATCCGACATCTGCATTTGTCTCTTTTTGAGTCCATGTCGCTTCATTTCTTTTGGAAGCAAATACTGCTTTGCAATTTGCAACTTTTCTTCATCGGTGTAACTGGATAATTCAATAACTTCCATTCTATCTAGCAACGGACGTGGTATGTTGTCTATCCTATTGGCAGTCGTTACAAAAAGGACTTCAGATAAATCAAAAGGCAATTCCAAAAAATGATCTCTAAATGTCTTATTTTGCTTGCTATCTAAAACCTCTAGCAGTGCAGATGACGGGTCACCTCTATGATCTCTACCTAGTTTATCAATTTCATCTAATAGAATAACTGGATTTTTTGATCCTGCCTCTTTAATAGCGCTGATAATACGTCCTGGCATTGCTCCAACATAGGTTTTTCTGTGTCCTCGAATTTCAGCTTCATCATGCACACCACCTAGTGAAATGCGTGCTATATTTCGATTCATGGAGCGCGCCATAGACATTGCAATTGAAGTTTTACCAACTCCCGGCGGTCCAACCAAACACAAAATCTCGCCCCCAATTTCTGAGGTCATTTGCTTCACAGCCAAAAATTCTAGCATGCGTTCTTTCACTTTATCCAAACCAAAGTGATCTTGATCTAAATATTTTTTTGCTAAATTAATGTCCACACGTTCTTTAGTCTTTTTATTCCATGGAAGCTCAAGGCAAATATCCAAATAGTTGCGTATCACCGTAGATTCCGCTGAACCAAAATGTTGTCTTTCTAAGTTAGAAAGTTCTTTCATCAATTTTGTTTCAACCTGTTCTGGTAACTTTGCTTCTTTAATTTTTTGTCTATATATCTTGCTATCGCTGTCTTCTTGATAATCGTCACCCAATTCTCTTTGAATTACTTTTATCTTTTCTCGTAGCATGATATCTTTTTGTGTTTGAGACAGGTTCTCTTGTACTTTTGTTTGAATATCTTGCTCAATATCTAATATTTCTACCTCGCGACTGAGAAAATGCAATAACTTCGTAAGCCTCTGTATTGGACGCGTCTCTTCCAAAATAGCTTGTTTATCAGAAACACGCATAATCATGTTTTGCGCAATATAATCAGCAATATAGCCAGGATCTTCACTAGACATGACATTCACAAGTACATCTGGAGTCAGTTTTGGTGAAAGATCAACATATCGATCAAAAAGTTCATAAGCTCGTCGAACAAGAGCTTCTTCCTTAGGTTTATTTTTACTTGCAGTTGGAGTTAACATTTCTTCTACTTCAGCCACCAAATACGGTTCTGCTTGTGTCAGTTGGACAAGGCGACCACGTGCCACACCTTCCACCATGACTCGAATAGATTTCCCAGGCAATCGTAATATTTGACGAACGGTGGAAATCGTTCCGACTGAAAATAAATCGTTTTGTTCAGGCTTTTCTTCTCTAATATCTTTTTGTGTGACAAGAAATATTGGACTGCTATCATTCATCGCAGTTTCAAGTGCCTTTATTGAAGCTTCCCTCCCAACGTCAAAATGAATCATAGTTTGAGGATAAGCTGTTAAACCTCGCAATGCAAGTGCAGGCATCGAAATGTTATCAATATCTTCTATCATATTATCACATCCTTTATATAAAAACAGGTGGAGAGAAACCCCTCCACCAGATTGTGCGCTAAAAACAAATTTTCACACTAATCTTCTACTCTGTTGCTTGTAGCAACTCGTTAGAAGTAGAATTAGAAAATTGCTTGGGTTTGCTCCGATTGGAATCACGAAAAACCGTTGGCATTGTATTGTCTTTAATATTATCTTCCGTGATTTCAATTTCGTAAATAGTATGATCAGATGGCACTTCGAACATAACCTGTTGCATTACTTTTTCAAGAATAGAGCGAAGACCTCTAGCTCCAATTCCTCTTTCAATTGCCTTGTTTGCAATTTCAGTTAGAGCATCATCTGTAAATTTCAATGTTACATCGTCATACTGCAACAAAGTTTTATACTGCTTTACTAATGCGTTTTTTGGTTCTGTCAAAATTCGAACCAAATCATCTTTTGTCAATGGATTCAAATGTGTGATGACAGGTATACGACCAATCAGTTCAGGAATAATCCCGAATTTAAGCAAATCATGCGACTGAATTTCTTGCAATATCTTAATCTCATCGCGTTCTGCTTTAGTTTTAATTTCTGCACCAAAACCTATGGATTTTTTATCAATTCTGCTTTCTATGATACGTTCAATACCTTCAAACGCACCACCACAAATAAACAAAATGTTTTTTGTATCTATTTGTATAAATTCTTGATGTGGATGTTTTCTTCCGCCTTGTGGTGGAACACTGGCAACCGTACCTTCCAATATCTTTAATAAAGCTTGCTGTACACCTTCCCCAGAAACATCTCTTGTAATAGACGTGTTTTCGCTTTTACGCGCAATTTTATCCATTTCATCAATATATATAATACCGCGTTCGGCAAGCTGAATGTCATATTCGGCTGCTTGCACTAAACGAAGTAAAATATTTTCAACATCATCACCCACATAACCCGCTTCAGTTAGCGTAGTTGCATCAGCGATCGCAAATGGAACGTGTAAAATTTTTGCCAAACTCTGTGCAAATAATGTTTTACCCGAACCTGTAGGTCCTAATAATAATATATTACTTTTTTGGAGTTCAACATCATTAGTATCACCAAAATATATACGTTTATAATGATTATATACTGCAACAGACAAAGCAATTTTTGCCTCTTCTTGTCCGATGATATATTCATCTAAAAAATCTTTAATTTCTTTTGGCGTTGGAACAGAAGCTAATGTTTCTTCAATTGATTGTTGACCTAGCTCCTTCTCATCCTTTTCCATGCGCTCAAGAATCCCAACACATAAATGCACACATTCATCACAAATGTATACATCTTGTCCCGCAATCATTCTTACATTCTTTTCTTGTTCTTTTCCGCAAAAAGAACAGTGTGCTACCATATTATCATTTTGCATAATTTTTTCACCTCAAGACTTAAAGCAATATAAAGAAAGGAAGGGGCAAGCAACTGAACCTGCCCCTTTCTTTTTATCGTCTTTCAATAACTTGATCGATAAGTCCATATTCCATTGCTTCTTCTGCACTCATAAAATTATCTCTTTCACAGTCAGCAGCAATTACTTCTACGGGCTTTCCTGTGTTTTGAGCTAAGATACGATTGAGTCGTTTTTTATTTTCTTCAAAGCGCTTCAAATGAATAGCCATGTCTGTAACTTGACCACGCGTACCTGCAGAAGGTTGGTGAATCATTATTTCCGAATTGGGCAATGCAAACCTTTTCCCTTTTGTTCCTGCCGACAATAAAAATGCACCCATACTAGCCGCCATACCAATACAAATTGTAGAAACATCTGCTTTGATATATTGCATTGTATCATAAATTGCCATACCCGCTGTGACTGAACCGCCTGGACTATTGATATAAAACTGAATATCCTTATCTGGATCTTGAGCTTCCAAATACAATAGTTGCGCCACAACTAAGCTTGCTGTAACATCATTAACTTCTTCGGAAAGAAATATAATACGGTCGTTAAGTAATCTGGAGAAAATATCATAGGATCTCTCTCCTCGGTTTGTTTGTTCTACAACATATGGAACTAAACTCATATTAGAATCTCCTTTAAGCTTTTAGAACAAAGTATGCCCTACAACTGTCAACTTATTCCTCAGTTTTTTCTTCGGCCTTTTTCGTTGTTTTACGTTTTGTAGCAGGCTCTTTCTTTTCACCCGCTTCGTCAGTTGTAGCTTTTTTAGTGGTTTTTTTCGCTGCCGTTTCAGACGTCGCTTTTTTTGTTGTTTTCTTCGCTGTTGTTTCGCCACTAGCAAACTTCGTTGTAGTTTTTTTAGTCGTTGTTGTTTTCTTTGTTGTTGTTTTCTTTGCTGGTTTTTCTTTTGTTTCTTCTGTTTCTTCTGCTTTAACTTCTTCAATTTTCATTGCTTCTTCTTCAGAAATAATATTCGCTTTTGCATTAGAAGTAACAATGTTTAATGCACGATCGCGCGCCATATCAATTTTAAATTTATCTTTTTCTAGAACAGATTCAATATCAGCAATTGGAAGATTCATGCTTTCAGAAATCTTTTTAAATTCTTCATTCACTTCTTCGTCGGTAATTTGAATTTCTTCTGCTCTCGCAATAGCTTCTAGTGCCAATTGTGTACGAATTTGTTTTTCTGCATTCGGACGCAGTTCGTTACGCATAGACTCCATGGTCATTTGCATGTAAGACATATACATATCCATGCTAATACCTTGTTGTTCTAGTCTTGCACTATAGTCAGACATTAATCTGTCAATTTGTGTTTCAACCAATGCTTCTGGTAAATCAATTTCTACTTTTGCAGCCAATTGCTCTAAAAGTGCCGCTTTAAAACGTTCTTCACTCATTGACATATTGCGATCTGCAATCTTAGCACGTAAATCATCTTTAAAACTATCTAAAGTATCAAATTCTGAAACATCTTTTGCAAACTCGTCATCCAATGTTGGAAGAACTTTAGTTTTCACTTCATGAAGTTTCACTTCAAACACTGCTGGTTTGCCAGCCAAATCTTCTGCTTGATAATCCTCAGGGAATGTAACAGAAATTTCTTTTTCTTCTCCTGCAGACATGCCAACAACTTGATCTTCAAATCCAGGAATGAATGAATTTGAACCCAAAACCAAATCAAAATTCTCACCAGTTCCACCCTGGAATGGAACACCGTCTTTCATTCCTTTGAAATCAATGCAAGCTGTATCGCCATTAGCAGCTGGACGTTCAACAGCTTCCATATAACTTGCACGTTCAATAAATCCATTGAGTTCATTTTGAACAGCTTCATCTGTTACAGTAGCAAGAACTTTATTTTCTTCAAGTCCTTTGTATCCTTCAATGGTTACTTCAGGGCGCACAACAATATCAGCTCTAAATGTAAAGCCTTCTTCACTAATTTCCATAATCTCCACTTTCGGAGCTGCCGCAATATCTAAGTTTTGTTCTTTAATTGCTTCTTCAACAGCAACTGGGTAAACTTCTTCAACGGCATCTTGATAGAATACTGCACTACCATACATACCTTCAATCACTTTACGAGGTGCTTTCCCTTTACGGAAACCAGGTATGGAAATCGTGCCCCTATTTTTCTTATATACTCGATCAATTGCTGCTTCGAATTGTTCTTTCCCTACTTCAATGACGAGTTCAACTGAAAATTTTTCTTTGTTTTCTACAGTGCTTTTGACGTTCATTTCCTTTTCCTCCTGTACATACCCTCTTGATGATAGGTACTTTTAAGCATTATCTAAACTATTTTAACAGATAGTTCAATGAATTACCATACTTTTTTTCTCAATCACATATTTTTGTTGGTTTGAAGTTTATATAATCAGCCGCAACCAATCGATAAGCTACGTTACCTAGCTTTCCTTGAATTGCCAAACGTTGACTTCCACCATGCAAATGACCATAATAACATGCCTTTACGTCATATTGCTCAAGCAAATCGATAATAGGTTTACACTGATAGCCCTGATAATATGGCGGATAATGCAAAAAACACAATTTTTCTTTATTTTCTGCAGATTTTAACGAGGTCTCTAAGCGAGAAATTTCTCTATTGAATACTTTCTGGTCTGCAATTTTCGCATCTTCTTCATAAAACCAACCACGCGTGCCACACAGAGCTATATTCTCGTATGTATAACAGTTATTATGCAAAATTTGTAATTTTGAAAATCCTTGTTCAGCAAAAAAACGATCCATTTTACTTTTTGTTGTCCACCAGTAGTCATGATTACCTTTAATGATAATTTTTTTACCAGGCAACGCATTTAGAAAAGAAAAGTCTTCTTTCGATTCAACCAAACTCATTCCCCATGAAATATCTCCACAAAGCACAACTGTATCATCTTCTCGAATGCTTTCAAATCCTATACGTAATTTATCCACATAACCTTGCCATGCTCCACCGAATATATCCATCGGCTTATTTCCACTCAAAGACAAGTGCGTATCACCAATCGCATAAAGTGCCACGCAATCACCTCTTATTTCAGCATATCCAATACAACATCAATCATTTGTTCTTTTTCAACGCTGTCTTCAAATCGAATTGTCTTATTTCTTAATTCAGCAAGTGGCGCAGGTGCTTTCATATTTGTTTTTTCAGTCAATTGATCTAAAATATCTACACCTTCATTCAAATCCGTTACGCCGAGAGCGCCAAGCACATTATCACAGAATTTAAATGGGCTAGCAGTTGAAACAACAATCGTTTGCGTATTGTCACCTGTTTCATTGCGATATTGCTCTAATACATCAAATGCCACGGCCGTATGTGGATCGATAAGGTAATCGTTCTCAGTCCACATTTTTTGAATTGTTACCTGTGTCTTTGCATCATCACAATATCCAGCATAAAACTCTGCTTCCAGTGCCGATTTAATCGTATCATTCACTTCATATTTACCTGTATCGTTGAGAGCTTGCATATAGTCAGCAACCAATGTATCATTTTCATTTGACATCGCAAAAAGCAAACGTTCAAGATTACTTGAAATCAAAATATCCATAGATGGAGACATAGTTGTGTAGAATTGACGATTACGATCATAAATTCCGGTTTTAATAAAATCAGTTAAAACATTGTTGCTATTTGACGCACAAATAAGTTTTCCAATAGGAAGACCCATTCTTTTCGCATAATAACCAGCTAGAATATTGCCAAAGTTCCCAGTTGGAACACAAATATTAACCAAGTCACCCTGTTTAATAGTCCCTTTTTTTACAAGGTCACAATATGAGGACACATAATATACTAACTGTGGAAGAACTCTACCCCAGTTAATTGAATTGGCTGAAGATAAGAAATATCCTCGATTTTCCAAATCTTCACGTAGCTTCACATCTGAAAACAGCTTTTTGACACCTGTTTGCGCATCATCAAAGTTACCAAACACGGAACAAACACCAACATTATTTCCTTCCTGTGTTTGCATTTGTAAACCTTGAATATCTGAAACACCGTCTTTAGGATAAAAGACCAATATTTTTGTTTTATCCACATCACGAAAACCTTCAAGTGCAGCTTTTCCTGTATCACCAGATGTTGCAACCAAGATACACACTGTTTTTTCTTCTTCTGTTTTCACCAAAGAAGCAGAAAGCAAATGTGGAAGCATTTGCAACGCCATATCTTTAAAAGCAGATGTTGGCCCATGCCATAGCTCAAGACTATGGGTGATTTGATCCACAGTATACACAGGTGCAATTTCTTGGTGGTCAAATTTTTCCATGCTATATGCTTTTTGAGCATAAGAATCGAGTTCTTCTTTTGTGAAATCCTCAAGAAATAGCTTCATAATAAAGGTTGCTCTATCTTGATAATTCATTTCTTTTAGTGCAACTAAATCCTGTTCCGAAATGGACGGCAGTGTTTCAGGGGTCAACAAACCGCCATCTCTTGAAAGACCTAGCGCAATCGCTTGAGCCGCCGTCAATTTTTTAGATTTATCTCTTGTGCTTACATAGTACATACTTCACTCACTACCCTCATTAAATTTTTATAAAATAGGTTTTCTACCCATATTTCGCAATAATTACGTCTAAGAAGCGCTTCATAAATACGCTCTACATCTTCTAATCCTTTTATGCCATATGGCAATAAATCACAACCATCAAAATCACTTCCAAAAGCAATGGAATTTTGCCCATCTAAGGACCATGCATGTTCAACATGAGATAACAACGTATCAATGGTTGCATTTTCTCCTAAAAAGGCAGAATAGAAGTTTAATCCCAACACTCCACCAGAATCCTTAAGTGCCAAAAACTGTTCATCTGTCACATTTCTAGGGTGATTGTTTAAAATTTTAAAATTTGAATGACTTGCTATTATCGGTGCCTTTGTAATTTTCACCACATCCCAAAAAGCAGCTTCTGAGATATGGGATACATCTACTATCATCGACAACTCTTGCATTTTTTTCACAAATTGTTTTCCCTTTTCACTCAATCCGTTAGGAGTTCTTTGCGCCGATGATCCTGCTAATTCATTCTTATGGTTCCAAGTCAATGTAACAGACCGAACACCTAATTCATAAGCTTTTTCTAACATTTGAATATCACAACCCAACAATTCTGCGCCTTCAACAGAAAGAAATGCCGCATGTTTTCCATGCTGAAAAGCTTGGTGTGCATCACGGGCCGTCTTACAAAATTCTATATTCTTCGTATTCGTTTTTATCTCATTCAAAAAAATATCATACTGATTTTGAAACGTTTGTTTCATTTCAATCTTACTTTTTTCAGCGCCATTTTCAAATATAGCAAAAAACTGTACATAATTTCGAAAAGCCTTGCTACGTTTCAAGTCTACATGACCATTCGGATTCTCTTTTAATAAACTCTGATTTTGATGATAACACTGGTAAATCGTGTCGCAATGGGCATCAAACAATCGCATTATTGATTCCTCCACTAAAACGCATTTTCCCAGTATATGATTTCAGGTTGCTTTGTTTGCATGCCATTGGATGCATAAATTTCTATTACATCAAAGCGAGGTTGCAATTGAGTTGGATATTCCATCAAATAAAGTTCTGCTGTCAATCGCAATTTTTCCTGCTTGTTTTTCGTGACATAACTTCTTGCCGGCGCAAAATTTTTATTCTTTCGTAGTTTAACTTCTACAAAACAAAGATATCCGCCCGAAACAGCAATGATATCAATTTCACCAAAACGAGATTTCCACCGAGTCTCAAGCACTGTATCACCACGTTTGACAAGATAAGAGTTGGCAACCTGTTCTCCCCAAAGACCCAAAGCATTGACATCTGTTCTTCTCATAATTTTTTCAAAAAACTCTTTCTGTGTATCTCACATGACCCATATTCTCTTAATCGCTCATAGTGAAGCTTTGTAGGATATCCCTTATGTTTCTCAAAAGCATATTGTGGATACTTTTGAGCCATATGCTTCATATAGCGATCTCTACTAACTTTCGCTAAAATTGAAGCCGCCGCAATAGATGCACTTTTTTCATCACCCTTCACCACGGTTTGATTGGATATACAAATACCAGTATTCTTATTCCCATCAATCAGAGCAAAATCAGTTGCATCCTCCAGCGCTTGCGTCGCACGCTCCATTGCCAACATCCGAGCATTCAATATATTAATATTATCCACTTCATTTGCATCAGCCCATGATATTGCATAAGCAAGAGCTGATGAGACAATACGTTCAAATATCTTTTCTCTACGCTTTTCAGTTAGTTTTTTTGAATCATTGAGTCCTTCTATTTGAATATCTTTCGGAAGAACTACCGCTGCGGCATACACTCTTCCAGCCAAAGGACCTGCTCCCGCTTCATCTACACCACAAATACTTCGATATCCTTTTCTGTAATATTCATGTTCAATTTCCCATGCGTTTATCATTCGCTATTCTTTGGTTTTAAGTCGGAGGGATACTCAAGCGTTACACGCCCTAATTTGCCTCCTCGAAATTCATCCAACAAAATATTCGCCATTCTCTCTATATCAATTTCGCCCCCAGAAATGAGAAATCCTCGTTTTCTAGCAGCCGCTTCGAGTAATTGCCATCCATCCATATCAGCAGTCACTTCAATTTTGTAACGTTCTTCTAAAGCTTTCGGATTGATATCTCGCAATTTTTCCATCAAGTGAAATGCGAGTGTTTCAATATCAATAACAACATCTCGAACTGCACCAGTGAATGCAAGGTGCATACCAATTTTATCATCCTCAAACTTCGGCCACAGAATGCCTGGAGTATCAAGCAGCTCTAACCCTTGAGAAACAGTAACCCATTGTTTTCCTCTAGTCACCCCTGGTCTATCTTGTGTTTTTGTTGATTTTCTTTTTGAAATTTTATTAATGAATGTAGACTTGCCCACATTTGGAACACCAACAATCATCACTCGAACCGATTTGCCGACTTGTCCCTTTTCTTTCCACTGCGCAATCTTTTCTTTCAATGCAAATTGAACCGCTTGCGAAAACTGATTAACCCCTTTGCCTGATTTCGCATCACTTTCCATTACTGTAATACCTTGCGCTTTAAAATACTCGGCCCATTTTTGATTTCCATCTTTTTGCGCTTGATCTGAACGATTGAGCACAACAATTCTGGGTTTATCCAAGACAATATCATCTATATCAGGGTTTCGACTAGAAATTGGAATACGAGCATCTATTATTTCTGCAACTACGTCGACTAATTTTAAGTCTTTTTCCATCATCCTTCTCGTTTTGGTCATATGACCAGGATACCATTGAATATTCAAATAACTCGCCTCCATATATAGTCAATAATTATAACACAACATTCGATGTGATGAAAAGACTTTATCAAAAAATCATCTAATTTCATTTCAATGGAAAAAGCGTTGCCAATTTTATCAGCAACGCTTTACACATGTAATCAAAATTATAGTTTTTCCTTAACTTTCGCACGTTTACCAACACGATCACGTAGATAGTATAGTTTTGCACGACGCACTTTACCACGACGAATTGTTTCTACTTTTTCAATCACTGGTGAGTGTAGTGGGAATACTTTCTCAACACCAACGCCATAAGAAATACGACGAACTGTGAAAGTTTCATTAATTCCACCATGTTTTTTCGCAATTACTGTACCTTCAAACACCTGAATACGTTCACGGTTTCCCTCTTTAACTTTCAAGTGAACACGAACAGTGTCACCCACAGTAACAGATGGAACTTCTTGTTTTAGATGTTTGTCAGTAAATGTTTTCATCAAATCCATAATTCGGTTTCCTCCTACTATTATAGGCGTTCATTCTGGCATTACAACACATCGTGTCAACCACAGAGGATCACCCTTTCTTGCAGTAACAACCGATATAATAGCACATCTCAAAAAAAAAAGCAAGTATTTTTATTCATATATAATTCAATAGATTATACTGTTTGCAAGCAATCAAAAGCCACACTGCCATGATGACAAGAGTAATATTCCCATGTTGGGTAACGGCAAGAAATATTCCTCCAAATAACAGTAAGCTAGCAAAAACCATCGAAATACTCTCATATATCTTTTCAGCAATGACAATATGAAAACATTTCGCTATTGTCATTCGAAGTAAACGCCCTCCGTCAAGCGAAGCAACAGGCAACAAATTAAAGAGTCCCAACATCAAATTAAGTCCACAAAACAGGTGTAGGTTCTCGTTTGGAAACTGTCTTGAGAAAGCTAACCCACAGACAAAAACAGCGATATTTGTCAGTGGACCAGCTAGAATAATAAGAATTTCCTCCGCATATGAAAACAAGGTGTTTCTAATTGGTATAATTTCTGCCCCTACTAAGGATAAACGAATGGCGCTCACTTTCCCACCAAACGTATATATAGCCGTAAGATGTCCCATTTCATGCAATAAACATGCAAGCAATGCCCAAGGCACAATATTTTGCTCATCAAAAAACAGCAACACAGAGATTAATGCATAAAAGGACGCAGATACTTCCCACTGGCAATCACACTTCATATTTAGCAATATTCAAATATGGCTCTGGATCAACTCTTTGTCCATCCTGCTTTACTTCAAAATGCAAATGAGGACCTGTTACTTCTCCTGTTTTTCCAACTGTCGCTATAACTTCTCCACTTTCTATTATATCACCTTTACCAGCAAGCAGTGTATGACAATGTGCATAAAATGTTTGTATATGATTGTCATGTTTGATTTGAATATACTTTCCATAGACTGGACTTTCTCCAATATAATCTACAATACCATCAGCAAAAGAAAGGATGACTTCGTTTTCTTCTGCAACTATATCCACACCATTATGGTCTGTCCACTCACCTGAAATTGGATGAATACGTTTTCCAAACCCAGAAGTAATCGGACCTACTACAGGTACAACACACTCTGCAAGTACATCCTCGCTTGCTTCCTCCTGTTCGTCCTCTATTAGTTCATCCACTACATCCTCATTTTGTTCATCCAGTGTTGAATTTTGAAGTTTCAATTCACTTTCTTGAGTTTTGTTAGTTTCATCCTCAGGAATATCATTTAAAACTTTCTCTTCATCTTGATTGCTATCCTCCTCTGTCCCAAGAACCCCATCTATGAATACACCAAAGGTTTCTACAAACGGTTCACCTTCTGACAAGGACTTACCCGCATTAGAAAAAGCACCTCTAAAATCTGTGGTTTCAAATAACAAGTCATTTACTCTTGAAATCACAGGGTGAAATACTCCATTTTTTTCGCCTTTTCCAACAAAGACAAATGCGGCTATAAACAAACAAATAAGCAATTGTAAGAATCTTTTTTTATCTTTACTTTCCTGTTTGGTATTATTTTTTTTATATTTCTTTTTTCTTTTATCATATCGCACTGTCTTACCCTCCAATGAATGTAACTATGTTTGCAATAAACTTATGAAAGCAGATAATACAATATGCCATCTGAATAAGTTTGAAGATGAATATTTCACTCATTGTTCATAATATTTCAAAATAATATGCTATAATGATACAAAAGAAAAAAACCCTTTATTCAAAAGGAGAATATAAACATGGCATTAGACCCTGTTACAAGACTTTACGTAAATGACAAAGAAATCATTTTAGTTGGCACCGCCCACGTCTCTCAACTCAGCGTTGAACTAGTTAAAAAAATAATTGAAGAAGAAAAACCTGACAGCGTATGTATTGAATTAGATGAAAAGCGTTATGAAACTATGCAAAACCCAAAAGCATGGGAAAACACAGATATCATCCAAATCATCAAAACCAAACGCGTTGGTTTTATGTTAGCAAACCTAATATTGTCTGCATATCAGCGTCGAATGGCTAAAAAACTAGGGGTAACTGTTGGCGGTGAAATGACACAAGCCATAGAAAGTGCCAAAGCAATCGATGCCCAACTTGTTTTGGCCGATAGAGAAATACAAACCACCTTTGGACGTATCGCAAACAGTCTGACCTTTACTGAAAAGTGTAAAATGATATTTAGTTTACTGTTTTCCTTCAACGATGATAATTCTGTTGATGAGACTTCTTTACAAGAAATGCTTGATGCGGATGTGCTAGATTCAATTTTAATTGACATGAAACAAACATTTCCAAAAATTGGTGATATCTTAATCTCTGAACGGGATCAATTTCTGTCCCATCACATCAAACATGCTCCTGGAAAAAAAGTTGTTGCCGTGTTAGGTGGCGCACACGTTCCTGGGGTCAGCAAAGAAATTAATAATCAAATCAATATAAAACAAATCAACACAATTCCACCCAAAAAACCAACGATGAAGTACATAGCTTGGTTGATTCCCATTCTCATATTGTCCTTATTAGCCACTTCCTTTGCCAACGGAATGGAAACCGGACTAGAACAACTCAAGATTTGGCTTCTCTGGAATGGCACATTAGCTGCATTGGGCACACTGATAGCCACAGGACACCCACTTAGCATTTTAACCTCTTTTGTTGTCGCCCCTATTTCATCTCTGAGCCCCTTCTTAGCAGCTGGTTGGTTCAGTGGACTTGTACAAGCTTATGTAAGAAAGCCTACAGTACAAGACTTACAATTAGTGCATGAAGATATCGGCTCTGTCAAAGGATTTTATCGCAACAAGTTCCTTAAAGTACTTTTGGTTGTGATTATGGCCAACCTCGGAAGCTCACTTGGCACCTTTATCGCTGGAGCTGATATTATCCAAAATTTATTTTCATAATATGTATTGAAACCAACTGAAAAACATATCTTAACACTGTTCAATCATTGCGTGAATGGAGGACCACACTTTGCCTTACTTTTACATGGACTCTACATTTTTCACTCTTGTTATACCTACATTCATTTTTGCATTATGGGCGCAACATAGAGTGAAAACCACATTTAACAAATATCAAAAACAGTATTCATCTCGGCATATTACAGGACGAGAAGCAGCTGAACGAATACTTCGTCTAAATGGCTTGTCTCATATTCGTATTGAACGTATATCTGGACATTTATCTGACCATTATGACCCACGTGATAATGTCATTCGCTTATCTAGTGATGTATACGATAGCACTTCAACTGCAGCCATAGGAGTCGCTGCGCACGAGGTTGGGCACGCGATACAACATGCACAGGAATACTTCCCATTAAAGCTGAGAAATCTCATCATTCCAGCAACCAATTTCGGGTCACGCTTGGCGTTTCCACTTTTCATTATCGGCCTTATATTTAGTAGCTATGATCCCTTACTATTAAATCTTGCATATATCGGTGTATTCTTCTTTTTCTTTTCTGTCCTTTTTCAACTAATCACACTACCTACTGAATTTGATGCAAGCAAACGAGCAATGATTTCTTTAGAGCAACAAGGAATCCTTGATGATGAAGAACTGTACGGTGCAAGAAAGGTATTGCAAGCTGCTGCCATGACTTATGTGGCCGCCTTAGCTGTATCATTAGCGCAAATGCTCCGATTATTGGCAATCTTAAATAACAGACGATAATAAATCCGCCCTTCTATTGGGGCGGATTTATTTTTAAAACACGACTATAAAGAAAACACCAAAAACGACTCCTAAAACCACATATATTTTAATCTTCTGTCCAATTTCATTTTTAACTTTTTCTAGATTTTCTTCTAATCGATTCTTGATATTCTGAAATGCTTTTTGCTGACTCTCACCATCATATCTACCTAAAACAGAGCCAATTTCTTCAATAATCGCCTTATCATCCTCTTCCAAAGAAGGCAGTTCAACTTTTAAACTATCTTTCCAAATATCTTCTAATCGTTCTTCCTGTCGTGACGCGAAACGTACAATACATTCGTCAAAAAAGAATTTCACTTCATTTTTTGCATTACTTGCTACTTTTGATAATAACCCTTCTACAGGTAATAGAGCAAAACCCAATTCTCTATCTAATACTTCTAAAGACTTTTGCATTTCCTTTAATGTTGATAACCGTTTTTGCAAATCCATTGCAAATGCAAGCCCCAACGCACAAGAACCAGAAAAAAACAAAAACTTTCCGATGAAATTGACAATCATTGTACCATCTCCTTTTTACCAAGAACACGATATCTCCGTTTCCCATCTTTTATTCCAATCCAAACAAATCGTTCGAAAATCCCTTTTTGTAATAGTTCACGATATATTGGCCGATACACCACTTCATTTGGCGCTTGTCCATGCGCTGTAGCAATGAGTGAAACTCCACAACCTGCAACTTCTTCAACTGCTATTAAATCATTTTTTGCTGTGATTTCATCCACAGCCAATACTTGCGGATTCATACCTCTCAACATCATGATTAAGGCCTTATCTTTTGGACAAGCATCAATTATATCTGTACGACTTCCTACACTTCTCTGCGCTTTACCTGCATACATATCACAGATTTCACCACGTTCATCAGCAACGCCCACTCTAAATGGTGGTGTTCCAATCCCATCAGACAAGCAACGAATACAATCTCTTAAAAACGTTGTTTTTCCTCCTCCTGGAGCAGAAAAAATCAGTGTGTTTTTCAGTCGCCCGTCCTCTATTAGTTGCGGTAAAATAGGTTCAGCAATAGATTGCACTTCGTGTGAAAATCGAATAGACAATGAAGAGATATGCCGAAAATTTATGAGGTTGTCCCCTCTCATAGCAACACTCCCACAAATTCCAATACGATGACCTCCTTCAACAGATAGAAAACCATGCTTAAATTGCTCTAACACAGCATGCATTGAACCTTTTCCCGCAGCTTCTAAAACCCAAGCAATTTCTTTAGCTGTTATCTTATGTAGGCGCCACTCATCAGGCACTACCTCTTCTCCCATTGAAATATAAGAAAGAGCTTGCCCCTCACGCATGCGCAATTCTTCAATTTGGTAATATATATCTTCTTCTAATGCATCAATCAATCTTTTGATAGATGACGGCAACAGTTTACTTTTTTCATGCATAAAAAAACATCACTCCTTTTCATAACTATATGTAAAATCAACTGATAATATGTATAAAAAAACTGACTACAAAAATTGTAGTCAGTTTTTTTGAATCGTTTAATCTTGTTTTCCTTGAATTCTCATCTTTGTTTTCATCAATGCATTTTTTGTCTTTTCCGAAAGACTATCTAACAGCGAATAATACACTGGTGTAAATAACAAGGTAACTATCGTTGCAACAATCATACCACTAATCATTACAATACTCATAGGTTGCATCATTTCAGCACCTTCTCCGATACCCAATGACATAGGAAGCATCGCCAAAATCGTCGTAAGCGCTGTCATCATAATAGGACGAATACGCAATGGACAAGCTTCCAAAATTGCTTCTTCCTTACTTTCTCCCATTCTTCGCCTTACTTTTATGTAGTCAACCAAAATAATGGAAGCATTCACTACGACACCAGCAAGCATTATAACACCTATCCCAGCCACTAGGGATATTTCACTGCCCGTAATAGGCAAGCCAAATAATGCGCCAGTTAACGCAACTGGTAAAATCATCATAACAATCACAGGCATAATAAATGACTCGAACTGTGATGCCAAAATAAAGTAGACTAGTCCTAATGCCACAACAAGTGCCAATAAAAGGTCTCCATAGCTTTCAGCCATATCTTCATACGTACCACCAATTTCAGCGTAATATCCACTTGGCATATCATATGATTCAATAATTTCTTGAATATTTTGTGTCATTTCTGCTAATTCCACATCAGAAATATTACCCGTAATTTCTACCTGACGACTTTGATTACTTCTAGCAATATTCTGTGGTATTAATTCAATCTCTACATCTGCTACCGCAGATAGTGGAATCACTGCGCCTGTATTCGTAGTAAGTATCATTGATCGCAATGCATCTAAACTGTTTGCTGCAATTTCATTTCCTTTAATGACAACTGACAAATCATTCCCCTGTAATGTAACATTGGTTGCCGTTTCACCTGTGAGCTCAGCATGAACTGCCATCGCAATTTCTTGTGCTGAAATTCCATATGACGTGGCTTGATCACGTTTTGGATACACCTTCACAGCAGGTGCAGCAGATTCAATAGAACTCTTAACATCAACCGCACCATCTAAATTTTCGATTTGTATTTTAATTTGCTCCGAAATACGGGCAAGCATGTCATAATCTCGACCGATCACTTTTACAGAGATATCACTAGAATTCCCCATCATCCGGGATGTCATTTCGCTGGTACTTACCGATATCTCACAACCTGCAATATCTTGGAATACATACCGTAAATCATTGGCAATTTCTATACTGGAGCGATCTCTTTCTGCAAGATCAACCAAACTAGCAGAAACCGCAACATTTCCAAGTTCAATTGTATAATACACATAGTCCAATTCAGGACAATTTTCCTGAAGCTTTGCCACTACTTTATCCGCAATTTTAGCAGATTCTTCAACCTTTGTTCCAACTGGCGTCGAAACTGTAATAGACAATTCACCTTGATCAGCCTCAGGCATCAAAATTTTCTCTGTCATTACGATTGAAATAACAAATAT
Source organism: Oscillospiraceae bacterium (assembly GCA_030625685.1). Taxonomy (GTDB): domain Bacteria; phylum Bacillota; class Clostridia; order Oscillospirales; family Oscillospiraceae; genus Evtepia. The sequence goes on from DAOUQJ010000011.1 coordinate 91,280, forward strand.
CACGACTAAGCCCGTTGAAACCAATACAGCAACTCTTCTCTTACGAATAAAATATGTAAGTAGTGCCAAATATTTTGCTTTTGTTTTGATCAAAAAATCAATATATTTTTGCTCTAATTTATTGCGTTCCTTTGGTTTTACCACTTTTGTTTCATCCAATAACATATAACTGAGAAGTGGCACTAAAGTCAACGCAATTACCAAAGATCCTAACAACAAGAATACTACTGTGAGCGCAAAATCACGAAATAGCATCCCTGCTAGTCCATCATTGAGGGCAATTGGTAAAAATACTGCAATAGTCGTAAGAGTTGAAGCAGTAACTGGAAGTGTCACTTCTTTTGTTCCCTTTGTGCAGGCGTCAAATCTACTGTATCCCTCTCTGGAATATCGATAAATGTTTTCCAAAACAACAATAGAGTTATCCACAATCATACCAACGCCCATGGCTATTCCGCCCAGACTGATCATATTGAGCGTAACGTCAAACATATACATGGTGACAAAAACGACCAGAATACAAAATGGCATCGAAATGGCAATTGCTGTCGTTGCACCAAATTTACGCAAAAACAAGTATACTACAACAGCAGCCAACAAAACACCAAGCACGATGTTTTTGACAGCATTTTCAGCAGTTCTATTGATAAATTCACTGGTATCAAACACAATGGAATAATTTAAATCTTCCCGTTTTTCACCCATTTCTTCAAGGGCTGCACGCACTTTTTCCGCAACTTGCACCTCATTGGCATCCGACTGTCTGTTAATGCCCAAGAAAATACTATCTTCCCCGTTGGTGTTTGCGATCGTATCTTCAGCACGTACATCTTCAAAATACACATCTGCTAGTTCGGTTAACCTCACTGTGCCCCCTATAGGCAAAGGAATTAACGTATTCGCAACATCCTCAACGCTGTTAAACTGTGCATCAACACTAACATTCAAGATTTGCTCACCGTTATTAACATCTCCGCCTGGATACAAAATATTACTACTAGCAATATTTTGAGACAAGTACATAATACTTAACCCATATTTTGAAAGTCTAGCCGAATCTGTAGCAACTGTAATTTGTCTTTTTACACCACCGTACATATTAACAGACGCAACGCCACTAATTCTTTCTAACGAAGGAATAACTTCTTGTTCTGATAATTGATGAGCCGCAGCTAAATCTTCATCCATCACTGCTACGTACATAACAGGAATTAAATCATTAATATTTAAATTATAGATCATCGGATCATTACAACCCTCTGGAAAAGAAATTAAGTCAAATTTCTCTCTGAGTTTTGTGGTAATCATATCCATATTTGTATCTTTTTCATATGTAACCATGACAACGCTGACCCCTTCAGAAGAGGTTGAATCAATGTCTTTTACACCAGTGATTGTAGCAATAGATGCCTCAATGGGTCTTGTCACCAATTCTTCCACATCTTCAGGACCAGCTCCATGATATGTACACATAACATATGTGCTAGGAAATCTGATTTCAGGTAGTAGCGTCAATTTCAAATCTGAAAACACTGTAAAACCATATATGGAAATAATAATAAATGCCAATATTGTTGTGACTTTATGTTTAATACAAAATGCAGAGACGTTCATATTATATTACTCCTCCGTTGGCACTATACGTGCCAAATCGCCTTGTTCTAAATACGACTGTCCCAAAACAACAATGGTTTCTCCTCCAAGCAATCCACTTGTTATCTCGCTAACACCATCACCAATCATCCCCACTTGAACATCTACCAATTGAGCCATGTTATTCTCATCAAGAATTACAACATATTGCCCTTCTCCTCGTATCAAAACTGATTCACTGGGAATAATCACAACATCTTCTTTTGCTTCAGTATATAATGTAACATCTGCAAACATACCATTAAGCAGATTTTCTACATCATCTGGAATTGCTACGGTAACTGCATATAAGGTACTTTGCATTTTGGGAGCATTTGCAACTTCAAGTATGTCTGCAGTAAATTCAACTGAAAGTGAAGGCACGAGCACTTTTGCTTCATCACCAACTCGAAGCTTCGAAATCACATATTCTGAAACAGAAAGTAAAACCTCTAATTCTTGATTTGATGCAATGGTAACAAGTGGTGCACCTGGTTGAATGTGAGCATCCTCATAAACAGATAACGAAGCTACCGTTCCAGAAATTGGTGCCCGAACAACCCCATCAGAGTCTATACCTTTTAGAGAATCTTCCGCCTGCTTCTTACTACTTTCTGCACTTTTGATAGCCATCTCAAGCTTGCTTAGAGTAGACACTCTCGTCGCTTTTGTCTGGTCTAACGACATTTTTGCCATATCCAATTCTAATTGAGATACAGCACCAATTTCAAAAAGCGCCAATTGATTCTGATAATCATTTTCTTGCAATCTTAATTGCTCATCAAGTAGCGCACTTTGATCTTCATAAGTTTGAAGTGCATCTACATAGTTTAATTGAGCTGCCTCTAGAGTATCCATAGCACTGCCAACATCTAAGAGAAAAAGCGCTTTGTCTTGATTGACAACTTCACCCTCTTCCACATATACATCTAAACATCTCGCTGCAAGTGGAACAAAAATCTGTTCAATTTCAGCTGACGCAACTGTACCTGGTACTCGATAGCTGGCCGAAATATCACCCATAGCAACTATTTGCACTTCAACAGGTGTACCATCTTTCATTACGTTTTCTTGAGGTTCTTCGCTGCATGCCGATAAAAATAGTGTTATAAAAACTAGAATTCCTAGCTTGGATATAAGCTTTTTCATTAATTTCCTCCTCGGTTTTTAAAAGCACCTAAATGAATTTAATTAAAGATAATATTAATACAATATACAGTTTGTGTCAATTAATCGTTTCCAAGCATTTTTCATTTAGCATTCATTTCATACTAAACTACTTTTTTCGCTTTCAAAGTATACTATCAAAGTATACTATATCACGGCGAGTTCTTGCAATGTGATAGCATTTGAGATATACTAAAGTGTATTATTCTAATTGACACATTTATTAGGAGCTAAATCTTATGCCTCAATCAAAACCTATTGATTATAAAAACCAACATCCACTTCGAGTCTTTTTTTCCTATTTCAAACCACATTTACCACTGTTTATATTGGATTTAACTAGTGCTTTTCTTATTTGTTGCATTGACTTAGCCTTCCCTTACCTTTCAAGAGAAGCAATCAACAATTTATTACCACATTCAATATACAGTGTTTTTTTTACTCTGATTGCAATTTTCATTGGAGCCTATATTTTAAAAGGGTTCTTATACTATGTTGTATCTTTTTTTGGACATCTGTTTGGTGTCTTGGTAGAAGCAGATATGCGACGCGATTTATTTACTCATTTAGAAACATTAAATTTTAGCTTTTATGATCGAAATCGCACAGGCGTATTAATGTCACGCCTCACAAACGATTTATTCGAAGTGACTGAACTTGCTCACCACGGACCAGAAGATATTTTCATTTCAACCATCACACTACTCGGTGCTTTTGCCATCATGTGCACAATCGAATGGAAACTTGCACTCATTGTTTTTTCAATTGTACCTATATTTGTTGTTTTTTCAATCCTTCAGCGCAAAAAAATGCGTCTTGTAAATATAGAAGTCAAACAAGAAATGGCAGAAATCAATGCCACCATCGAATCTAGCATTTCTGGCATGCGTACTGCAAAAGCTTTTAATAATGAAGATAACGAAATTACTAAGTTTAAAACCTATAATCAACGTTTCGTCAGCGCAAAAAAGCGTTTCTATAAAACTATGGCTGTTTTTCAAGGTGGAATGGAATTTTCTACTTCTGTTATGCCTGTATTTGTCATTGGTGCTGGTGGATACTTTATTATGAAAGGCTCCATTGGCTATTCTGATTTAATTGCTTTTACACTTTATGTTACTACCTTTACAACACCTGTGAAGAAACTAGTCAATTTTGTAGAACAATATATGAAAGGGATGGCAGGGTTCACTCGTTTCCTTGAACTTATGCGTGTAGAACCAACAATAAAAGACGAAGCTGACGCTACCACCCTGCAAAATGTTTCAGGTGATATTACATTTGATCACGTCACTTTTCAATATGACACTTCTAAGGTGGTGCTTGACAATATCAATTTATCGATTAAAACAGGCGAAAAATTTGCTATTGTCGGATCTTCAGGTGGCGGAAAATCAACTTTATGCCAACTCATCCCGCGTTTTTATGACGTTACACAAGGCACCATCTCCATTGATGGAACTGATATTCGTTCAGTCTCTCAACAATCTTTGCGCGAGAATATTGGTATTGTTCAACAAGATGTATTTTTATTTGCAGATACAGTACTAGAAAATATTCGTTATGGAAAGCCGACTGCAACGGATGAGGAAGTGATTGAAGCAGCTAAAAAAGCCGAAATTCATGATGATATTTTGCAAATGAAGGATGGATACCGAACATTTGTTGGTGAACGCGGCATTATGCTCTCTGGTGGACAGAAGCAACGCGTCAGTATTGCACGTGTATTCTTAAAGAACCCACCAATTGTTATATTGGATGAAGCGACTAGCGCTTTAGATAGTGTAACCGAATCACGTATTCAGTCTTCCTTCGATGCTTTATGTTATGGTCGCACTTCCCTAGTCATTGCTCATCGCCTATCAACAATTAAAAACGCAACTCGCATTGCTGTTATAGATCAAGCAAAACTCGTTGAAATTGGTACTCATGATGAACTAATGAATTGCAACGGGCAATATGCTCACCTTATCAAAATGCAACGTGAAGCTTCAACTATATAACTTTCAATTAATATTTATTCTATCTAGCTCATATGTTAACTTAACAAATCAATTAGGAGGCTTTTCTGTTGAACTTTTTAACATCTATGTTTCTTGGCCTTGTGCAAGGTGTATCTGAATTTCTACCCATTTCAAGTTCTGGTCACTTGTCACTAATGCAACATTTACTACACATCAAAAGCGTAGCCGAAACAGATATTTTATTTGAAGTTTTATTACATTTTGGAACCCTACTTGCTGTTTTTGCTATATATTATAAAGATATTATTCAAATGATTACTGATTTTTTCTATGCGCTTACCTCAGTTTTTTCTACCCAAAAAAACAAACAACAATGGAATTCTGATGGAAATCGAATGATCTTTTTGCTCATTATTGCAACTTTACCTCTTATTATTGTAATCCCTGTAAAAGATTTTGTAGGCAATCTATATAACAATACACTTTTTGTTGGCTGTGCACTCATTGCCACCGCGTGCATTTTATATTTTTCCGATCGTATGAAAAAAGGAAGAAAAACACTTCGAAATGCAAGCATATGGGACGCTTTAATTATTGGCTTATTCCAATGCTTAGCAGTCGTTCCCGGTTTATCCCGTGCAGGCTCAACCATATCAGCTGGATTAATTCGAGGTTTTGATCGAAAATTTGCTGTTCGCTTTTCATTCCTATTATCTATCCCTGCTATTTTAGGTGCCAATATCTTAGAAGTAAGCTCGGCAATTCAATCTGGTTTTGATACTACTCTGATACCCATATATTTGGCAGGTATGCTAATCGCAGCTGTATCTGGTTTCTTTTCAATTAAACTAGTTAATTTACTAGCACAAAAAAATAAATTTGGAATATTCGCATATTATTGCTTTGCAGTCGGTTTACTAACCGTAATTTTATCTGTTATCAATGGTTAACTAAAGGAGCATCTCAATGGCACAAAAGAAAACATCCAAAGCAAAACAAACAAAAAGCAATAAAAAGGCTAAAAAACAAGATAAGCAAACTTTCATGTGGGAAAGACTAGCAGCCGCAAGTCTATTCTTTTTCTTGTCCATGTTTATTGTCCTTGATCTATTTGGAATTGATGCGGTAATCATTAATTTGTTAGGTACATTTATCAAAACATGTATTGGTTATGGAATTTGGCTCACAGCCCCTGCTTTTCTTTTTATATCTTATCTACTCTTTTTCCGCCATAAAGAATCAATCAGATTACGCATTGTGTGTATTTTTTTCATTCCTATCATATTTAGCGCACTGCTACATATTTTCTTTGCTGTAACTGATTACACGGCAGACTTTCAAGGATTTTTAGCTCTTGCCGATGATGGCAAATTGCTTGCGTCTGGTGGATGCGTCAGTGGATATATAGCAGTTTTGCTTTCACAACTATTTAGTAGCATTGCAACTACCTTCATTTTGTTTATTCTACTTCTTCTCCTCTGTTTAGGCTCATTTCACATTTCACCTCAATCTTTAATTGACTCTACATATGATGCTTACAAATCACATCGTGAAAGACAAGAAGAAAAAGAGGCCTTTATTGATCAAAATTTTGAAAACATACCAAACACGCAAAACAAAAAACCAAAACAAAAAACCAAACCAATATTTTTTCAAAAATCTGAAATCATCAATGAACCCAAACTCAATGATGTTGCCCATGACATCTCAAGTGATATTACTGTTAAAACCACTCATTTAACTACACGTCCCGAACCCATTTCCGAAGAAGCCATTGATACAACGCTTTCATCGGAATTTGATGTTCTCCCTGATGAGCCTGAATTAACAAAACGTGAACAAAAAGAACAAATCAAAGAAGAGCAAATAATAGTTACACAAGATATAGCGAATTCTTTAAAAAATGAAAACCTTTCCGAGTATGACTACCCTTCAATGCACTTTCTCCATGAGCCTAGTAACCACAGCAATAGCACAATGCAAGGTGAACTTTTGGCAACGCAAAAACGCCTATCTGAAACCATTCAATCCTTTGGTATTGTTGCTACCATCTCTGGTGCAGTACATGGCCCCTCAGTCACACGTTATGAGGTAGAATTAGAGCAAGGAGTAAGACTCAATAAACTCACCAATCTCTCAGATGATATTGCACTGGCACTCGGCGCTTCAAGCGTTCGCATTGCACCAGTGCCAGGTAAAATTTCCCTTGTTGGCATTGAAGTCCCCAATCAATCAATCACCCCAGTATGGATACGTGAAGTGCTATCCTCCAAAGATTTTACAGCTAAGAACTCTAAGGTTTCTTTTGCAGTGGGTAAAGACATCGGTGGCAACTATATTGTAGGTGATATTGCTAAATTGCCGCATCTACTCATTGCAGGTACAACTGGTTCTGGTAAATCTGTTTGCACCAATTCTCTCATCATCAGTATGTTATACAAAGCCTCTCCTAAAGATGTACGGCTAATCATGATTGACCCAAAAATGGTTGAACTGGGAATCTACAATGGTATTCCCCATCTCCTTATCCCAGTTGTAACAGATCCCAAAAAAGCAGCTGGAGCCTTACAATGGACTGTAAGTGAAATGATGAAACGATACCGCATCTTTTCTGAAGCTGGTGTTCGTGATTTAGCTTCATACAATGCATACGCAAACGAACATGAAGACGTTGAATCTTTGCCACAGATTGTAGTTGTAATCGATGAACTTGCTGATTTAATGTTAGTGGCTGCAAAAGAAGTCGAAGAATCCATATGTCGTGTTGCACAAATGGGCAGAGCTTCAGGGATACATCTTATCATAGCCACACAACGACCTTCTGCTGATGTCATTACAGGCTTAATGAAAGCAAATATCCCTTCTCGAATCGCTTTCGCTGTTGCATCTTCTTTAGAATCACGTATTATTTTGGATACACAAGGTGCTGAGAAACTAGTTGGTAAAGGTGATATGCTTTGGTTTCCGTTGGGTTCGGGTAAACCACTTCGCGTGCAAGGCTGCCTAATTGACGACCATGAAGTTTCTACTGTCGTAAGCTTTGTAAAGCAAAGTGCAGATCCTTCATATGATGAAAGCATCATTCAAGAAATTGAGCAACATGCTGCACAAGAAAAACAAAATAACAAAGCCTCAGGTCCTGGCATCTCTTCCGATGGCTTAGATGAATATGATGAACTATTTCCAAACGCTGTAGAAATTGTATTAGAACTTGGACAAGCATCGGTTTCCATGTTACAAAGAAAGCTAAAACTTGGGTATTCAAGAGCTGCACGTCTAGTTGACCAAATGGAAGAGCGCGGTATTGTGGGACCATTCGGTGGTTCAAAACCCAGACAGTTACTCATCTCCAAAGATCAATGGAATCAAATGCAAGGAAAGCCCTCTATGGATACTGACAATACCTCTGATTCATCATCAGACGATTTATTTACTTCTACTGGAACTCCTATTCCCTTAGAAGACGAGTCAAATTAAAAACGTACTCGTCTATGAAAATCATAATTCTAAGCAATTTGAACTTTATTTGTATAATAGTTAACGAAGGAGAGCACGTTTTATACGTGCTCTCCTTCGTTAACTATATTTATTTCGCTTAATTCGAGAATTAAAATTTACACCAAATTTATCAATATTATAACATAAATTGCTCGATAATTCTATGTATTAATAATTAAAAACATGATATTGACTCACATAACTACATGACATTTTGCAAATGCGACTTCGTTTATTATACAACCATTATAAGAAGTATATTTTCCTCAAAGTTGGTAAAAATATTGTTATATCTAAAATAACAACTTATTGGGGGTAATTAAATGACAAATACAAGTGGACAACCACAAATCGAAGCCAATAATTTAAAAGTGCTTTCCGATCAACTTAATTATGAATCTCTGTTAAACAAAAAGTACAATCTATATTCAGAATATTGTTCTGACAGCGAATTAAAAAACCTATGTTGTGAAGCTGCTAATACACACAAACAAAACTTTATTTCACTAAAAACCTATTTAGATTCACATTCATAATTAATAAACAGATTATATTATTGGAGGTACCATTATGCAAACTCAAACTAACCAGAATTCTGGTAATTTATCAGAGCAAGAACTAATGACTGACCTATTAACCAGTGAAAAACAAGCTATTTCAGCATATAGCACCGGAATCACAGAAAGCTCCTGCACAAATTTAAGAGATCATCTCGTCGAAAATTTCAAAAGCACTCAAGAAATACAATATAGAGTGTTTGATGCAATGAAGCAAAGAGGTTGGTATAAAACAGATGATGCCCAAACTCAAAAAGTACAAGAAGCTAAACAAAAAGCATCTCAATTATGTTCCGAAATTCAGTAATTTCTAGTTTAACAATATTGGTCTAAAGACTGCTTATATTATCAATTATGATAATAACTCACCATCTATGAATAAGAACTTGACTCTTATTTATAGATGGTGTTTTGGTTTGCAAACAAAAATACTATTTACTAATCAATTTTAGTTTGCTAAATAGAAATACATAATTATTAATTAACAATAAAATTTAGAAAGTATAAACATGGATAAACAATTACATTAAAACTAATATAATAAAAACAAAATTGTGAGTTTACTCAAAACCAAAATACTTCAAAATCCCATTATAAATTCCTTTTGCAAATTCATATTGCTTATCTCTCAATTTATCTGCGTCTTCTGTGTTTGTTAAATATGCCAATTCTACTAAAATAGCTGGCATTTTTGTTTTACGTAAAACATACAAAGATGAATTCTTACGAACGCCATTATTCTTAGTACCTACTTCATCTACAATACCATCCAATACTTGTTCCGCAAGCCAATTTGCTTGAGTGTAAAATTCATAAATATATACTTCCGTACCATTAATTTTCGGGTTCAAGTTTGCATTACCATGGATGCTAAGAAAATAGTTGGCTGGCCAGTCATTCGCCATCTTAACTCTTTCACGAAGACTTGTTGCATTGCTCGTTCCCAGCACTGTAGTAGGCGTTTCTCTTGATAATCTTGCTTCAAACCGTGGATCATTATTTAGTAACTCAGCTAGAAATACACCTACTTGATACGTAATATCTTGCTCAAAGAGACCATTACCAATTGCCCCACTGTTATGATAGCCACTTGGGTTATGACCTTGATCAATAAAAATTTTGATTGCCATTAAAAACACTTCCTTTTTAGACTCTTGCCATATTATATGAACAGAAAAGAAGTAAGTGCAGTTAGCATTAGTATAAAACTTACCATATTGTATACTTTACCTACAAAAAGCAAAAACACTCTTTAAGCAGATAGCTGCTTAAAGAGTGTTCGAAATAAATACGAATTTGTAAAATCAAACTGCATTTAAAACAACAAATGAAATAAAATAAATTAGCGTACGCCCATTTCGCCAGCGATGATAATTCTTTGAATTTCGTTTGTACCTTCGTAAATTTCAGTGATTTTAGCATCACGCATGAAACGTTCGAATGGATATTCGCGAGTATAACCAATACCACCTGCAAGTTGTAGACACATACGTGTTACTTCGTTAGCAGTTTTTGTAGCATAGTATTTAGCCATAGAAGCTTCTTTTACACAGTGTTCGTGATCTTGGTGCATTTGAGATGCACGGTATACTAACAAACGAGCTGCATCAATTTCAGTTTGCATTTCAGCACATTTGAATTGTGTGTTTTGGAAAGAAGAAATTGAACGACCGAATTGTTTACGAGCTTTGATAACAGGCATTAGTTCGTTCAAAGCACCTTGAGCGATACCTACACCTTGAGCTGCGATACTGATACGGCCACCGTCAAGAGTAGACATAGCAATTTTAAAGCCTTCGCCTAGTTTACCAAGTAGGTTTTCTTTTGGCACTTTAACGTCTTCGAAAACTAGTTCGTAAGTTGATGTACCATGGATACCCATTTTCTTTTCTTTTGTGCCGAAGCTGAAGCCTTCCCAACCTTTTTCAACTAGGAAAGCAGAAATGCCTTTAGTACCTTTGTCTTTATCAGTCATAGCAAATACAAGGTATAGACCTGCATAGTAGCCGTTTGTGATAAATACTTTAGTACCATTTAGCAAGTAGTGATCGCCTTTGTCTTCAGCAACAGTTTTTGTACCAGCAGCATCAGAACCAGCGCCAGCTTCTGTTAGACCAAACGCACCTAGCATTTCACCGCTAGCCATTTTTGGTAGGTATTTTTGTTTTTGTTCTTCAGAACCGTATGTAAGTAGAGGCCATGTTACCAAGGAACCATGAACTTCAAACATACAACCTGTGCTTGCACAGTATTTGTTGAAAATCTCGTTTGCAGCTGTGTATGAGTTGTAAGAAAGGCCAGCACCGCCATATTCTTCAGGGATGTACATGCCCATCATGCCCATTTCGGACAATTTTTCAAGAGTTTCAACAGGGAAACGTTCTTGTTCGTCCAATTCTGCTGCAAGAGGTTTTACTTCATTGACGCAAAAGTCTTCAAGCATGTCAATGATATCTTGCTCCATACTGTTAAATTTATAATCCATAACAAACTTCCTTTCACGTGTTTGCAGTACACCCAAAATGGGTGTACTGCTACACAATAAATTAATAACAAGTAAAAGATATATCTTTAAGGTAAACTACCTTATATCTACAACTTTATTAGCCTTTGTTTTTATTAACTAGTTCAGTTAGTACAGGCAATACTTCAAACAAGTTGCCAACAACACCGAAGTCAGCTACATTGAAGATTGGAGCATCAGCATCTTTGTTAACACAAACAATTGTATCAGAACCACTCATACCAGCCAAATGTTGGATTGCGCCAGAAATACCACAAGCAACATATAGTTTTGGTCCAACTGTTTTACCAGTTTGTCCAACTTGGTGAGCATGTGGAATCCAACCAGCGTCAACAGAAGCACGAGATGCACCAGTTACGCCGCCCAATGCATTTGCAAGAGCACGAACAGGTTCGAATCCTTCAGGACCGCCTACACCACGACCACCGGATACGATAATTTCAGCACCTTCAAGGTCAACTTTTTCAGCAGCTTCATCAGTAATAACTTCAAGAAGTTTAACTCTAACATCTTCTGCTGGGAATGCATAGTCGTCTTTCACGATTTCAGCTGTGCGGCTTTCGTCAGCTTCAGTCTTTTTGAAAACGCCAGGACGGCATGTGCCGATTTGTGGACGGTGATCAGGGCAAAGGATAGTAGCCATTAGGTTACCACCGAATGCTGGACGAGTCCAAGCAACGTTGCCACTGTCATCTAGGTCAAGAGCAGTACAGTCAGCAGTTAGACCAGTTCTTACACGAGCTGCAACACGAGGACCTAGGTCACGGCCAAGGTTACTTGCGCCCATTAGAATACTTGTTGGGCAATCTTTTTCAATTAGGTGTACAAAAGCTGCTGTGTAAGCTTCAGTTGTGTAATGATTATAAACTGGAGCGTCCAGAACGATAACTTTGTCAGCGCCATAAGCAACAGATTCTTTTACAGCTTCGTCACAGCCGTCGCCAATAACAACAGCAACTAGTTTACCACCTTGTCCGTCAGCTAGACGACGGCCTGGGTTTAGCAATTCTAGTCCAACGTTTCTTGCTGCACCGTCTTTACCGTTTTGAGTTTCGATGAACACCCATAAATCTTTAGTTTTTGCTTCTAGTGGAAATCCCATTGTAATACTCCTCCCTTCCTTAAATAATATTTTTGTCTGCTAGCATTTCATATAGCTTTTTAGCAGAATCTTCGTTAGTTTCTTCTTTGATAACAATACCACCGGATTTAACAGGAGGTGTAAATGTTTTCTTAACTTTTGTTGGAGAACCTTTTAGACCAGCTTGAGTTGCGTCAACTTCAAAGTCTTCAGATGTCAAGTTGTCAATTTTCGCTTTGTTAGCAGCCATTTTAGTTTTAATAGTTGCATAACGTGGTTCATAATCAGGTTTTGTTACTGTGATAACAGCAGGAGTAGGAAGTTCAAGCATTTCAAAGCCGTCTTCTACTTCTTTTTTAACTTTTACTTTGCCTTCTTCTTCAGCAAATACTTCGAAAGCATAAGTAACTTGAGGATAATCTTTTTGTTCAGCAATTTCAGGACCAACTTGAGCAGTATCGCCGTCGATAGCTTGTTTACCACAGAAGATTAGGTCAAATTTGCCTTCAGTCTCTTCTAGTTTTGCAATAGCTTGAGACAAAATATAGCTTGTAGCCAATGTGTCAGAACCGCCGAATTTACGGTCAGTTACCAAGAATGCTTTGTCGCCACCTACAGATAGGCATTCTTTCAAAGCTACTTTAGCTTGTTCAGGACCCATGGAGATAACTACAATTTTGCTGTCAGGATTTTTGTCCTTAACACGAGCTGCACATTCTAGTGCGTAAGCGTCAAATGGATTGACGATGCTTGGAACGCCGTCACGAATCAGGGTGTTTGTTTCAGGATTGATTTTGATCTCTGTCGTGTCCGGCACTTGTTTGATACAAACAAGCATGTTCATTTCTGATTTCCCCCTATTATTGAGTAGTATAATTTTGATATCTCGGCTCATGTCAACTCTCCGAAAAGAATGCCAGAAAAACCGTTTTATCCTTTTTTTAAATGCGAAATTTAGTTAAATTCCACATTTGTCAGAAACAAAAGCATCTCTGCTTTGGTTTCATCTCATAGCAAGTGGTATTATATCAAAACCTATGAAAAAATACAAGTCAATTCTCTTATCACACCCCATATAATATTAAACAATTATAAAGGTCATAATCTAAAGAAATTTGTCGCATTCTCACAATAAGTGCTTAAGCGTTTCAAAAAACACCATTACTTGTCAATATCTTCAATTTATTCATCAAAAAAGCTCTGATGAATTACTTGTACTGCACGTTCTGCCTCTGATTCATCAAGCAAAACTGAGACTTTAATCTCGCTCGTAGAAATCATTCTGATATTGATATCTGCCTCATATAGAGCTTGGAACATTTGTGATGCGACGCCTGGATTGTCAATCATACCTGCACCAACAATGGAAATTTTGGCCAAATTAAACGACAAATCAATGCGTTTAAATCCAATGACACTCTTATGCTCTTCCAAAATTTCTTTCGCTTTTTCTGCATCATCTCGTTTCACTGTAAAACTAATATCTTTCGTATTATCTCTTCCAATGGATTGCAAAATAATATCTACATTAATATTTGCTTTAGATAATAGAGAAAAAACCTTATATGCTATACCAGGACGGTCTTCTAACTCCACAAGAGCAATACGCCCTACATTTTTGTCTTTTGCAACTCCTACTACATGTGTCTTTTCCATTGGTTTGACTACCTCCTTAACTTGTGTTCCAGGCTTATTCGCAAAGCTAGAAAGAACCTCTAATTTCACTTGATACTTTTTTGCCATTTCAACTGAACGATTATGCAGAACTTGTGCACCAAGACTTGCAAGTTCTAACATTTCGTCATATGTAATCTCATCCAGTTTTTTAGCATTTTCTACTAAGCGGGGATCAGCTGTATAAACACCTTCTACATCAGTATAGATTTGACATAAATCAGCCTTAAGCGCTGCCGCCATAGCCACAGCAGATGTATCTGATCCTCCTCTACCCAAAGTAGTTACATCATCATATTTATTGATTCCTTGAAACCCTGTTACGATCACAATTGAATTATTTCGATCAATTTCAGTTTGAATGCGTTCCGTATCAATTTTCTTAATTCGCGCGTCACTATACGCACGATTAGTGTGAATACCTGCCTGCCAACCTGTTAAGGAAATCACAGGATATCCCATTTTCTCAATCGCCATTGCACAAAGTGAGCATGATATTTGCTCGCCTGTTGACAAAAGCATATCCATTTCACGTTTGGATGCTTTTGGATTGATTTCTAGCGCTTTGGAAATCAAGTCATCCGTAGTATCTCCTTGTGCTGACAAAATAGCAACCACACTATTTCCTGCCTCACGCGTTTCTGTAATAATCCGTGCAACATTTCGAATCCGATCTGCATTGGCAACGGAACTACCTCCAAATTTTTGTACAATCAACGCCATATCTAATGAAAGCCCCCTGTTTTCATATGAATTAACTAAACTATTTAACTAATCTAAAACACGTATTATAGATAATACCTTTTTACCTTCCAATTGCGCATCTACCTCAGGCCTTGTCATAGGTAAAGTGAAATATGCATTCTCTGCAAAATTTTCATTAGCTGTTTCAATTTTCTCTGCATTATCCAGCGTATCCTCTAGCAATCGAACATACCAAACATTGGACAGCGTATCTACTGAAACAGTACCTTCCAATCTAGGTTCGCTCCACAAGCGATACGCACTACGCTCCATTTGACGTGCAATCGCAATCACATCAGCTACTACTGCACTCGCCGTTGGCAATTTCCCAGCTCCTTGCCCATAAAACATAACATCTCCTGTAGCAGTGCCTTTGATTGTAACGGCATTAAATACACCTTCTACTGAAGACAATGGATTTTCGTTCTTCACAAAATGAGGTTCAACGTAAGCGCAAATTGTGCCATCTTGATTATGTATCGCTCTGCCAAGCAGTTTGATTTTATGAGCAGTTGCTTCAGCATATGCTACATCTTCCAAAGTCACATTACTAATTCCAGTTGTTTTTACCTGTTCTGGTAATACATGAAACCCAAAAGCAATGGATGCCAAAATACAAATTTTTCTACAAGCATCAAAACCTTCAACGTCAGCTGTTGGATCTTGTTCTGCAAAACCTTTTTCTTGAGCTTCTTTTAATGCATCTTCAAAGCTCAATCCAGCATCAATCATTCTTGAGAAAATATAGTTTGTCGTACCATTTAAAATTCCACAAATCTCTAAAATCTCATTTGCTGCCATGCATTCACTAAGTGGTCTTAAAACTGGAATGCCGCCTCCGACGCTAGCTTCAAACAAATATATTGCATTGTTCTCTTTCGCCATTTGAAGCAATCTTGAGCCATGTTTCGCAACCACTTCTTTATTTGAAGTCACAACGCTCTTACCAGCTTTCAGTGCTCTCTCAGTAAATTCCAAAGCAACACCTGCGCCCCCAATTGCTTCGACGACTATATCAATTTCAGGATCATTTTCAATCACAGAAAAATCTTTAACAAAACAGCTCGCAAATGGACTTTCAGAAAAATCTCTGATATCCAGGATATACTTTAGTTCAACTAAATCATCTGCTTTTTTGGTTTGACCTTCTCCAGTTCCAGTAAGGAGCTCAACAGCACCTGAACCCACAACTCCATAACCTAACACCGCAACATTAACCATACTCCACTCTTCCTCTCACAAAATCATTTCAAATAAAACTAGCCAAAAATATCATCCTGCCAAAAATTCACTTTTAAGCACACCTTTTTGCAGTGAAATACCTTCTAACAATTCATGAATAGAAACTTGCATATTTGATGTTTCCAAACTGATGCTCACAACTGCTGAGCCACTGAGAGGGATGCCTTGGTTGATGGTTAACACATTTCCTCCACAATCTGCAATTGAATTCAGCACGGCTGATAAAATACCAGGTTCATCTTTTATTATCATTTGAAAAGTAATAATACGACCATGTAACATATCTTGAAACGGACGAACAACGTCTTTATATTTATAATATGCACTTCGACTAATTCCCATTAGCTTCACTGCCTGATTCACAGTTTTTGCCTCTCCAATATCCAATAATCGTTTTGCTTCAACTACTTTATGAAAAATCTCAGGTAACGCTGAGGCTTCAACTATATAATAGTATATTGACTTTGACATTCAAAATACACCGCCCTCAAGGTGTCCATTGTACATGGGCATTTGTTTTTACATTGAGGTATATTCTAGCACAAATCATTCTGAATCGCAACACAGAATATGACCTTTTGCTCAAAAGTTAGACAAAGCAAATATATTCTATGTTATATCAAATTTATTGTCTATTTTCCCTTGATTTGTTGGTTATATTTCTTAACTCAAACTATTATAAGAAGATATTTTACGATTAATGGTGGTTGTATTGCTCTTCAAGTATATGTTATAATGATTCTGGACAATAATTTTACAGTGAAGGAGTTTGTTCCTCGTGGCTGTACAAACGAAAAACATAGCAAAGAACAGCAAAGCATTTCACGATTATTTTGTTGAAGATCGCTTCGAAGCTGGCATAGAACTTGTCGGAACTGAAGTAAAATCCATCCGTTCAGGTGGTGTCAATCTAAAAGACTCGTTTTGTTCTATTAAGGATGGACAAATATTCGTCGTAGGTATGCATATTAGTCCATACGAAAAAGGTAATATTTTTAATAAAGACCCTCGAAGAATACGTAAACTCTTAATGCATAAAAAAGAGATTTTGCGCTTACACGCTAATGTACAGCAAGATAGTTTTACATTGATCCCTTTACGACTATATTTTAAAGGCCCTCATGTAAAAGTTGAAATTGGGTTATGCAAAGGTAAAAAACTGCACGACAAACGAGCAAGTGAAGCAAAGAAAGATGCCAAACGAGAAATGGAACGAGCAATTAAACAACAATACTAAACTAAAGAAATTAAACCATAAAGGAGTATTATTTATGTCCAGTAAAAATCCAATCGTTACTATTGAAATGGAATCCGGTGGTAAGATCATCGCTGAACTTTATCCAGAAGTAGCACCCAATACTGTCAATAACTTCATCTCCCTTATCAAACAAGGATATTATGACAATCTAATTTTCCATCGTGTAATTCCTGGATTTATGATTCAAGGCGGTTGTCCACAAGGAATCGGAATTGGCGGTCCTGGTTATCATATTCCAGGTGAATTTACCATGAATGGCTTTCAAAATGATTTAGTACATGATCGTGGTGTTTTATCTATGGCACGTGCAATGGATCCTGACTCAGCTGGTAGCCAGTTTTTCATTATGGTTGAAAAGTCACCGCATTTAGATGGACAATATGCAAGTTTTGGAAAAGTACTAGAAGGCATGGAAGTTGCAGATCAAATCGTTTCTTCCAAACGCAACTCTCAAGACCGTCCACTTGAGGACCAAAAAATCAAAACTGTTACTGTGGAAACTTTTGACGTTGATTATCCTACACCAACTATGTTATAATAATCATAGTATATAGCACTCATAGAGACCGTCACACGGCGGTCTATCTATGGGGGCGTACTGGTTTCGACGGGGATGTGGAACTGTGAATAGCGGGTGGATGCGCCCAGCATCCTAAAAATGGGCAACTTAAAAATTAAAGAACAACGACAACGTAGTTCTCGCCGCTGCTTAAAGCGGTCGTCTAGCTCAGAAGGACCACGAGCTGAGTTTAGGCGTGAAATGAGTGGTGCACGTGACTGTGATAAGCTTTGCTCACAGCATGAATAATGAAGCTACTAAGCGGTATAGCATGACGTTTATGCGATATCGTAAGGGAATGTAAATTAACGTCTGCACCCGGAGAGGTTTACAGGAAAATATTTTCGGACAGGGGTTCAACTCCCCTCGCCTCCACCAAAACAAGAAGCTTGCAATCACAACGGTTGCAAGCTTTTTTCCTTATATATCAACGGTTTCAAGCGTTTTACATTACTTTTTATGTGTAACGCTCTACATATAAAATATACCGAAATATATGCTAATTTGCACCCGAAATGCACCCGTTATTTCACACGACTTTTCACACGAAAGGACTCACCCATCATGCGACCAAGAATTATTGAAAATATGAACGATTGGAAGATACTAAAAACTGCTCTAAAAGAAAAAGGATATAGGTCTTGGCAATATCAATATGATAAGTCATTTTTTATTTGACTAAAATCTAAATCAACATACGAAACGAGGTTAGTATCAGTAGCGCGGAAGCGCTTTAGTTACAACGCTGAAAAATAGTAGGCATGAAGGAAAGAAAAAGGAAAGAGAATACCATTCGAGCTTCTGACTGTAAAGAAAAACCTCCACCATATATATTAAGGTGGAGGTAATTTGATGTTATGCGGATTTTTTTTGTAAATACAAAGCATGGTTATCTAATATAATTTTCACTCTATAACTACCCTTTTACTCTAACATAGATTTGATATGTCTCACCATCCACTGTTGCTTCCACAATAGACAACCCTTCTGAAACTGCTTCAACTTTTCCTGTAGCATCTACTGTTACAACTGCCGTATTGAGTGAGGTCCAAGTGGTGTCTGCTGGGTTTTCTGTTAAGTACAGTCTTTTAGTTTCTCCTACATTAAGATGCAATGCTAAGCGATTTGGCGCAAAAACCTTTACAGGGAAAGATTCACTCCATGTGTTATTTGAATTTTTTGCAGTGATTTCACATGACCCTTCTCCTACTGCTGTTACATTACCATTAGCGTTAACAGTAGCTACCGCTTCATCACTGCTGATCCATGTCATTGATGAATTAGTTAAAAGGTTATTAGACACTGATAGCTGTGACGTTTCCCCAGCGTTGAGCATAACGGACAGCTTATGCTCTACTGGATTAAGATCTAGCGTCTCTACAACGTTTGTAACCCCAGCGCCTTCTTGACCTCCAACTGTATAAATAATACTATTAATCACAGAAGCACCCATTGAATAGCGAGGCTGTGTCAATGGTGTGCCTACACTCCAGCTATCGGCAAGAGAATCATAGATATACACAGACTCCCTAATAATAATTTCATTACCGTCTATATACTGACCACCTATTATGTAGATGTTATTATCAATGCAAACAGAATCAGCTACCATTCTGCTCTCAGGCATTGGTGCACCTGTCGTCCATGAGTTAGTCTCCGGATCAAAAATCTGAACTTGATTTGACTCGGTCCCATTTTGTCGACCCCCGATAACATATATTTTTCCATTAATAACTTCACTTTCATGCCAAGCTATTGTTGAAGGAATAGATATCCCAGTTGCCCATGTATCATTTGCTGGGTTGTATATATCCATTGTACCTAATGTCTGTCCACCACAAACACCGCCAATAACATAAATTTTTCCATCTAGTACCACACTTGAAGCCGCAGCTCTAGCCTGTGGCATTGGAGCACCTGTCGTCCAAGTATCAGTTGCTATATTATAAATATCTAACGTTTGTTTATTGCAGCCTCCTATAACATAAATTTTTCCATCTAGTGCCTCACTTACATGATTTTCTCTTTCTGTAGGCATATTTTCTCCAGTAGTCCAGCTATTATCTGCTGTGTTATAAATACTGAGAATATTTACATCTGAACCGTCCATCCACCCACCTGTAACATATATTTTCCCGCTTTCATTTGCACAATCAAATAAGATTCTTGCTGAAGGTATAGGTGCTTTTTCAACCCAACGCGAATCCACAGTCGCAGATACTGTTGGTGCAGTCATCATCAGTAGTATTCCCACTGCACAGAATATTGATGTCATTTTTCTTAGTTTTTTCATCTTTCATTTTCCTCCGTTTTTCTTTCTAATTCGACCTTAATGTCATATCAATAATCTTACTCTTTTGTAAATTAATAACTAGTCTTTTATTTGGTGAAATTTTATTTTATAATTAAATATTTCAGTAAATTTAGCCTCTGACTTTTATTGTTTATTTATCATCTTTTTGCAATGCTTCAAGGGCATTTTTCATGATGCTTGGATACTTCACACCCATCAAACCTAAATTCTCAAAAAAAGATATCCCCTCATTGCCAACAAAGAAAAGCACTACCGCTGTTCTTATGTACTGCGCTCCTGTTGCTTGATCTAAGAGCACAGCAATCCAAACTACAAGCAGAATGACCCCTTTCTTACAAAGTCCTTTGAACCCTGCTTTGCTACTGAGAGAGCCTGTCTCACTTTTG